>UPYI01000001.1 GCA_900538555.1 uncultured Porphyromonadaceae bacterium
CACGAACGTAAGTGTACGCTCGTCCCATTTCGGTTCGTGATTTACAATCTGCTTCCCGTCGTCCAAGCGGGATTTGTTTTCGATAAATGCTTTGAGCGGTGGCGGAGTCATCAAGGCTGACAACGACGATTTCTCCAAGCTAATGCCCCACTCCATATAAGCATCCTTATCATTGATTTTCAATTCTCCTATCGGCATATCAATTCAATATTACTGCGTGTTCTTGTTTATTTATTTTCACTTCACAATTCCCGATGTTGATCAGGCGGACTACCGCATAACCGGTAGCGGTAATCTCCGCTTTCGCCCCGTGCATTAAGACGACTTTATGCACCCGGGTCGGATCGGAGAAGGTGAGTTTAGCCTGCGTATCGCCCACCAAAGCGATGCAACCGTCATTCTCTCGGACAATCTCTCCGGCATCGACCTGAAAGCCATAACGCGCCACCCGGCTTTTTATCGACCGGAACAACTCCAACGACGGGAAGTTCCGGTGCTCGCAAAACTCCACGCCCTGCGGTGAAAAGAACAACCGGCAAAGCCCTTTCCAATCGTGAACGCCGGACAATTTGCCACACGCTCCTGCGGCGGCGGCAGACGATTTTACATCTTGTAGTTTGATCATATCGTTTGTAATTTATAGTTCAACACATCTATTTTTTTACCGAAACTTGCCAGTATCTTTTTCGTACAAGCGGAAATCTCGTCCAAATAATCGTTCGACTTGGCATGCTGCTCCAAAATCAGGTTCAGAGTTTCGCCATTCTGCGAAGAGACCGATGCCATATTTGTCAAGTGAATCACAGCCTGCACCATCTGGTTCTTCACCTCTTCGCCGGAGATTTGCAAGGCTGTAAATCGACCGTTCAGCTCATCGGCTGTTTCTTGCGACATGGTATTGAAACCGCCTTTCGAAGCCTCCTGTTCGAAAGAGTCGTTTAATATACTACCAGCCCCTGACAAATATTCTTCTGCTTGTTGGTCCAACTCCTCCTTCATTCTTTGCAATTCGGCTTCTTCCCACGGTTCAAGAACTCCATCAGCCATAAATTTTGCTATTTTGGTCATGAGGTCCTTTACGCCCGAATCCAATTCCTTTTCTAATAATCCGACAATGGAATCCCTTATCAAGTTCTTTACAACCTTTGCTGAGCCCTCCGCCATACTGGTACCGTTTATCCATGCATCGGCATAGGCTTGTGCAAATTCGTTGATTGCCTCCGTTATACTGGTACCGCATATCGCCTCGATCGCCGCTTCTTTGTTCTCCTCTATTTTCTTCTTATTCTCGTCGAGCCGGTCCTGATACTCCTTCATCTTGGCTTTATCCGTATTTTTCTTATCCTGCTCCTCCTGCATTTGCTGTTCGATCAACCGGGACTGTTCTTCCAAGTTTTCGTTCATCGTTTCGAGAGCTTCGGCTTTATCCGTAGAATAAAGTTTCCCGGCTTCTCTTTCCAAATCGGCGTAAGAATCGGACAAGCCATCGATCTCTTTCTGCATCTTCTTTATATTCTCATCATGCTTCGCATCACCGGCTTTAAACCAAGCAGCCGCCATTTTTCCCAACCCGGCTAATGCTCCGAATGCCCCCTTTATGATACTGACCGGATTCGTCAGACTGATACCGGCAAGAGAGTCTGTCACCTGACTAACACCGGCTAACGTACCACTTACCACCTCAGGAACTTCTGCGCCGAAATCAGACAATACTCCAACGATCTGCCCCACTCCTGTCGTTACCGCAGAACCGTATGCACCGATACCGTTTACCGATTCGCCGATCTTCTGTATCGATTGTTGCTCTTTTTGTTCAGCCTCAGCCAAAGTCATCCCAGAAGAGGGGTCTTTTTTTATATTAGAGTTTGAAAAATTCGAAGATTCCGGGTTTTCCTTATTTTCATTTGGTTGATTCTCTTTTATGTTTTTTATTGCCTCCCTCGCTTTAAAATAGTCTTTAAACGCATCTATTAATCCCGAAAAGGGATTCCGCTCAGCGATTTTCAAGTCAAGAGAATCGAACGCTTTCTGCACTTTTTCCCTCTCTTCCGGCTTCAAGTCGATCTCCGAATCGTTGAGGGCATCCTTTAAAGCATCCCGTACCTTTTTCAACGAAGCCGTTGTTTGAGTTCCTACTTTCTCCAATATTTCCAGAAATTTCGTACTTGCTTTCAAGAGATCATAATCATCCTTTTTCAAGGCTTTTTCCGTCCCCTTACTGTATTTTTTTTCCGCATTTGTTTTTCGTTGAATCAACACATTGTTCTGTTCTTTGATCAGCGAGCCTCCGGAACTTGCTTTCCATTCTGCTTCCAGTTTTTTAATCTCGGCATACTCTTTCTTATAATCGAGTTCCAACTGCATCCGTCGTTTTTCAGCTCCATCGGCTAATAGGTCTATCTCTGCCTGTTGGTTTTTGAACATCTGTTTCAGCAAACTATCATAAAGCACTTGCAAATCCTTTGTATTGCCTGTAAACTGACTTTTTACGTTCGAGAACAATTGATTCAACTCGGAAGTTGCCCGTTCCACCCCGTCGTCCGCCGTTCTCACTTTCTGCGAGAAATTCGAATTATCTGCCGTATTTTCAAAATTCAATCCTGCCATATCTATATTTGTTTTTATAAGTTTATACCGTACACCACCATGCGGTGTATTTCATGTTTATTTCCAATCCATTGTCCGGATGCGTTCCGCGTTCTTCGGATCGTCCGCCCGAACAATGGTGCGGTCGGTCGGAATATGTACTTTACGCCGCTCCTTATCGGTGAGATAAACCGAGGTAACGGCATCCGCCATCAGCATCTGCAAGTTGGCATAGCTAATGCCCCACACCACGTAATCGAATGTCCAGCCATAACGTTGGCAAGCGTAATCGATCAGGGTGCCGTACACGCTCTTCCCGCCGAATGTAAGCGTACCGCCCGACGGTTTTGCCCGACAGGCTTTTTGATACCACTCACGCTCCTTATCTATCCCCAAATAACGGATAAAGGCAGATATGTCGCCCAATGTGAAAACGACGACCAAAAGCGTAGCCAGCTCCTTGTCGGTCAGTTCATCGGCAAACAGGCTGCTGCGTTCGGAGACCGACCGGTTGTCGAGCAGTTCTTCTTTCCGATCGAAAGTATGGTATGCCAACAACCGACAAACAAGCGGGCGTTTCGCAGCACAAAGGCGCAACGCCTCGGCATAGGGATTGCGTTGCACAATCGCCATATCGGGCGCCAGCTCTTTCATAAGCCGTGCCAACAGGTAGCTTTTCCCCAACGTAAGGGGATAGAGGTAAAAATTACGGTCGCCGACAGAGAACCCGTAGGGTCGCTCCATGATCGTATCGGCAATATCCATTTCGATAAGTTCATTCTGTTCCATAACGCGATAATTTAACCGTGTGCGTGCGGGGAGTCGAACCCCGTCGGCATGTTCCGGTCGAACGCGCCGCCCCAGCGGTCCACGCACAAGCGCATGGCTACCAAGCCGCCATGCCGGGCTTTTACCGGAATCCTTCTATTTATTTTCCGTGAAGGTGACTTCGCCGTTTTCCGAAACAGCTACTTGTCCCCACTTGATCTGGTTGCCCGTTGCCGGACGGAGCACATCGAACGTGTATGCCCATTGACCGCCGTCGGCTGCCGACCAAGTTTCTTCGAGCGAAGCGGTCGCCCTATCGATCATCAATCCGGGTGTTTCGGGATCTTCGGGTTGCAGAGCGATCGAATAATCGCCCGAAATGATACCGTCGGCATCGGGTAGCGGTTTGTTCCGACCTTTCGCCGCACGCAGCGTCAATGCCAACGCGTACGTATTTTTGCCGTAACGCACGTCTTCGTTTTCACCGCCTTCGACCTGAGCTTCCACTTTTTCGCCTTTTTCAGTGGACAATTGCGTGGTATCGACAACCGGAGTATCCAATTCTTTCCATGCTGCGTTTTCAACACCGAGAGATTTCACAAAAATGCGGGGCTTGCCCCAAGATAAAACTGACATAATTTAAAATTTTTAAATTGTTAATAACTCTGTTCGTTATATATAACTTCCTGCCGGAACCTTTTTCGGGATGTACATCTGCTCCGAACCGGCATCGCAAAAATACAGTAGGGGAAAGCTGAATTTATGTGATAAATCAAATCTCGACCGATGAAAATAAAAAGATCCGGTCCTCGAAAAAACGGCTGTACCCGAATCCTTCCGTTCAACGTCTTTACCACCTCGTTTGACAAGTTGGCAGAATTGTCACCGGTTTTCTTCTTTTTATAAAAAATAAATGCCGCCGGTAAAATTGTTTCGGGATCCTATCATCGTATTCCCTACTTTTACATCGAACGTTCACAAAAACAATGAATCCAAAAAAGATCGAACAAAAAGACACAACCAAACATCTGTAATTATGATAACAAAGAATCAATGGCTCAATATCCACACGAATCACTTAGGTCTGCGAAGTGAAGATAACAACAGTACGATAAACGGTAGCGGTGCCAGCTATGCTATGGATATGGGGATGGGATTTTTCGATCCCATCCCGGATACTTGGGAAACATTGCTCAGAGGGACAATACAGCACATGCAAAATTACGAAAATGCCCCGCAACGATATTTAATGATTGTCCGGAACAGCACAGGTAATGAAGCGGGACGCGAATACACCGGATGCTTCCCGAAATGTTCGAGTAGAGCCACGGTCGTGCTGCAAGCCACCTCTTTAAATCAAGACATCGACACTCTAATCGAATGGGTGAAGAATAATATTTAGCTTCGGGCTTGACTTCGGAATACGCCTTAAAAGCATCAAGAAAAACTTTTAAGGCGTATTTTTACAGATAAATAGAACTGTTTCGATTGCACTATTTTCATATATCAGTTCAATATCTTATTCACGATCGTGTTTGAGAGACCGATCCGGATGCATTGTCCGGATCCCAATGACATCCGTCAAAAATACCTGTCGATCGCCAAACATATTCGTCACTTGTTCCGATCTTCTTTTTGATTTGTATATCAATCGCAATTAAACTATAACAATGAAAGCAAAACAATGTCTGATGATTGTTTTACCGGAAGGTATGGAAGATATGCCGGTACAAGTAGTAAGAGGGACAGGATATAAGAACCTTATCGCCAGCATCGAGCAAGTAAAAGATTCCTGCCATTCAAACGAACGTAACGAAAAATATGCTTTCGTTTGGCAGCAAAACGATTATCTCAATGTTCCCTGGATCGAAATCATGTGGATCGAAGCAGCCGGAAGCTATTCCATACTGCACCTTACGAGCGGAAAAACAATGACCCTATCCTTTCATCTGGCGGTTATCGAAAAACAATTGCCCGAAACGGACTTCATACGAATACACCGCTCTTATCTCGTCAATCTGAAACATGTAACAGCTTTGGTAGGAAACAGCTTAAAAATCGGAGAGCAGTTTCTGGTCATCGGCAGGGAATATCGCGAACAGCTATTCGACCGGTTTGTCTTTCTCGGCGTGCGAAGAAGTAAAAAACGATAGCCCGCAATCCTCTCATCATAAATTAAAGTTGTCTGTCAAACGTGTTTCGTCACTTCTTTATAAATCCTGTACATTCGTGATACCGGTTAAACCCGACGGCGGAATCCGAAAAGCCTTTTACAGAGTAGGAATCATACTAAATCTTTCATCTTATGGCTACTTATAGTTTGTTCGACGAAACCATGCAATCCCTCTCGGTAAATGATTTTGTCACCGTACCGCATTTAGATTCCTGCTGCTTAGTTATCTTATGGTTAAGCGACAAAACGATAGTCGCCCTGCACTGCCAATACGACTATCGTTTTGCCTACAATCAATTCAAAAACATTACATCGGCTGTCTATATTACCGCAAAACCGGAAAAAGACGACAACGGGAAAACCCTGGCTGCCGTAAAAAGATTACAAGAAAATCTGATGGCAGCCCAATCGGTTTATTATGTCCACAAGGAAATGACTAAAAATGTAAGCCCCATGGTTCAAGTCCTCGACAACATGAAATACAATCTATACAAAGAAAGCGACTACGCTATCACAGCATTGTAATGCGCTCAATAAACTTCTAACAAATAAATCATTACACACATTTTCAAATCAAAAGAATCATGGCAATCGACACCACCCCATCGCAAGTTGCGACCAACGCACTGCAAGCTCTACCTTTCGGAAATATTATCGGCGGACCGCTCAAAGCATGTATTGAGGCACAAGCCATGGCAGCAAAAACTTCATGGAATTTCATTCAGGATGTAGGGCTGAACACAGATCCTGAAACCGGAGAAAAGAAAACGGTCAATGTCTCTTTCCAGTTTATCAAAGACGGACGTTTAGCACAATTGAATATTCCGCTACTGACAATCGTACCGATCCCCTATATCGCCATCCAAACGATCGACATCGCTTTTAAAGCCAACATCAACGCCTCGTCATCCAGCTCTACGGTAGAAAACGAAAGTTCGTCGGTCGATGCCGGATTGGCAGGTTCCACCTCCCTGAATATGGGAATCTTCAAGATAAATGCGGATTTCCATGCCAATTATTCCAGCAAGAAAGATTCTACCGCAACCCAAGACTCCAAATATAGTGTGGAGTACACCATGGACGTAGCCGTTAAAGCCGGACAAGACAGCATGCCGGCAGGATTGGCGAAGGTATTGGAATTACTGGGAAACAGCCTCGATGTCTGCGATCCATCCGGAACATTGGAAGTAAATGCGCTTGAATTCAAAGGTTCGCCCAGCGAAACGTTCATGCTTATCGCCACATATAAAAATCGGGAGGGATTATTTGAACCGGAAAAGATCCAGATCCCCGGACAGACCGGCACGGTGGACGGCAACAACATGCTTTTCAACCTGCCTGTTGTGGAAGGCAAAACCACCTCGTATATCGTAGGTGTATCCGGCATCGACAAAAAAGTTATCGTCAAAACCACCGATAGTTATACCGAGCAAAGAGACAGGGAACTGGCTCGCATAGAACGCGAAGAAAACGATAAAAAACGCATGGCGGCACTACAAGCGAGCTTGTCGGAACGTCGCAAAACATTAAATGAGGAACGTGCCAAAGAATTGGCGGCATCGCAAGAACGGATTCGGAAAATAGAAGAAAAACAAGCCAAAGAGGAATCTCTCAAAAATCAAGGTTCAGGAAAGTAACCCCTGTTTTACAATCCGACTCCAACTAAACGACCGACAAGTTTATGGTTCAATTAAGCAAAATATTAGGCTCGATTCTACGGGATATGATATCGGCACAACACGAGGCGAATATGTATTCCCTCAAACTATCTTCGGCTTATCAAGACCTCAATCAGGCTACCGTCCTGAATCCGCCATCGGTATATCTGGGCGATGTAGATCTGACACTGCACTGCGGATTTTCCGGAGATCCCGTAACCGATGAATTTTATACCCCCGATACAACAACGATAATCCGGACGTTACAGGATATTTCGTCCGATCTGTCGGAGATAATCGTCTCATCCATTCTTTCGACGGTCATCCGAAACGAAGGGAATACCCCGGACGGAAGCGGACCGATCGAAAGAATGGACAGAGAGAAAACATTACGAAAGAATTTTATCGCTTTTTTGAGCCGTAAACTCGCCGGTTATTTAAAAAGAAACCGTACCGATTTCATCACAGCAAAAGGGAAATTCGATCTCAAAAGGCTACAACAATGTGTGCTTCTTGTCGCCGACAAACATTTTTTATCTCATCCGGATCTGAACGAAATTTTTGCCAACGATGTATCCGGAAAAATTCGGCAGGAAATCCGACTGGATTTACAAACCAACCTACAAATCATGTTGCCCCGGTTATTGAAAAACATACAGCCCGAACGGACGGAAGAATATCCGGCATTGAATGTGACCGTTTCGTCCGAGGAGCTATCGAAACTTCCGGGCGAATGCATCCAGACCCTGAGATTAAAAATATCCTCCCGGGATCTTCCCATCGAAACCGACACGGAATAACAAACGGAAACTTCCCCGACAATGAACACAGAGACAACCGAAAGGGTAAACAGTCAGATCATGGAACTGAAAGACCTGATAGCGGGTCCATTAGTTGCCACGATCGACGCAGATTCCATTTCTGCACAACGCTATTTAGAGTATCTATTCAAGATTGCATTCGAATCCTACGATTCACAGACAGGGAAAGCGGGAGCATTAAGGATGCTGTCTTTCAATTATCGAAGTTCCGATCTAAGCGGAAGCCGTACACAAACCGTCAGTATTCCGGTTCTGACGCTTGTTCCATTGCCGTTGCTACAAGTACAGGAAGCAGACTTCGATTTCGATATTCAAATATTGGATGCTTCCAGCAAACAGAATACTTCGTCTTTTTCCTTCGAGAACGGTTCGGAAGAAACAGCAAATGACCGGGCAGACAAAGATACCCGGCTTAGAGTAGCTTTGGCTGCATCCGCAGGACGAACCGAAAAAGACCACGAACGCCGGAGCAACTTGAATGCGAATATGAAAGTGCACATAAAAATGCGACAAGCCGATGTTCCCGGAGGTGTGTCCTGCTTACTGAACAAAGCCGTAAACAATATGATCTCCGATGTATCTATTCCCCTGTCGCAACCCACCGGAGAATAAATGGCAATCCCGTATTTCCGAAACATTTTAAACTTTATAAAACGAATAACATGCAATCTTCCTATCCGACAACGACGACTCCTACAAACGGAATGAGCTGTCCTGTATGCACACACTTCATCCCGATCCACTTCCAACAACTGTTGCATGACAACGGAGTACAGTGCCCTCATTGCGGTCTATCTATGACGATCAATCGGGCTCAATCCAAACTTGCGCTGGACGCTCTGGCAAAAGTAGAAGCCGCCATCCAAAACGTCCGAAAAACAGAAACATTCAAGCTTTAAATCAACCGGCCATGAAACGATTTATTCTTCCTTTACAAAGTATTCTGCTTATGCTATTACTGATCGG
Source organism: uncultured Porphyromonadaceae bacterium (assembly GCA_900538555.1). Lineage (GTDB taxonomy): Bacteria > Bacteroidota > Bacteroidia > Bacteroidales > Barnesiellaceae > UMGS27. The sequence continues at coordinate 8,973 of UPYI01000001.1, forward strand.
CTGCGCGGATATCAACACCTCGAAAACGACAAACAACTACATCCATCCGATAGAACAAAATAAAATGCCAACGGAAACAACAGAACAAATGTTCTATGATTTCGTCCGTTACGATTTGCTAAAAGGCTTGGAGCTGACTTCCGACACGATATTATATTTCGACGGGTTCCCTAACGCCAATCTGGCATACGCCACGATCATCAGCTTTATCGTTCCGGTATCGGAACGATCGGCATTCGACAAAAGCCAAAGATACGAATCGGATATTCTGACAATTCAATATACAGAGAAACAGGATGTCATATTCGCCGAACTCCTTTTAAATTTTAAAAACAGAAATGCATCACCCGAAATCACAGTCTTATTCACCACATCGAAATAATCACTTTGTTTTCTGCTACACATTTCACTATCTATACGCGAATATAGGAGATTATTCGGCATAATCCAATCATGAAAATTTCATTTTCCCTTTTGCTTCTGCTCTCGCCTTTCGCTATATTTGTAGAATATAGGAGGCGGCTCGGCATAATCCAATCATGAAAATTTCATTTTCCCTTTTGCTTCTGCCCTCGCCTTTCGCTATATTTGTAGAATATAGGAGGCGGCTCGGCATAATCCAATCGTGAAAATTTCATTTCCTCATTTGCTTCTGCTCTCGCCTTTCGCTATATTTGTAGAATATAGGAGGCGGCTCGGCATAATCCAATCGTGAAAATTTCATTTTCCCTTTTGCTTCTGCCCTCGCCTTTCGCTATATTTGCAAATTAGACATCCGTTCACACCATTCGGAATTACAGGGCTGAACACAAATACAAAGATGAATATGGAAGAGTTTTTGGATATCGACACAGTAGATCGTTACAACAAATTATTCGGGTTGGAAACCAAACACCCGTTAGTCAGTGTCATCGACCTATCAAAATCCACTACATGGCCTACCCGCGCCCGTTTTCATTACGGGGTTTACGCCCTGTTTCTGAAAAACATAAAATGCGGAAACATCCGTTACGGGCGTCAATACTACGACTACCAAGAAGGTACTATCGTCTGTTTTGCCCCCGGTCAAGTAGCCGATGTGGCGATGGACGAAAACACACGACCGGCAGCCTTAGGCTTGATCTTTCACCCCGATCTGATCCGCGGAACGGCTTTGGGGCAAGAGATCAAAAATTATTCGTTTTTTTCGTACGAGGCAAATGAAGCTCTTCATTTGTCGGAAGAAGAACGGCAAACGGTGATAGACTGCCTACATAAAATAGAGACGGAGCTGGACCACCCGATCGACAAGCACAGCCGCAGACTGATCTCTGCCAATATCGGACTTCTACTCGACTACTGCATGCGCTATTACGAACGCCAGTTCGAAACGCGCAAAGTGGTAAACAACGATATTATCGTCCGTTTCGAGCAACTGCTCGACAATTATTTCGAGAACGATACGCCACAACGCGAAGGTTTGCCGTCGGTAAAATATTTCGCCGATAAAGTGTTCTTGTCTGCCAACTATTTCGGCGACATGATCCGGAAAGAGACCGGCAAAACCGCTTCGGAATATATCCAGAACAAACTGATCGAACGGGCAAAGGAGGCTTTGCTTTCCTCCAACAAGACGACGAGCCAGATCGCTTACGACCTCGGTTTCCAATACCCGCAACATCTGAGCCGTATGTTCAAACGGATCGTCGGATGCTCACCCAACGAATACCGCACACAGGTATAAGAATCCGATGATACCCGTCGGGGGGGGGCAAAACGATTTCCGGTCCGTATCTATTTTATGGATATTACTACCCCGATTACCGATCTATTTCTCAGTCTGCCTTTATTCGGTTACATTTGTATCGCTTTATACAGTAATTTTATCATAAGATAAAAAAACAAGCCGATACATGAGAACGACAGAGATAGATATAAAATCGAACGGAGAACTCGGACAGATCGACATTAACCGATATATGCCGGAATGTTATATTATCGTGCTACGGGACAACTCATCCGACCGAACCCCTCTTTTCGGCAGACAATATTACGACTATGCCGATTTCACCCTGCTGTGCCGCACACCCCATCCGACGGCAGGAAAATCCGATGAACTCATCATCACCTGCTGTTCGTGGATTCTGGCATTTGCCCCGTCGTTTCTACCGACATGCCTATCCCCATACGATACATGCCCCAGTTCTTTTCTCTCGTATCGTCCCGACGAAGCGCTTCATTTATCGGTGCGTGAACATAGTATCCTAATCCGGTATATGAACGGTATTTGCCGGGAAGTGCGGCACTCCTCCGACAAATTCAGCCGCACATTGTTATCGAAACACATACAATGCCTGCTGTGCCAAATCGCCCGGTTCTACGAACGGCAATTCATCACACGCGAAATCGGAAACAAGCGCCCGCTAAGGCAATACGAGACATTTTTAAACCGATATATCATCAACCGGAAGCTACAAACCTACGGGCTGCCGTCGGTCAAATCGTGCGCCGATTGCGTTAAATTATCGCCCGAATACTTCTGCGACCTGCTAAAATGCGAAACCGGGAAAAGTCCGAGCGAATATATCGAGCTGAAACGCATCGACACCGCCAAGAAAAAACTGCTCGAATGCAAAGAGCCGATAAACAAAATCGCCGAAGAGTTGGGTTACCCTTCGACGAATTCGTTTTGCCGGTTATTTAAAAAGCTGACCGGCTATACGCCGGAAAAATACCGGTCGTTGTGCTGAGCGCAATTTACAACAATCCTTTTTCTTTCAGCCAACGGTACATTTCGGCATATACCGAATCGCGGGCAGGTTTCTGTGAAAGAACCAAATCGTGCAATCCATCCATTACCTCATACTCCGTAACGTCCGCCCCCAGAGTCCGCCCGTATTCGGCAATATCTTTTACATCCAACACAGCATCACCCCGCTGGTGATCGGGTGTCCATTCCTCGCCATAGACCGACCGGGCGGAATACATCAGCAAGATCGGGCACGGAATCTCCATTCCCCGCTGCACTTCGACATGCCCACGATGTATCGCCCGTATCCAAGCGGATGTCACAGCGGGCGATACCGGAAATTTCCAATCGGTATTGAACGTCCATTCGCCATGCGAAGAGTCCAACAGACTTTCGGCATAAGCGGAAGATAACCCCTGATTGATTTTCGTGCCTTTTACAAGGCTGCCCCAAGCCGACACCATAGGTACCAATACGGCTTCCATGAACGGCGAAAGGTTCATATCCAGAAACGGACTGTTCAATATCAAAGCATTCACAGGCAAATCGGAACGATGCGCCTGACAATAGAGAGACGTGACCAATCCGCCGGTAGAGTGAGCCATCAATATGATTTCACGATTGCCCTCCTCGCGCATCGTCACCAATGCCGAGTCGATATCGGCAAAATATTCTTCGAGTTCATACACTTCGAACGGGGTTTGCCCGGGCAACAGCGAACGACCGTATTTACGCAAATCCACCGCATAAAAGTTCAGTCCCCAGCTATTGAGCGAATCTGCCATTTGCGACTGGAAAAAATAATCGTTATACCCATGTACATACAGCACAGCCCTATCGGTTTCGGGTTGCATCCGGCGCACCAGTGTCGCCACTACCTTTCCATTGTAATCGTCGGGCATATCGAATGTACGAGCTTCGAAACCCTGTCCCAATATATCGGGACGATACTGAGCGAAAGCCATTGTTCCCGCCAATAATATCACCCAGCATAAAATCAAACTTTTTTTCATATCTTAATTTAATTATCGTGTCGTCGCATACTCCCCGCCACAGAAAACGGGCTATATCCACGGTTACAAATATAATTTTATTTTTCGCCGATTCCTACCGCTGCCGGTCCGATAAATATTTTTTTATGAGGAAAACTGTGAAACGTGAAAAATTCTATCCCGGAATGCCGTTTTAGATAATGGACGTCTCGACAAAAAAAACAGACACATTTACTTGTTTTACTCGCGTCTTTGCCATATCTGGCTTACGCCCAATACAATAGCGGCTCAACAAAAAAAATAAACGAGTTTATTTTTTTCTGCCCTCACCTTTGCTATATTTGTAAATATTACTATGGCTTATTTTATGGTGCTTCGAAAAATTGTTATCGGATTATCGCTATTCATCGGAATTGTTCTATCGGTTCTGATCATTCCATTCTGCTCCGTTTTATTGCATGGAGATACGATGAAATCCCGCATTTGGCTACATCGTACCAATAGTGTGGAAAAAATGAAAGAGTTTGCCGGCGAATACGACAATTTCGAATGCGACGTGATATTCCGCAATCCCGGTTACGATGTGACACACGATGAGAATGTTTCGTACGGTATCGTTTTGGATTCTATTTTTCACCAACTTCAACTACAAGGCGGCATGTTGTGGATCGATCTGAAAAATTTATCGGACGAGAATAAATCCGATGCCTTGACTGAATTGCAACGGCTGACTCGGCAATACGACATAAATCCGTCGCGGCTGATCATTGAAAGCCGCAATTGGCATGCCTTACAACTGTTTACGGAAAAAGGATTCTATACGTCGTACTATGTCGATCGGGATAGCGGCAAGTCGAATCCCGAACAATTTACACATCAATTGCAAGAGGTTGCCGACAGCGGCTGCGTAAAAGCGTTATCGTTTTTCGGGGAGGATTATTACTTTATCAAAAGCCGAATCGATACCGACTTAGACCTGCTGACGTGGGAGCACCACACCGCACGAGAGGCATTGGCTTTGCGCCCCAGAGGGACACTGATGCTGCACGACCCGCAGGTCAAAGTGATACTGGTAAAAGACAAAGGGACTCATCATAAATAAGCCCCTTGTATTCTTCTGCAATATTCCAGACTATTCGTAAAAATCGTCTACCGTATAATTCAGAAAGTCGTTAAACGGTTTTAATGTCCGGAATCCCTCCGCTACCGTATCGATCCAGCCGTCGGCATAAAAGAGCGAATCGGGGCACGGTCCATCCGCCGCCAGATTTTTCAGTTTCAAATATTCGGCACAATCAGCATCTTTCGGGAACGGGCGAGGTACGGTTTTAAGCGACTCACCGTAAAACGACGGATATACTTTTTTGAATTGTTCGTTTTCAACAATTGCCCGAAACTCGTCCGAATTGTCATAAATCGCCTGCCGCAACGCTCTCAATACTTTCGGCTCGGGACACCAGACTCCTCCGCTCAACGAAATGCTTCCCGGTTCGAAATGGAAATAATATCCGGCTCGGGGACTCTTTCTGCCGCCTTTGGCAAAATAGATCGAGAAATAGGGTTTATACGGTGTCTTATCGTACGAGAAACGTATATCGCGATAGATGCGGAAAAGGCAACTCTTCACATCCAACCCTGCCAGATCGGGATCGAACTCTTTCAATTTCGACAGTAACGTCTCCATTTCGGCAATAAACCGCGCACGCAACACGTCATATTCATTCTTATGCTCCTGAAACCATTCCCGATTGTTGTTGGCTTTCAGCTCGGTCAAATATTTTATAATCTCTTTCATCTTTTCAGATCCAATGTATTTAAACTTTCGGTTTCCAATACGGATTTTATCCGGCTATTTCTAAAATTTATATCCGACGGTAAGTACTGCCGAATGCAAATAGGTCGAAAGGCTGCCCGTATTCGGTGCCATACCGGCGTCCGTCACATAGGAATAGGGATATACCGTACTTCCTTGATAGCGGAACACATAAGCGACATCGGTATAAAAGCGGTAGAAACGATAGCCTAATCCCGCTGTCGCATAATGCGTCTCTTTGGGCAGGGCATAATTCGTTACGGTTCCCGAAGTGTACATTTCTGTCGGAGTATTGAACAGCGTCCTTTTTACAGGCGAGGTTTCGATAGCATACCCAGCCCGGACACTGAACTGATTCGTCACACGATACTCACCTCCGATCTTCAAAGCATGTACGCCCCGATAATACTTCTTAACGTCGCCCGACACAGCATTGAAACTTTCCGATTCAAATCCGTCGATTGTTCTCATCCGAACATGCGTCATATCGGTATATTCATAATCGAAACTCAGCAGTCCTTTTTTACCCAAGACAACTGCTACCCCGCCTAAGATCCGCCACGGCGATTCGAAACGATAAGACGATTCATTCAGTCCGCCATCCGAAACTACCGACGTTTCGCCATGATACATTTCCGCTTCATAACGGTCGGTCATCGTGTAATAGGTAGGAGTATGAAACGCAAAACCGATGCGCAGGTATTGCCACGGACGGGCAACGAACCCGAACTTGAAATTGACACCAGCCCCACGGGTCAGCAAATAATTGCTCAACCCTTGGTTCTCTTGTCCGATAGCCGAGTACCGCTCGTCGTAACGGGCACTCAGCCGATAACGGAAATCCGTAATGCCCACACCCAAGCCCCAATAGAATACATCTCTCAGATTGCCACCGACGTTCAGATCATATTCGTCGATATATCCGTTTTCATCTACCGCCAGTTCCGCAGCATCGGCGTTTCCGTTTACCGGCACATACTTATATTGGGTATCCGTTCCATTCGCAGTAATCATACCCGAAGTATATCCCATGATCGAAAGCCAAGCCAAATCGGGATTCTGATACGCATTCTTATCACTCAGTTCCTCGGGAAGAGGCATGTAACCGTTCGTTATGACCGATACATAATCGGCTATCGACGATCCCGGCGAATTATATCCGACTTTATATCTCTGATTGAAACTTTTAAGCCGGTTGTATGCCACGCCGAAATTCAACGTTTTCAGACTTGAATTTTGCAGACGTACCGTCCCGATATAACCGAGGTTGTTTCCCAACATCGAAAAATCGGACTCGCCTTGCGTCCCAGCCGTACCCTTGCCTTGCGTCAATACCGTGGCAAAATCGAGTGTCAGCGAAATTTCCGAATTACGAAATACTCCGATTGCACCCGGGTTGCGGGATACCGACGTAATGTCTCCGCCCAAAGCGGTAAAGGCTCCCGCCATACTCATGTAACGGGCAGACCCTCGCAACTCGGTCGAAGAATATTTCAATGCTTCCACTGCTCCCTGCGCAAACCCCATGGTCGCCGAGCAACAAGCAATAAAAAGCAATCCTATTTTCTTTCTCATTTTTGTATCTTCCTTTCAATCTTTTATCTGCGTCCGCCCCGTGAGCGAGAAGAAGAAGAACCACCTCCCGAATAAGAGCCGGAAGGACGCGAACTGCTACTACTGCTACTGCGATAGCTGCTACTGTTATTCCTGCTCGACGAGGATGAACGGCTGCTGTTGTAACTGCCATTGTTCCGGCTCGACGAGGAGTTGTTGTAGCTGCTTCCGCGCCCGCTCGACGAAGATCCGGACGAATATCCGGAACTGTTCCGGTTGCTGCGGCTGCTGTTGCTACTGCCTCGATTGTACGAGGAGCCCGACGATGACGATTGTTGCGACGAGCGGTTGATCGTAGTCGTAGAGCGGGAAGTTCTCGAATCGGAGTAGCCGCTTTGACGACTTACCGAAGAATTGTTCCCTTGCTGCCGGGTGCCGGAAACATGACCGGACGAAACTCTGGAACCGGAGGAGCTGTGTGCTCCGACCACTCTCGATGAAGAACCTTGCGGACGGGATACGTTTCCGGGACGGTTGCCGTTAGATCCGCCCGATACATAGTTACCACCGGGGCGCGTAGGACGTCCGTTCGGATTGTAATCCGCAAACGAAGGACGATGCCAGCCGTGATGATGATGGTGGTGATAATGATAAGGATAATAACCGTAATAAGGATACCCCCACCCGCCATACCACGGGTCGTAATGCCAACTGTTCCAGCCCCAATATCCCCAACGCCACGAAAGGCTGGTATAGGAATAAGGAGCCCACATATAATTCCAATACCAGTCGTTGGTCCATGTAGGTGTCACCCATGCGTAATTGCCTTCGATATAGACATTCCAATCGTTGCTATCCAGAAAATAGATATCGGTATAGGCAGGATCGCCCACACTCACTACAAATTTCGGATTGTGGAACCGGCGGATGCGCGTTGCATACTCATAATCGGTTGCCGTTCCGTTGAATCCATTCAAGTAGTAGCCTTCCTCGATCGGTTCGGCAACTTCGATATATACCGTGTCGTGAACTACCCGAAGCAACGAGTCGGACGTAACCGTGCTCTCTTGCTGCGATACGCGAGGATAGCGACGGTTGTATGCATCGACATCGAAGGTAGAAGCGAACGTACCGGAATCGTCGGCAGAAACCGTAGCGGGGTCTACAATCTCTTCGGCTGTCTGCTTCGCTTTCTCCTCTCTTTTCTGCTTCACGATCGGATTTTCATCGGAAGGAGAATAATATATATCATCTTCCCAAACATACGACTGGGCAACTACCGGGGTGAAGAGTCCTAACCCTATCCCCCAAAAGAGCAAATTCCATTTCTTCTTCATAGTCAATCCTCCCCTATTGTTTTTTATTTAGACCGGCATTTCCCGAAAGAGTTTAATCGTCCCGACATCGGGAACAGGCAATCTTCCGAAAAAAAATACCGACACATTTTTCGCTATTATTCCTTATGAAATACAAATATATCATATTCAGAACAAAAAAACGCATCATTCAAAACACATTTAACTCTAATAAACAATAGTTACCGCTTCTTCGAGAAATAACGGTTTGTCATGACAGCAAACCACGAAGGGACTGCATCGAAAACTTCCATTTCGACACAGCCCCCTCATGGCTTATTTAAAAATCAAATATAAACGATTGCGCGTCAATGACTATCCCGGATCGGGCAAAGACGGATTTTCATCGTCTGTTCCGGGCTTCAAATCATACGAAAAGAATATGATCGAAAATCCCCAATAGATAAACACGACCGCACATAACAGAACGATCGAATAAGCAGCCGTAAAAGGAGCTATGATAAACAGCACGGAGATGACAAACAGCAAAATACCATTGATCAGATAGAGCCACCAGTACTTATTGCGCGACATCATGCTGAACGCGGAAATCAGATTCCCGATCCCTTTGTAAAGAAATGCGAGAGCGAAAAAATAAGGCAACAACATTTCTGTAACCGAAAGATTGCCTACCAGCAGGAATCCGATAAAAAGGTCGATAATACCTCCTGCCAGCCACCAGCCCCAGCCTTTCGATTTTCTGCCCACACTGCCGCAGACCAACAGTTGCACAATACCGGTAGCCACCAAAAACCACCCCAGCATCATCGCAATAGCCTCATACGCCAGATAGGGTTGGAACCAGATCCAGAAGCCGCACGGAATCAACAAAATGCCTACCAAAGTCAGGACCCACCAATACTTGGTCTTGCCCCAGAACGAGAATGTCGGAAAGTTCATCATAACGCTTCAATATTTTTTAAGTTGATATATTCTTTTGCCGCATATCCGCAAAAGATAAAACAATAACAGCATTCCGGGCTGTTTTGTTTTTGAAACGTTACGACGTGGAGAGTATTTACAAATGGAGATAATAGTCGCGCATCAGTTCCTCATATTCGGGAGTGAATTGCTTCGGAGCGAACTCTACCGCCAAACGGGTCATGACACATGTTTTTTCGGAAGCCAACGACCATTGCGAAAGCAATCTTTTCGGAGGATTGCCGAACCTGCCCGATACATAACACTTCCGTACCGGATGAAGCCGGGATGCGTAAGCCAATGCCGCCAGACGCTCTTCGACATCTGCCGGTGTCACCAACGACAGGATGCCGTCGGGATGCAGCAGCCGCACCGCCCCCTCGAACAGCGCGGCATAGTTCAGCGCGGCATCATGCCGCGCCCACGTACGACGGTCATCGTCCGAACGCAACGCATTCTCGAAATAAGGAGGATTGGAAAGTATCGAATCGAACCGTTGTTCCTTTGGGACACGCAACGAATACGAACTGAAATCGGCGCATACAATCTCGATCCGATCCTTCCACGGCGACTGTCGTACATTCTCGGCAGCCTGTTGTGCGGCATCCGGATCTATTTCCACACCTTGTATTTCGGTTGCACCGCGCTGTGCCGCCATCAACGCGACCAGACCGGTACCCGTACCGATATCAAGTACCCGCCCGCCCGGCTTCACCGCGCCCCATGCGCCCAGCAGGCATCCGTCCGTACCGACCTTCATCGCGCACCGGTCCTGATGCACGGTAAATTGTTTGAACTGAAAATAAGTATTTGCCATGATCGTCGTATTGGCTGTATAAGCGATGCAAATTAACAAAAAAATAAAATTATTTTCATTATATTGCCATAACGTTTAACTTTGGCACGCAACTTGCTTTAATATATCGGAATGTCATCAACGTTTAATAATAGGGAACTTCTGTCAGCTACTGACAAAATGACAAATCCGTATTCGGTAAAAAAGATTTTTATTTCATAAACAATAATTTCTTTTTGAGAACACCCCCTATTTCAACTATTTATGGAGGATACAATATATGTTCAACGACGAAAACGAAACTAACGCACCCTCAATCATGCCTATATTCACAGAAATTACCGGAGGAGGTATCGATACCGCCTGCGAAGGATTGAATACCGAAGACCTGCCGATTCTGGCACTTCGCAACATGGTTCTCTATCCGGGTGTAGCCATATCTGTCACCGTCGGCAGGGAGAAATCGCTGAAACTCGTTCAAGATGCCCAGAAGAACCACTCGTATATCGGCGTAAACTGCCAGATCGACAATGAAGTGGAAGATCCGGGATTCAACGACCTGCACGCTATCGGTGTCGTAGCCGAAATCATCAAGGTATTGGAAATGCCCGACGACAGCACAACCGTCATTCTACAAGGGAAAAGACGATATGTTTTGTGTTCAATCACAGAACAGCAACCCTATTTGCGGGGACGCATCGCTTTTGCCGACGAAGTATTGCCCGATTCTACCGATAAGGAATACGAAGGGTTACTCGCTTCGCTGAAAGAGATCATGGTCAATATTCTGCGTAGCATGGGTGACCCTGCGAAAGAACTGATGTTTGCGATCCGCAACATCTCTTCTCCGCAATATCTGATCAATTTCCTCTGCTCGAACACTCCGCTTATCGCCGAGAAAAAACAGTTGTTACTGAACATCACCGATATAAAGGAACGCGGCTTCGAGCTGTACAAACTTCTTTCGCAAGAAGCACAACTGCTGGAAATCAAAGCAGAGATACAAGCCCGTACCCGCGAAGAAATAAACCAACAGCAACGGGAACATTTTCTGCAACAACAGATCCGCACCATACAGGACGAATTGGGCGAGAATCCGCAGGATCAGGAATTGAACGACCTGCGCAGCAAAGCTGCGGAGAAAGAGTGGCCGCAAAAAGTCGGCGAGATATTCGAAAAGGAGATGCGTAAACTGGAACGGTTACATCCGCAATCGCCAGACTATTCGGTGCAATACAGCTATCTGGAAACGTTCCTCGAATTGCCGTGGAACGAATATACCCACGACAATTTCAATCTCGGCAACGTCAAAAAGCAACTCGACAAGGACCACTACGGATTGGAGAAAGTAAAAGAGCGTATTATCGAACATCTGGCGGTATTGAAACTGCGCGGCGATATGAAAGCCCCGATCATCTGCCTCTACGGACCTCCGGGAGTAGGTAAGACTTCGTTGGGCAAATCTATTGCCGAAGCTCTCAACCGCAAATATATCCGGGTGTCATTGGGCGGTCTGCACGACGAAGCCGAAATTCGCGGACACCGGCGCACCTATATCGGAGCGATGCCGGGCAGAATCATGCAAGGTCTTATCAAAGCCGAAAGTTCAAACCCGGTATTCGTTCTGGACGAGATCGACAAAATCGGAAACGATTTTAAAGGCGACCCGGCATCGGCATTGCTCGAAGTACTCGATCCGGAGCAGAACAATACATTCCACGACAACTACATCGACGTGGATTACGACTTGTCCAAAATCCTGTTCATCGCTACCGCCAACAATCTGAGCAGCATATCGCAACCGCTGCTCGACCGTATGGAACTGATCAACGTAAGCGGGTACATACAGGAGGAAAAGATCGAGATCGGCCGTCGCCACTTAGTGCCCAAACAGCTCGAAAACCACGGATTGAAGCCCGAAGATCTGGATATTCCGAAAAGTGTGATGGGCGCGATCATCGACTCGTACACCCGCGAATCGGGCGTGCGCGAACTGGATAAGAAAATCGCGAAAATCATGCGGAAGATTGCTTTGAAAAAAGCTACGGAACAACCTTTCAAAAACAAGCTGACCGTTGCCGACATGCGCGAATATCTGGGTGCGGAAGAATACCAGCGCGATGCTTACGAAAACAACGACTACGCCGGTGTCGTAACCGGACTGGCTTGGACTGCCGTAGGCGGAGAGATCCTGTTTATCGAATCGGGATTGAACAAAGGCAAAGGCGAGAAACTGACCCTGACCGGAAACCTCGGCGACGTGATGAAAGAATCGGCAGTCATTGCCATGCAATACATCCGGTCGCATGCGGCATCGCTGAATATCGACGAAGATGTTTTCGAGAAATGGAACGTGCATATCCATGTGCCCGAAGGGGCAATACCCAAAGACGGTCCGTCGGCAGGTATCACGATGGTCACTTCGCTGGCATCGCTCTTCACCCAGCGCAAGGTAAAAGACCACCTGGCTATGACGGGAGAAATCACGTTGCGCGGCAAGGTGTTGCCGGTAGGCGGTATCAAAGAGAAAATATTGGCTGCCAAACGTGCCGGTATCAAAGAGATCATACTGTCCGAAGAAAACCGGAAGGACATCGACGAAATCAAGCCGTCGTATCTCAAAGGTCTGACATTCCACTACGTGGGAAACATTTCGGAAGTATTGCACTGGGCTTTGACCGACGAAAAGGTGGCGAACCCTATCGAACTGTAAAACCGATAACAAAATGAAAATCGTAGTACTCGACGGATATGGACTGAACCCCGGCGACCTGTCATGGAATGGCTTCGAATCGCTCGGAGATTGTACGGTGTACGACCGTACTCCGTCCGACATGGTAATAGAACGCGCCCGCGAGGCAGAAATCGTACTGACCAACAAAACGGTGCTTTCCGCATCGCACCTCGAACAGTTGCCCCTACTGCGCTACATCGGTGTATTGGCAACCGGATATAATGTGGTAGACATCGAGGCAGCCTCCCTTCGGGGAATTGTCGTCACCAATATACCGGCGTATAGTACCGATTCGGTAGCCCAACTCGTATTCGCGCACTTGCTGAACATCGCCAGCCAAGTCGGATTGCATTCCGAAGCCGTACGCGCCGGAGCATGGAGTGCCTGTCCCGATTTCTGTTTCTGGAAAACCCCGATCTTCGAAATCGCCGGAAAAACGATCGGTATCGTAGGGTTAGGAAATATCGGCAACGCTGTTGCACGCATCGCACATGCATTCGGCATGAACGTGATAGCTTCGACCGGCAAACGGCAGGACGAGCTACCCGAATATATCACGGCAGTCGATAGAGAGACGTTATGGCGCGAAAGCGACGTCATATCCCTGCATTGCCCTCTCACCCCGAATACGAAACATTTAATCAACGCGGGAACTCTCCGTATGATGAAACCGACCGCTATCCTCATCAACACCGGACGCGGTCCGTTAGTGGACGAGCAGGCACTGGCGGATGCCTTAAACGAGGGACGTATCCATGCCGCCGCTACCGATGTATTATCGACAGAGCCACCGGCAGCCGACAATCCGTTGCTGACCGCCCGCAATTGCTTCATCACGCCGCACATTGCATGGGCAACACTCGAAGCGAGAACCCGATTGATGCGGATCGCCGAAGAGAATCTGAAATCGTTTTTAAACGGCACTCCGGTAAACCGGGTAAATTGAAAACCTCAGATACAAACGACAAACGCCCGTTGGAACATAAAGTCCAACGGGCGTTTGTCGTTATGTACTTCCTTATCAGAAAAGATACATTTCACCGGCAAAAGCAAGTACGCCAGCCAAATATCCGAGCAATGCAATCCATGCGATCTTCTTCAAATACCACACGAAGTTCATCTTTTCCAATCCCATGACCACCACTCCGGCTGCCGAACCGATAATCAACATACTACCGCCGACACCGGCACAGTAGGACAACAACAGCCAGAATGTACCGTCCGGTACGAAGTTCATCATAAATTCATTGGCAAGTACCATATCGGGAGTTGCCAACGGATACATTCCGATAGCGGCTGCCACCAGCGGCACGTTATCGACTATCGACGAGAATATACCCAATACGATATTTATCACATATATGTCACCCACGGTTGTGTCCAGCCAAGCCGCAGCCGAACCGAGAATGCCGGTTTCCTGCAAAACGGCAACTGCCATCAATATGCCCAAGAAAAACAAAATCGTAGGCGTATCTATGCGGGAAAGAATAGCAGGCAACCGCTTTTCATGTATCTTGTCGGACAACTGCTTGCGGTTATAAAGTATTTCCGTAAATATCCACAATACGCCCAACACCAGCAGCATGCCGATAAACGGCGGCAAATGCGTAATCGCTTTAAAGATCGGAACAAAAATCAACCCGCCTACTCCCAAATAGAAGAACCAGTTGCTTTCGTTTTTGGATAAGGCTGTCGTCGATTTTTCCGTGCCACCCTCTTCTATCGGTTCCAATTCGCCGTTCAGCATGCGCCCGATCAAAAGCAACGGAACAATCATGGCAACGAGGCTCGGCAACAGATCGTACTTGATCAGGCTGAGAGTACCCACATTACCTTTCACCCACAACATAATCGTGGTAATATCACCGATCGGCGACCACGCACCGCCTGAGTTGGCAGCGATAATAACCATGCTGGCATACAGCCAACGCTCGTATTGGTCTTTCACCAATTTACGAAGCAACATGATCATTACGATCGAAGTGGTGAGGTTGTCGAGTACTGCCGACATGAAAAACGTTACAAACGAAAGAATCCACAGCAGTTTTCTTTTCTTACGTGTAGTAATCCGCTCCGTAATAATCGAAAAGCCTCCGTGAATATCGACCAGTTCGACAATGGTCATCGCCCCGATCAGGAAAAACAGAATCTCGGTAATGTCGCCCATGTGTTCGATAATCTTCTCGTCCAGATGTCCGACTCCCATACAAGAATACATCACCCATAAAATCATGCCCAAAAGCAATGCCGTAGCACTTTTGTTGATTTTTATGACGTGCTCCATGGCTATCAGCAGATAACCGATAATAAAAACTGCAACAATCGCAAAAAGCATATTAGAATTAATTTAGATTTAGAATAAAGGTTAATTTTTCACGGGCACAAAAGTAGCCCATATCTCCGTATCTTGATATTTGAATTTGTATATATTAACATTTTTTGCAATCCCAAGATAGCAAATGCCCGATTTATTCCCCCGATTACATCCATGATATTCCCCCTATCACCCTTTCGCCATCCGAGATAAATAGACCGAATACCTAAAAATAAGTAGAAAAGCTGTATCAATTTAAAAAAAATCATTAAAACATGGGATTGTCCACCCTCTGCACAGATCATAATTTTGCCTTGACAAAAACAAATCAATCATGCATTTGAATAAACTTCTTTTTATTACCTGTCTGTCTATTTCCGCAACAGGACAAGGACAAGCACAAACAGATGCTCTTACAGGAGCTACTCCCCTATCGAACGGTGAACGTGAACGAATCAAAGCCGAACTAAAAGCAGAACTGCTCGACGAATTGCGAACAGAAATAACGGCAAAAGATCATACACCCGGTTCTTCTCAGGCTTCTCAAACAAAAGAAAAGACATCCCGGTTTCAAGTCGGCGGATACGGAGAAGCGGTAATGACGCGGAACTTTTTCAGCAACAATTACCTAAGATACCAAAACCCGGATAAATATAAAAACGAAAGCCACGGACAATTCGATTTGCCACACGTCGTCATCTGGTTAGGATACAATTTCGGTCGCGGCTGGTCTATGGGAACGGAGATCGAGTTCGAACACGGAGGTACGGAAAGCGCGATCGAGATCGAAGAGGAAGAAGGCGGAGAATACGAATCGGAAGTAGAGCGCGGCGGAGAAGTTGCTCTCGAACAATTCTGGATTCAAAAAAGATTTTCGCAAGCATTCAATCTCCGCATGGGACATATCATCGTACCGGTAGGTGCAACAAACGCACACCACATGCCCAATGAATTTTTCGGAGTCTATCGTCCGGAAGGCGAAAACACAATCATGCCCTGTACCTGGCATGAAACCGGTATAAGCCTTTGGGGCGAAATAGGGAAATGGCGGTACGAAGTTTTATTCTTGCCCGGGTTGGATTCCGACCGCTTCAACAGCAAAGGCTGGATCCACGACGGGGCAGGCTCGCCTTATGAGTTTAAACTGGCAACCAGCTATGCAGGAGCATTCCGGGTCGATAATTTTTCCGTACCGGGACTACGACTTTCTCTAAGCGGCTATATCGGAAACAGTTTCAGCAATACCCTGTACAATCGCAGCAATGCACGCTGGGATAAAGTACACGGCACCGTAATGATCGGAGCTTTCGATTTTGCCTACGATGCCCATAACTGGATCATACGCGGTAATTTCGACTACGGACATCTGACCGATTCGGAAATGATCACCTCGTTCAACAGCAGCATGTCGAGTTCGTCGGTATCGGCAAAACAGCCTATTGCATCGGATGCGCTGGCTGCCGGATGCGAAGCCGGATATGATTTCTTCGCGTTGTCGAAAAAACTGAAAGAGAAGAAACAACGGCTCTATCTGTTCGGCCGTTACGACTACTACGATTCGATGTACAAAACAGCGGCAAGCGTAGCCCGCCGCAAATGGTGCGGGCGACAGCGTCTGGCAATCGGCTTAAATTATTATCCGATCAAAAGCATCGCTGTAAAAGCAGAATACGGTATCGGCATACTCAATCCATATACCGTAATCACCGATGCAGGAACAGTAACACGAAACTACAACAATGAGCCGAGTGTTTCGCTCGGAATCACTTATACGGGACTTTTTACAAAATAATCCAACTTAAATATAAATAATTTATGAAAATGAAGCATTTAATCAAATCATCGGCTTATCTTTCTCTTGTAACCATAGCAAGTGTATTCACCGGTTGCAACGAGGAAAACGACCTCACATGGGCAGAAGAACGAGAAAACGCCATTCAGGAGATTGCAACTGTTTACGTAAACAAAACCGTTGCCCCTACTTACCGGAATCTTGCCGACAACGCTATCGAACTTGCCGACCTGTGTTCCCAAATAGAAGCATCGGTACGTAAGAATATCGGTACGGATGTACAAGCCAGCGGCACACTCTCGAACGAAACACAAACTCTGATCACGCAGGCTTGTGAAAAATGGTACGGTGCCCGCAAATATTGGGAATTGAGCGAAGCCTGGTTGTTCGGTGCAGCCGACGATTATTATATCGATCCGCATATCGACTCTTGGCCATTGGATGCAACGGAACTGGACCAGTTGCTGAACGATGCGACACGTATGGATAAAATGAGCGCCGACTATGCCGCCAGTTTTCTTGGATACGGACTATTGGGTTTCCATGCCGTAGAATATATGATTTTCGACCTGCAAGCCGATGCGGCTTCTCTCCAAGGAAAGCCCCGCACCGCTTCGTACAAACGTATCGAAGAACTTGTGTACCTCTCGGCTGTCGCCGAAGACCTGCGGAACCAATGTGTACGCCTGGATGCCGCATGGTCCGGAATAGACAATGTGACCGACGAAAAACGTGAAATCCTCGAAAATGCCGAGATGGATGCATTCGATTACGGTGCAAGCATGCGGAATGCCGGACAAGGCGGATCAAAGTACCATAACTTCGTAGAGGTAGCCCAAGAGATACTCGTCGGAGCATCGGATATTGCCGACGAAGTTGCCAATCAAAAAATCGGACGTCCGAATAGCGCTACAAGTGCGGAAGATCTGAGCTACATCGAATCGCCTTATGCCAAGAATTCGAAACAGGATTTCTACGACAACATCATCAGCATAAAAAATGCCTATGAAGGTTATTACAATGATGAGAAGGTAGGCAAATCGGTAGGTGACTATTTAAACAGCATAGATCCGGAAGCCGACAAAGCCGTACGCGAAGCCATCTCCGCCACCCTCAATGCAATCGAAGCCGCACCCGCTCCCTTTGTAAATTATGCCGGAACGAACAACCCGTTATGGAAAAAGGCTACCGACGAATGCAACAAGTTGGTAACCGCCCTTACTGTTGCCGAAACGACAATCGGTCAATAAAACAGATCAAGCAAAACTAAATCAAAATGTTATGAAAAAAGTTATCTTTCTTTCGTTCGCCGTAACATCGCTCCTCTACGCGACAAGTTGCACGGAGGATACCGTTACGCCGACACCGCCTTCGCCCAAACCGCTTTCAGCCGAATGGTATGCCGGAGGCTTGTTGGGAACTGCTTTCAACTCGACCTCAGGGGCTTTCGAACAGCCCACGCCGGCAGTTGAAAATGCAGGACTGGCATCTTCGTTCCTCAATGGCGAAGCGCTCTTCGAAAAGGTATTTACCCAAGCCTCCGACGGGACAACCCGAGGAGGTCTCGGTCCGCTTTATATCCGCAACTCCTGTATTTCCTGTCACCCGGGATACGGACACGGAAAACGGCAGTCGGGCACATTCAATGCCACCGAGATCGGTAACGGTTATCTGCTTGTCGTTTACGATGACAACAACAATTACATATCGTCGCTGACCGGTATGCCGCAGCATTTCGCCGTGGCTCCGTTCAAAGCCCCGGTAGATCCGTCGCAAATCCAAATTACATGGAATACACATACCGACGAATGGGGCAACCGATTCCCCGACGGAGAGACATACGAACTGATCTATCCCGAAGTCAAGATTCCCCAAAGTGCCTATTATGTCGATCTGGTGACTACCGACGGACGGACATTATCTGCCGACCAGGTAAACCTTCGGCTCGAATCCACCATCGGTATTTACGGTACAGGTCTATTGGACGCTATTGACGACGACGATTTGAAAGCCGAGTGGGCAAAGCAGGAAAAGGACAACTATTTTCCGATCAATGAAGCCTTCTTCAAAAACGGGGAATGGGTAAAACAATATGCCAATGCCCGACCTCAAGACGGTGGAACCGGTGAAAAACATCCTTTCCGTTTCACCTACGCCCTGAGCCGTGGACCGCTACAAGATGCAGCCGGAGCGAATGCGTTCTGGAACATAACCAACGTAACCCGGTCGAACCGCCGATACCATTACATGACGACCGCCTATGCCCGAAAGGCATCGAACGACGCTGAGGTACAAGCTAAATTTTACGACTATTTTCCGGAATACCAAACAGAAGCCGGAGTCGAAGCCGACATCTACAATTATCTGACAGCGACCGATCTGCCCATCGAAGTAAGCGACGCATACTACACCGACCTGATGGTATGGCACCGCGGCTTAGCCGTACCGGCAGCCCGAAATCTCGATGACGAAGAAATCCAACGGGGGAAAAAGCTCTTTACCGAAATCGGATGCGCTTATTGCCATCGCCCCACATGGACTACGGGCGAGGACAATTATTCCGATCCCAGCGGATTCTTCACCAAAGGAAATGAGTTGCCACGTTACCCGCACCAGACAATCTGGCCCTATACCGATATGGTACAACACCGTTTGTATATGCAAAATGACATTCGTACCGGATGGTGCCGCACCACTCCTCTCTGGGGACGCGGATTACACCAGAAATGTACCGGATCATTCGAAGCCGACCGGCTACATGACTGCCGCGCACGGACTGTCATCGAAGCGATCATGTGGCACGGAGCGGCACAAAGCGATGCCCGTCATACAATCGACGAATTCCGCAAGTTGAGCAAAGCCGACCGCGACGCTATTGTAAAATTTATCGACGCTATCTAACCCACACTATCCGGCAAAGGTTCGGGAATCTGCATTCCGGACCTTTGCCTATTTTTCCGTTTCATTATATATGAAATTTTTGAAATACACAAGTTTCGGCACACTCGGTCTGCTTACTGTAATCCTGACCGTAGCCACTCTCCTTGAAAAAAAATACGATACGCCATTCGTTATCGAACACATTTACGGAGCAACGTGGTTCGTCGCTTTATGGGGTATATCCGCCACCGCGGCAATTTTCTATCTTCTAAAACAAAAAATCCATCTCCGCCCCGCAACGTTTTTATTGCATTCGGCATTCGCTATCATCCTCTTAGGTTCTTTCATAACGTGGAGTCAAGGGAAACAAGGGTCATTGCATCTGCGGCTGGACGGCAGTTCTGTAAACTCGTTCTCCGATCGCAAAAGAAAAAGCATCTCATTCCCATTTCAAATCGAATTGGAACAATTCGAGATCGTCCGTTATCCCGGCACACAAGCCCCGATGGATTATATCAGCACCTTATCCCTTACCGACGGAAACCGGACAATACGGGGCGAAGTCGCCATGAACCGTATCTTCCGCCACAAAGGATACCGTTTTTATCAATCGGCTTACGATGCCGACCGGTCGGGAACAACTTTGTCCGTCACTTACGATCCCATCGGCATAGGGATCACTTACACCGGTTATGCATTTTTACTCTTGTCCATGATCTTTTTCCCGTTTGACAAAAAAAGCGGTTTCCGGCAACTGTTAAGCCATCCGTCTCTGAAACGGATCGCACTCGGTCTTTTCATATCCGGTTGTATCCCGACAGCATCGGCAGCAACTACGGTAACAAGCGTACCCCGTGAAGTGGCTGACGAATTAGGAAACCTATATGTCTACTACAACGACCGTATCTGTCCGCTCTCGACACTGGCACGGGACTTTACGACCAAGCTGTGCGGTAAGGACAGCTACCGAAACCTGTCTGCCGAACAAGTTCTTGCAGGATGGATGTTCCATTACGACGAATGGAAATATGAACCCATAATAAAAATAAAAGACCCACAAGTCCGCCGGCTATTGGAACTCGAAGGGAAACAGGCAAAACTAACCGATTTTATCGGAACTTCCGGGGGCTACCGGTTGCAGGAGTTTTCCGGACGGGGATTCCGTGAAGCCGACGAACGGTTCAACCTCATAAGCATGATAGCGACCGGCAGGTTGCTATGTATATATCCTTATACCGATCCCATCGACGGTTCGTTACATTGGGTATCTCCCATAGATGACCTTCCGACAGATATAGCACACGAAGAAAGACTGTTTATCCGGCAATCCATGAACTATGTCACCGAGCTGATCGTAAAACAGGAATATGCCAACGCATGCATTGCATTGCAGAAAATACGTAAATGGCAACAAAAACAAGCAGGAGACACTTTACCTACGGAATGGGAAATCGAAGCGGAACGTATTTACAATCGAACCAATCGCCCGATATTCGCCTCCGTGTTTTTCATACTTTCCGGAATCGTCACTTTTATTTTTGTCTGCCTGCAAATGGCGCGGCAATGCCCGATACGCCGCAGATCGGTCTTGTTACCGGTCTTGATCGTATTGTCCGGAATCCTCTATCTGTCGGGAATGATCACCCTGCGCGGATATATTTGCGGGCATCTCCCCATGACAAACGGTTATGAAACCATGCAACTGATGGCATGGTGCGCCCTACTGATGTCATTGCTTTTTCACCGACGGTTCATCCTGCTCCTGCCATTGGGACTGTTGATTGCGGGATTGGCAATGATGGTGTCTATGATCGGTGCTTCGAATCCTCAGATTACCCCTTTAATGCCGGTACTTTCTTCTCCATTGCTCAGCATCCACGTCATGTCGGTCATGATCTCCTATACCCTCTTCGCATTTATTGCATTGAATGGCATAGCAGGTCTTTTCATCAACCTTCATAGACCCGAAGAATCGACCCGTCTGGTCGTCATAAGCCGTCTGTTACTCTACCCTGCCGTATTCGTATTGACAATCGGAATTTTTATCGGAGCTGTCTGGGCAAACATCTCCTGGGGACGCTATTGGGGCTGGGACCCCAAAGAAGTATGGGCTTTGATCACCTTACTCGTTTACAGTCTTGCCTTGCATACCGCATCGTTTCCACGATTCAGGCAACCCGTATTCTTCCATACGTTTTCAATCGTTGCATTCTTATGCGTACTGATCACCTATTTCGGTGTCAATTTTTTGTTGGGCGGAATGCACAGCTATGCCTGAAATTTCGGTAACAGGGATTCAGAAAATCTTATACGGGGGGTAAATACTTAAAATATGTTATATAACATACATTTTTTATTTATCCCCTTGTCCTTTCAAAAAAAGTACTTATCTTTGCAATGTGTTTTTCATAGTATTAGATTTAAGGTTAATGAAGATTGGTCGCCTGAGAAGGTGGCCTTTTTTTTTGCCGTTTTTTATCTTTACCGTACAAACAGAATGAATATATGAAGAATTACATCATCTCGTCGATACTGCTTTTTTGCTGCATCTTTACACTGCCCGCACAAACCGAATATAAAATCATTCGCGACCTCTCCTATCTGCCCGATACGGAATCGGACAACTACCGGCAAGAACGGTGTAAACTGGATCTCTACTATCCTGTGCAACAAGCACCATACGCCACACTGATCTGGTTTCATGGCGGCGGACTGGAAGCGGGAAACAAATATATTCCACAGGAACTGGCATCCAAAGGCTTTGCCGTCGTAACCCCCAATTACCGGTTAAGTCCGAAGGCTCAGAATCCGGCTTATATACAAGATGCCGCTGCCGCTGTCGCTTGGGTCATGCGACACATCGGACTTTATGGCGGCGACCCTGCCCGGATCTTCGTTTCGGGACATTCCGCAGGAGGTTATCTATCGCTCATTTTAGCGACAGACAAAAGTTATATGGCGGCTTATCATGCCGATGCGGATTCTATCGCCGCATATCTGCCGGTAAGCGGACAGACCGTCACGCACTTCACCATCCGAAAAGAACGCGGATTGCCACACGGCATACCGGTCATCGACGAATTTGCACCATGTAACAAAGCCCGTAAAGATACCGCCCCGATTATCTTGCTTACCGGCGACCGGAATCTGGAAATGGCAGACCGTTACGAAGAGAATGCCCTGTTTGCTTCGGTCATGAAAAACATCGGCAACCCGAATGTAATGCTTTATGAATTGCAGGGATTCGATCACAATACGGTCGTGGGACCGGCTTGCTGTTTTATTTGCGACTATGTTCGAAATTTCAAAAAATAACGCACGAATCCTTTTAATTTTCAACTTGTTTTCTTTTTAATAATTACTACATAAAAAAAGTATAGATATTTTTTCGAAAATATATTGTACCTTCGTATCGAATAAACCGTATATTCGATGATCGATCAGCAGACCATAGATAAAATCATGGATGCCGCCAACATATTGGAGGTCGTATCCGATTTTGTTACGCTTCGGCGACGGGGTGTAAACTATGTCGGTCTCTGTCCGTTCCACAACGAGAAGACACCCTCGTTCAGTGTATCTCCCTCGAAAGGGATCTGTAAATGTTTCAGTTGCGGTAAAGGCGGCAGTGCCGTCCACTTCATTATGGAACATGAGCAGATGTCTTATTACGAGGCATTGAAATACTTGGCGAAGAAATATGGCATTGCCATTGAAGAACGGGAGCTGTCGGACGAAGAAAAACAGATCCGTTCCGAACGGGAAAGTATGCTGATCGTAAACAGCTACGCACAGGAATATTTCAGCAAGACCCTGTTCGAACATGCCGAAGGCAAATCGGTGGGTCTATCCTACTTCCACGAACGCGGCTTCCGCGACGACATCATCCGGAAATTCGGATTGGGTTATTCGCTCGAACAACGCGATGCGTTGGCACAATCGGCTATCAGAAACGGCTATAAAGCCGATTATCTATTGAAAACCGGTCTGTGCCTGCAAGGGCAAAACAACCAGCTTTACGACCGCTTCAAAGGTCGGGTCATATTTCCGGTTTACAGTCTGTCGGGCAAAGTGCTGGCTTTCGGCGGACGCGTCTTGAAAAAAACGGAAAAGAGTGCGAAGTATGTCAATTCTCCCGAATCGGACATCTATCACAAAAGCACCGAACTATACGGTATATACCATGCCAAACAGGCTATTGTAAAACAAGACAGTTGTTTTCTCGTTGAGGGTTATACCGACGTCTTGTCGATGCACCAAGCCGGTATCGAGAACGTAGTGGCTTCATCGGGAACCTCCCTGACGCCCGGACAAATCCGTTTGATTCACCGCTTTACCGACAATATCACGGTATTGTACGACGGAGATGCCGCCGGTATCAAAGCATCGCTACGCGGTATCGACCTGATCCTTCAAGAGGGAATGAATATCAAAGTGGTATTGCTTCCCGACGGCGACGACCCCGATTCTTTTTCCAAGAAACAAAGTGCCGCATCGTTTACCGAATATATAAAATCGCACGAAACGGATTTTATCCGCTTCAAGACCAAACTGCTGCTCGACAGCGCCGGAGATGACCCGATCAAACGTGCCGGACTTATCAGCGATATCGTACGCACCATATCGGTTATCCCCGACAACATCATACGGTCGGTCTACATACAGGAATGCAGTCGCCAGATGGAAATCGAGGAGTCGATATTATTGGCGGAAGTCAATAAAATGCGGAAGAACCAATCGGAAGCAAACCTCAAAAACATAGCCAATCCGCCCGGACCGACTACCGCTCCACCTGACACTCTCGTTCCGCCGTCCGATCCGGGAACAGCCGAAAGCACTCCGGCTACGGATAGCCCGGTTCCGCCGCCGTCTTTATCCGACATTCCTCCGACCGAAGAAGAGTTGGCTCAAATACCGGTTGCGCCGATCCACATCGCCGCCAAGACATCGCCGTTGTATCGTTACGAAAAAAATCTGTTGCAGTATGTCGTGCGATATGGTTACTGCGACCTGTTCGAACTGGAAGATGAACAGCACCAAATGCGTATGTACAAGGTGATCGACTACATCATGGAGGAACTGAAAGTCGATGAAATTACATTCAGCCACCCTCTGTACCGTAAAATGATGGAGCTGGCTATCGAACAGAGGGCACATGTCGCCCAAGCTATCGAACAGAAACAGAAAGACATAGAAGCGGAACAGAACGAGAAGTTGAACCGGATAATCGCCCAGATACGGGAAAACGGACAATCACTCGCCGAAAAAGAGAAAGCGGAGCAGGTTGCCGCACAAGAAATCCGGCAGGAGAGCCAAGCCCGGCTGGCAGAGGTCGAATCGCGCTATTTAGAACGATATTTTGTTTCGCATCCCGACAACGGAATCAGCCAACTGGCGGTAGATCTGGTAACGGATAAATACCAGTTAAGCAAAGTTCATACGAAATTCCAACACGTCGAAACGGAACAGGAGAAACTGCCCACATTAATTCCGCGGGCTTTGTACGAATTGAAAGATGCGATCATCTCACAACATATCAAGGCTGTACGCGACCAGATGCGCCATGCGTCCTCCAACGACGAGGTCATGTCGCTCATGGCAGAAAACAACCGGCTGTATGAAGTAAAATCGACATTGGCAAAATATATCGGCGAACGGATCGTCACTCCCAGTATAAAGTAAACCGTATGCCGAGAGCAGAAGCCTTCAAACAGAACTCGAACAGATCACATCCGATACGCAGCGTTTATTATAAAAATAAATATCATCAAATATAAATCCAATATGAATTACCTCGAAGCCAATCATATCGTGAAACAATATGCCAATCACAAAGCATTGGACGATGTGACCGTGCATGTTCCTGAAAACAGCATTTACGGGCTGTTAGGTCCGAACGGAGCAGGAAAAACGACTCTGATCCGGATCATCAACCAAATTACCGGTCCGGACAGCGGAGAAGTGCTGATCGACGGACGTCCCGCCCAACCATCGGATGTAGAGCACATCGGCTACCTGCCCGAAGAACGCGGGCTGTATAAAAAGATGAAGGTGGGCGAACAAATCCTCTACCTGTCGCAACTCAAAGGATTGAGCCGCAATGAAGCCAAAACACGGATGCAGGCATGGCTTCGCAAATTCGACATCGAAGGTTGGGAGAAGAAGAAGATCGAAGAGCTTTCGAAAGGTATGCAACAGAAAATCCAGTTTATCACCACAGTGATACACCGCCCGAAACTTCTGATTCTGGACGAGCCGTTCAGCGGATTCGATCCGGTGAATGCCAATTTGTTGAAACGCGAGATTCTGGAATTGCGCAATGAAGGTGCTACCATTATATTCTCTACCCACAACATGGCTTCGGTCGAAGAACTCTGTGACAGGGTGTCGCTGATACATCATTCGAAAGTGGTGCTGCAAGGCGATGTAGACGATATTCGCGAACAACATAAAAAGCATCTGTTCAAAGTCGCCACCCGCGAGGGGGCATTGCAGCCGAACCTGAACATGTTGTATGAAATCATCGACAGCAAACCGTGTCGCAAAGGTACGGTATCGACCTTACGGAAAATCAGACCCGAAATTACAAACGGGGAACTGATACAAGAACTTTCCCGACAGTACGAACTGACTGCTTTTGAAGAGATACTGCCCACGATGAACGAAATATTCATCGAAACCGTAGGTGAATCGGCAATCGTAGAAGATAAAAAATAAACCTTGAAATCATGAGCAAAATATCTTTAATCATAGAGCGGGAATACCTGACCCGCGTACAGAAAAAA
Organism: uncultured Porphyromonadaceae bacterium; assembly: GCA_900538555.1. Lineage (GTDB taxonomy): Bacteria > Bacteroidota > Bacteroidia > Bacteroidales > Barnesiellaceae > UMGS27. The sequence goes on from UPYI01000001.1 coordinate 35,637, forward strand.
TCGTTCATCCTGATGACGATTCTATCCCCTATTATCATGGTTCTGTTGTGTACGGTGCCCATACTGCTGTCACAGATGTCGGATAACGAAACCCGCCATGTCGCCATCGTCGATTACACCGGATTGTACAAAGACGTATTCGATGACAACGAAGAATATCATTTCCATTATTTGGAATCGGAAGCAGCGGCAAACCCCGACATTCTGAAAAAAGATGAAGAGGGAAACGGCAATTACGCTTATATCGTTATCAAATCGGATCTGCTCCTCCACCCCGACGGCATGACCATCTATTCGGACAAACAGGTGACAACCGGTTTCGAATCGTTTATCGAAAACCGCATGAGTGATTATCTGGAAGATGCCAAACTGGCATCCTACAATATTCCGGACATCAAAAAAATCATCGAAGATTCGAAAATAAAGTTGCAGATACAATCGATCCGGCTCGACGAGAAAGGAGGAGAAACTCAATCGTCTTCGGGTATGGCAATGGGTATCGGCATGATTTCCACGCTTATCATCTATATATTCCTGTTGTTGTACGGCGGACAGGTCATGAACAGTGTCATGCAAGAAAAGACCAACCGCATAGTCGAAGTCATGGTATCGTCGGTAAAACCGTTCGAGCTGATGATGGGAAAAATAATCAGCATCGGTCTGGTAGGTCTCACCCAAATCGCCATCTGGATAATATTCATTGCCGGTATTGCATTCTCGGCAACCGCCATTCTCGGACTCTCCTCGGACGTAGATACCACAGCGATGGTCCAAACTATCAACGAAGCCAATTCGATAGGTATGCCCGAAGCGGCAACTGCGGCAACACCCGATATCATGGCTGAAATAACGGGCATGTTGGGCGGCGTGAATTTTACGGAACTGCTGTTCTGTTTCATCCTGTTCTTCATCGGCGGATATGTGCTGTACGCTTCTATCTTTGCAGCGATCGGTTCTGCCGTCGATAACGAAGCCGATACACAACAATTCATGATACCGATCACGTTCATCATCATCTTCGCATTCTACGCCGGATTTTTCAGTGCCGAAAATCCCGACGGACCGTTGGCTTGGTGGTGCTCGATGATTCCATTCACTTCGCCTATCGTCATGATGGTGCGGCTGCCGTTCGGAGTTCCGGTATGGGAATTGATCCTGTCCATAGGTATCCTGTTCGGCTCTGCCGTAGGACTGACTTGGGTAGCAGGACGCATCTATCGGGTAGGCATCCTCATGTACGGCAAAAAACCGTCGTACAAAGAGATGTTGAAATGGATACGCTACAACTCTTAAATTTTTATATTATGAAACACTCCTTATTTTGCATTTGCATCGGCATGTTGTTACTTGTCGGATGCAGCACAAGCGATTACGTTGTGACCAAAGATCCGAAGCGGAAGAACCCGGTCGATCGCATCGAATGGCTGAAAGCTCAAAAGAAAGAATTGAGCCGGCACGAATGTAAAATCACCGAATACGACGTTTGCGGCTATAAATTCTATGCCATTTTCAGAAAAGGTCCGAGAAATTCGCGCGAGATGGATATCACCACCATATACAACGACAAAGGCGAGCAGATACTCAAATACAACGGACTGGTTCCGGAGGATGTCAGACCCAAAGTAAACGATTTTTACAAAAGCGCCGAGAAAGTCGGTGTGATCTGGGAGTGCCGTCCGGTAAAGAAATAGTTTCTTGATAAGGTTCCGATATGGATAAAGAGAAACTGCTTATCGAACTCGCCAGCCAGATCAGACAGCTCGCCCAGAACGGATTGGTCTATTCGGAAAACGAATACGACATAGACCGTTATTCGCAGCTGTTGGAGATCAGCCATCGAATCACAGCGACGGTCGGCGATACTCCACTCGAAAGCATCAAGGCATGTTTTCACCCCGAAAACGACTACGTAACGCCCAAAGTGGATATCCGTGCCGTGGTATTCGATGAAGAGAAACGCATTCTGCTGGTACGGGAACGAGCCGACGGCTGCTGGTCTTTACCCGGCGGATGGGCAGACATCGGCTACTCACCGAAAGAAATCGCAGTAAAAGAGGTACGTGAGGAAACCGGATTGGATGTAAAGCCAGTACGGTTGCTGGCGGTACTGGATAAAAAATGCCATAACCATCCTCCCGCCATGCACTACGCTTACAAAATATTCATTCTATGCGAGATTACAGGCGGCTCCTTCACAACGGCATTCGATATTCTGGATAAAGGGTTCTTCGCGCAAAACGAATTGCCGCCCCTTTCATCCGAACGGATATTGAAAAGCCAAATCGACCTGATGTTCGAATATCTGAACGATCCCGATAAAAAGGCGGTCACCGATTAGTCCGGCAAGCAGAGATCCGGAGCGCCTTTCCAAGCAAACCGCCCTCGCCACAAACATCTGTGACGAGGGCGGATTTTATATTTCAGAACTTCTTCTTATCCGATACCGGACGAAAGTTATCCGGCGGCATTGTCCAAATGATCTTTCAGCAGGGCTTTCAACGCATCGAACATTTTGCGCGTCTGCATCCAACCCGACCGTTTGACCTCATCCATCGAAGCTATCGCAGATTCATCGTCCAATATAGCCTCCAACCGGGCTATCTGACGCATCGCCGCCTCTTCATCGCCCACTTTATAATATGCCCCGATAATCGAGAACGACGCCGTAGGATCGAGAGGCTCCTGTTTCAATACCCGTTCGTAGTGTGCCAACGACTCTTCGGGCAAATCCAGCATACGGCAGGCATCCGCCAGCAACAGACGCGACGGTATATCTTCTTCATCCAGTTCCAATGCCCGAGTCAATTCCCGATACGCCTCGGCAAACTTATTGTCATAAAAATACAATTCGCCTAAAAAAGCATGCGCATCGGCATCGGTGTCGTCCAAAGCAATTGTCTTTTTCAGGAACTCGCCGCATTTCGGCAGATCGCCCAGATCGTAATAGTTGGTTGCCAGTTGATAACAGAGATTGGCATTGTCGGGAGAAAGCGTCAGGGCTTCCGACAAATATTCAACCGCCTTTTTATTCTCGTTCATCTTGGCATAACACTCGGCGATCAGTTCATAGGCTACCGCCTTGTCGGTATCTGTTTTTGCAAATTCGAGAAACTGCTCTATCGCATCGGAATAACGTCCGGAATCGTAATAGCAATATCCTTTGAACGAAAGTATTGTAGGATCGTCCTCCCGCGCCGTCAGTGCAAAATCGCAGGCTTCTATGGCATCGTCGTAACGCCCGAGCAAAGCATATACCTTCGCCAACGAAAACCAATCGACAGCGGAGTAAGGATCGAGGTCGATCAAGCGATTGTAAATCGCAATCGCCAGATTGTACTGCTGGGCATCTTCATACACCATTGCCAATTCGCGCAAGATCCCCCGGGCATCGGGCAAAACCGATATGGCAGATTCGACATACCGGGTGACCTCTTCGAGGCTATCGTAATCGGATATAATATCCAAAGAGTCGAAGCAGATTTCCTCCGTGATCTCCTCCATCGACAAGAGTTCATGCAGAATCGCTTCGGCTTCGGCAAAACGGTCTTTCAGATAATGGATCTCCGCCATCAGCAAATTAGCCTCGACATTGCAACGCCCTATCGCACGCATAATCCGTTCGGCATCGTCCACCCGTTTCGATATCAGCAAATACCGGGCATGCTTCAATTCCAGATCCATATTTCCCGGATGCAATGTCAGTCCGTATTCGATTGCCGACAATGCGGCGGGTATGCGGTCGGACATCTCGTAGTACGCCGATATTTCGTCGATCTCGTCGGCATCGAAATAACTGTGAATACCGATCTTCAAATCGGATTCATACTTCTCTACCCATTCGTTTTTTTCTATTTCAGACATATTTCGAAGGCTTGCCTATATATCGAAACTGCCGGACATGGCTCAAAAGAAAGCATATCCGGCAGTCTTCATTTTCAGTTCAAATGCTCATTATTTGGATTTGATTTTTTCCCATGTATCCTTCAACGAAACGGTACGGTTGAACACCAGTTTGTCGGCGGTCGAATCGGGGTCTACACAGAAGTAGCCGATACGCTGGAACTGGTAACGGTTGCCGGCTTTCGCATCTTTCGCCAAGAACGGTTCGATACGGCAGTTGGTCACAACCTTCAACGAATCGGGATTCAGCAGCTCGCGGAAATCCACATCCTTTTCTTCCGACGGATTCTCGACATTGAACAACCGGTCGTACAGACGTACTTCCGCCTCGGTGCTGTATTTTGCCGATACCCAATGCAGTGTACCTTTTACCTTTCGGTCGCTGCCCGGCATACCGCTGTGGCTTTGCGGATCGTATTCGCAATAAATTTCCTCGATCTCTCCGGCATCGTTTTTCTTACATCCGGTACATTTCACGATATAAGCGGCTTTCAAACGGACTTCCTGACCCGGTGTCATCCGGAAGAATTTCTTCGGCGGATTTTCCATAAAGTCGTCGCGCTCGATATAGAGTTCACGAGTGAACGTCATTTCGTGTTTACCCGATTCCGGATCTTCCGGATTATTTTCCAGATAAACGGTCTCTTCCTTGTCCTCGGGATAGTTGGTAATCACCAGTTTTACCGGATTTACCACCGCCGAAACACGAGTTGCCGTAGCATTAAGATCCTCACGGATGCTGTGTTCCAGAAGCGATACGCTGATCAGACCGTCGTATTTCGTATATCCGATCTTATCGATAAAGTTGCGAATCGAACGCGGGGTATATCCGCGACGGCGCAATCCGCAGATTGTCGGCATACGGGGATCGTCCCAACCGGCTACCAGATGTTCTTTCACCAATTGCAGCAATTTACGTTTGCTCATTACCGTATAGGTGAGGTTCAACCGGTTGAACTCGATCTGACGCGGACAATAGGTCTCGTCAGCCAGTTCTTTTACAAAATATTCGTACAACGGACGGTGTACTTCAAATTCCAACGTACAGATCGAGTGCGTCACGCCTTCGAAATAGTCGGATTGTCCATGTGCGAAATCATACATCGGGTAGACATTCCATGTCGTACCGGTACGGTGATGAGGATGTTTAATGATCCGGTACATGATCGGGTCGCGGAAGTGCATGTTGGACGAAGCCATATCGATCTTGGCACGCAAAACGTATGTACCTTCTTCGAACTCTCCTTTGTTCATCCGTTCGAACAGATCGAGGTTCTCTTCAACACTCCGGTTACGATAAGGACTTTCGATACCCGGTTGCGTGGGCGTTCCTTTCTGACGGGCAATCTCTTCCGACGATTGCTGATCGACATAGGCTTTTCCTTCTTTGATCAAACGGATAGCCAGATCCCATAATTTCGGGAAATAGTCGGATGCATAATAAAGGCGGTCGCCCCAGTCGAATCCCAACCAATGAATGTCTTCCTTGATCGAATCGACATATTCCACATCTTCTTTTACCGGATTGGTATCATCGAAACGTAAATTACATGTACCGCCGAATTTTTCAGCGATTCCGAAATCCATACAAATCGCTTTCGCATGACCGATATGCAGATAACCATTCGGTTCGGGCGGGAAACGGGTGTTCAGACGTCCTCCGTTTTTACCGGCTTTCAGATCCGCCTCTACTGCCTGTTCTATAAAATTGAGGCTTTTCTTCTCTTCGAGTTCCCCATTATTCAATTCTTCCTGTGTCATAAAAGATACGATTAAGACTTCATTTGTAATAAAGTGCAAAGATACGCATAAATATCGTATCGATTGTATATTTCGCCCTAAATATTATCGGTTGCGAAGCATAAAAATCATATCTTTGCACCACCGATTACTATATACGGAATGCGGTGCGACACACAAAGACAAAAACCGACAACCAAACTGTCATCGGTCGGCGGCACGATACATCGGTTTCGATTAGCGAATGTACGCCATGCTGTCGCATTTACCCATATTCGCATAAAAAAGGAAATGATATAGCTGTGATATACCCGGATAACTTTGAACATAAGGTCGGATTCGACCAGATACGCCAGTTGATTCAGGAACGTTGCCTAAGTCCGCTCGGCATAGACAAGATGGAACAGATGCAATTTTCGTCCGATTACGATACCGTGATCAGAATGTTGCATCAGACCGATGAATTTGTACATGTACTCGACGGGGAAGATGAATTTCCGGCAAACTTCTTTTTCGATGTCCGCCCGGCATTGAAACGGATACGGATAGAGGGTACTTTTTTAGAAGAGAGCGAGTTGTTCAACCTGCGCCGGTCGCTGGATACGATTCGCGGAATTATCCGTTTCTTCACTCCCGACGAAGATGAGAATCCCGTCTACCCCTATTTATACGAACTGGCAGGCGATGTCATGGTATTCCCGCAACTGATCACCCGCATGGACGGGATCATCGACAAGTTCGGGCACGTAAAAGACAGTGCCTCTGCCGAGCTCTCCGAAATCAGACGGAGCATGGCTTCGACCCTTGCAAGCATCTCCCGCAGTTTAAATTCGATTCTGCGTGCCGCCCAAAGCGAAGGGTTCGTGGAGAAAGATGTCACGCCGACCATGCGCGACGGACGATTAGTGATTCCGGTTGCACCGACCCACAAACGGAAAATCAAAGGTATCGTACACGATGAGTCCGCCAGCGGCAAAACAGTATTTATAGAACCGGCAGAGGTGGTGGAAGCGAACAACCGCATCCGGGAATTGGAGAATGAAGAACGCCGGGAGATCGTGCGGATACTTACCGTTTTCACCGACGAACTGCGCCCCTATATCGCAGACATCATGTACTCGTATGAATTTCTCGCAGAAATCGACTTCATCCGAGCCAAAGCGTTACTCGCCCGACTGACCGGAAGCGTTCTGCCCGTAGTAGAGAATTGCCGGCAGATCGACTGGTACAAAGCGGTACATCCGCTTCTGCTCCTTTCGTTGCGGAAACAGGGAAAAGAAGTAGTGCCGCTGGATATTACATTGGACGATAAAAACCGCATCCTGTTGATCTCAGGTCCGAACGCAGGCGGTAAATCGGTCTGTCTGAAAACGGTGGGCCTGCTGCAATATATGCTGCAATGCGGCTTGCTGATTCCGCTCAACGACAATTCACGCACCGGTATTTTCAGCAGCATCTTTATCGACATCGGTGACGAACAATCGATCGAAAACGATTTGAGTACATACAGTTCGCACCTGACCCACATGAAACATTTCGTGCGAAACTGCGACGGGGCTACCGTATTGCTTATCGACGAATTCGGGGGCGGTACGGAACCGCAGATCGGCGGAGCGATAGCCGAAGCATTGCTCGACCGGTTCAACCGGAAAGGAGCATACGGCATCATCACCACCCACTATCAGAACTTAAAGCATTTCGCCGAAGATACGGACGGCATCATCAACGGTGCCATGCTTTACGACCGGCACTTGATGCAACCGCTTTTCAAGCTGTCGATCGGAAATCCGGGCAGTTCGTTTGCCATAGAGATCGCCCGAAAGATCGGTTTGCCCGAGGAGGTAATCGCCGATGCTTCCGCCAAAGTGGGGTCGGACTACATCGACATGGACAAATATCTGCAAGATATTGTCCGCGACAAACGGTATTGGGAGTCGAAACGGCAAAATATCCGGCAGAAAGAAAAGAAACTGGAAGAGATCACAGCCCGATACGAAAGCGATATAAAAGCACTCGAACAGCAGCGGCGCGAATTGATTGCCAAAGCCAAAGCGGACGCCGAGCACGTATTGTCGGAAGCCAATGCCCGTATCGAGAATACGATACGCGAGATCAAAGAGGCACAAGCCGATAAAGAGCGTACTCGCGAAGCCCGGAAACGGCTCGAAGAGTTCAAGCAAACCGTACAGGAAGAGAGCACGACCGACGACAAGATAGCCCGCAAGATGCAAAAGATCAAAGAGCGGGAAGAGCGCAAAAAAAACAAGACCAAAGAAGACAAACGGGTTTTCAAACCCGAAGTGATCGAGCCGGGCGATGCCGTACGTATCAAAGGACAAACATCGATCGGAGAAGTGTTATCGACCGACGGGAAAAATACGCTGGTGGCTTTCGGTATGATCAAGACGACAGTAAAAACGGAACGTCTCGAAAAAATGAGTAAGAACCAGATCAAGCGCGAAGCACCGAAAGCAACATTCATCAGTTCCCAGACAACCGACTCCATGCGCGAAAAACAATTGAATTTCAAACAGGAGATCGACGTACGGGGCATGAGAGCCGACGAAGCCATTCAGGCAATTACCTATTTTATCGACGATGCCATTCAGGTGAGTTGCGCCCGTGTTCGTATTCTGCACGGTACGGGAACAGGAGCTTTGCGGCAGGCTATCCGGCAATACCTGCAAAGCGTAAACGGCGTACGTCATTTTCAAGACGAACATGTACAGTTCGGTGGTGCCGGCATCACGGTAGTGGAATTGGATTAAGCCCGGAACGATGGAGCTATATATTAAGAATATGGTTTGCGACCGCTGCATCATGGCGGTGAAGTCGGTACTCGAACAGAACGGAATCGCGTTTCGTACGGTTTCGCTGGGGGTAGCGCATCTGTCCGAAGATATTCCTGCCGGCACGCTGTCGAAACTGAATGCCGACTTGAACCGTATCGGGTTCGAGATCATCGACGACCGACGGAACAGAGTGGCGGAACAGGTCAAAACCGAAATCATCGGATGGCTCTATCGTCGTACATCGCCGCTGCTCCCGCAGAAAATCAATTTGTCCGAATACTTGTCCGAACGTCTGCATACGGAATACGGCACGTTGAGTTCCTTATTCTCGGAAACACAAGGCATCACCATCGAAAAATATTTTATCGCCCAGAAAATAGAACGGGTAAAGGAACTGCTGATGTACGACGAACTGACGTTAAGCCAGATCGCCGACGAGCTGGGCTATTCCAGCGTCGCCCATCTAAGCAGCCAGTTCAAACAAGTGACAGGTATCACCCCTACCCGCTTCAAACAGACTCACCCCGGCCGCAAACCGCTCGACCGGATATAAGCCGTATCGCGGCTTTCCGGCAACGTGTCCGACGGAAATGCAATTCGTTATAAACTTTTCCGAAAATTATGTAATCGGAATCAACCGATTTCTTCACATATTTGTTCCCATAAAAAATCAATCCGGCGGCAGGGATGCAGATTCCCCGCAGCCTCAACCGATGAAATATGGACGAATCGAATCATAAAACGACACCTGTTTCGGCTTCGCGCGAATTTTCCGTATTGGGCATGTCGTGCGCCGTCTGTGCCGGCACGGTAGAACAGACCTTAAAAGAACAACCCGGTGTAGAATCGGCTACGGTAAATCTGGCTTCGGCACAAGCCAAAGTAACCTTCAATCCCGAACGTATATCTTCCGATCAATTGAGAAAAGCCGTGCAACAAGCCGGATTCGACCTGATCGACAATTCGTCGGACAACAGTGCGGACATCGTGGAGGAGGAACACCGTAAACAATGGAAACGGATGAAACGCCGCACCATCTGGTCGCTCATATTCTTTTTGCCGCTCATGGTCATCGGCATGTTCTTCATGGATATGCCGTATGCCAACATAATCATGTGGCTGTTGGCAACTCCCGTTCTATTCTGGTTCGGACGCGATTTCTTCATCCACGCATGGCAACAAGCCCGGCACGGACGTGCAAATATGGATACCTTAGTGGCATTGAGTACGGGTATCGCCTATCTGTTCAGCGTGTTCAACACACTCTTCCCCCAGTTCTGGCTATCGAGAGGTATAGAGCCTCACGTCTATTTCGAGGCATCGGTCGGGATCATTGCGTTTATCTCTATCGGTAAGTTATTGGAGGAGAAAGCCAAAGGGAATACATCTTCGGCTATCCGGAAGTTAATGGGGCTTCAACCCCGCAGAGTGACGATTGTCCGTACCGACGGAGAGACCGTCGAACTGCCCGTCGAAGACGTAACCCCGGGTATCTCCATATTGGTACGTCCCGGAGAGAAAATTGCCGTAGACGGTACGGTTTCAGAGGGGAGTTCGTATGTAGACGAAAGCATGCTGAGCGGAGAACCGGTAGCCGTCCGGAAAGAGACGGGCAGCCCCGTGTTCGCCGGCACGGTCAATCAAAAAGGCAGTTTCGTATTCACCGCCGAAAAGGTTGGCGGAGAAACCATGCTTGCCCAAATCATACGTACCGTACGCGACGCCCAGGGAAGCAAAGCCCCCATACAACGGCTGGCAGACCAAGTAGCCGGCATTTTTGTTCCTGCGGTCATGCTTATCGCCCTGCTTTCTTTTGCCGGCTGGTGGATATGGGGCGGAGAGAACGGCTTCACGCACGGATTATTGGCGATGGTTACCGTATTGGTAATCGCTTGCCCCTGCGCTCTTGGACTGGCAACACCGACCGCCATTATGGTCGGAATCGGCAAAGGTGCGGAACAGGGAATATTGATCAAAGATGCCGAAAGCCTCGAACTCGCCCGCCGTGTGAATGCTGTGGTACTCGACAAAACCGGTACGCTGACCGAAGGACATCCGACCGTAACCGATATGCTTTGGATAGACCGGAACGCTGAATCTATCCATGCGTTATACAGCCTCGAAAAGCAATCGGAACATCCGCTGGCGGAAGCAATCGTCAAGTATTTGAACGATGCGACTCCCCTGCCGGTCGAAGGATTCGAAAGCATGACCGGCAGCGGTGTCTGCGGATCTGTGAACGGCATACGCTATTTTGCCGGGAACAAACGCCTGCTCGACGGGCAGGGAATACCGCCTCACCCCCATGCCGAAAAAGCAGCACGGGAGTGGAGCCGGGAAGCCAAAACCGTAATCTGGTTTGCCGATACGACACATGTAATTGCCGTGGCTGCCATCGCCGACCGAATCAAACCGGATGCGGCAGCAGCCATAGCCGAACTGAACCGGCAGGGAATCGAAACTTATATGCTTACCGGCGACCAGCCCGAAACCGCTTACGCCATAGCCGCACAAGCCGGCATAAAGAATGTACGAGCCGGAGTATTGCCGCAACAGAAAGCCGAATTTATCGCATCGTTGCAGCAGGAAGGCAAGTGTGTAGCGATGGTCGGTGACGGTATTAACGACTCCACGGCTTTGGCGCAAGCCGATGTGAGCATCGCCATGGGGCAAGGCAGCGACATCGCCATGGATGTGGCAAAAATGACAATCATCGGCAACGACCTGTCGAAAATCGCCGTTGCCATACATCTTTCGCGGCAAACGGTCAAGACCATTCGTGAAAACCTGTTCTGGGCGTTTATATACAATGTTATCGGAATTCCGATTGCCGCCGGCATATTATATCCGATAAACGGCTTTTTGCTGAATCCGATGATTGCCGGTGCCGCCATGGCGTTAAGCAGCGTCAGCGTAGTCAGCAACAGCCTGCGTCTGAAATGGAAAAAATAACTTTATAAGCTGTAAGCCGAGAGCAGGGAACGCCAAGTGAAACTTGAACGGGCTATGCCGAGGCACAGTGTTTATTGAAAACTAAAAGTTTAAAATAAACTGCAAGCCGAGCGCAGAAGCGGTCAAGTGAAAACTTGAACCGATTATGCCGAGGCGCAGCGTTTATTGAAAACCCGAAGTTTAAAATAAGATCGTTATGAAACTAAACATCTCCCATTTGTTCGGCGGAAAGAAACAGATGTACGCCGATGGAAAAATGCTGTTCCACACCAATATCAATTGCAGCGGATGTGTAGCCAAAATCACTCCGGTATTGAACAATGCCGTGGGGATCAAAGAGTGGTCGGTAGACACAACCGACAAGAACAAACCTCTGACGGTTGTCGGCGACGGCATTACCGCCAACGAAGTAATAGAACTGGTAAAAGGTGCCGGATTCACGATCGAGCAAGTCTGAACGACAAACAGCAGAGGGATGCATCGAATCACTTCGGCACATCCCCCTTGTTCACAAAATATTTACGCTATAAGAAAAAAGTATTTATTTTTTCAGTTTCGAGATTTTCGTCTTTCCGTGCGAAGCCGATACGGAACTTTTTCTCTTCATCCCGACTTTCGACCGTTTGTTTACCGCAACTTTCGCTGCCGATTGGACAACCGAAATCTGGTCTTCGAAAATTTCACTATCGGCACGCGGATAGAATTCGTATCGTTTCACACTCTCGCCATCGGCTGTTTTTCCATAAACAAGTACTGAATACCAAGCAGCAGGCAATTCATTGTTTACAAACGTATATTCTCCTGCACTTCTGATTTCGGAGGTTATATCGGTTCCGGTTTTAACGATTTCGACCGCCGAAGTCGTTTGAAGCATATCGTCCAATGTGTTCATATCCATTCCGAGCACATAAGCCTCTTCGACATTGCTCGGCGAAATTTCGAACGAAATATTCACTCCGCCATCCAACGCCGTTTTCGAAAGGGTCGAGATCTCCGGACCGACTTTCATATCGGACAAATCGACCGTCGTAGCATACTGCGTCCAATCACCGTTAGCATCTATACCCAAAGCATAAAACACATATTCACTGGGATCTTCTACGGGCCATGTAATTGCTTCTCCAAACTCTTCGGGCAATAATATTTCACCGAAGAGGAACATCGTATAGTCGAAACCGAACATGGAAATATAGGGTTCGAGTACCGATTTATAGCCATATAGCGTGTAGGCATAAAGGATGTCGTCGCTCGCCGTTACACGGAATACATTTCCGGCATTGCCACTACTTACCAACTCGGCAGAAATCGAACCCGGGCTTTGTGCCGGATCGTCCGTCTTCACTGTCTTTTCGACGAAATGAGTACCGACTGCACCCTGCTCCGTCAAGTCGAAAGCCACGACCAGATACTCTTGTCCCGCCTTTATATCGAACAGATAACCGTCATCGTCCACATCAAAGTCTTTTTGTGTGAACTTGCTCGTACCGGTCTGCACATAGCCGAACCCTTCTGCCATAATGGTTACCAACAATGCGGTATGTTCTTCGGGTGTCAGCTCCTGCAACGTTTTTTCCAAATACACTTGTGCATAATAATCGGCAACTGCAACCGACACGACACCATGTACATACGAGGTAGTAGGCTTATCCGTAGCAACCGTATAGGAAATAAAATTCTTTCCTTTACTGTCGATCGACAGATCCACCACATCGGCGACTTCGATATTTTCGGGCAACTGGAATGTAATGTAATCGACTTCACTCGATTCGTAAGTACCAACCAATGTGTTCCCTTTCACCAGATATATTTTATCTTGCGCATAGGCGGCAACGGAACCGATCATCACCGCAAGCAATAGTAATGTTTTCTTCATCATAATATTCTACTTTTTCATTCAAGAATTTAACGTTTGATTATTTTTTTCGCCATTTGACCCGTACGCAGAATGTACATGCCTTGCGGTAATCCCGATACATCCAGATCGTTCGAGCCGTCTTCACTCACGAACGACAGGACTACTGCGCCCTTAAAGTCGTATAGCCGAACTTCTTCACCGGAACATACACCTTCTACATGGACAACAGCATCGGCTACCGTAGGCCAAACTTTCAACCGGTCATTTTCCATATCGACAACACTGTTCATTCCCTGCAAATCGATCCGTGCAATTTTGGCGATTTCGTGTACCGTCGCCTCTCCGGCATTAGGAACTACACGAATTTCACCGGTTCCGATTTCTATCCGGTCGATGTCGCTTCGGGCAGATGTAAATACCGAACCGTCGAGATATACCACCGATACATCCTGAGCCGACAATCCGGTCATAGCCAACGACGACGCCAACAGGATTCCCATTGAAAACAATCGCTTTTTACTCATCAGCAAATAAAAAATTAATTATAAATCGCCTAAACAAAAAACAATTACCCCGGACGATTTAATAACGAAGTAATAATTTATACAAATAAAGTTAAAAACTTTCAGTTTAACAACAAACAAAGAAACAAATTATAATTTATTAATATTTACAATCGAATAAATTCAGAAAAGCAAGTTTGAAAACCCCAAAAATTTAACAATTCAATATAATCTTGTAAGCCGTGCAAGCAAATTCAGAGACATGCTATATACGAAAAAAAATGCAATGGCTCTTTCCTATATCAACACATGGATTATTCCAATTATCGGGGCAAGGCGGCATAAAAAATAAACCGATTCATTTTATTTTGTCCTCACCTTTCGCTATATTTGTAGAATATAGGAGGCGGCTCGGCATAGCTCTATGTGAAAATTTCATTTTCCCATTTTGCGCCTGCTCTCGCCTTATGCTATATTTGTATCACAATAAGTCGTAATATTTTACCCAAAAACAAACTTATGAAACGAAGCCTAAACATCATTCTTAGCTTATGTTTGGCGCTATTCTGCACTCTCCCCAACCGGGCAGAGCAGTCTCGCGGATTAGAGAAAAGTTCGGAAACAGCACAGGTACGACAAGATCTGGCAGCCCGTTATCCGGCACTTGTTTCCACCAAACAGAAAAGGGAATCTTCAAAATTGCGAAGTGTAAAACCGTTGAATCCGCCGCACAAGGTTGCAAGTGCAGAAGCACCGACTCTTTACGGCTGTATGATCTACAATAACAGTTGGGAAGAGTATGCCGAAGAGTTCGGCGTATATTCATTTCCGGCAGCAGCCAATACTTCGTTCACCCCGGTCGAAACCAATTTATGGCTGAGAGCCAACGGTGGAGGTGTGTATGTAAACGGTGTATTTTATTGCGTCCGCTACATCGTGTACGACAACGAGATTTCTGCGAAACACTTTCTGTCGTTCGACACGGAATCTTGGGAACGGGATATTTTCCAATCGGTGGAGGTGACCAGCATCGCACTCGATATAACCTACGATCCGGTCTCGCAAAAAGTATTCGGCTGTTTTTATAACGCGAATATGGACGGCTATGTATTCGGAACGATCAGTCTCACCGATGGTAGCGTTACCCCGATCTGCGATATGGCACAAGGGCTGTATGTTGTCGCAGCTAATGCCAAAGGTGAATTATACGGTATCGGCTCCGACGGAAACCTCTATCGGATAGATAAAGAAAACGGTTCACTGACTCTCATCGGCTCGACCGGAGTAAAACCGAAATATATCCAATCCGGCACATTCGATCTGAGCTCCGGCAAACTGTATTGGGCTGCATCGCTGGACGATGAAAGCAGCGCGTTGTACGAAGTAAATATAACGACCGGTGCGGCAACGTTCATTTCCAAGTTCGCAAACGATGCCCAGATCACGGGGTTATATACCCTGAGTACGGCAGCTCCTGCCGGTACGCCCGATGTCGTCAGTGATCTGACAGCCGTATTTACCGAGGCTTCGACATCGGGAAACATCCGGTTTACCTTACCCACAGAGAGTTTTACCGGAGACCCGTTGAGCGGAACGCTCGACTACACCGTCGTATTGGACGGTACGACTTATCGCGAGGCATCCGGCGCTTGCGGCGAACAGGTTACATTGCCGCTCACTTTGGCGGAGGGTGCGCATTCGGTATCTGTAACCGTCAGCAATTCGATCGGAAGCAGCCACGCCGCTACGATCGAATTCTGGGTCGGGACGGATATCCCGGGAAAAGTAAACGACCTGCAATTGTCGCAAACCGACAAAGGGATCGTAATCGGATGGAATCCTCCCACACAGGGCGCACACAACGGATACTTGCCCGATGCAACCTATACCTACCGGATCGTACGCCAACCCGATAACCGGACATTAGCGACAGCCCACACCGAAACGACTTATACCGATACGGACGAAATTGTCGCCATCGGGTCTTATTGGTACGAAGTGACCGCCTTCAACGGAACGGACTACGGCGTGCCGACATCGACGGAACAGATACAATTGGGATCGGCATTCATTCCGCCCTACCTCAAAAGTTTTGCTGACGGAATGGAACTGAACCCGTTCACGGTTATCGATGCAAACAACGACGGAACGACTTGGAGCTACGACCTCACCGAAAAGGCAGCAGCCTACAAATACAGTCCGTCGTTCGATGCCAACGACTGGTTGATCTCTCCTCCTGTACAGTTGGAACCGGGCAATCTATACGAAGTGTCCTTGAAAGCCCGAAGTGCCGGATATACTGAAAAAATACGGGTAGCATTGGGCAATGATGCCACAGCAGAGGCAATGACCGTCGAAATCGTTCCGCAAACGGTCGTAGAATCGAGAACAGACATCGAACTGAAAGGATTCGTGCGCATACCGGAAAAAGGGAATTACCATATCGGAGTTCAGGCTTGCAGCGAACGGAATCAGTACAATCTGTTCGTCAGTCAGATACAAATCGAAGTTGCGGACGACAATATCGAACCGGTCTCGAACCTGACCGTAACAGCCGGTGCACAAGGTGCACTGCGAGCCGAAATCGCATTCACGACTCCGAGTCGCACACTGCTCGGCAAACCGCTCGTCTCGCCGCTGACCAAAATAGAATTGTATCGGGAAGAGGTTCTGATCGAAACATTCAACAACCCGGCAACCGGGGTTGCCCTCTCGTATTCCGATACGGAAGCGGTACAAGGTATCAACTCGTATAAAGCAATCGCATACAGCGAAGAAGGTATCAGCCAACCTGCCGTTGCCAGTGCTTATATAGGAATAGACATCCCGGCAGCAGTTTCCGTCATCCAACTGAACGAAACCGACGGCAAAGCCGTACTGACATGGGAAGCCCCGCAAACCGGAGTGAACGGCGGCTACATCGATCCGGCTGCTTTGACCTACACAATACAACGCAGCGACGACCGGATATTGGCAGAAGATATTTCGGCATTGACTTATACCGATGCGGATTTGAATACGACCGACGGACAAATCTTCGTATATTATGTGATATACGCCCGCTCGACAACCGATCTCGGAGCCGGCGGTATTTCAACCGGAAGAACTTTCGGTTCGCCCTACCCCGCTCCGTTCATCGAATCGTTCTCCAATGCTTCTCCGCAAAACAACCCGTGGGTAAGAACCCGAATCAAAGGTGATGGATATTGGGAAATCGCCGAAACCGGTACATTCCCCAGTGTGCAACCGCAGGATGCCGACAATGGTCTTATCTCGTTCGTTCCGAACGATGTCGATTGTGCCAGCCGCCTGCACTCGCCGAAAATCGACATCAGCCAATTGCAGAACCCGATACTGCAATTCTGGGTAAATCATCCGGGAGATAACTCGAAACTGACGATCGACATATCGACCGACGGTTCGACATTTACACCGGCTCTGGTGATTGCCAAATCGGAACGGTCGGGACAATGGTCGAAATACCAAATATCCTTGAATTCCTACAAAAATGAACCGTATCTGATATTCGGCTTCACCGGCTCGAACGATCTGATACCCGACGACTACAACAAGATTCACGTCGATAACGCCCGGATCGTCGAGCACTTGCCGTACGACCTGTCAGCTACCGCCATTTCCGGACCGAAGAAACTTGCCGTAGGTGAAAGCGGAACCTATATCGTTTCGATCGAAAATTCAGGTACGGAAGCAGCAGAAGGCTATCGCGTAGAGTTGCTTAACGGCAACCGTACCGTTCAATCGACGGAAGGCAACGCCATCGCACCCGAAGGCAAGGCTTCGTTCCCATTCGAATATACGGCTACGCTGGACGATACGGAAATCGTATTGACTGCCCGTATCGTATATGCCAACGATCTGGACACGGAAAATAACAGTGTATCGTGTGCTGTCAGCGTCAAGCAACCGATATATCCGGTTGTAACCGGATTGAAAGGTACTCAAACCGAATCGACGGTACAACTGACGTGGAACGAACCGGACTACCGGAACGGTATCGTAGAAACAGAGACCGATAATATCGAAAGCTACCGGGCATTCTCCATTTCCGGACTCGGTGCATGGACGTTGATCGACAACGATGGTGCTCCTACTTACGGTTTGAACGACGGTATGGGTGGAACCATCCAATACGATCATGTGAACGAGCCTATGGCATTCCAAGTCTTCAACCCGTCGGCTATCGAACTGGAAGAACCGTGGGACTGCCATTCCGGCTCTCAGATATTGGCTTGCCCTGCCAGCCAAGGTAAAGCGAACGACGACTGGCTGATCTCGCCCGAAATATCGGCAACGCACAAAGATATTTCGTTCTACGCCAAGAGCGTCACTTCCGAGTATGGATTGGAGCGTTTCGAAGTGCTGTACTCCAATAGCGGCAAAGAGATCGAAGATTTCATCTCCATTATGCCCGACGCACCGGAAGAAGCTCCGCTCGAATGGACGTTGTTCGCTTACGAATTGCCGGCAAGTGCCAAATACTTCGCGATCCGTTGCGTATCGGACGACCAGTTTATCCTGTTGCTCGACGATATTTGCTATGCTCCGGCAGGCGCCACAATCGAAATGTTGGAACTGATCGGATATAACGTGTACCGGAATGGCGAGAAACTGACCTCGCAACCGATACCGGAAAAAGAATATACCGATACTCCGGCTGAAAACGGTACATATACGTATAAAGTAACTGCCGTTTACGACAAAGGCGAGTCGGCTTATTCGAAAGCCGTATCGATCGACATCACCTCCGGAATCCGGGAAATCGGACAAACGGGTATCACGGTCTACTCTGCCGACGGACAAGTCGTAATCATGAATGCCGAGAACACGCCTATCGAAATCTTCACCGTAGAAGGGCGCATGCTCCGGCAAACGACCGGCGACACCGTTATCCGTATTTCGGTACCGGCAGGAACGTATATCGTACGTGCCGGTAATGTTTACCGCAAGGTCATGGTGAAATAAACACACTCTATTCAACCCAAACCGCAAGGGGTTGTGTCGAAATGAAATTTTCGATGCAACCCCTTTTCGGTGCGTAAGAATGTCTTCCTGCATGCCTGTTCCACCCTACCGAGGAGGAATAACAAATGCTAAAAAACAAAAATTACACCCTATTCAAGAACAAAAAGAGTAGTTTTGTAATATATAAATACAGATATACAAATAGATACGATCCGAGTTCAAAATCGGTAAGGAATAAAAACTATACGTTTTGTACCAAAAAAAACACATGACGAAACAGAATATTTGTTTATATTTGCAACAGATAATGCGAATCGTGGGCAAATGCCAAGTTACTTGGAAAACACGGAATGCGGTTTCGCCTTGCACAAGCATGACATCCCCATATCCGAGAGTATGCTCAAAAAGAATTTATGTTTATGCCATGAGATGTACATTATTTATAATCGTTTAACCCATAAATTTTTTCAACATGAAAAAGACTTTACTTTTTGCAGCCGCTCTGTTTACAGTAGCAGGTTTTAACGCACAGGCAGAAGTAGTAGCCGACGGCGCAGCCCTGAAAGCAGCTATCGAAGCCGGAAGCGGAGACTTAGTATTTGAATTAGGCGAAGGTTCGTTCGAAGCCGACAGTATCGCAACTCCTCTTGCCGTTACTTCCGTTACGGTAAAAGGTGCAGGTGCAGACAAAACATTCATCAAAGCCAGCAACAACGGTTTCATCCGTCCGGCAGCCGAAACTTCGGGATTGAACATCCACGTAGAAGGCATCACTTTCCAAACAGATAAAGAACTGAACTCGGAAGGTTACATCTTCAACTTCTCTGCCAAAGCATCTTTGGGCGACATCGTTATCGAAAATTGTGGGGCTTCTCACACTCGCGGTATCGTTCGTACGCAAGGTGACGGCGTTATCACGATCAATAGCCTGACGATCAACAATACGGTGATCAACCACTTCGGAGACTACGGTATGGTAAATATCGCCGGCGACAAAGGACACTCTGTCGTAACGTTGAAAATTACCAACTCGACGATCGCTCACCAATATGCAGAAAGCAGCGGTGCTCCGAAATATGCCGATGTAATCACGACTAAATCAGCCGGAACTTACACCAACTTCTATTTCAACAACAATACCGTACACGATATTATCAACAACACAGGCAAATACCTCGCTAACTTCGGTAAAGATGCCGGAGGTACGGCACAACCGCTCACCGGTGTAATGGAATTCTGCAACAACTTGTTCGGTACGGTAAAAGAACTGAAAGTTTTCTCGAAAGTTCCGCAAAACGGTACGCCGGCTTACGAAACATTCAAAAAAGAAAACAACTACCACTCTACCGAATTCGGTCCGAACAACACGGATGTAACCGGTGCTAAACACGGTTTCACGACTACCGGTCTGACTACGGCAGAAATGTTCGCAGGCATCGAAAACGACGACTTCACTCCGAAAGCAGGCGAAGCATGGTCGGCATTCGGCGATCCGCGCTGGACTGCAACTACTCCCGATCCGGGTAGCGTAGAAGGTTCGGTTTCCGACAGCAAAGTTGTCGTTGCTACCGAATACTACGACATGAAAGGTGTTCGTCAATATGCAGCCGAAGAAGGTTTGTTTATCGTAAAACAAATCATGGAAGACGGTTCTGTTCGCGTAAGCAAAATTTCCGTAAGAAAATAATAACGGGTCTATCCTATCCGTTGAGACAAGGAGCTGTGTTCGCACAGCTCCTTTTTTTATGGCTACGGAAACACTAAAAATATAACAGCCCAACACATGGACTGCCCCCCCAAAAAAGTCGGACTAATCACTTTGGGCGTGGAACTCAAAAATGGCGATCGTTGAAAAAAAGAAAAGGAGTATGGGCATTGAATCTGTCCGCCGGCATACCCGACACAAAGATTCAATGCCACCGGATAAAATAAAAGGAATGCGGTGCGACGTATCCGATTGTTTCCGGACGATTTCTCCCGGTGACGGATTCCAATCTGTCGTACCGCATTCCCGTTTCTTTACTCAATACGATATGTGAAAGGATGCCCTATGCCCGGCATAGGTGTAGATTGTTTTAATAACTGATGCCATGCCTCGGCATAATCGGTCCAAGTTTTTCTCTTGACCGCTTCTGCTCTCGGCTTGCTGTTGATTTTCATAATAAACGCTGCGCCTCGGCATAATCCGTTCAAGTTTCTCTTGACCGCTTCTGCTCTCGGCTTGCTGTTGATTTTAGATTTGGCAAATCGACTTCCCAGCCTCCGCCCAAAGCCTTGTACAAATGCACCAAGGCGATGTGTTCGTCGCGGATAGCATTCCCCAAGCCGATCTGCGCATCGAAATAGCGACGCTGGGCATCCAATACATCGAGGTAATTAATCACACCGTTGATGTATTGCAACTGAGCCAGATCGACATAACTCTTTGCCGCGCGTTCCAGATTGCGTTTCAACTTGCACGACTCTTTCAAGTTGTTGTACGATATGATTGCATCGTTTACTTCCTTAAACACGGTCAGTACCTTCTTCTGATACCGATAGCATTCCTGTTCGTATGCCGCCTGCTCTGCCCGATACTGCGCCTGTTTCTTGCCAGCCATAAAAATCGGAGTTGCCAGATTCGCCGCCAAGAAGGCATAAGGCGACTCGAACAAGGTCGTGACCTTGCCATCTTCTACACCGAATGCACCGGTAAGCGACAAGCGGGGAAAACGATCGGTATATGCCATGCCTACTTTGGCGTTTGCCGCCATCAAGGCTTGCTCGGCAGCCTGCACATCGGGACGGCGTTTCAACAATTCGGAAGGCAATCCGACCGGTAATTCTCCGTCCCACACCGGTTCGGACGACATTACGCCACGCGCCACCGCCGTAGGATATTCTCCTGCCAGCAAAGCTATTTCACTCTCTTTCAGAGCTATCCGACGTTCCAGATCGGGGATCAGCGAAGAGGTACTCGCCAACTCCACCTGAGCCTGTTGATACGAGGTTTCGGAGGTAAGTCCGCCTTCGAACCGTAGTTTCGCCTGATGCACCGCTTCCTTGCGGGTTGCATAAGTACGGCGTACGATCTTCAATTCATTATCCAACGCCACCAACTCGCAATAGGCTTGTGCCACATCCGCCACCAAAGTCATCTGCAAAGCCCGCTGAGCCTCAACCGTCTGTAAATATTCGGCAATACCTTTTCGCCGTGCCCAACGAAGATTCCCCCACAGGTCGATCTCCCAGTTCAACCGTACTTTTACACCGAACTCATCGTCGGGAGAGAAAGATCCGCCGCCATAGGCTTCGTATTCCCGCTCGGCTCCGACTGTTCCGGAAAGCTGAGGCAACAGATTCGCCAGATCGATACGCTTGCGTGCCGCCATTTCCTTAATTCTCGAAACGGCAATCTGCATATCCTTATTGTAATCGAGCGTCTTGCGAATCAACGCCTGCAAGGTAGAATCGGAATAGAGTGTCCACCATTTCATATCCGCCATTGTGAGCGAATCGGTATATCCGCCGATCGTTTCGGGCAAATTCAGTTCGGGGCGTGTATAACGCTTGCCGAGTACACAGGAAGTTGCACCCAACAGAATCGCACAGCAGAGGCATCCCAACAACCACAGCCTACCTTTGAAATCAGACTTCTTCATATTCACTTTTTAATCCGGGATTTCAGTTTATAAATCAACACAAAGAAAAACGGCACCAATACGATACCTACCGTAATCGCCATCAACATGCCGAAGAATACTCCGGTACCGATGCCCTGACGACTTGCCGAACCGGGACCGCTGGCGAATACCAACGGAAGCATACCCAACACGAACGCCAACGAGGTCATGATAATAGGACGGAATCGCAGGTGCGCCGCTTGTAGCGCTGCCGAAACGACATCGACACCCTTCGCGACTTCCACTTTGGCAAACTCTACGATAAGAATGGCATTCTTGGCAACCAAACCGATAAGCATTACCAACCCGATCTGGAAATAGATGTTGTTTTCCAGCCCGCACAACCATACCCCCAAGTAGGCTCCTACTCCGGCTACGGGCAGCGAAAGCATGACCGCGATCGGAATATACCAGCTCTCGTACTGCGCCGCCAGAAACAGGAATACGAAAATGAATACCAACGCCAATACGAAACCGGTCTGACCTCCGGCTTTTTTCTCCTGATAGGACAATCCGCTCCATTCCACTCCGATATTCGAAGGGAGATGTTCTTGCGCGATCTGTTCCATAATCGCCATTGCCTGTCCGCTACTGTACCCATGTGCGGCTGTGCCCCGTATCACGGACGAATTGAACATATTGAACCGTTTGATATTTCCGGGACCGGTCGTATATTGGGTCGTACCCAACGATGTCAGCGGCACCATCGTCCCGTCCGTGCCGCGCACGAAAAACAGGTTGATATTTTCGCGCGTGCGGCGATACGACGATTCGGCTTGTATATATACCCGATAGATACGGTTGAACATATTGAAGTCATTGACATATACCGATCCGGTAAATGCTTTCATCGTTGAAAACACACTGGTGAGAGGAACACCCAACAACTTCGTTTTATCCCGGTCTACATCGAAATAGAGTTGCGGGATTTCGGGTTGCAACGAAGAGGATAGGTCTGCCAGTTCTTTCCGCTGCGACGCATAATAAAGCAGGGTATCCGCCGCCATCCGCAAGTCGGAAAGCGTGGCATCGCCCCGTGCTTCGAGCATCATTTCAAAACCTCCGGAGGAACCCAATCCGGGGATTACCGGTGGCGTACTGAGATAGACTTTGCTTTCGGGATAACGTTCCAGATCTGCCCGTACCGTCTCCATGATCTCTCCGATCGACGTACTTTTCCGTTCTTTCCACGGTTTCAGTATGACGGTAAGTTCGCTTCGTGCCTGATTCGTTCCTACTCTCGGACTCGATCCGGTCACATTCAAGACATATTCTACATACGGGTTCTGCTGCAAATATTCTATCGCCCGGTCGGTGACTTTGCGTGTGCGTTCCAATGTCGCCCCTTCGGGCAATTCCAGTTCCAACTTGAAATAGCCTTGATCCTCTTGCGGGATAAAGCTCGAAGGGACCAATCGGTTGAGTACCCATATGGCGACCAAAGCCACACCGAAACCGACCAGTGCCCGACGCGGATTGCTCAATACCTTGCGTATGGCAGAGAGATAGTAATTATTTCCCCGGTCGAGCATACGGTCGATCCAGCGGAAAAGAAAATTTTTGTTCGTATTGTCCGACGGTTTCAGGAAAAGCGAACACATCACCGGGCTCAATGTCAAGGCTACTATCGTAGAGATCAGCACGGACACGATAATCGTCACGGAAAATTGACGATACAATTGTCCGGTGATGCCCGACAGAAAACTTACCGGCACGAATACGGCGCAAAGCACCAACGACATGGTGATGAGCGCACTGCTCAATCCGTTCATGGCTTTCTTCGTGGCTTCATACGCCGAAAGATGCTCTTCCTCCATGATGCGGTCTACATTCTCCACGACCACAATGGCATCATCGACTACTATACCGATAGCCAGAATCAAGCCGAGCAATGTGAGCATATTGAGGGAGAATCCCAATATCAGCATGATTCCGAATGTTCCGATCAACGAAATCGGCACGGCAATCATCGGGATAATCGTCGCACGCCAGCTTTGCAACGAAAGGAATACCACCAGCATCACCAGCAGCAATGCTTCGAAAAGGGTCTTGTACACTTCGTGGATGGATTGCGAAATGTAAGTTGTCATATCGAACGGTATTTCGTACGATATGCCTTCGGGGAAAGTCTTGCTGAGTTCCTTCATCGCTTCTTTCACCGATTCGGCTACCTCCATCGCGTTGGCTCCGGGCAGCATATTGATGCTCAATACTGCGGCATTACCGCCATTGATACCGCTCTCGGTACTGTACGACGAGGCTTCGAGAGACACGTCAGCGACATCGCGGATCCGGATGATCGACCCGTCGGCATTTGCCCGCAACACGATGTCCTCGAACTGTTCGATAGAGGAAAGACGCCCCTGCGTAGTAATCGGAATCGTCACGTCCAGCCCCGTAACCGGCTGCTGGCCGAGTACACCGGCAGCAGATTCGCGGTTCTGGTCTTTCAATGCGCTTTGCAAATCCTCGACCGTAATACCGAGGTTTGCCATTTTGTCGGGCTGCGCCCAGATCTGCATCGCATAGTAACGGCTACCGATGTTCGAAACCCGACCTACCCCGGGAATACGGCGCAACATATCCAGCACATTAAGCGTGGCAAAGTTACTCAGATAGATTTCGTCGAACTTGGGATCGGACGATAACAGACAGATCGTCAGCAACTGGCTCGATGCCTGCTTTTCTACCGAAAGACCGTTTTGAATAACCTCCGCCGGCAACCGCGACTCCGCCAGTTTCACGCGATTCTGGATCTCCACTGCCGCCAAGTCGGGGTTGGTGGATATGTCGAAAGTCACCGTCGCCGAGAATCCTCCCGAATTGGAACTGCTGGATTCCATATAGAGCATGCCGGGCGTACCGTTCAGCTCCTGTTCGATCGGGGTAGCTACCGCCTGCGTCACCGTCTGGGCACTGGCTCCGGGATAGGATGCGCTGATGCGCACCACTGGCGGCGTGATCTGCGGGTATTGGTCGATAGGCAGCAGGGTAAGCCCGATGATACCTATGATAACTATAACGATGGATATGACCGTCGAAAATACCGGACGGTCTATAAAGAAATCTGCTTTCATCCGGATTATTTTTTATCGACTGGTTCGTTTGTTTTTTCCGGTTCTACAACCGTGACACGCATGCCGGGCGTCAGTTTATGATAACCTTCGACAACAATGCGTTCGTAGCTTGCCAACCCCCGGGTCACCACAATTTTATTTTCAAGTTCGGGACCCAGCTCGATGAAACGCCGTTCGACAATATCGTTCGGACGAACCACATAGATGTAGGCTCCACCTTTTTCGATAATCACCGCCTTAGAGGGCACGACAATAGCGTTTTCACGGACATCGAGCAAAAGTTTTACCTTAGTGAATTGCCCCGGCAAAAGAATCTGATCGGGATTTGCCATTTCCGCCCGCACCGAGAACGTTCCGGTTTTCGGATCGACTTGCGGATCGGCGAAATCGACCCACCCTTTCAACGGATAATAAGAGTTGTCTGCCAACGTAATCGTGATATAGGGGTCCCACTTGCGCGACGCGCTTTTGTGACCGAGATTTACATTGCGCTCCTTGCTCCGCAAATAATCCAATGCGGTCATACTGAAATCGACACGCACCGTATCGCTCTTCACGATTGTAGCCAGCAACGATTTGCCACCGGGTCCGACCAACGTACCTATATCGACATTCCGTTCGCTGATATGTCCGGATATGGGCGACCGCACGGTGGTATAGCCCAATGCCATTTCCGCCTGCGTAAGATCGGCTTCGCTCATAATGACGGCGGCAGCCGCACTTTCGTACGATGCGATCGCATTGTCGAGGTCGAGCTGGCTTGCCGCATTCTGTTCGTACAACGGACGGATGCGTTCCAAATCGCGTTTGGCTTTCAATTCCAACGCGCGGTCTTTTTCCAACTGGGCATTCGCCCGATCGACACGAGCCTTGTATAGTTTGGGGTCGATAATGAACAGTACCTGATCTTTCTTGACATACGAGCCTTCCTCGAAAAGCATATTTTCCAAATAGCCCTCCACCCGTGCGCGTATCTCTACAAACTGATGCGCACGGATACGCCCTACGTATTCGCCATAAATCTCGACATCTTCGGTTGTCACCGTTTCGACTTCGACCGTAGGATACAGTTGCGGTGCCGGTTTCTGCCTCAATATAAAATACAACGCCACTGCGACAGCCAGCAATGCCGCCGCCCCGATCAACAATCGTTTCCGGGTAAATTTTATCTTGTATTTTGTTTTTCTCAAATTGAGAACCATCTTTTCCAATTTATCTAAATTCAGACTCTTCAAATTCAATTTCGACTTATCGAATTGCATATCCATATTGTAACCTATTAAAAAACATACAAGATCATTTTATTATCCCCGATATTCAAGACTCTGTCACAGAGGCTTCATCTTCGAAAAGGGAGCATATCGGAAATAACGCCCACAAAGGTAATACTTTTTATAAATGCATCGCAGTTAAATATTTTTTTTCTTTTATAATATTACTATCATCCACTCCAAAGGAATTTAAACGCCAACCATATTTGTATTTTCAAAAAATATTTTTACATTTGTAGAAATTAAACAAAACCAATTCTATTTTTTTACCTTAAAAACAACAATCAACATGACAAATTTGAAAGAATTCGTGCAAATGGAAGGTGAAACCATTTTGGCACAAATCGAAGGTGATGCCTACAACTCTTCACCCAATCCGTTAGCCAAGCTGTGGGGCGCAATCGTCCGTATCGTCGGAATGGTATTCGGTATCAAATACCGTACATATATCATCGCCACAAACCTGCGCATCGTGCAAATAGACAAGAAAACCATTTTATGGGGTATGTTGCCCGGTGCAACGGATGTAATTACCCTGAACAAACGTTCGATACAATCGGTAGGTTATGCCATGGCTTCGAGCTGGTTCATTTTCCGCTCATTCTATTTCCTTCTCGCCAACACGAGCGGTACGCTCCGCATCACGTACAAAGGCGGACAAGACGAATTGGTTGCCGCATGCCGTGAGATCGACAAAGTTGTCTGCGAAAGCCGATAAGGGGATTATCAATAATGTATATAAAAGAATGTGCAGCAGATCGAAGCTATCAGCTACGCCGCTATTGATGTTCAGGACCAAGCCGTTTACGACAGTAAACTCCTGTCGTCTTCATCATCGTCACCTTACATTTTAGACATTCTAACGTACCGAAACGGGGTTGCATCGAAATAAAATTTCTGATGCAACCCCGTTTGCCGTAACAAAAGGTTTTAAGAAAAAAAAATAAATCTACCTTAAAAAAATCGGGGCGAAGAAATAACAACCTATCAAATTTCTTCGTATATTGCATTTATCAAACTTAAACTTTACAATTATGATCATCGGTGTTCCAAAAGAAATCAAAAACAACGAGAATCGAGTTGCTCTTACTCCTGCCGGAGCGAAAGAGTTAGTGAAAAACGGGCACACGGTGTATGTACAACATACAGCCGGCGAAAACAGCGGATTCCCCGACGTGGAATATGAACAAGCCGGTGCAAAGATATTGCCGACCATCGAAGATGTGTACGGCATCGCCGAGATGATCATCAAAGTGAAAGAGCCTATCGCCTACGAGTATCCGTTGGTACGCAAAGGACAGCTGCTTTTCACCTATTTCCATTTTGCCTGCGACGAAGCCCTGACCCGCGCCATGCTCGCCAGCGGCGCAACATGTCTGGCATACGAAACAGTTGAAGCGAAAGACCATACTTTACCGTTGCTGATCCCGATGAGCGAAGTTGCCGGACGCATGTCGGTACAAGAAGGTGCACGCTTCTTGGAAAAACCGCAAGGCGGAAAAGGTATTCTATTGGGCGGCGTTCCGGGCGTGAAACCGGCAAAGGTATTGGTTTTGGGCGGCGGCGTTGTCGGACATAATGCAGCATTGATGGCTGCCGGTCTGGGAGCCGACGTAACGATCACGGACATTTCGCTTCCCCGACTCCGTTACCTCAGCGACACCATGCCCAAAAATATCAAGACCTTGTATTCTTCGGCACATAATATCGAACAGGAATTGCCGACTACCGACCTCGTGATCGGTGCGGTATTGATACCGGGAGCCAAAGCGCCTCATTTGGTTTCGCGCGACATGCTCAAACTGCTGCGTAAAGGAAGTGTACTGGTGGATGTTGCTATCGACCAAGGCGGTTGCTTCGAGACCTCACGTCCGACAACCCATGCAGAACCGATATTCGAAGTAGACAACATTATCCACTATTGCGTGGCGAATATTCCGGGTGCCGTTCCGCAAACCTCTACGCTGGCTCTGACCAACGCCACTCTGCCCTATGCCATAAAACTGGCGAATAAAGGGTGGGAAAAAGCCTGTGCGGAAGATGCCGGTCTGAAACTCGGTCTGAACATCATCGACGGTAAAGTGGTCTATCCCGCTGTTGCCGAAGCATTCGGCATGGAATGCCACACCATTTAACCGATACGGAATTAATATACACAGGGGGCTGTGCCGAAATGTAAAAGTTTCGACACAGCCCCCTGTTCGGTGCGTTAGAATGTCTAACAATCTAAATCAGTTTTTCATACGCCATGCGGCTGCCTCGTTCATAAAATATTTCGCCGCAATAAATAAAGTTCCGCTTTTCCAGAATCCGTTGCATATATACGTTGTCGCAGTTGGTGTCTATCCGGAAACTATGAAACCCTTTTGCCCGGCTGAGATTCTCCGCTTCTTCCATAAAACGAGTGGCAATGCCCTGCCGTTTCACCTCGTCCGCAACCGCCAACCGATGAAGGACAACATACTGCCGATCCGACAGCCACCGCCCTTGTATGGACGTATATGCCGGCTCACCGCTGAAAACGATTGCCCCGTAAGCTATGACACGTCCGGAAAGAGACAGAACATATCCGTTACCGGCATCTATATCGGCGGCTATGTGTTGCCGGGCAGGATAAGAGTCGTCCCACTGCCGCTTCCCTTCACGGTACATCTGGTTTTTCGCCTGTCCGATAATTTCCATTATTCTGGTCAGATCGTTTTTCTCAGCCAATCCAAAAACATATTCCATATCGTAATACCCTTGTCACGCTACCCCATCGGTAGTCTGTTTAATTTCCCGACAAAGGAAGCAAATGCAATCCACTCCACCAACCGTATTTATCGTATATTAACGTTTCGCCGCTTTTATCGGTCCGGTGAATTCGTATCTATTATATTACTTTTTATCACAAGCCATAATATAGAGATCAAAAAACACTATTTTTGCAAAAAAGCAATAATAAAACACTCATATTTTATCGGATCATCGACGACTATGAAAAACGGAATAAAAGGTTTATGGGCAATGCTCGTGCTGCTGACCCTAAATATGTCGTGCATAGCCCCCGACAACTACGGTTATCCCCAAAGGGTGAACCTCAAAGCCCAAGGCGGCGAAATCACCCTGAGCGGAGATCACGGCATTTACAGTATCGAAATAGTAAATTACGATGGCAAGGGAACTTACAGCAAAGTCACCGATGCCACCGACTCCTTGATCGTTGTCAATGACTGGCTTACTGCCAAAGCCCGGTTGTACGACCATAAAATAACCATCATAGCCGATCGCAATACCGGGAAAAAAAGAACCCTGTACATAACGGGATGGGTCGATAACTCTTTTGCCGATATTCGGGTGACACAATCACAAGGAAAATAGGCAGAAAATCTCCGCCTGTTTTTATCCGGATTCGCACCTCGGGCTAATCCATCAACCGGTCAGACAGAAGTTCATTATCTCCATATTTCCAGACACGAAGATTTCCGAATTTTTCGCATAGATCGTCCATACGAAAAGTCTATCCAGATCACTCCATCGCCACTAACCGCGCCCTACAATATTATCGGAAAAAGATTTGTTTTTTCACGGGAAAATAAATAGATTTGTAGAGCAACAAAAATAACATTAACCTTAAACTTCGACCGGATGTTATACGTAGGACTGCCGGATCAGACTATTCGAAAATTATCGTTCTACCTCTCGATGGAAGAATTCATAGCCCGCGACCTGCCCGCCGGAGAATACTTCTTTATGTGGCAGGTAAACCCGACAGTAATCTTCGGACGTAACCAGCTCATGGAGAATGAGGTGAATCTGGAATATATCCGTACGCACGGTATCGAATACTACCGTCGCAAATCGGGCGGAGGCTGTGTCTATGCCGATTTCAGCAATATCATGTTTTCGTACATCACTCCCGACTTCAATGTCAATTTTACATTCGACCGTTACCTGCAACGGGTCGCGTTGAACTTGCGCAATCTCGGTGTAGCGGCTTCGGCTTCGGGACGGAACGACATATTGGTAGACGGGAAAAAAGTTTCGGGTAACGCATTCTATCGGGTTGCCGGGAAAAGTATCGTCCACGGCACGATGCTGTTCGATACCGATCTCGAAAATCTGGTACGTTCGATCACTCCCAGCAATGAAAAATTGGTTTCGAAAGGCGTTGAATCGGTGCGCAAGCGCGTAACCAACCTGAAAGAATATCTCGATATGGATATAGAAACGTTCAAATGCCGGATGCGGGAAATGATGTGCGACGGAGAGATAACACTGACTGCCGACCAAATAGCCAGCATCGAAGAGATAGAGAAAGGGTATCTGTCGGAAACGTGGATTCTCGGAAACAATCCGCAATATACTCTTGTAAAAAAAGGATATTGCGATGCCGGGGAGCTGGAAATCCGAATGGAAATCAAACGAAACACCATCAAGTCGGTCAATTTTCTGGGCGATTATTTCCTGACGGGCGAAATAGACCGGCTGATCGATGCACTGACCGGTGTGCCGTTCGAGCCGGAGGCGGTGAAAGCAGCACTGGCACCTTTGCCTTTGGGCGAATTTATCCTGAACCTAAACGCAGAGCAGCTCCTACATATTTTATTCAGCGAATCATAACCAACTTATTATACACAAACAACTATGGAAGACGCAATCAAAACTTGTTTGCATGACAAACATCTGGCTCTCGGTGCCAAAATGATGCCGTTCGGCGGATTCGACATGCCTTTGGAATATACTTCTATCGTAGAAGAACACAATGCAGTACGTCATGCGGCTGGTATTTTCGATGTTTCGCACATGGGCGAAATTTTAGTATCGGGCAACGAAAGTGAGAAGTTCATCAACTATATTTTCTCCAACGATATTGCCGGAGCTCCCGACGGAAAAGTATTTTACGGAATCATGATGTACCCTCACGGCGGTTGCGTAGACGACCTTCTGGTGTACAAAAAGAACGATCGCGCGTTTTTCCTCGTTGTAAATGCCTCGAATGTAGCCAAAGACTACCAATGGATCGTGGACAACAGCAAAGGCTTCGATGTAAAAGTGGAAAACCAGTCGGAGTACTACGGCGAAGTAGCTGTACAAGGTCCGAAAGCGGAAGAGATACTGGAACGGCTGATGCACATCGAACTGAAAGATCTGGAATTTTATACGTTTAAAGAGATCGAATACGACGGCGAAAAGGTAATCATTTCGCGTACCGGATATACCGGAGAGGACGGCTTCGAACTGTACGGCAGCCACGACTTCACACGCAAGACATGGGATTTGTTGGTCGGCTCGAAAGAAGTAGCGCCTTGCGGTTTAGGATGCCGCGACACCTTGCGTTTCGAAGTGGCATTGCCGCTCTACGGTCACGAAATAGACCACGACATCACACCGATCGAAGCCGGATTGGGTTCGTTCGTGAAGATGGAGAAAGAGAACTTTATCGGCAAAGAAGCAATCGCCTTACAAAAAGCGGAAGGCATCCGTCGTAAAGTAGTCGGTATCGAGTTGCAAGACAAAGCGATTCCGCGCAACGGATACGAAATCTGCGCCAATGGCGAAGTAATCGGTCACGTCACGACCGGCTACAACTCCATTTCGACCGGCAGAAGTGTCTGCATGGCATTGATCGACAGCCGGTACGGAGCTTTGGATACGGAAGTGGAAGTGCATATCCGCAAAAAATTCTTCCCCGCCAAAGTGGTGAAAAAACGTTTCTATCAAAAGAACTATAAAAAATAAACTGCAAGCCGAGAGCAGAAGACATCAAGTGAAATTTGAATGGATTATGCCGAGGCGCAGCGTTTATTATGTAAATAAACTGCAAGCCGAAAGTAAACGACATCAAGTAAAAACTTGAATGAATTATGCCGAGGCGCAGCGTTTATCGAAAATCAAAAGATTAAAATACAATCAAAATATTAACTTTAAAGAGAAGGAGAACACAGCTATGAGTAAAGTAATTGAAGGACTTTTCTATGCAGAGTCGCACGAATGGATAAAAAGAGAAGGTGAATTCGGATACGTAGGTATCACCGATTTTGCTCAACACGAATTGGGAAATATCGTTTATGTCGATATGCCGGAAGTGGGCGACGAAGTAGCACAGGGCGAAGAATTCGGTGCAGTGGAGAGTGTTAAGGCTGCCAGCGATCTGATTTCACCGGTAAGCGGCGAAGTTGTGGAAATCAACGAAAAACTCGAAGGTGCACCCGAACTGCTGAATGAAGATGCTTTCGGAAACTGGATCTTCAAAGTAAAATTGAGCGATCCCGCCGAACTGGATAATTTGATGGGTGCGGAAGCATACGAAGCTATCTGCGAATAAACGATCGGGAGGAAATCTTATGTACAAATATTTTCCGCATACCGATGCGGATATTCGGGCTATGCTGCAAAAGGTCGCCGTTGAAAAATTAGACGACCTGTATGCCGAACTGCCCGATGCCGTACGGTTGAAAAAAGAGTACGACCTGCCCTCGTCGATGACCGAAACCGAAGTAAGAAATTACTTCAAAGAGTTGGGCGCACTCAACTCTCCGCTCGTTTCGTTCGCCGGAGGCGGCGTGTACGACCACTACTCGCCCGCTGTGATTCCGCAACTGCTTTCGCGTTCGGAATTTCTGACGGCATATACGCCTTACCAACCCGAAATATCGCAAGGTACATTACAATATATCTTCGAGTTCCAAAGCATGATTGCCGAACTCACCGGCATGGATTGCAGTAACGCTTCGATGTACGACGGAGCTACCGCCACGGCAGAAGCCATGTTCATGGCGGTGGCTCATGCCAAAAAGAAAAACCGGGTGCTGATTTCGCAAACCGTCGCACCGCATGTACGCCGCGTTGTCAATACCTACGCCAAATTCAAAGGTATCGAAGTCGGCGAAATTGCCGAGAAAGACGGTATTACCGACCTGAACGACATGCAGCAGAAACTGGCTGCCGGCGACGTTGCCGGCGTGATTGTCAGCTCGCCCAACTTCTACGGCATCGTGGAAGATTATACCGGCGTTGCCGATCGGGTGCACGAAGCGAAAGCCCTGCTGATCATGAATGCCGATCCGTCGGCTCTCAGCATCTTAAAGACTCCGCGCGAATGGGGGGCTGATATCGCTTGCGGCGACGGTCAGACCCTTGGTATTCCGATGAACTTCGGCGGTCCGTTCGTAGGGTATCTTGCCTCTACCAAAGAGCTGATGCGCAAACTTCCGGGACGTATCGTCGGTGCTACCACCGATGTGGACGGCAAACGGGCTTTCGTGCTTACACTGCAAGCCCGCGAACAACACATCCGCCGGGAAAAAGCGAACAGCAATATCTGTTCGAACCAATCGCTCATGGCTTTGTACGTAACGATCTATCTTGCCTTGATGGGCAAAGAAGGGTTGCGCAAAGCCAATGAGTTGTCGTATGCCGGTGCGCACTATCTGTGCGACGAATTACTGAAAACCGGTAAATTCGAACTCTGTTTCGACCGCCCGTTCTTCAAAGAATTTGCCGTGCGCACCACGCTCGACGTAGACCGTCTCTACCGACGGTGCATCGAAAACGGCATATTGGCGGGCATCCGATTGGGAGACACGCGACCGGAAATGAAAGATGTACTGATGTTCAGTGTGACTGAAAAACGCACGCGCGAAGAGATCGAACGTTTAATGGCTATTGTCAGAGAGGAGGCTACACGATGAAATACTACGATAAACTCATATTCGAATTATCGAAAGAGGGACGTATGGGCTACTCTCTTCCCTCTGAAAATCCGTTCGGTTCATACGGTACACAACAGCTGCCGGAAAATCTGCGACGCGCAGAGAAAGCCGAATTGCCGGAGGTCAGCGAACCGGATGTGGTAAGACACTATACCAATGTGTCGAACAAGAACTTCGGTGTGGAAACCGGATTCTATCCGCTCGGTTCGTGTACCATGAAATATAATCCGAAGATCAACGAGGAGATGGCGGCTTTGCCCGAATTTTCGGCTCTGCATCCGGCTCAGCCTGTCGAAACGGCACAAGGTGCTTTGCGCCTGTACTACGAACTCGCTCATTCACTCGCCGAAATTTCCGGATTGGCGGAGTTCACACTGAACCCGTATGCCGGAGCTCACGGCGAATTGACCGGATTGATGATCATGCGCGAATATCATCTGCAACGGGGCGACACGAAGCGTACGAAAGTGATCGTGCCCAACAGCGCACACGGAACGAATCCTGCCAGTGCGGCGGTATGCGGTCTGGAAATCGTCGAAATCAAGTCGTTGGAAGACGGTACGATCGATGTCGAAGACCTGAAAGCACATCTCGACGACACGATTGCCGGTATCATGATGACTAACCCGAATACGTTAGGTATCTTCGAACGTGCAATTCCAGAAATCGCACGACTGGTACACGACTGCGGAGGTCTGCTCTACTACGACGGAGCCAATCTGAACCCGCTGCTCGGCGAATGCCGGCCGGGAGATATGGGATTCGACATCATGCACATCAACCTGCACAAAACATTCTCCACGCCTCACGGCGGCGGCGGACCCGGAAGCGGTCCGGTAGGTGTCTGTGCCAAGCTGACCGACTACCTGCCCAACCCGCACGTGAAGAAAGAAGGCGACCGCTATATCGCCGAATACAACGATCGGGCAATAGGCAGCGTATCATCGTTCTTCGGCAACTTCGGCGTGATGATGCGTGCTTACGCTTATATCCTTTCGTTAGGCAAAGAGCAGATCAAATACGTAGGACCGCTGGCTACACTCAATGCCAACTATGTGAAAGAGTCGCTCAAAGATCATTACCTGCTGCCTATCGAAGGTATCTGCAAACACGAATTCGTGTTCGACGGATTGCGCGACAAATCGACCGGTGTCACCACACTCGACATTGCCAAACGATTGCTCGACTACGGCTATCACGCTCCTACGATCTACTTCCCGCTGTTGTTCCATCAGTCGATCATGATCGAACCGACCGAAACCGAGTCGATCGAAACCCTCGACGAGTTTATCGACGTGATGAAACGCGTGGCAACGGAAGCGATCGAAAATCCGGAAATCGTGAAAAACGCACCGCACAATACGCCGGTACGCCGGTTAGACGAAACTAATGCCGCCCGCAATCCGATATTGCATTATCGGGATCTGACGAAACAGGCATAACCCGACGATTGCCGGAATGATAGACCTGCCGTGTTGCACCTCGATCGTTCCGACAGATCCGGAAAAACTACAAGGCAGGGATGCGACGTATGGCGTTGAAACAGTTGCCAACAACAAGCAATAGACGCGGCACGCTGCATCCCTGCTTTATACAGAAACCACGGGCAATCGTTCCGTTATCGGCGATCGCCCTAAACCGAAAGAAGAGAATACGATGAATACAAGCGATATTATCATTATCGGCGCCGGTCCGGGCGGATATGAAACGGCGGTATATGCCGCCAAACAAGGAATGAGCGTAACCATTTTCGAAGGAGAACATTTAGGCGGCACTTGCCTGAACGAAGGTTGCATCCCGACAAAATGCCTGTGCAAGAATGCCGCTTTGTTAGAAGACCTGAAAGAGGGCGAACGCTGGGGATTGAACGATCTTTCCTATGTATTCGATCTGAAAAAGGCGATGCAACGTAAGGCGGAAACCGTACAGACACTGACTGCCGGCATCGAGTTCCTGTTGAAAAACAAACTGATCACGGTAATTCCCGAATTCGCCTCATTCAAGGACGACCATACCGTCGTCACTCCCACCGGCGAAGAATATACGGCATCCGCGATTATCATCGCCACCGGTTCGGAATCGAAATTGCTGCCGATACCGGGTATCGACCTTCCGGGGGTCATTACCTCGAAAGAGATTCTCGACATCACCGAAGTGCCGGAAGAACTTTGTATTATCGGTGCCGGAGTGATCGGGCTGGAATTCGCCTCGATCTTCCAAAGTTTCGGCAGCCGTGTCACGGTAGTGGAATTTGCCAAAGAGATTCTGCCCAATTTCGATACGGACATCAGCAAGCGATTGAAACAAAGTTTGGTAAAACGGGGCATACAGATCATCAACCAAGCCGGAGTTTCGGCAATAGAAGCAAATGACGGACGTCTGACCGTGCGCTATCGCGTGAAAGAGACCGAACAAGAATGCTGCGCCGATACCGTATTGGTGGCTGTCGGACGAGCCCCCTACCTCGAATCGCTGAATCTCGAACAGACCGGCATACAATTCTCGCCCAAAGGAATCGTTACCGACGAGCATTTCGAGACATCCGTAGCCGGTGTATTCGCAATCGGCGACGTGAACGGAAAATGTATGCTGGCTCATGCCGCCACATTCCAAGGGAAAAAGGTAATTCATCACCTGCAAGGAAAAACGGACGGAATCCGTTTAGACATCATTCCCTCTGCGGTATTTACCCAACCCGAAGCCGCAGCCGTAGGACGAACCGAAGAGGAATGCAAACAGCAAGGCATAGCTTACAGTTGCAAGAAAGCGTTTTTCCGCTCGAACGGAAAAGCGATCTGCATGGGCGAACCTGACGGCTTGTGTAAATTGATCGTAGACGGCGACCGTAAACTGATCGGATGCCATTTGTTCGGGGCTCATGCCGCCGACCTCGTGCAGGAAATCGGTGCGTTGATCGCCGCCGGTGTCACCATAGACCGGATGAAAGAGATGATCCACGCCCATCCCACGCTGTCGGAAGTACTTCAAGAGTGCGCCCACGAGTTCTAAAACGGGATCAACCGCAAGATATTCGGAAGCTGTCGGAACCGGAATAAGGGGTTATATCGAAAACTTGAATTTCGATATAACCCCTTTTCAGTGCGTTAGGAGGCGGCTCGGCAAAATCAATTCGTGAAACATTCGTTTCCCTTTTGCTCCTGCCCTCGCCTTTCACTATCTTTGCACCTCGTATTGCAATACATGGGTATTCAAAATTACGAGAGCACCCTTTTTTTATTCTGTTAGCACACATTATGACCGACTACAAACTTATTGTCCTCGATCTGGACGGGACACTGACTAATTCGAAAAAAGAGATTACTCCGGCAACCCGCAATGCCTTGTTACAGGTACAGGAACTGGGTATAAAAGTGGTATTGGCTTCGGGAAGACCGACCTATGGAATCATGCCGTTGGCAGACGAATTACAGATGCAACGTTATGGCGGCTATATCTTGTCGTACAACGGCGGGCAAATTATCGACTGCTCTACCGGAAAGCGTGTATTCGAGACCGTATTGCCCGACGAGATCGTACCGCAACTGTATGCCGCCTCGCAAGAGTTCGGAACTACACTACTATCGTACGACGGGCGATATATCCTTACGGAAGAACCCGAAAATATATACGTACGGAAAGAGGCGTTTCTGAATAAAATGGAGATCAAAGGGGTAACAAATTTTTTGGAAGCATTGCCACTTCCTGTAACGAAATGTTTAATGGTCGGGGACGGAGAGCATCTGGCAAAGGTTACCGAAATCATGCAACAACGGTTCGGCGACCGCATCAGCGTCTACCGATCCGAACCTTTCTTTCTCGAATTAGTGGCACAACATATCGACAAAGCCCGTTCGCTCGAACGGCTGCTATCGCTTCTCGACTTAACACCAGCACAAATGATTGCGTGCGGCGACGGCTACAACGACCTGTCGATGATCCGTTTTGCCGGATTAGGCGTAGCTATGGCAAACGCCCAACAGGAAGTGAAGGAGAATGCCGACTACATCACTTCGTCGAACGATGACGAGGGTGTGACGAAAGTCATCGAACGGTTTATCCTCAACGACTAATTTCCAACCGCCATAAAACGGAAATCCCCCACAAAAGTCCGGTGTCTGACTTTTGTGGGGGATTTCATATCAACGAAAACGATCACTATCATGCACCTTTTCTTGCCTCGGCATAGCTTGAACAAGTTCGTCTCTGCTCCCGGCTGTCGAAAACGGTCATTCAATTTACCCGGACTTCGGGGAAATAGGCGGCAAACAACTCCCGGGCTGCTGCCAATTGGTCGGGCGTATTTTCTTTTACTCCGGTCAGGGCATACGGTTGCCCCAGAGCTTCGTACTTATGAACGCCCAACGTATGATACGGCAATATTTCGACCCGCTGCAACATTCGGTACTCTCTGAAATGTTCGCCCAAAGCCCGTATGTCGGCTTCGAAATCGGAATATCCCGGCACCAATACATAACGTAACCAAAACGGTTTTTCGTGACGTTCAAGCCAATCTGCCGTAGCGAGGGGCTGTTTATTCTCGCGTCCGGTAATCCGAAGATGATGCGTGGCATCGAACTCTTTGATATCGAGCAAAACGAGATCTGCCAACGAAAAGAGTTCTTCGGCATCGCCGTTCCAGATGCTACCATTCGTATCCAGACAGACATGGATTCCCTCGGCTTTCAACCGACGTACCAAAGGTACGAGTTCCCGGGCTTGCAGCGTCGGTTCGCCACCGCTGAATGTAACGCCACCCCGCCGCCCGAAGAACGGTTTCTGGCTGACTGCCAGCCGGACTATCTCCTCATGGTCTGTCGGTGTCCCACCCTCAGCCGATATGGTATCGGGATTGGCACAATAGAGACAGCGGAAGTTACAACCTTGCAGGAAAACGACGAGCCGGATACCCGGCCCGTCGAATGTGCCCATACTTTCGTATGAATGTACTTTTATCATCGCTTTTACATCTTCTCGTGGAAACTGCGCGAAATGACTTCCAACTGATGCTCGCGGCTCAACCGCACGAAATTAACGGCATATCCCGAAACGCGGATAGTCAGTTGCGGATATTTTTCGGGGTGTTCCATCGCATCTTCCAGCATCTCACGGTTCAGCACATTCACATTGAGGTGATGCGCTCCCTTGCTGAAATATCCGTCCATCATGCAGACCAGATTGTCTATACGGTCTTCTTCGGTTGCACCAAGCGATTTGGGAACAATCGAGAACGTGTTGCTCACACCGTCCTGCGCATCGTTGTAATTGATTTTCGATACGGAACTCAACGATGCTATTGCGCCTTTGGTATCGCGTCCGTGCATCGGATTCGCACCCGGAGCGAAAGCTACGCCTTTTTTACGTCCATCGGGTGTAGCACCGGTCTTCTTTCCGTACATCACGTTCGAAGTGATCGTAAGAATAGACAAGGTAGGACGTGCATTCTTATACACCGGAAGTTTGCCCAATTCAGTGCTGAAATAGTGCGTCAGATCCACAGCTATCTGGTCTACCCGGTCGTCATCGTTTCCATAGCACGGGAATTCGCCCTCGATATCGAAACTTTCGGTAAGACCTATTTCGTTACGGTGTGCGGTTACTTTTGCATATTTAATTGCCGACAACGAATCGGCTGCAATCGACAATCCTGCCGCTCCGTATGCCAAATTGATACGGGGATTGGTATCGACAAATGCCATCTGCGCTTTTTCGTAATAGTATTTGTCGTGCATGTAATGAATGATGTTCATCGCTTCGTTGTACACGCGTGCGATCTCTTTCAATACCACTTTGTAGTTTGCCAGTACCTCATCGTAATTCAAAACATCGCCCGACAATACGGGAATGCCTTTTACCATTACCGTACCCGTGTTTTCACAACGTCCGCCGTTTATTGCCAGCAACAGGGCTTTTGCCAAGTTTGCCCGGGCTCCGAAGAACTGAATCTGACGTCCGATATCCTGAAACGATACGCAGCAGGCGATTCCGTAATCGTCGGAATGACGTACCGAACGCATCAGATCGTCGTTTTCGTATTGGACAGAAGAGGTGTCGATCGAAACTTTTGCACAGAAGTTCTTGAATCCTTCGGGCAGTTCGGGACTCCACAGCACCGTCATATTGGGTTCGGGCGACGGACCTAAGTTATAAAGCGTCTGCAAGAAGCGGAACGATGTTTTTGTTACTTTCACCCGTCCGTCGTTGAAGCGTCCGCCGATCGATTCGGTTACCCAAGTGGGATCGCCGGCAAAGATCTCATTGTACGAATTCATACGCAGGTGACGCACCATACGCAATTTGATAACAAACTGGTCGATCAATTCCTGAGCAAAGTTCTCGTCGATCAAGCCTTTCGACAATTCGTATTCGATATAAATGTCCAAGAACGACGACACGTTTCCGAGCGACATGGCTGCACCGTCCTGCTCTTTTACAGCTGCCAGATATGCCATATATACCCATTGTACGGCTTCTTGCGCCGTATATGCCGGACGTCCCAGTTCCAGTCCGTAATATTCGCCCATCACCTTGATCTCTTTCAACGCCTTGATCTGTTCGGCAACTTCTTCGCGCAAACGGATCCGCGCTTCGTCCATCGGACCGGTAAGCGAACGTAAATCGTTCGTCTTGGCTTCGATCAGACGATCGGCTCCATAAAGTGCCAACCGGCGATAGTCGCCGATCACACGTCCGCGGGCGTAATTATCGGGAAGACCGGTGAGGAAACCCAACGAACGGAACGAACGAATTTCTTCGGTATATACATCGAATACGCCGTCGTTGTGTGTTTTGCGATAGTGGGTAAAAATATCTTTTACCCGGTCGTCTACTTCCACTCCGTTTTCTCTACATGCTTTTGCTACTACATTGATACCGCCAAACGGCTTGATGGCGCGTTTCAACAGTTCGTCGGTCTGTAACCCGACAATCAGTTCGTTCTCTTTGTCGATATAGCCCGCCTTGTGCGATGTAATGGTCGATACCGTCACAGGATCGATCGCGCGGATGCCATTGTTGGCACGTTCTTCGGCAAGTGCATCCAAACAAAGATTCCAGATTTTTTTCGTGCGTTCCGTAGGACCGGATAAGAAAGAGGCGTCTCCACAGTAAGGAGTGAGGTTGGTTTTTACGAAATCGGTTACATTGATTTCCTTGTTCCAAACGCCTTCTTTAAAATGTTGTAATTCCATACAAATTAATTATAGGATTATGTTGCGTGATTTATTGCGGTGACAAAGGTACGACAAAATATCGGTTCTTCCGACACCCGCCCGACCACCGGATCGGAAACGTATTCGTTCCCAAACTCTTATCGAAAAAACTTTTTTCGGGAGATAAAAAACGGAGATGCAGGCTAAACAGAATTGTTTTTGCAGTTGTTTAGATACTAAGCGATTATTAAAACATTGTCGAACTTTTGTCCGAAACAGGTATCGTCCGAAAAGCGACCTGTCGGACTACAAAACAACAACATCATGAGCAAATACGAAACTTTGATCGATTCGGACAAGTTGGTTCTGGTCGATTTCTTCGCCGAATGGTGCGGCCCCTGCAAAACCATGAAGCCGATTCTGGAAGATGTGAAAAAGAAAATAGGCAGTTGTGCGGAAGTGATAGCCGTCGATGTAGACAAAGAGGAAAAACTATCTGCCAAGTACAAAATACAATCGGTGCCGACACTGATACTTTTCCACAAAGGAGAGGTACTTTGGAGAAAATCGGGTGTAACTACGTCCGAGATGCTGGTCGAAACCGTAACCAAATTCAGCAAAGAAAAAACGGCGAAAGCTACCGTCTGACAAATTGAAAAGACGATGTGCCATAATGCCCAATCTGCTGTGTTACCATCGGAGTTCGGGCTAAGTCGTTTACGTTAGTAAACTCCTGTCGCCCTCATCCTCTGCACCTTGCATCTTAGACATTCTAACGCACCGAAAAGGGGTTGCATCGATACGTCGATACAACCCCTTCGCATTA
Source organism: uncultured Porphyromonadaceae bacterium (assembly GCA_900538555.1). Classification (GTDB taxonomy): domain Bacteria; phylum Bacteroidota; class Bacteroidia; order Bacteroidales; family Barnesiellaceae; genus UMGS27. Next base: position 78,040 of record UPYI01000001.1, read on the forward strand.
CCTGAACCAATCTTTATTCCCTCATCTCGTATTTCATACCTACGAGATCACCTGATTTCAAAAATTTTCAATCCGAAAGGAGGCAATTCCACTCCCGACAGATCTTTCGTCCAACGACGTTTTCCATTCACTTCGGTTCCATCCACCTTCATCCGGGTGGTAACGGGTTCGTTGCTGCTGTTCATCACGATCACATAAAGAGTCTTACCCGATACGGCAGTGAGCCATTCGCACGAAGGATTTTCGTTCGTTATCAAATGATCGGACAGAATAAGCCGCGCTTTCTTCCCGTTTATTTTTCCGGGAGCAAAACCCAATGTCCGGTGCGGTCCTACTTTGGGAGTAATAAATCCGCGAGGGAATGATACAGCACCTTCGCTTCTTACCTCGGCTTCCGATACCAGATAGTCCATGATCCAACCGATCTGCCACCATGCGTGGTGGGGATAAGCCCCCGGACCGGAATTGAACGAATCCCAATAGTATGAGGCGACACTGGTTTTCGGATCGACAAATCCGTCCCGTCCGTTAGCCGCAGCACGCGCCATGTCGATAAACAAGGTATCGCCCGTCATCCCGTACAACCGGGTAAACAAGCCGGCAAAGCTCGCCAGAAGAATCGGACCCCGCGTATTGGACGAACCGATAGTTCCGGCATGTTCGAAACACAATCCTGCCTGAGTGAATCCCCATGCCGGCAAATGCTGTTTACGATGCGTCTGCATTTCGGTCAGCCCGCTCGGATAGGTATAGATGTAGGTCGTGTAGTATTTTGCCGTCTGCAAGGCAGCGTCCCGATAGATTTCCTGCCCGGTAATCCGATACATTTCCAACAGAGCCTGAACACTTTGGGCTGTCGCAAAGTCGGGCGAAAAGCGGGTATCGCCGCATACGCCGATAAAGCGTCCGGTATTCACGGCTTTTTCGATAAACCAGTCGGCACCTTTCACTGCGGCATCCAGATATTTCTTGTCTTTCAATATGTCGTAAGCAACGATCAACCCGTAGAAGGTAGGGCGCAAATCCTGTAAATCGGGGTATATCGTACTTCCGTCTTTCTTGTCGATACCGATTTCCCAGCTGCCATCGGCTTTTTGGACAGAAAGCAGATAGTCGGCAGCCAGACGCATGTTCTGCCGCGCTTCCTTATCTTTCGGCGAAAAGAGCAGGATGTTGCCCAAGTCGATCAAAGCGTAGTAAGTAACCCCTATCGGCTCGATATGCTGCCCCCACTCTTCCGCCCATGAGCGGCTTTTCCACAGGTAATATTGTCCTTTCACCGCACCGCAATAAGGCGATTCCGGATCGGTATAAATCTGTTTCATCTTGAAATTGCGGGCATACGGCAAGACATCGCGCAACAACAGCGAGTCGGAAGTGAGCGTGCCCAGCATCCACATAGCACCGTAGTCGGAATTTTTCATCGCATCTTTGTCCGAGCCTGCCACACCGCCCATATAATCCTGCGCACCGATCATCAGGTCTTCGCATTCGGCTTGACGGAATCTCGATGTTTTTACATCGGCAAGATAACGGTACATTTTCAATACCCGATCGATCAACGATTGCCGGTTGGTCACTTCGCGTGTTTTCTCAAAGTCGAACACATCGTACACGGCTTCCCGATACACCGTGTACCAATCTTGCGACGACACGATATAGCGGTATTCAAACCGGATATTCTCATCGGCTTTCAGAAACGATTTCGGTTGTCCGAGTACCGGATACCAAAGCGACGGGGTCAAATCGTTCCGGCGGTTCATCATCGCATATCCGACGTTCCAATCGAAATGGGTACTTTTGATCGCATCGTGCGGCTTACGCGGATATTCCGCTTCGGGAGCCACAGCTACGGTTACCTGCTCGCCCGACAGAATAGATACGGGTGTAGTGGCACAACGGTCTTGATAGATAACGGGACGATCGGGGATATAATGCCCGTAACCGTATGCCGAGACGAAGTCGTCGCTCACCTCATCGGAATTGAGATAGCCGGGTATCACCGCCCGCCGTATCTTGTCCGCACCGGTCGTAAATATCGCCGGAGTGGAAACGGAATAGTAACCGTCTTTCGATGCGGTAAAGTCCTGCCGTACCAGAATCTGATTTCCTTCCACACGCCACGAAATACGGAGCGTACCGGCATCGGTAGCCGCTTCGAATGTCAGAGGAGAGCGGGATACCAATTTATAACTGTCCACGGAAAAACATTCGCCTGCCGTATTCAGAGCGACTTGCGACACATTGCTTTCCCATGCCCGTGCCGGATAACGGAATACTTTTTCGGGAAACGGGATATTACGATTGGTACGGAATGTTTCCGACGGTTGCATATCGGGTTGTTCGGCAGTATACAGAACAGATTGTACGCCCGGTATCGCATTGCCGGCGATCACTGCCCCATTCGCCAATTCGATTTTTTGAAGATGCCAGTCTTGCCCGTCGCTGCTCCATTCCAGCCGCAACGAATCGCTTGCCACGGATATACGCTCCTGTGCGAATAAAGAACCGCATGTACAAATAAGACCGATAAAGATGAGATGTTTCATGGTTTTCAATTTTTTTCGGATGTAAAAGTATATCAAAGATTTAATTCTTTCCCATTCGTTTTTGGTATTATTCGTAAACGTTTACGACATTTTATATTCTACATATTATATAAAAGAATCCTTTTTTGTTTCTTTGCAATGATTACTAACTATTGGGACTTAAATATTCATGAAAACCACCATCAAAGACATAGCGGAAGCCTTAGGGATTTCGATCGCAACCGTGTCCCGCGCCATGACGAACAGCCCGGAGATTAAACCCGATACTCGGGAGCGCGTATTGGCTATGGCGAAAAAGATGCACTACAAACCCAATATCTACGCCCGTAATCTGCTCAAAAATAAAAACAATCTGATCGGTGTGGTAGTTCCGGAATTCATCACGTTCTTTTTCCCCGAGATTATCATAGGTATACAAGAAGTGGTAAATCCGCTCGGCTATCAGGTGTTGATCTGCCAGTCGAACGAATCGTCGGAACTGGAACGGAAAAACGTGGAAATGCTCGAAAACAATATGGTCGAGGGTATGATTATCTCGGTAACGAAAGAATCGAAGAACTACGACCTCTACCAGCGACTGTTGAGCGAAGGTATGCCGATCGTTTTCGTAAACCGCGTAATCGAAGACCTGAATGCCAGCCGCATTACTATCGACGATCACAAATGGGCTTTTAAGGCTGTCGAACATCTGATCAAGTGCGGATACCGGCATATCGCCCATCTCGCCGGAAACGAACATCTGTCGATCACCAAAGGGCGTATGCAAGGATACCTCGATGCGTTGAAAGCATACGACATTCCGGTAGACCCGCGTCTGATCATGCACGTCGGCGTACAGCAGGACAAAGCGAAAATCGGGCTGAACTACCTGCTGAACCTGAAACAGAAACCGGATGCCATATTCGCCGTAAACGATCCGGTAGCGGTAGGCGCATTTCTGGAATTGAGGGAACGGGGTATCAAAGTTCCCGAAGAAATGGGTATCGTCGGCTTTTCGGAGTCGCCGATCGGTCGTATCATCGGTCTGTCGAGCGTTGCCCAACCGACATTCGACATCGGTCGCGCCGCTGCCGAAGTACTGGTGCAGAAGATCAAGAATCCCGACTCCCCGATCGAATCGAGAGTACTGGAAGCCAAACTAAATATTCGAAAAACATCTTTAATCCGTAAATAAACCAGAGAGAAACAACGATGAAAGTATTGCAACACATATTGACCGGACTCGCCATCCTGCTTGCCGCAAGCTCTGCTTACGGCGAGAACCTGAGGTTGGAGAACAACCGGTATGCCCTCGTGTTGGATACGGACAAAACGAGTTTCACACTTACAGAAAAAGAGAGCGGATGTTCCGCCCATTTTACACCGACCTTTCTGGTGTTATACAAATCGACCGGCAATGCCATTGCTCCTGCAATGACCGCCCTGCCCGAAAGCAACTCGGCAAACTACTACGCCGTGAGTTGGAACGGGGTACATAATTTATTCAACAACCAAGCCGGATTCATCCGCCTGAGAAGTGCGGACAGTTTCCAACAGACCGGCGGCAACCGGATTGCATTCGAGTATTCCCAATCGGGAGAGTTTACGATCACTTCGACTCTGACCCTGCCCGAAGGTGATGGCGAGCCGGTGCTTCAAGCCGAAGTCACCGTACTCGATGCCGGCTGTTTCTCGATCGGGTACTACGGCGCACCGTCTTGTCCGGCAGACGAGGCAGCCGATTTATGGCAACCGCTGATCTGGACCGACCGCATTTTCCCGCAGGATTGCTACCTCACCCCCGAATATCATTGTACGCTGCCGGCTACGATGGTCACCCGTGAAGGTGTTACCTACGGAGTGGCAGCCGATCGGGAGGAATCCGATTTCGAACTGTTACCGACATTCAACCGAAGCGGGTTCGGAGTCGCCCTGCGCAACCGTACAGGATTCGCGCAACCGATGGTCTTCGCTCCGATCATGGGAAGTGCCCGATCGAAAAAAAAGGTTTCAGACCAAATCTCGTTCAGCTATCGGCTGTTCGTTACCGCCAAATCCATTTCCGATACGTATGCCGATCTGTCCCAACGTCTGTTCGGATTCGGAGAGTTTCCAAGAAACAACCGTTTAGGTTCGTTAAATGAAACGTTCGAAAATATGGTGGAATACGGCATGAGCCCGTACAGTCAGTTCGATTCGGAACTGAAAGGTTCGTCGTACAATACCGATGTGAAAAATTCGGTACGGAACACGTCTGCCATGCACGCGCTGAACATCGCTTTCGCTACCGAGGATGAAACGATATTTTCGGAACGGGCTTTGCCTGTGATCGAATACATGCTGTCGCGCGACCAAGACCTGTTTGCCCTCGTTCCTACCAGCGGAGCGGGCGGACAGAATGCCGGCAATACTTTGGGATCGCCCTGCATACGCAGCTCGGAAGCGGCGGCACTGTTTGAAATGACCAACGGGACGCACCCGTTCCTGTTGCAAACGGCTATCGACAAACAATCGAAACTGAGCAACTCCGCCCATGAGAAGAGCTGGCGCGACCGGCTTGCCCTCTACCGTGCCAGCGGAAAAGAAGAATACCTGACCCAAGCCGCCGGCGGAGCACAAACGTATATCGGACACCGGATCGACAACAAAGAGACGGAGTTCAGCTATACCGACCACAGCCGTTCGCCGTTCTGGTCGGCTTACGCCCCGAAGTGGATCGAACTGTACGAGATGTACGAAACGACCGGCAACGAACAATTTTTGCAAGCAGCCCACGAAGGGGCGCGGCGGTTTGCCCGCTACCTTTGGATGAGCCCGGCAGTTCCCGACCGGCGCATCACGGTGAATCAAGGTAACAAAGCCCCGGTTTATAACAACCCGTCGCTCACTCCTATGCCTATCGCAGAAGAGACCGTGGAAGCATGGAGCCTGTCTGCCGCCGGCTTACACACGGAGGCTTCGTCCACCAGCCTGTCGCATCGGGCGGTATTTATGGCACACCATGCGCCGTATATGCTGCGTATCGCCTCGCTCACCGGCGACGGCTATCTGCGCGAAATAGCACGTTCGGCTATCATCGGACGCTATCTCAATTTCCCCGGCTACCACATCAATACCGACCGCACAACGGTATATGAGAAAGCCGACTTCCCATTGCGCAATCCGGAGGAACTGACTTGCACGTCGATGCATTACAGCCATGTATGGCCTATGATTTCGTTGTTGCTCGATTACTTGGTGTCGGATGCTTACGCCTTGTCGAACGGTCGTATCGATTTCGGTTCGCAATTTGTCGAAGCATTCGCCTATTTGCAGGGACGCACCTACTACGGGCACGGTTCGTTCTACGGAACCGACAGCATCGTGCTTTATATGCCGAAAGGACTTTTGAGCGGAGGCGACCCTCAGTTGAACCATATCTCCGCCAGAAAGGGCAACAGCCTCTATTTCGCTTTCTGCAACCAATCGGATAAAGCCGTAGATGCCGTGTACACGTTGTCGCACGATCTTGCGCCTGTGCAAAACGGCAACATAGCCCGCTGCTTTACCAATAACGAGACGGCAACCGGCAACGCCTCCATATCGGGGCAACAGTTGAGCGTGCATGTTCCAGCCCAAGGAATTACCGCTATCGAGGTTTCGGGATGTACGGTAAAGACATCATTGCAGGATGCCATGCTTTCCAACCATACGGAATGGAATATCGACCGAGGTTACTTTACAGGACTTTCCGGTGAAGCCATGATCCTCAATTTCGGTAAAGGTCATCGCTACGCCTACGCCTATTCTTCGGCTCCGAAAGGAACTTATGCCAGTCTGAACCTCCACTACGAATTAGAGGACGGGACTACGGGTATGGTATCCGATCCGAACTATCCGTTCGAGTTTGAAATTCCCCTGCCCGACGACTGCCGGCAAATCACATTGCAACTTACCGACGGTACGAACCTATCGTCGCAGGTAGTATTGCATCAAGGTGTCTACACCCGAGCCGCTATCGAGACAAACGAGCAGGCTGTTTTCGCGGGCGACCCGGTACGGATACAAACCGACTTGTGGGGAAAAGCCCCGTGGCAACTTACATTCGATATCGACGGAGAAACATACGTCACCGACCCCATTGCCGCATCGCCCTACGTCGGGGATTTGAATAGTGAACGGACGGATAATTTCAAAATTCGTCTTACCGGTGTTTCCGATGCCGAAAACGCGACGGGCGATACATCGGGCGAAATAAGGGTATTTATCGCCAACGACTCGATACGTCCGTCGGCAGATACGTACATTCAAGAGAATACCCCCGAAAAGGATTATGCAAAAAGCAAAACGCTCGACCTGAAAACGGCTTCGGGATGGACCCGCGAAATATATCTCCGATTCCCGCTATCTGCCATTTCGGGCGAACACGACAAATATATGTTCCGTATCTACTTGTCGCAGATAGATAAAGACCTGCGTCCGGTGATCGAACTTTCGGGGAACAGCGATCCGCTTGTCGAAATACCGACATGGAACGACCGGGAACAAGTCGCCTTCGAAGCGATCGGAGAAAAAACGGTTTCGCAAGCCTCCGCCGGCAGTTATCTGACCTGGGATGTGACACGATTCGTCGAAGCGTGCCGGTCGGAAAAACAAACATACTGCATTTTCCGTTTGAGAATAACCGGAGGCGGCGATGCCCTGTGCCGGTTCGCATCGACGGAAAGCGGAAAGAATGAACCGGCTCTGCTGTTCATCGAGTCGGACGCATTCCCGAGCAGTTCGATAACAGATGCAACGATAGCCTGTCGCATCTATCCGAACCCGTGTAACGAATACATTATGATCCGTTGCGGGCAACAAGGACGAGCCCGGCTGACCGACCTGACCGGGCGAGTGTTAGTCACCACCATTCTGGATGCCGGTGAAACGATTTTACAGACGGGACATCTCCCCGACGGGATCTATCTGTTGCATCTCGACAGTAACGGAAATCCGATTACAAGAAAAATAATTAAACAATCTATTATTCACTAAAACGTTTTATTGTATGAAAAAAGCATTTTTACCCCTGCTTCTGGTAGCTGCCGCTTTCGGCAATGCAACCGCACAAGAATCCGTATTGGCTCCCGATACGATCATGTGTATCCACAACGGCTTTGTCAATCAAGGCAATCAGGCTTTGACTCTCTGGAACAGCCAGAGTAACTGGAACTTCGAACTGAAAGCACAACCGAACTATGTACGTGAGGCTTTCATCAACTTCCCGCTCGATAAAATCAGCAACGATGGAAACGAAATTACGTTGTGCATTTATCTTGTAGGCGAAAAATTAGCTGCCAAACAATCCGACGGAACGCTGAATCCCAATTCCTATACTTCCGACGATCTGGGCGAAGAAGGAATCGGTATCACGGTTTACGATGTCGTGGGCTGGACTTACGACAACACCACGACTTGGGCTACCCGTCCGTCGAGCGATAACGACGTTCTGGTCGCTACATCAAAAGCTACGAATGAATTGAAAGATCAGTTCATCAAATTCGATGTAACCAAATATGTAAAAGAACAGAAAGCTGCCGGCAAGAGCGATCTCGTATTCCGCTTCGTACTGAATGCGACGAAAGTCGGAGACGTATGGCCCTCTCTCCGTTTCCGCCAGATCAAAGAATATATCCGCGACGGCGAAACCCGTGTCGATTCAGGCTCATACTATCCCCGTCTGATCCAATCGTATTCGGGATCATCCGCTATCGAAGCCATCGAATCGGCAGCCGGTCTTAAAGTATATCCTGCCGTAGCAACAGATGTTCTCCATATCGAAGGAGCCAATGCCGTATCGGTCTACAATGCTTGCGGCGCTTGCGTATTCAACGGAGCGGTTGCCGACGGGATCTTGTCGGTTGCCCACCTGAGCAACGGCGTTTATTTCGTAAAAGGCGGTAACAGCGTAGTCCGCTTTATCAAGAAATAAACCGATCTGACTATTAATAAAAAGGGGTTGTGTCGAAATGAAAATTTCGGTACAACCCTTTTTCGGTGCGTTAGCATGTTTAAAATGGAGACGAAGCATACTTCGCTATATCCGTAAACGTTTACGAGATCTCGGCGATTCCACAGATTATCCAAACGCGGATATATCTATCTTTGTAGAAGATAAGCGGCATCTCGGCATAGACCTCTCAAACAAGTTTGATGTCTCTGCTCTCGATTTGCAGTATCTTTGTAGAAGATAAGCGGCATCTCGGCATAGACCTCTCAAACAAGTTTGGTGTCTCTGCTCTCGATTTGCAGTATCTTTGCAACAGATAAGGAGTTTCCGGGTCGGCTCACGACCGGGATGCCTTATCTCCCCGTGCATCCGAATTGTATTTTAATAAAACGCATAATATCATGAAGAAAAATCTGTTGCTTCTTTTTTTCTGCGGACTTATTTTCGCTCAACTGCATTCGGCAAACCAACCGACCATCATGCTTAGCGGAGCGTCTTTCGCCATACCCCAAAACGGATGGTTCGAACTGATGTGCCAGTCGTTCAACGCTACCCCGATCAACAAAGCGGTAGGCGGCGAAGCGATCTACCATACTGCCAACCGAATGGCAGACGGCACATTCTACACCGTAGATGAGTTAGACCGTACCGACGTGTTTGTCATCATGCACGTTCACGAACAGAATGTATTGGACGAAAGCGTCCTGAAAGCGGATTATTCGGAATATTCATTCCCGACCGACAACTATTCCGTCGCTTACGATTATGTAATCCGTAAATACACGGACGATTGCCGGAATCTGAAAGATAATCCGCAATCGAAATATTACGGAACGGAAAACGGGAAACCTGCCGTGATCGTATTGTGTACACACTGGCACGATGCACGTCCTACCTACAACGAGTCGGTTCGGCGGCTGGCGGCAAAATGGAATCTGCCGCTGATCAAATTCGACGAGCAGATCGGATTTTCCAATGACGAGACCGTAGACGGACAGCATCCGAGCGTCCCCTATGCACAAGATACGAAAACGATCAACGGCATTACGTCGGGTTGGCATCCCCGTCGCGGATCGGCTGAATATATTCAACGTAAACTGGCAGAAATCGCAACCGACGCATTAGAAGAAATATTGGGAGATGTAGAGGTGAGCGCAACCGCCGAGGTACAAACGCCCGCCGTTTCGAACGGGGACAAAGCGTATGTACGTTTCTCGTTCAAAGGTCACTCCCCGTGGAATCTGACCTACGAGGTAGACGGTAACGCCACGACCGTCGAGAATATCGATCTCATGCAAAATCCGTTGTTAGTGGAGGTAGATGTACCGGAAAGCGGCTCTCTGACAGTCCGCCCCACCCTCGTTTCCAATCCAGATTGTAACGAAGGCGCTTGTTACGGGCAGGCAGTCATCGCCCGTTCGGAGTTTTCGATCCTGCCGGCAAAAGATACCTACATCCACGAATCGCTCGACAAAGATTATGAAACGACACGATCGACCGAAGTGAAGACTTCGAACGACAAAAATTCCCGCGAATCGTTTTTCACGTTCAATCTCCAAGATTTGTCGGACGAGAACGGCGACCTGTTTTTCCGCGCCTATTGTTTCAAGCAGGTTTATTCGGGCAACAAAGATATTCAGGATATTCACCGCATCGAGATCAGTGCCATACCCGAGAACTACGACACATGGACATGGGCTACACGCCCCGAAGGCTTCGAACCGATCGATACCGTGTGTATGTACCCGAACGACTTGAACCGCTATCTCTACTGGAATATCACTCCGTGGGTGAAACAGCAACGCGAAGCCGGCAAACAATGGGCTACGTTCCGGCTGAAAGTGGTATCGGGCGGTCTTGCCGTCATGAGTTTCCACTCGAAAGAGGCTACGTCGTTACGTCCCCAGATCGTTTCTCTGCCCGAAAAGTCGCTACCCCGTGTTACGGTCGAGGCAATGACCCCGGCAATAACTGCCGGAGATAAGGCGTATGTATCGTTTTCTTTTACCGGACACGCACCGTGGAAGATGAGCTACGAAGCCGATGGTACATCACACACAATCGAAAATATAGAAACAAGCCCGTTGTTAGTGGAAGTCAGTGCCCCCGAAACCGGAAGCATCACCATTCGCCCTACCCACGTATCCGACGCGGAAAATAGCGAAGGCGAATGTATCGGCAATGCAAAGATCGCCTGCGCCGAATTTACCGTGCTTCCCGAAAAGGATACTTACGTACACGAAACGGTAGTGAAAGATTACGAAACAGCCAAAACGATCGAGGTAAAGACCTCGACCGACAAATATTCCCGGGAGGGTTTTCTTACATTCAACCTTGAAGATCTGCCGGACGGGAACGGCGACCTGTTTTTTCGCGCCTACTGCTTCAAACAAGTCTATTCGGGAAATATAGACCGGCAGGATCTGCACTATATCGAAATCGGAGCCAAGCCCGGAAACTACGATACATGGACTTGGGCTACGCGCCCCGAAGGGTTCGAACCGATCGATACCGTGTGTATGTATCCGCACGATCTGAACCGTTACCTCTATTGGAATATCACTCCGTGGGTGAAACAGCAACGCGAAGCCGGAACAAAATGGATAACATTCCGGTTGAAAGTGGTATCGGGCGGTCTTGCCGTCATGAGTTTCCATTCGAAAGAGGCGACATCGCTGCACCCGCAGATCATCGCTATGCCCGAAAACGCCCCGACAGGAATTTCGGAAACGAACGGCAACTCATTTTCCGCACCCTATCCCAACCCGTTTTCCGATCGCATCTGCCTTTCGGGCGAAATGCCCCGGCAAGTGCGTATCTACTCCGCGACGGGAACTCTGGCATACCAAAGCGGAATCATGGAACCGGTTATCGAAACATCGCACCTTGCCCCCGGTATCTATTTCGTTCAATTGCTTTCGGACAACTCCACCGCATGCTACCGCATGATAAAACGGAATTAAGCGAAATGAATTTCCGGTATAACAACACCCGGAAAATAATTGTCACAAACTGAACTGCCCCCCAAAAGTTGGACAAAAAACTTTTGGGGGGGGCAGTTCATTTCGACACAACCCCTTTCTTTTTATCGGGAGTGATCGCTATCGTAAAAAGGATTCTTCCAACAAACAGCTATATCTCTTTCTTGATCTTCAAGTACTCCCCGTAAGTAAGCATCCGCCAGATCCATTCCAACGGACCATAACGGAAATAACGAAGCCATGCAAGGCTGCACAAGAGCTCCACAACAAAAACACCGCAAGCAATCAGTTCGGTCGTTCCCAATCCGACCGATGCACCCCAACCGAAACCGATTCCGTAAAAGAGCAAGATACCGATAAGCGACTGACCGATGTAATTGGTCAATGCCATACGTCCGGGAGCGGCAATATACCGCCACATTCCCGACGTTTCGTATTTCATAAAGAGCCATGCCATTCCTGCCATGTAGGATATACCCATAGGCACTACGCTCACAGCATAAAGAAGCGAAGCCACGGTATCGCCGAACGGATGCCCGGAGACGGAATCCCACGCATACACGACAGATAGAGGCAGCCCGACAAGCAGCGAGATCGTCCCTGTCCGCCCTATCTCTTTCCGGTGACACGCCAAACCGGCATAAATCCGGTTTCGTCCGATATAAACCCCCAGCAGAAAAAGCCCCATCACTTTCAACAGCCTATGACCTTCGAGAAATTCCCACATCCGCTCGAACGCACCTTGTATCAGAAATTGGAAAACACCGGCATAACTCCGCGCATCCCGGAGCCATACCCCGAAATTTTCTTCCGTAATACCGTACTTGGCGCAATAATGCCATTGCAGGTCGGAAGCCCACGCCGACAAACTGATCTGTGCCATTCCCGTACTCCATTCGATCAACACGGGAACAAAAATGAATAAAGCGGAAACTGAAAGCAGCATCCGGTCGGAAAGCCGACGGAACAGCGGCAAGAGCATTCCGGCTATGGCATAAAGCAACAATATATCGCCACTCCACAGCAGCATCAGATGTAAGAATCCGATCAAAGCAAGTACCGACATGCGCCGGTAGAAAATTTTAAATCCGTTCGCTCCTTTCCGCTCGGCATTGGCTATGATGATTGAGAAACCTATACCGAAGAGGATCGAGAAAATCGTATAAAATTTGCCATCGATGAAAAGATATTGAACAAACCGTACCACCCGATCGATCGCAGCGGAAGGCATTGCCGCCGTCACTTCTGCCGGTTGGAATGTATAAAGTGAAAATTCGGGGAAATTGGCAAGGCAAATTCCCAATAATGCGAATCCCCTCAACGCATCGAGTATGACAAATCGCTCTTTCGCCTGTATCGGGGCTATCCTGTTGTTCGTCTGCATCCGAAGTGTGCTTTTTATTTTTACCGATGCAAAGATAGTCTGCCCACAGCAATTGCAGTGTATATAAATTACAGATATGACAACCCCTAATCCGGCGATTAAAACATACGTCGGGAAACAGAATGGAACGGGAAAAACCGCACTACTGTTTCACCAACCGTTCCACTACCCGCGAACCGTCCGAACGGTTCACCACCAGCAAATATACGGATGCAGGCAGATGACCTATCGAGTAACAAGCCGCCCCTCCCTGCCAATAAGCCCGACATGCGCCATCGAGAGAGAAGAGGTAAAGCGATTCGACATCTGCCGGATCGGTCAATACGAAACTGTCGGAAACCGGATTGGCGGTCAGCATCTTCCCTTGCTGATGGAGTGTCGGCAACAGGGTCTGTGACGTTCTGTCTATCGAACGGCAAACGAGCGTCGGCGGCATATCGGAGGGGGTAGCATTGCCATGCCCCTGATCGAATTTCAGGAACGCATTGACACTGCCGCAAACGACCGACAGGCGAAAGGTAAGCCGGATATTCCCCGACGAACGCTGCTGTGCTACGAAATCGGAAACATCCCACGAGAGCTGTTTCCCCACATCGGTGGTATCGACTGCGATCCAGCCTATTTCGGAAAAGCCGTCGGGCACATCGTCCCACGACAACCGGTCGATCGCCGCCTCTCGACGGCCTTCCAACCGCACGAAAACATACCGGTCGGCATCCTGCATACTGAATAAGCGCAATTTCAGAGCCGCCGTACCGGGTTGCACAGATTCGGGTAAGGCAAACGAAAGGTAGGCATCCCTGCCCCACGACGAGTTGCGGTTTTTCAACCAAAGATAATTTTCGCCATTGGCACTGCCCGGCGTACTACCTACCCCCTGTTGGGCTACGAACGTATCGAATATAAGTTCGGCTGTATGTTCTTCGCCCAATAAAGTCTGCGAATCGGGGGTAACCACAAGATGCGGCGAACGGTCGAGACGGTTGTTGCGATACTGCTGGAAGGTAAGCAGCGCATTCCGATCGCCATCGACAACCGCCAGTTTGAATGCACACGTTTTATCGCCCCGCATAATCGCCCGGTTCAAAGCCTCGGTCACCTCCACGCCGTAATACCCCGGAACAGCACGGGAAACGACAAACCGTCCGCTTTCATTTTCTTTTACCCAATGGGAACGGTCTTTCCATAAATAGGGACGGACATCGGACGGTTCGATATTCGATACGGCTACGGTCGCCGGCAATGCGCCCAACTCGGCTGTCGAGAGATAGAGAAAGAGCGTAGCCGACCGCACCGGATCGGTATAACGGCTGATGTCATATTCCATATAGCCTTCCCGAATATATTGCCGGTCGGTTTTCAGTACCAAAGAGTGCGATTCCGAAAAATCGGCTGTGGGGTTGTTCTCCTGTATATAGGTATCGTAAGCCGGATAGAGTTTATCATCGCCGGATGCAGGCACGATGATCTGTGTCCTGCCCGAGACCCGACCGGTACGGTCGTCGCCCGTGACCGATTGCAAGACATATTCGGTCGTCGCCTCGGGCGATACGGGAATCCGGTTCCACCCGGCGGAAAGCCCGGTACAACTTTTCAGCACGCCGTTGGCAGTATATGTCAAAGCATATTCCCGTGCATCGCCTTCGATGCGTACCGATAGCGTATCGTTTCCGGTTTTCAGTTTTACTTCGTCCGTACAGGCATACGGTTCGGACGATTTTCCGGCAGTCACGCTACGGAAGCAATCACCTATACGCCAATCGGAAATTTTCAACGGCTCGAACGAACGGTTCGTCACTTCGAATGCAACGATTGCGGCATGACTTATGTTCCGGGCATTCAATGCCCACTGGTTGTTGATCGAAGTCTGCCCGCTCTCGTCGATATTCGGGTAGAAGAAAGGTTCCACTTCGGGTATCTGCTCATGCCGATTGAATATGGCGACACTCCATGTATCGCATTGGTCGGCATTGAGTATCGGGGTGAGCCGATGCACATGGAACTGTTCGGGTGTATCGAGCGTACGGTCGTGGTAAAAGGCATAGGGATAGACCGCCAGCGACGATGTCGTCCTGTCGCCGAAACGCAATGTATGGTCGGATACGCCGTGCGAAGAAAAAGACACGATCTCCTCGCCCGTATCGGATATGCCGCGCACAGTATAATCGAAAGCCGTATCGGTGGCTACCGTATATGCCAGATAACGACGGTCGGCAACCGCCAGCGAAATCGGTTCGGGCAACGGCAGACGGACAGTCGTACTGCCCAATATCATCGTATCGGCATTCCACGTCACCTCTCCCTCGGGTTGTATTTCCGATAAATCGGACAACGGTTCGACCGAACGTTCCGAAGCGGGGACATATACCCTTACCCAATCGACCGACATATAACTGCCGTCGGCATCGTCGGTTTCGGGTGTCAGCGCAGAGGGCATCATCATGTTGCTGAAAGCAATCTGCATCAGTTCTCCGGTATATCCGCCCCGGTAGTTCCAATCTTTCTGTGCATATTTGCCATAAGCCCGCTGTTCCTCCAACGTTGCCCACGGCGATATCTTACCGATTCCCGTATCCCACTGGCGTTTGTGCTCCTTGTGGGTTTTGCCGTCCCAAATCTCCCTGCCATTGAGGTAGTAATGAAACTGATCGTTCCCGTCGATCCACAATCCCCAGATCTGATAGTCGTCGGAATCGAAATACTCCATCGCCCCCAACGCATTGTCTACCTGATTGCCCGAAGCATCGGTAGCATATTGGTAGGTTTTCCAGTCGTGCCAAGCCAAATGGGCACCCTGCTGTTTCCGCTCGACATCGTACTGAATCTCGTTTATATCTATTTCGTAACGGTTGTTGAACGAAGTGGGCAATACATCGCGCGTCACAAGCCAAAACGCACTGTTTACCCCCGATATGAACGGCGACTTCATCCGGGCTTCGAAATAGACATTGCGCCCGAATTTTTCCCGGGTATAGATATAGCCGCATGTCCATCTCAGTTTCTGATTCGCAGCATCGTCCGTACGGCGCATATAGATACGCAGGTCTCCGCCGGCAACAGCGATATTCGCACTGTCGCGACGCGAATCGCCCGCGGAATTGTATGTACCGTGTTCATATTGCCACAGGGTGCGGTCGAGCTTGTCTGCCTCAAATTCATCCCCGAATATCTGCTCCCAGCCACCCGACGCAGGAGGATATGCCGGTTGTTCCGCCCGCAGGGACGAGAAGATAAAAAGCGTAAGGAGAAGTATCGTTGTCCGTTTCATAAAATATCGTTTTCAAATGTAGGGCTTACGGCAGCGGTGTCAGTTGTGCGACATAACCGCCTTCGCAGTTGAGCCGTATGTTCAATTTATCGCCGGCAGAAATCGTATCTGTTTCCGCCGCCATGCTCCGTTGCATTTCCGGGACATCCGTCACGGCATAAAGCGACCATTTGCCGGCAGGCAAGAATCCGGTATCGACCGAAATCGTTTCAGCGCGATTTCCGTTCAATACGGTCAGATACCAAGTATCGCCCGAACGACGTGCCATGACCGCCCGCCCCGCCACCGAGCTCCCGGGCAATATACGGGTTTCGTCCCAAACCGCCGGCAATGCCTTTATCAAAGGGAGAGCCGGTGCCGTCGCCGCATTGCGCAACAGATAATCGGGATGCTCCGCCACGACCACCAACGGGGAAGTGAACGCATACGCCGTTGCCAATTGATGAGCCCATGAAGTCGTCCCCGGATTGGAGAAGCCGACCGGCGTATAATCGGCATTGTTCAGTATGCAGCGGGTAAATACCAATGCGACATTGTGCGTAGCCGGCAGATGCTGATCCATTTTATTCAGTTCCAACCCCCGAATGCCTTCGCGTGTCAGCTCGTTGGGATAGGTGCGGTATTCGCCCGAAGGCTTCTGGCAACCGTGAAAATCGACCAACAGTTTGCGTTCGGCGCACAATTGCAGTGCCCGGATGTCGAAGTCGATCACCCGTTTGCTTTCCCCGTTCATAAAGTCGATTTTCAGACCTACTGCCCCCGCCAGCTTCACGCTGTCGAGAAAATGGCGCATCGTGGCATAATCGTCGCTTTCGTCGATCAACTGATCGGAGTGTTTCCATACCCATACCCCGACATTCCGTTCACGGGCATAGTCGCAAATCGCTTTCAGATCATTCCATTTGTCGCGCCAACGTTCCCAACCCTCGTCGAGAATCGTATATTCATATCCCAATTCCACCGCATCGTCGATGAACTTGCGTTCGTAAGGCAACGTCATGAATCCGGGCGATTCGCTCCACCAGCTCCACACACTGCGTCCGGGAACAATCCATCCGGTATCGGCAAACAACTCCGCATCGGGTGCCGGATTCAGATTGGTTATCAGATCGCTGTTTACCAAACCGTTCAAATTATCGTTCAGTCCGATCACGCGCCACGGGGTAAGTATCCGCCCGTCGATCGGAAATCCGCCGGGTTCGGTAAAATCGACACGCAACGAAGCATCGGGAAAAGCTCTGAGACGCATGCCGCTATAATCGTACAATGCCGCTTCCGTAATAGTCATATAACGGTCGTCGGGCAATTCATACAGCAATACCGGGGCTTGCACCGGACCGGTTGCCGAAATGGAACAAAGGCTGTCGGAACGAGTTCTCAACCATTCGCCGGCATACGTTTTCAGTTTCCAGTCACTCTCCCGTTCCAGATACCAGACCGGTATTCCGGCAGGGACGGAGAAGCCCGAAAGTTCGTCGTCGAGCATACGAATCCCCTCCCCGGGTACGGAATAGCGGAAAGCGAATCCGTCGTCGTACAAACGACAGATCAAATCGAATTCGCCACCGGAGGAATTCACCCGATAGGTATATTCTTCCGCCCGGTTCACTGCCCGGGTATGGAATCCGCGCGTCGGATATGTTTCGTCTATGCTTTTCCTGCCGGTCAATTTCAGCGTAGAGTTCAACCCCAACGTGTCCTTGTCGATTACCAGCCCCAACGGCGAAACACCGACAACCGGAAGCCCCTTGTAGACGACCCGATAGGTCAGTTGTCCGCCATCGGCAGAAAGCTCTGCCTGTACCGATCCGTCGGGCGAACGCATCGCACCGTCGGAACAAGCCGACAGTGCGAGCCACGCGCCAAGCATAATGCCGATGAATTTTTTCATGCGTTCCGTGTTTTGGTTATTTCACCCACAATTTACGGATTTCTTTCCGATTTTCGGAAACCATTGTCAATATATACAGTCCCGGCTGCCATTCACCGAGTTCGTATGCCGCTGCCCCCGTTACCGTTTCGGAAAGGCAGACCACGCCCCGCAGGTCGCATACGGATACCTGTACCGGCATCCGGTTCTCTACGTAGAGCGTCGTTCCGTTCCAACGGCAGTTCAACGAAAATTCCGTTTCGCCGGCAATTCCGGTAGGCAGGTCATCATCACCACGCACTAATTGGATCTCGCTCAATCCGACGAAACGGTCGGTCCCGTCGCTGTGATTCGAGAGTATGTTGAGTGCAAACCAATTGATTTTTCCGATAATATCCAAATCGAAATGCTCGCCGGTATATGTCGCTTTCCCGTCTGCCATCGCCAGTTCGAGTGCAGTCACACGAGTCCAATCGGCATCGGTAAAAGGTACTTCCGAGAGGTCACGGCTCGTATTCGCCACATATACTTCCACTTCGCGAGCCCCCCGACCGGTAAAGGGAGACGCTCCATTGAGGTTCCACACATTGATTCCGGCAATCACTTCCTCGTCTTTCAATCCGATTTTGAAATATGCCGGGAATCCCGATTCGCTCGAATGCCAAGCGGTATTGTTCGGCGTTGCGGAGTGCGCCCCGTCAGCCGAAAGACCGCTGCCATCTACCGCCATTTGCGGTGTACGATTGCCCACTGAATAGGTCGAAGAGGCATATACGCCCGACATCTCATCGAAAAGTACGATCTCGCCTTTCGGCGTTTCAAAATCGCCCGTACCGTCGTCTTCGCCACGCAACAACTGCACTTCGCTCAATCCGGTAAATCTATCCGACTCGCTATGGTTCGACAAGATATTGAGCCCGATCCAGTTTACGCGACCGGCTATATCGAGATCGAACGATTCTCCCCGATAAGATGCCGTACCGTCTGCCATCGCCAATTCGAGATCGGCGACTTTCGTCCATACGATTTCGGTAAAAGGAACTTCCGACAAATCACGCGATGTGTTCGAAACATAAACTTCCACCGATTTAGCTCCACGACTGGTGAAAGGTGCAGCCCCGTTCAAGTTCCAGATATGAAGCCCGTCGATAAAATCGGCTTGTTTCAACTGAATCTTAAAATCGACCGGGAATCCCAGATCTCTCGAATGCCAAGCCGTATTGTTGGGGGTGGCACTGTGTTCGCCCGAAGAGTTGAGACCGCTGCCGTCCACTGCCATCTGCGGTGTACGGTTGCCGCCCGAATATACCGAAGAAGAGTAAACACACGCCATTTCGTCGAATGCGATTACACTGTTTTTCGATTCCGGCTGATAGTTGTTGCGGAACGGCGACAAAGGCAGACCGCTTTCATCGTAGAGTGAAATCGTCGAGACGTTGCTCCACGCATAACGCACTCCTTTCGGCATTGCCACATCGGCAGCGGATACACGGACATTTTCACCCGATATCTCGGCTGTCGCCGGATGATAGATACCGTCTTCCCCGCACAGTTCGAACTCGGAAATCTCTTTCGTTGCCGACCATGCTCCCGTCAGATTGTCGAAAGAAAGTACGGCAACCGAACCTTCGTTTTCGATAGAACGGAATACCGGCGATTTATAAATGACATCTTCGCCATATACCATACCTCTGGCGCAACGTACCAGACGATCGGCAACCGGCTTCTTATTTGCCGGATGAATATTGGTCAAGTCGCCGGCATCCATAGCCACTGCCATTGCGGTATGGGGAATGGAAAGCCATGTGTTCAACTGCGCTTCACGCACCTCAGCCCAAGAACTTCCGCCCGGTTCGTCGGTACGGTTGTAAGCCGGCAACTGAACGAAGAGGAATGGCAATTCGGGACGGTTCCACTGGTTGCGCCAGTCGGCTATCAAACCTTTGAACACCGTTTCATAATTTTTCGAATATTTGGCATTGGCTTCTCCCTGATACCATACCACCCCCTTGATCGAATAGCCTACCAGCTTCTTCACCATGCCGTTGAATACGGACGACGGATTCTGATACAGGGCGAACAAAGGATCGGTAGAATCGGGACATTTCGCAGCATTCAAAACCGCGTCTGCCGCAAACGCCTCCTCGCTGATAAATGCCTCGGCGGTAGAACCTCCGTGATTACAGCTGATGAGACCCACCGGAACATTCTGCGTTTTGTGGACATCGCGTCCGAAGAAAAATGCGATTGCACTCCAATCGACCATGCGCGTGGCATTGCATCCGATCCACGCCTTATCGTTGCCCTCGACAATTGCACCTCCATTCACGATCTTCACCACATCGTAGTAGCGCAGATCGGGATATTCGGCATCAGCTTTCGCTTCTTCCAACTGATCGGGTTCCACACTGACCATCTTCAACGACATGTTCGATTGTCCGCTCATCATCCAGACATCGCCCATCACCACATTTTCGTAAGACAACGATGTGCCGTCGCATTCTACCGACAGCGTGTGTGCCGTCGCGCCGTCAGCCGGACGCGCAGCCAATGTCGCTTTCCAATTGCCTTGCTCATCGCCCGTTACCGTCTGTTCTACAACACCGTCGAACTGTACCGATACCGATGCGCCCGGTTCGCAAACACCCCACACAACGATCGGTTCGTCGCGCTGCAACACCATATTGTCGGTAAACAACGGTGCTGTTGCGAACGTCTTGGGTTCTTCGGGTACGTATGCTTCATTGCTGACCGACAACAGCGGACCGTTTCCGCTCTCGCTCATGCTCATCTTCATCAGGCAGGCACTCGTTTCGGAACGCAGCACCAATGTAAATTGTGTTTTGCCCTCCGACAACATGTTGCGGACAAATTCCGTTGCATCCCATTCCAGACGCACACCGGTGTGCTCGGTGGAATTGGCACGGATGGACGAAATGTATTCCAGTTCGGAATCAAGACGTGTAGCCCACGTCAGATCGGAAGTGCAGTGCAATCCGGCAGCACCGTAAAGCATCAGTTCCAGTTCGATATCGGTTTTGTCGAACGAAATGCAATGGATGCTGAATGTCGCCTTGTTGCAATCGATCGTCACATTTTTCAGATCGAAGTCCATATATATCTCCCGGCTGACTCCTGCGCTGTTTTTCAATTCGGCATACTCCACTCCGGCGGGGAACGACGATCCGTTTCCGGGCGATTCGCGCAAAAAGCCATCGACTATCGGCGAGCAATCGACCGTCTGCACATCGACATCCTCGCTGACAACGATCTGCGGAGAGTTGGCGGGGATTTTGCTTGTCGAGAATGTGACCATACTGAATGTCGATACGGTATTCACCGCTTTCAGTACCAATGTAAATTGGGGCGTTCCTTCCGACAACATTTTTTTGACAAACGGAGAGATGTTCCACTCGACCCGTTTACCGGCATGTTCGGTCGGGTTGATCGAAATCGTGGAGATATACTCCAATTGTTCTTCGGGACGGGTTTCCCACGTCAGGTCGGCAGTACAATACGAACCTGCCACGCCATACACTTCGATGTCGATATTCGCGACCTCGGGAGCGAAAGCGACACAATTCAAACTCAATGTGGCTTGATTGCAAGTTACGGTATTTCCCGTCAGATCGAAGTTCATGTACATCTCACGGCTATACCCTTTCTGGTTCTTTACCTGTGCAGACTCGTAGGAGAGCACCGTATTTTTCTCTGCTTCGCGGACAAAGCCGTCGGCAAGCGGCGTAAAGGTAGCCGGAACAGATGCCGCCATCGCCGGCATTACAAATCCAGCCACAGCCACTACAACCGATTTTAAAGTTTTGTGTTTCATAGCGTTTTTATTATATGATTTTGATAGTTTCCTTATTTCACATATACAATACGAGGTGCATTCTTGCCCGACGGCTCGTGCCCTTGCGGAAATACGAGCAGATTGGTTTTCTCGCCATCGTAATATACAAGGCGCAGATTGAGCAGCGACTCGCCTGCCTCGCGGCGTTGTTTCACCCATTCGGTAATGTCCATACCGATAAAGCTGCCGGATTGTGCTCCGACTTCCATTTTACCGATTTCGCGGCAACGGTCATCGGCGGGTTTGTTGAACCACATCATCCGGGTGGAGATATTGCCTTCGATCTGTTGGAGGCTCAATGTCATAGGCTGCTCTTTTTCGTTACGTGCACAGTAGATATAGAACAGGTATTTTTCCGCGTCGGGCAGATCGGCTACCCGGAACATCATATAGATCTGACGTTCGAAGCGCGGATCGCCTTTGAGTTCGAAGTTCCGGCGAGCCGAGAAAAACTCGTCCTGTTCGGGTTGCACGTAGGTATCGAATACGGGCAGGATGTATTTGTTTTTCTTGTTGTTCAACAGCAAGGAGGCACTTCCCTCGACAAAGCCGTCCAATCCGGACGCATCGGTAACCCGGTTCAATACGATCTTCGTATTTTGTGTCACGGTTTCGATCAAAGCGATTTCCTTGTATTTGATATTCTCCAATACTTTGTTTTCTCCGTTCACCTGATATTCCAGCCGCCACGGCGACGAACCGGTAAACACGACTTTCGCCGATGCCGTTTCTCCCTCCTCTACCATAGCGACTCCGCTAAGTGCAGCGGTCGGTTTATGCCAGTCGGCAGGAATCACGCTTTTGTAACTTCGTCCGGCTTTGAAATCGGATACCGCCCAGTTGCCCCGTATCTGCACGGCTTTCAGTCCGGCATCGGAATAATTCCGGGCATTCAACTGCCAGCCGGCATTGATGCTGGTATTGCCCAACGAATCGACATTGGGATAAAAATAGGGTTCGTCGGGCAATGCGGTACCGTCGAGCGGATAGACCGACAGGCTCACCCCGTCGCGGTCGAACTTACCATGCGCACTGTGCGCCGTAGCACGCAACACCATGAGGTACTTCTTTCCGGGCTCTACATAATCGCGTTTCTCCAATACGGCGGGATAAGCCACATTGGTATGGCTGATCCGGTCGCCCCAATGAATGAAAAGCTGGTTGTGCGGATCGATACCGGCACTGAATGCCGGAGCCCCGTTGTCATCGACAAAAGTAAATTCGAGAGGCGTATCGTCCTTCTTCTCTACGACCGCACTGAAATAGCTGTTCGCATCGCTATCGAACGTATAGTCGCCCGAAAGGATAACCGCCCGGCGCACCTTTTCGTATTCTTCTTCCGGCTGGGTATTCAGCACGACCGAGGGACGGTACATGCGTACCCAATCGACAGCCATGTAGGTATCGGCGGCATCGTCGGTGATCGGCGACCATTTTTCGGGCCACGTATATGCCGTCAATATGACATTGAGGTTATCGCCGCTATATCCTGCCTGATAGTTCCAGTCGTCCTGTCCCCATTTCCCGTAAGCACGGCGGCCTTCGGTTTCGAACCAGTCTTTGAAGCGACCCAACCCCGTATAATATTGCTGCGGATAGATGTGGTGCGTCTTGCCGTCCCACACCGGTTCTCCTTCGAGATAGATCACGTAATCGCTCTCCTTGAAATAAATACCCCACGTCTGATAATCTTCGTAGTCGTGGTAGATGATTTTTCCCTGCGCCACATGATCGTTGCGCCCTTTCGAGTTTTTCAGATAGGGCTGTGCTTTCCAATCGTGCCAACCGATGTGTGCGTTTCCGGCATGTTTGGTCGTATCGTAACGGGTTTCCACCATATCTATCTCACAACGGTTTTTCCACGTCGTAGTCTGTTTCGAACGGTTTGCCATCCAGAAGGCGTTGTTTACACCGGTGCATTGCGCCGGTTTCATACGGCACTCGATATAGGTATAGGGTTTGATCGGCTCTGCCAGAAATATGGATGCAGCCGTCCACGTAGAACCGTTCACCGACTCCTTGCGGATATACAAACGCAATTCTCCCTCTTTGACTTCGGCGTTCTGCGGCTGGCTGTACGAACCGTGTTTCAATCCGGGCAGATATTCGTTACGCCACAGATTCCAGTCCACGGAGTTCCCTTCAAACTCTTCTTCAAATACCAACGACCATTGCCCGACCGAATCGTTTTTCAGCAACGGTTTTTGTTGCGCCCGCATGTTCCACACGCATAAGCCGCACAACACCAACAATATTCCGTATCTATTCAGTTTCATATTCCTAATCATTTAAATTTCATCTGCATCAGTGCCGGAGGATTCGTACCGTACGAATCGTGCCCCTGCTGAAACCGCACCATGTTGTTGCGATCGCCGTCGGCAAATGCGAGGCGGAATGTTACCCGTGCCTTTCCTGCCGATTTTGCCCGACGGATGCAATCGGATACGTCGCATACGGCATAACCGGTTCCGCCCGGCACATTCATCTCCGATACGGGAATGCACTCTGCATCCGACGGACGCGAGCTCCATGTAACCGACCGCGACAGATTTTCCGTCACTTCATCGACTGCCAGTACCAACGGCTGGTTCCGTTCGTTTTCCGTACAATAAAGCGAGAGCAATACCGGATCTTCGGCATTCAACCCGGTAATCGGAAAGGTCAGGAACAGTTGCCGGGCATAACGGGCATCGCCTTTCATCTCAAAATTCTGATAAGCGGAAAAATTTTCATCGCGTCCGTTCTGCACATAGGTATCGAATACCGGGGTTTCGGTATTGCTTCGGCTTTTTCCGGTCAGAATATAATATCTTCCGTTTACACGTGCCGGCTTCCCGTCGCCGTCGGTCACCGAACGAATCGCGAGTTCACCGTTGCGGGTTACCTGAACAGGCAGCCCGATTTTTCCTGCCGGCAAACCGGAGACGACAAAATCGTGTCCGGCATAGCTGTACGCAATCTCAAACGGCGATTTGCCCGTCAGTTCGACGGGGATTTGCCAAGTCTCGCCTTTCTTGCCCCAATGACAACCGGAAAGGGTGCATTGCGGCATCTTCCAGCTGTCGGGCAACACGCTCAGGTAGTTGTGACCGACACGGATTTCCGAAATCTTCCAATTCCCGGCAAACGACAAAGAACGTATCGACGCATCGCTGTATGCCTTGCTGTTGATCGTCCATTCGTTGGTAAACGCCGTATTTCCTGCGGCATCGATATTGGGATAGAAATAGGGTTCGGTGCGAACCGGGACAGCATCGTAATCGAACACCGCCACACTCATGGCATCGCGGAACCCACCCGCTTTCGCCGTAAAACGACACACCACCAATGTGCGTTTCCCGTTTTCACGGATGAACGGGGCTCGTTCTTTCGACGGATAAGCGACGGATGTGTGGCTATTCGACGCTCCGATTCCCGTATAGATACCCTCACGGTCTATGCCGCAATGTGCCACCGCCTTGCCCGACGCATCGTTGAATACGACCGAAAGATCATCGCCCGAAAGATCGTCTGCCAAAAACGAAAAATAGATTCCGGCATCGGATGCCAGCGAGTAATCGCCCGTCAGAGCGACTTCGGCGGTTTCGGGGCAGATCGTTTCGGCGGGTCGTCCGTTCAGCAGTTCCGCCGGCTTGTACACCCGTACATAATCCACCGCCATATAGGTGCCGTGAGCGGCATCGGTGAGCGGAGTCGTCTCTTCGCCCCAAGGCAGCGTGCTGAGTATGATGTTCATCTTATCTCCGTTATAACCGCCCATATAGCTCCAATCCTCCTGTCCGTAACGACCGTATGCCCGTTTTTCCTCATCGGGACGCCAAGTATCCGCCTTGCCGACACCGGTGTACCACTGATCGGTATATTTCGGATGCGTTTTCGCCGTCCATACGGGTGAACCGTCTAAATAATAAATCATTTCATTCTCGCCGTACCAAAGTCCCCAAACATGATATTCGGAAAAGTCGTGAGCGACATGCATACCCTGCGCCACATCGAACTTGTGCCCGTCGGCATCGAACGTATAACCATACGTTTTCCAATCGTGCCAAGCGACATGCCCCAGCCCGCAACCGGCTTCGGTATTGTATCGGGCTTCCACAATATCGACCTCGTAACGGTTGTTGTACGTGCCGCCCTGCGCGGTACGGCATGCCAGCCAGAAAGCATTGTTTACGCCGGAACATTGGGTAGATTTGAAACGGCATTCCACATAAGAGTTGTATTCCAGCGGTTCGGTCAAATAGATCGAAGCCGCCATCCATTCCGAACCGTTCTTCGACTGTTTCGTGACATACAGACGCAACTCGCCGTCGCGGACGAGTGCATTCTCGGGTCCGCGATACGTGGCATGTTTTATCGTACGGGGATCTTCGGATTGCCAACGGCTCCAATCGACCGTATCGCCTTCAAATTCATCGGAATCGACCAACACCCACGAACGGGCGTCGTCGCGCAAAAACGGCGACTGCGTCCACCCGTTAGCCAGTACGATCGTACAGATTATCGACAGAATGGTTCGTCTCATGATCACAAAAGATTAAATTCGGCTTTTGCCGCCTGTTCGGAATCGTGCCCGATAAAGAGATGGAATTCTCCCGGTTCGGAGATGAATTGTTTTTTATCGTTCCAGAATCTCAGATCGGGTTCGGTGATTTCGAAAACCACCTCTTCGGATTGTCCGGGTTTAAGCGTTATCTGCCGGAAGTTTTTCAGTTCTTTTACCGGACGTGTAACCGAAGCCACCACATCGCGGATATAGAGTTGTACGGTTTCCGTACCGGTATATTTGCCGGTATTCTTCACCGTCACCCGTGCCGTCAGTTTTCCGTCCGCATCCAAGCTGTTGCTGTCGAGCGTAATATCGGAATATTCGAACGTGGTATATGACAGTCCGTAGCCGAACGGATAGAGCGGTTTGACCGGCGTATCGAGATAGCGCGATACAAAGACATCGGTAGAGTGACGCATCGGACGTCCCGTGTGTTTGTGGTTGTAGAAAATAGGTACTTGTCCGACCGCATAGGGGAACGAAACCGTGAGGCGTCCCTGCGGATTGAACTTGCCGAACAATACGTCAGCCAATGCCGGACCTGCCTGTATGCCGGGGAACCACGATTCCAGAATAGCCGGAATGTTTTGGGCTGCCCACGGTATTGCTACCGGACGTCCGTTGAAAAGTACCAGCACAATAGGTTTGCCCAATGCTTTCAGTTCTTTGAGCAGTTCTTCCTGCACACCGGGCAGCGTGATGTCGCCCCGACAAGATGCCTCGCCGCTCATTTTGGCAGCTTCGCCCATCGTCGCAATAATCACATCGCAGCGGCGTGCGGCATCCAATGCGGCAGCAAAACCCTCGCGGCTGTCGGAATTTATATCACATCCCTTTTCGTAGACCAGGTCGATTTTCTTGCCGTATTTTTTCTGCATCGTTTCCCAGAAAGTGACCGCATCGTTCGGGTCGCCGCTCTTCGACCAGCTACCCATCATATCGGCTTTCGAATCTGCCAACGGACCGATTATCGCGATCGAGCCGGTTTTCTCGGAAAGAGGCAACAGGTTGTTTTCGTTTTTCAGCAGTACCATCGACTTGCAAGCGGCTTCTTTTGCCAAAGCGATGAACTTTTTGTTCAGGATCACTTCTTTCTCGCGTTTTTCACTGCAATAGCGGTAGGGATCGTCCATGATACCTACGGCATATTTCATGCGCAGGATTTTGCGGACCGAATTGTCGATCGCTTCTTCCGATACCTTACCTTCGGCAACGAGTTCTTTCATGTGGTTCAGGTAAGCCACCGACTCCATGTCCATATCCACACCGGCATTGAACGCCCGTTCGCCGGCTTCTTTCAGATTGCGGGCATGACCGTGTGCCGCTACTTCACGCACCGAAGCCCAGTCGGAAACGACAAAGCCTTCGAAGCCCCACTCCTTACGCAATACATCCTGCAACAGATAGGGATTGGCAGAGGTAGGCACACCGTTCAGTTCGTGGAATCCGCTCATGAAGGTGGTGACGCCGCTTTCCACCGCCGCTTTGAACGGAGGCAGATAGATGTTGCGCAATACGACATCGCTCATATCGGCAGTATTGTAATCGCGTCCGGCTTCGGCTGCTCCATAACCGGCAAAGTGTTTGGCACACGCCATTACGGTATTGATGTCTTTCAGATCCTCGCCCTGATAGCCTTCGACTTTGGCTTTTGCCACCTGCGAACAAAGGTAGGGATCCTCACCGGCTCCCTCCATGATCCGCCCCCAGCGGGCATCACGGCAAATATCCACCATCGGAGCAAACGTCCAATGAATACCTACCGCCGTAGCTTCGGCAGCCGAGGCTTGCGCCGTACGTTTCATCAGATCCATATCCCAACTCGCAGCTTCCGCCAGCGGAATCGGGAACATGGTGCGATAGCCATGTATCACATCGAAGCCGATCAGCAAGGGTATGCCGAGACGGCTTTCTTCAACCGCCATGCGCTGGGTTTCGCGTGTACGCTCCGCTCCTACCACATTGAGTACAGAGCCGACCAACCCTTTTTTGATAAATTCGCTGCCGTCGCCACGTCGGGTTACCGGACCTGTCGGATTCATCGTTCCGGCAAACTGATTCAACTGTCCGATCTTCTCGTCGAGAGTCATCTGTTGCAACAGCGCATCTATTTTACGTTCGGTCTCCTCCGAAATATTCCGGGCATTTCCGATACCTATACAAGCACAGCAGATAGCGGCTAACAAAAATTTTTTCTTCATCTGTCGTATTGATTTATTCTTTCGATAATTTAAATAATTCTCCTTCCTGTACATTTCCGTTCACGTCGATACCGGTCACTCGCAGATATACATTCTCCACGCCTTCGGGCAACGGAATGGAAAATTCAAACGGGTAATGGGCATCGTTCATCATCTTGAATTTTCCGTTGTCGAAACGATAGAGCAAATTGACTTCACGGAATACGGAATCGTCGTCGCGCAAGAAGAGATAAGCCCGTTTCAATCCCTCGCCCATGTTGAGCCACAACGCCGACATATCGCCGAATTCGGAATAGAAACTGTCGTTCTTCCACCCTTCTCCTTTCCGGGCAAAGGCTTGCTGGAAATCGGACTGTACGGGGCATTCGCGAACGACCAGCGCAGTAATGCCTTTGGGCGACACGGTGATCTCGCATTTGCCGTCCACTACCGGCAGATCGGCTACCCGCCGGTTGTCGCGCCATACCTCGGCAACAACCCGTTTGCCCCGCAAAGCCGCCAGCCGTTCGGTGTCGAGCGTCACAGCTGTCGTCACCTCTTCTGCCGACTGGTTCATCCATGCGATATAGAACGCATCGTCGCCACGTGCCGACAGGTAATTCAGTTCGACATTCTCGCTTGCGGCAATGCCCGCCGGCATCCAGAGCCATACATTCTTATCGCCGTAGAAACGTCCGGGAGCATGTCCGTAAAACTTGTTTTGCAGATACCCGTAGCCTTCGATATGTTTCGAAGGGAATGCTATTTTCTCATCGGACTTGTCGAAAGCATCCGTTACCAGATAGTCTATCAGAATAGAGATATGCGGGAACGGGTGGTTGTAATGGAACGAAGTCGCGCTGATTTCGTTGTGCCAGTGCATCGGGAAGTCGATCTGCTCGTATGCCGTATTCCGCTCGGTATTGATGTGATAACCGGGGAAGTTGCGGTAGCGTCCGACCACTGCCGAACGGGCTATATCACGCAGGAATGTATCGCCGGTATAATGGGCAATCCGCAAAAAATACGGAGCATGGTGAGCCATGAATACGGCACGGTGTCCGATTCCGGTCGTCGAGGATTCGGCGGTAAGCCCGATTTCGGACAAACGCCATGCTTCCACCGTCTCTTCGGGAGCGGACTGTTGCGGTATCCCCCGCGATTTCAGATACCAGTACCACGGGGCTTTCCCGTCTTTGTTTACCAGAATACTGTCTGCCGGAATTTCCGGACACATCCAAACGAACATGGCATAATAACGGGCAGCCTTGTGTGCGGCTTCCAGATATACCGGATCGTGTGTCTCTTCATACAACTCCAACAAAGATATGTATTTCGGCGCATAAGTAATCCAGAAAAATTCCGATTTCAAACCGGTTCTGGGCGTATCTATATTGTTCTTGACATAAAAATTGCCGCCACGCACCGCCCAGTCCAGATAGGCTTTGTCGCCGGTAGCCCGGTACAGTTCCAGACAGTCGTTCCACAATCCGCGTCCGTGCTGCCGTTTCTCGGGTGCAGCGTAGCGATAGAACTTGTCTTCCGTCCAATCGAGCAGGAACGAAGAGGTATGTCCCGTCAGATCGTAAAGCCCTGCCAGTTCGGATACCGGGGCACAAGGTCTGCCCAATTTCCGCGACGGACGTTGCACCTTCTGCGTGGTATCGAGGCAAAACAGCGTATTGTCGCGCGACAGCATATACTCCATAACCGGATATGCCCGGCGTTCGAAAAGGTCGCGGTTGTCGGTAACCAATGCGATAGAGAGCGGATGCAACGAACTGACATTCTTGGTAGAACCCGGTACATCGGTCGAATAGGAACATCCGCGCAAACTGTCGATAAAGTTGCTGTACGGTGTCAGGGTATATTCCACCATGCGGTCCATCGTGCGATTGACCGACGATATTTCATTGCGGCGGTAATCGCGGAACCCGAATGCACGCCGCGCCGCACTTTCGTAGGTATGTTGCACATCTTCGTCGGAAACGACCAACCGCATGGTTGCCGAGAATGGTTCGCCGGCTTTCATATCGGAATTCAGATGCCCCAACACGGGAGCGATAAATGCGGACTGTACTTGCCCGGAGAGATTGCGCAAAGCAACGCCGAAACGGTTGTTGTCGCGTGTCGGCAGCGGCTGGAAAGGTATCTCCCGGCTATCTGCCATAACACCGACCGTCTTTCCACGGACAGTCGCCAACGTTGCCGGCAGAGAACACTGGAATGCCAATGTGAGGTAGCTTTGTTGCGGGAAACGCATCTCCTGCCACACCATCGGCTGCCAGATTTCCGATACTTCGTTCAGACCGAATACCGGCGCACCGGTATAGGCAATCGAAAAATATCCGTCGCGTTCGGGGGTAAACGTATAAGTAATGGCGGGATAAGGAAGCGAATCGGTAAATACTTCCGCCCGCAGGGTTCCGTATGTCTCCGCTACCGCTTCGATGACAATGGTCTCTTTTTCTTTCTTTACCGAACGGCATACGAACGGAATGCGCTCGCCGGCATACCACAAATCGGCGGTACGTCTCGTCCGGGCTTTACCGGCGGCATCGTCAATCCCGTCGCCGCCCCGGGCTTTGTTCGAAGCCCGTTCCTTAAATATTTTTTCGTCCGGAAGATTCCGCACATTCCAAGTGGGTGCGAAATAGTTGCAGTCCGACAGATTCTTCAATTGCATATTCGGATCCTTGTCGGTGTAAAGCAACGTAAAGTCGGGCTGGAAACGGAACGAGGTACGTCCCGAATAGACCTCTATGTTTTTCCCTTTCAATTTCACGCCGCTCTTTTGCGCCGTCATGGACAACGGCGCAACGAGCAGGCAGATTCCTATCAATAGTTTCAGTTTCATTGTGTTTCCTTGGTTTATCGGATTCGGTCAAAAGCCTGTCCTGTTTTTAATTTGCCGTATAGCCGGGGTTCTGATTTGCCGGACCTATTGCCGGATTGGCATCGATCTCTTTTTGCGGAATAGGCCACAAATAATCACGATTCGGATTGAACACCCGTTTGTCTACAACTACCTTTTCATATACCGGCGGATTGAGTTTTCCTTTGGTAGGATCGTAACCGATAGCATCGGTCATCACCTCCTCGCCGATCCGCCAACGACGGATATCGGAGATGCGTGTTCCCTCGAACGGGAATTCCACCCGACGTTCGTGACGGATAATCTCGATGAGTTTATCGGGCGAAAGTCCTGTACCTTCCACCTCTTCCACTTTCGGCATCATGACATCGGGACGCTGACGCACAGCATCGATTGCCGCACGTACCTCGACTTCGTCGTAGGTTCCGGACATAACCGCAGCCTCGGCATACATCAACAGCACATCGGCATAGCGGATCAGAGGTATATTCTGCTCGGAGTTGTTTTTCTCGCGTTCCTCATAATCGTTCCATTTCCGGATTTTCAACGACGTATGGTTACCCGACGACGGAATAAACACCGCCGGCGAACCGTTGCTTGCCGGACGTCCGGTCAATGAACGGGGCACCATGATCGAATATTCGAGACGGGGGTCGCGATTCAGGAAAGGCTGAGCCGGATCCCATGTCGGATCTTTTTCGGGTGCCAGTCCGTTTGTCGTATAATAGGCTTCCGCCAACTGCGCAAGAGGACAATACGAGTTCCACTCCACGACGAAAGTATAGAGCTGATGGCTCAACCCGTCGGAGAAACGACCTTTGATGTACTGGATGTCGAATACGACCTCACAATTGTTTTCGTACTGCGGCAGGAACAATTCGCGATAATGCGGGTAGATATCGTACCGCTTCGCACCCGACTCGTCTTTCAGGTCGATAACCTTTTTCAGCACGTCGGCAGCCTCGGCATAGCGGTGGTTATACAGCAGGACTTTCCCCTTTGCCGCCATAGCCGCCCCTTTCGTGGCACGACCGATATTTTCTTCGTCGTATGCTACAGGCAGACGTTCGATAGCACTGTCGAAATCGTTAAGGATCGTATCCAATACGATGTCGCGCGATACGCGAGGTCCTTTGTAGCTGACATCTTTCGGCTCAGTGATCAAAGGTACGTCGCCGAAGAAGTCGATCAGATCGGAATAGAAAAACGCTCTCAGGAAGTAGGCTTCTCCGCGCATCCGTTCTTTCAACGGGCTGTCTTTCGTAGCGTCGGTATAGCAGTTGTCGAGGTATGCCAGCACCAGATTGGCACGGGCAATGCCCTGATAGCCTTTGGTCCACTTCGCCTGCGGATAATAGCTGGACGCACTGTGCGATCCCTGCCCTATCTCCTGCGTATGCTGATAACGGCTGTAATTGTACATATTGTCGGTCATACAATCATAGTCGATCGTATATTCCCGCGCACTGTTCATGGCACGCACGCCGTTGTAGATTCCGTTCACCGCCACCAACGCATTCTCTTCGGAGACGAAATAGTTCTCGGGGGTGAGTGTCGTCAAAGGTTCGCGGTTGAGAAAATCATCGGAACAAGAGACGAACGCCGTCCCTGCCAGCCACAAACCGACTGCTATTTTTATATGGTTAGTCTTCATATCGTATCGTTATCAAGGTTAGAAACTAATATTTACACCTACGTTATACACCCGTACCTGCGGATAAACATCGGACGAGATGTTTTCTGCCGGACGTTCGGGATCCCATCCTTTGAATTTGGAGAAAGTAAACGCATTCTGTACACCGGCATAGATACGCAGACGGTCTACCCAGATTTTCTTCATCAGATTCTTGGGGAAGGTATAACCTATTTCCACGTTCTTCAAACGCAGGAACGACGCGTCTTGCAGGTAGTAATTGGAACGCATGGTGAGACGAGCGTTGTCGTTGAACAGACGCGGATGCGTGGTACTCGGATTCTCATAAGTCCAACGGCTGCCTACCATCTCTTTCCAAACGTTTCCGTTATCATTGACAAACGGAACGACCATCGCGCCGCAGCTATACAGGTCGCGACCGGCTACGCCGTGGAAGAAGAGGTTGAAGTCGAATCCTTTGTATTCACCGCCGATATTGAACGAATAGGTGAGATCGGGGAATTGCGTACCGATAATCTTACGGTCGTGGTCCAAGTCGATCGTGCCGTCGGGAACTCCGTTGGGTCCGCTGATATCCTCGAAGCGAAGGTCACCGGGTTTGGGATTTTCCGCCTGTGTGGGAATACCGGGTTTCAACACATAGTTACGATCCTGCACGGGAACATTGGGGTCGCTGTTGTTTTGCCACGTGAAATCGCTTTCCTGAAAGATACCGATCACATTATATCCGTAGAACGAGCCGTAAGGATGTCCTTCCGCCGAAATCAATACCGACGTGGAGTTGTCGGTAGTAGCATGGTAGATCGGACCTTGTCCGTTGAGCGACAAAATCTTGTTACGAAGATGCGATGCGGTGAACGAAGCATTGAACGTGAAGTCTCTCGTAAATGCTTTCTTGTAGTTGATCATTACCTCGAATCCCTGATTTTCCATCGTTCCGGCATTTTGATACGGATTGGCAGGAGAACCCAACGAAAGCGGCAACGGCAGACGCATCAACACATCGTAGGTATATTTATAGAAATAATCTAACGAAATGGTGAAGCTCTTCAAGAAGCTGAAATCGATACCGACGTTGGTCTGTTCGGTTGTCTCCCATGTGGTGTTCGGGTTGGACAATCCGGCAAGGGCGGCACCCGAAACAATCGATCCGCCGAAGTCGTAAGGATAAAGGAAACTGATTTCATCGAAACCGGTATAAGCGGCACCGATGCTTTCATTTCCCAAACGTCCCCAAGAGAGACGCAGTTTCAGGTTATCGACAAAACGTGTACGATCGGCATTTTTAAAGAAAGGTTCTTCGGAAATACGCCATCCTGCCGATACGGAGGGGAAATATCCCCACTTGTTGTTCCGGAAACGCGACGAACCGTCGGCACGGAAATTCACCTCGAACATATACCGGTCGAGCAAGGTATAGCCCACACGACCGAATGCGGAGAGCAATGTGCGTTCCGACTGGGTATCGCGGTTGGCTTGCGTAGAGGAACTACCGTGTACCAACGACGGTACGAATGTGGTATAGTCGTCGCGACGGGCATATTCTGTCGCATACTCGAATTTGTATTGCGAATAACCGATCATGGCATTGATACGGTGTTTACGGTCGATCACCGTATTGTAACGGGCTATCGCCTCGGCAGTCGTAGAGAACGAACTAGTGTTGGTCACCTCGTAATATGATTTCTGTTTCGATTGCGAATCGCCGTACAAGTCGCTGGCAGTGTACAACGGCGGAGCGAATACACGACGTTTCGCATCACCATAGTTCACATTCAAAGCTCCGCTCAACTGGAATCCCTTGAACAGGTTCAAGTTGATCTGCGCACGGCCGTTGATCGCATTGTTGTTCGTCCAGCTGCCGCCACCCAACTCTTTTTGGGCATAGTACATACCGTAATATCCGTACAACCCGTTTTGTGCGCGGAACACGCTGACCGGTCCCGAACGATGCACGTTGTTGATCACCGTATTGGAGCTGACCGTATATTCGTCGCGGTTGCGGCGCGATCCGGAAAGATTCAATTTGAAGTTGATAATTTTATTTTTAGAGGTAGCATCCAGACTGGTACGGAACGTATATTTCTCGACCGAAGTTCCACGCAACACACCGTCCTGACTCGAATAGCCCAACGAGGCAGATCCTTTCAGATATTTCGTACCACCCGAAAAGTTCATGTAATGGTCGTGCTGCGGTGCTACCCTGAAAAATTCATCGTAATAGTTAGTCGCCACTTTCGTGCCGTTCAGGTATTCCTGACGCACCGTTTCCAACGCATCGGCTTGCGCTTTCTGTCCGTTATACGTCAGCATTTCCTGCTTCAAGTCGATCCATGTATATACATCGACCGGCTCGGGCATAGAGGTAGCCTGCTGCATACCGAAGTTGTAACCGTAGGTCACTTTCAGTCTGCCTTCCGATCCGCTTTTCGTAGTGATCAAGACAACACCTGCCGCCGCACGCGATCCGTATATGGCAGCCGAGGAGGCATCCTTCAAAACCGAAATGCTTTCAATATCCTTCGGATTCACTTCATTGATGTCGCCTTCGATTCCGTCGATCAACACCAACGGTTCGTTATTGTTTTCGATAGAACTGATACCGCGGATACGTATCTGTCCGTGGTCATTTCCCGGTTCGCCCGAAGTCTGAACGACATCGACACCAGCCACCTGCCCCTGCAATGCCATACTGGTATTGGTCAGCGGGCGAGTTTCCAACTCTTTCATCGACAGGTTTTCGACCGCACCGAGCAAATTCACTTTTTTCTGTGTGCCGTAACCTACGGCTACGACTTCTTCCAATCCGATTACATCGGGCACCATCTTTACACTTACCGGCTTACGGTCCTGTACATTTACCGTCTGCGTAGAATAACCGATAAACGAAAATGAGAGTTCCTTATCGTCCGAAGCCAATGTAATCACAAACTTACCGTCCATATTGGTAAGCGTACCTTTGTTCGTACCTTTTACCGTTACCGATACACCCGGCAGCGGTTCTCCGGTTTCGTCGGATACCGTGCCTTCGACTTTTGTCTGCGCCAGCAACAGCAGGGGCATCAAAACATAGGCTAACGTGAAGATGTATTTTTTCATGTGTTATATGTTTTTTGATTTAAGATTGAATATTTATGGCAAAAAGCGCAGCCGGAATGTTCGGCGCAGGTTTGGAAAGCCGGATTTTCAGCGTCCGCAAGGTCACCGCCTCCGGCAGATCTACCGTTACCAGTGTCTGGTAATTGTCCTTTATTTCCGCCAAGATACGGTCTTGTCCGTCGCAAATCGTAATCTCTTTCACACAGAACGGCATACGGCTGTCGAAATGTCCCCATTGCACCGATTCCATCGGATGATCGGCATCGGTATCGGTATAGAGGCGAATCGTTTTCACCGACTGCCCGCTATCCCACGAAAGGGAAACCTCCGGCATCTCGTCGTTCCAGTCTGCCACCCAAGCATTGGGTTGTTCAACCGGACGATAGAGCGAAGTGCGCAGATTCTCGACGGAAAAACAGTCGATCGGAGAAGAGAAACGCATAGCGATGTTTTCGCCGTCGGGACGCCGCTCCGGACACCAGAATTCAAAGGCTTCCACACCGATATTATCGGGCGGAGTTTGTTTTCCGAAATTGGAGACAGCGGGAAGTATCTTGTTGAATACCGACAGCAATCCGGTGACCCGGCATGCCGACGTGCGAATCGCCAACCGGTCGTTGCTCATGAAGCAGATAAACGCATAACAGTCTGCCGGTATTTCGGCGGCAAATGCAATATCGTATTCCGCTTCGCCTTTCGCGACGGCAACCCGGACGGATTCCAATACGGTATCGGGGGTATGATTGAACGGCTTGGAGCTGACACGCAGCTCAACCGTCAGTTCGGTATCTTCTTCGGCTTGAAGGGCAACCGTCAATCGCGGTACCCCCCCCTTACGCAACGGCAACATCTGCGCTGCTGACTGGCTCAGGCTTTTCCACCCGCCGTCGAACGGAATTCCGGTCATACGCATTTCGGAGGTAGCTTCGATCCGTGCAGACGCAACGAGATTTCCTGCATCTTCGATACGGCATTGCGGGAGGTAAGCACCATTGTAGACCAACCGGGTCTGCAATTGTTTCATCCGTTCAGGTTCAGCAATTTCAGCCGGTCGGCATCCTTCTCTCAGACAGAGTGCGGCGGCAGTACCGATCGCTTCTCCGCCCAATGCAGCCGTAGCCATTACCCGCGACGAACCGTGTGCCACGTGGGTTGCACTCATCAACCGCCCGCCGATAAAAAGGTTATGGATGTCGGGCGTGATGTAACAACGGTACGGAATCGGATATACTCCCTTAGAGTGCCATTGGTTGCATGCGCTTTTGTCGCTGAATACGCCGTCGGAAGGATGCAGGTCGATAGACCATCCTCCGAAAGCAACCGCATCGGCACACGGATGCTGTTCGATAATATCTTTTTGATTTAAGGCATAATAACCTGTAAACCGACGACTTTCGCGCTTACCCGGGTAGAGACCGACCCATTCCAAAGTCATCGTCTCGGCTTCGGGATACTTGCCGGAGTTCTTGATATAATTCCAAATTCCGTACAGTACCGACCAAAGTTTGTATTTAATCTCTTCGGTGTCGGCTATCGTATCCAGACGACCGCCATATTCGATCCACCAGTATTTACAACCGAGTTGTTTCGGGGTGAAGTAGTTCGGGTTCTGGATGCGGTTGATATATTTCTCTACTTCCTCTTTTGGCATAGCAAAATGAGGAGCAATATATTTTACAGGATGTGCCGTATCTTTGACATAGAACAGAATGGAGTGTCCCAATCTTTCTCCGTACAGATGTTTGTCGGGAGCAAATTTCTCATCGTACTCATCGGCATTTTCCGCACCGATGCGAAAAGCAGCACCCGCTCTCGCTCCGACTATACCGTCGCCGGACGCATCGCAAAAATAGGAACCGGAGATTTCGAAATGGGTCTGCGTCTGTGTATTAAACGCCGAAACAGATTCGATCGTATGCCCGTCCGACTTTTTAACATCATATATCGCCGTATTTAAGAAAAGTTTTATATTCTTTTCCGCCAGCACTTTATCCAGCAACACGGTATCGAAGATAACCGGGTTTCCCTCCTTATTCCGATAGGTATTCTCTACCAATATCTCGTCGATGATCCCGCCTTCGCGAGCCCACCGGTTGTTGTTTCCCATGTGCGAAGTAGCCCCCAGCATCCATACCCGGACCTCGCTCGATCCATTGCCCCCCAATACGGGACGGTCTTGGATCAAGGCGACTTTAATTCCTTCGCGTGCAGCGGCAATGGCTGCACAAACGCCG
Source organism: uncultured Porphyromonadaceae bacterium (assembly GCA_900538555.1). Classification (GTDB taxonomy): domain Bacteria; phylum Bacteroidota; class Bacteroidia; order Bacteroidales; family Barnesiellaceae; genus UMGS27. The sequence continues at coordinate 116,486 of UPYI01000001.1, forward strand.
GTTATGCCACCGCCTGCAACCACGAGATCGGCTCGATACGATTCTTTTTTCAAGTTTCTTTCCGAAACAAAATTCTCTACAAGCATATTTTTATTTTTTCTCGATTTTCTTAAAAGCCAATTTCAAGCCGACCAACAGCAGGATCACGCCTATCGGCACAATGATGTATTGCCCGCTGTCGGCAATGGCGGCAATGACCAGAATCAGCAACGAAGAACAGGTGATCGCACGCCCCATGACACGCAAGCTGTAAGCATTGCTGTTGTCGGATTGGGCTACGGTTTCCTGCGATTCCGCTTTCATTTGCTCTTCCCGCTCCTGACGTACCTTCTGATAACCGGCATACATGGGGCTGACCTTTCCGCGCAACGCATAATAGATCTCGAACAGAATCATCATCAGTATGGGCAACGATACTCCCAATACGGTTTCTTCGGTACGGCTCAGCGAAAGTCCCCAGATCGGGGTGATAAACTTGAATATCGCATTTACCGTCAGACAGATCAAGGTTGTGGAAACCACCGACCGGGTAGTCTGGCGACGCGAGAAGAGAGTCCAGATAACCGGGAAATACAAGGGCACACCGGTCAAAGCACCCAGACTGATCACCACATTCACGATACCGCCCATAGCCGGTATCAACAACGCTACCACAACAGCCAATACACCGAATCCGATCGTGGAGATACGGGCTACTTTTATCAGCTCTTTGTCCGAACTGTTCGGGCGCAGGTATTTATAAATATCGTTGGTAAATACACCCGACGAGATATTCAATGTGGCATTCAACGAACTGGCTGTCGCAAAGATCATACCGCCCAGCATCATACCCAACATACCGGCAGGCAGAGCGGTCTTACACATCATGAGATAGGCACCTTCGTCTGCCAACCCCGCCAGTTCGGGATTATAAATGCGATAGATCATCGGCGGCAACATCCACAATACCGGACTGATTACATAAAGTGCGGAGAACAGCCATCCTACTTTCTGTGCATCGCGCGGTGTGCGCACACTGGTATAACGTTGCACATAAGCCCAGTTGCCGCCTAAGAAGAAGAGATTGTATATACCGAATGCGATAATGAATCCCCATGTGTATTCCGAATTCACCAGATTGAAGAACGTATCGGGTGCCGCGGTAAAGAACTCGGAGATTCCGCCGATCTTATCCAACGACAAGGGAACGACAATGATTACCGCCGCTGTCAGGATTATGAATTGAAGGACATCGGTAACGACTACCGCCCATAATCCGCCGATAGCCACATAGATAATGCTGATACCGCCCAACAACAGGATACAGGAGTACAGATTGAAATCGGCAGCCACGCTCACGATTTTTGCCACCGGATAGAGAAATGATCCCGATGTAAACAGGGAAATCAGCAGAAAGAGATAGGTATAGGTTTTCTGAACTTTCTTTCCTAAACGCAATGTGATGTATTCCGCCACAGTCATCGTATTGGTGCGCCGCCACATGGGAGCGATAATGCAACCGACGATCAACCCGCCGATAGCCATTGTCCACTGAATCGAAAGCGACACCGCTCCGTGCGTATAAGCGATCGAACCCCATACTACGAATGTTCCGGCAGAGAAAAAGCCCATGAAGAGCGAGAGTCCGTTGATCCACCAAGGTACGGCACCGCCTGCGGCAAAAAAGGATTTCATATCTTTGCCTCCGGCTTTGGCAAACGAGATTCCGGTAATTAATACGATCGCTGCGAAAATAAAGATCGTAATAAAGTCGAATGTGTGCATAACTAAGATATTAGATTCGTTTTGATGTATGCAAATTTATCGGAGTGCCCTATTCGAGGTGTTACAAACCGGAAATATTACCGGAAACGTTTACGGAAACTCCGGCACAAAACAGATTAAAATCATATCGGATAAAGGATTCTATTCGTCGGAAACCTTTCCGGCATTGCATGAACAAAATATGAACCGCCCCAAATGGCGGAATGCGGTTCCCTACAAACGGAACAATGAACCATACTCCGGATCTCCCCTTTTTCGGGACGGAAACACCATAGGCTGCCAAACGGGGAACAGAGGCAATCAAGTGCGGGTCGTGAATGAATTATGCCGAGGCGAAGCGTTTATCCTTAAAATAAAAAAGCGGTAGGACACACCCTGTCGGAATAACAGAAATGTGCCCCACCGTTAAGATTCGGTAACGGTCAGGCCTTACGCCTGCCGGTACGCTCCGATTAATAAATACGTATTTTCATCGTCTTCGATCCCCGACGGCAAATATAAATCCCCGGCGACGAAGGTTCGGCAATACGACGACCTTGCATGTCGAAATATTCCGCAGGCGCATCGGCAGTCGAAGAACGGTCGATAGCGGTCAGCCCGCTCGTTGTACCAACGATATATTCCACCTGTTCGGTAACCGCCATGCCTCCGGCAAATTCGACTTTGATACGGAAGCGGACAGTAGATCCGGTCGTCACCCCGGTGATCTTGCCCGAATAGCCCGATTCGGAAGTTTTGCTCATGGCAATCTCCGCAAACCCGGAGGTTTCGTTCCAGATATATGCCACATTGCCCAAGCCCACATAGTCGCCGGCAAAGTCGGCTGTAATCCATATATCATTGCCCGACATCCCGTAACGGATCGTATAAGGTCCGGCAAATTCGCCCTGAGAAGCCTGCTGTGAAGTAAAAACAAATCCGTCGCCCGGTTTTTCCGGATCGGGGTCGGGATCGGGATTCGGATCGGGCGGTGTCACGCCGGGATCGTCATCGTCTTCAAACTCTTCGGTATTCGGTGCCGAAGCCGTCGCCATGCTTCCGGCAGGAACCTGCAATTCGAAGCCGTCGGAATATCGTACAGTGATCGGTGCCGTAGCATAATTGTGTGCGACATAGGTCACCGTTTCGGCTGTACGGAAAGCCGTAGCCAACGGATGGTTCGCCGTAATTTTCCGGTCGGGACGGCCATACTGCATCATGGAGTGAAGCCATTGGTAAGTCTGTGCCTGAGATATGCCGAATTTCAGTTCCCGATCGGGATAATCGTTATACAGGTTCAAGGCTTTCGCCGGATTGATCATCGACAGGAACTGCCAATAAGAGTCGTACCAGATATTGGGGTTCTTCACTTTCCGCAAAATATCGGTATCGGTCGTTATCGCTTCCCAGAAACGTTTCGCCCAATTCCGGTTATCGACCAGATAGAACGAACCGGCATGAACGGGATAGATCTGGATGCCATAAGAGCCGGCAATTCCCCCACCCCAGAAGTTTTCAGAATCATATCCGTTGGTAAATACCCGCGATACGATAAAATAGCGGTAGTCCGACGGCAAATTGCGGTCGTACATATCGAACCAATATTCTTCCGTGGCAGATTGCTCGGTGACATACATATATATACCCAGATCGCGTACCTCCCGGTTTCCCCGTACCGCTCCCCAATGGATCAGCGAAGTATGGAACTGCATCGCCTCCGAGGTCGATTCCTGATCGTTTCCCTGTCCGATCGATGCCGTACCGTTTGCCCAACAGTGACCGTCGTAGGGAGAGAAAGCCCGTTGATACGGGAACATGGGATCGTCACGATCGGTCGAAGCCGCATCGCGGACAAGCAGATCGATCATCGGCGCATAGGCATCGCCCCATTGCGGATCGTACTGGGCAAGAAATGCCGCCGCATGTATGATGTATCCCCAATGGAAATGGTGGTCGTTGAGATTGGTATCCTGCCCGTGTCCTGCCGGATAGCCCAGCAACGTACCCCACGGCTTGTAGTAATAGAACAGGAACTCTTTTTCGCCCGAAGTATAGGTAAGCCAATTCTCGACGCGGGCACGTACCAGTTCCCGGGCTTTTTCGAACCCCTCGGTATAACCGGCATCATGTGCAATCCGCGCAGTCTGCACCAAACGGTTGAGCAACTGCCCGTCGTTATACGAGTCGGTCCATGCCGCCAGTCCGTGGTCTGCCGTCACCTGATCGACCAAAGCGCGCAACTGCTCGTCGGAGTAGCCATTGTCATTTACGGTAACGACCGGCATCGTCGGCAATACGCCATGAAACGTAAGCGAAGTCGTAAAGCTATCGGCCGCCAACATTTTCAGTTCGCCACGCACCGTGGAATAGCCAGCCGCCTCCCATTCGGGCGTACCGTCGAGATGCGCCCACTGGTGCGGTAAGAGCCCCATAAGGGTTGTACCCGATCCTTCCTTATGATCGGGTACAACGGTATAAGTCGTAGTGACACGTCCCGTCGTTTCGTCATAGCTCCACTCCGCCCGCGTATCGGCAGGGAATGTGAACGCATGGGAAGCCCACGCCTGTGCCTGAGCCATAGCGTCGGCACAACGGTCGGGCAACAATGCCACTATCCAATAATCGAGACCATTCAGCGTCGAAGTCAATTTGCCGCCCGTCTGACTCCATGTACTGCCGGAGGGGGCATAAATGGCATAGGAAGCCTCGTTGAAACATCCGGTCAAAACAGCAATATTCCCGCGCACCTCGCATCGTCCGCCGCTATACGACACCGAAACGGCAGCATCCGACTGTTTGGTAAAGTAGACCATCGGCATGCCTGTACCTGCGGTGGCTGTCATACGCCCGGACGCATTTTCCCATGCAAAGGTGACTGTCCAATCGGAATAGTCGCAGACCGTAGGCACATCCTGCATCACACCTTCCACACCGACCACCAAAACCCGCTGGGCGGTAATCGCACCTTCTTGCGGATTCCGCACAATGCCCAACCCGTTGGGATCGGTTTGAAGACCCAACGGATAGTTGAACAGGTTTTCGGGCGAAGCGGTAGTAAGTTTTTGCGACCACCATTTGTTGGATGGCACCGGACGTGTCGCAGCCTCACCGCTAACCAGCGGATTCGCGGTAGGAAAACCGTTACGCCCCGCCTGATCGTAACCGGGGTGCGTCGTGGTATAACTGCCGGAACCGACGGTTACCGTCTCGGCATATCCTCCCATCATCGCTGCGACAAAAGTAGCCGTAATGATAAAACGCTTCATGCTCTCCATGTAATTAGCGGATCATTACTTTGCTGACTTTCGAACCCTGACGGCGGATGTAGATACCACCGGAAGCGGGATTCTCGACACGACGGCCCTGTATATCGAAATATACTACCGGAGCATCGGTATCGACAGCAACCGCATCGATTCCGGTCGATCCGCCGGTCGATCCGACTACATAGCTGAAATCGTTGCGTACCGAACCGGGATTAACCGTTCCGTAAGGACCGTAAGCGAGGAAGAAGAAACCGGGAACAGCCGTGTCTTTCTCGTACGTTTCTTTCGTAGTGTAGGTATATGTGCCGTCTCCGTTGTTGGTCATGGCAGCAAATCCACCGTCATTGACATTGATCTGCATACCGAGTACATTCCGGAAATCTTGCGACGCTTTTTTCAAATCGACGAAGAATGTGAGCGTACGGTCGGCATTCCATGTAACGGTATAAGTATAAGTAAATTGTTCGGGTTCCGTAACATCGAAGTATCCGTTATAAACGGTAGGTTCGAAATCGTCGGCAACCGTACGAACGGAAAGTTCCTGTGGTTCGCAAGCATAATCCGTTCCGTCGAGCGTAGCCGTGGCAACCAAAGTAAAGGTATAGGGGGTATCCGATTCCAGATCGGCAATAACGGCAGGCGATGCGCCAAGTGCATTTCCGTTGCAAGTCACAACTACCGTTGCGCCTTCGAGTTCGGCGGGAAGGGTAACTGCATATTCGATCGTCACAGAGTTGTTGGTTACAGCAGCGACAGAAGCCGTAAGACGGGGAGCGACAGTAAATACAATCGGATCGTTAGAAGCTCCGGTCACATATTCTTCCGTAGGTTGGAACACACCGCCCGCACGGGGAATATACATGTGAAGTTTTACATTTTCGCCTTCTTCGAACGTGAATGTAGTGGTCATTTCATATTCCGTGTTCGACAACGGAGTCAATTTATAGAGACCTGCCGCACCGGGTTTACCGATAAATTCGACATTCACATCCATTTTGGGAACACCGATTTCGCCCACAGTCGGGTCGGTATTGAATTTATAGTTCACCGTAAGAGTTTTGTCGGCATTGTAGGTAATCGTATATATCAGATCGAATTTTTCATCTTTTACCATGCCATACCATACGGGGGAAGGTTCATCGGCAGAACGCAGCGTCTGGAATTTTACCGTCGCTTCTGCCGTGTATGTCTCGCCGTCCAATTCAGCTGTCGCCACCAACATGTAAGTATATTCGGTAGAAGGCGTCAAACCGGACAGCATTACGGGCGATTCGTTCACCGGCTCGTCGTTGCAAGTAACGGAAACCGTTGCACCTTGAAGAGCTTCGGGCAATGTTACGGAATAAACCAGTTCTGCCGACGAATCGGTGATGTTCTGAGCCTGAGCCGTCAGTTTCAATGCCGCAACCACAACGTTGCTCGTTCCGACTACATAATCGAATGTACTTTCGCACAAGCCACCGATACGAGGAATACGGATATGCACACTGACCGTTTCTCCGTCGTTGAATGTAAGAGCCGTCGTGTATTTGAATACGGTATTCGACTCTTGCGTAAAATTAAGCAAACCGGTACGTCCGGGAAATTCCACAGCAACATCACCTGCCGGAACACCTACTGCTCCAATCTCTTTACTGAATGTATAGATGAAAGAAAGTGTTTTATCGGCATTGTAAGTAATGTCATAATCCAAATCGAAATAAGGATCTTCAACGGTGCCATGCCAAGTGGCTCCAACTTCTGCCTTTGCGACTATTGCCAGCAAAGCCATGGCGATTAAGAGTACTGTTTTTTTCATGGAAAAACTATTATTAAAAATATAAATTAAACTATGGAAGAGAGCATAAGCCCCCTGATATCCAATTTGCAAATGTAGAGGCACATCGTTTGCCGATCAAGTATTTTTGATTTACAACAACTATACATCGGGCATTAACATACTATACAAGTACTCTACAATCAAAAAATAAATATTTATAAATCAATACGTTTTGATTTATATGTTTTACAGCACATTCCGCAGCAGCAAAACAGGGGAGGCAACAAGATCGCCCCTCGGAAGAAAGTACGGCATAGGAATCCAATCGCTCCAAAACCGAACTTCGCCTGCTTTCGATTCGGGAAATCCGGCACAAGAGAGCGGAAATAAACCGGTCATCGGGCATGGCTTCCCGCATTTTTATCGCCGGGAAAAACCGCACGCCACCGACAGAGATCAAATAAATTTGGCTTCTGATTTCATTTTCTATACCTTTGCCCCCCGATTCGTATCGGCAACGCTGTCCGGTCATAACAAAACGGTACAGCGAAACGCCGCATCTTTTTTAATTGGGAAAATATGGAAACGACTTTTTTAGACCGCATGACGGAAGAGAACATCGAGGATTTGAAAATGGATTTTTATACGATTCAGAACGGTCGCTGCTTTGCCTGCCATGAACCGCTGCAACTCGATGGCGACGGATCGCACTTCGTCTATATCCGCCCCTTAGAAGAGGGAGGCTCGGACGATACCCAAAACTTAGCCTTGATACATAAGAATTGCCACCTGTAATTTTAGGAGCATCGTGCTATGACAACCACTCTTATCCGTTATTCATCCCACTTCCGGCAACTGCTCCGAATCGGCATACCGATCGTATTCGGGCAATTGGGCGTTATCGTGCTGGGATTTGCCGACACACTCATGATCGGTCATTATGGAACGGCAGAACTGGCATCGGCATCGTTCGTGAACAACGTATTCAATCTCGCCATTATATTCTGCACCGGTTTCTCCTACGGGCTTACCCCTCTGATAGGCAGCTGTTTCGGGAACGGCAACCGCACAAAAGCCGGTGAAATACTGAAAAACAGCCTGCTAAGCGGCGGAGTGGTAGCCGTCGGACTGATCGTCCTGCTCACCGTGCTCTATTTCAATCTACACCGGCTGGGACAACCCGACGAGTTACTGCCGTACATCCGCCCCTACTTCATCATCATTTTAGTGTCGTTGCTTTTCCTCATGCTGTTCAACTCGTTCAAACAGTTTTTCGACGGCATTACCGATACCCAACTCCCCATGTGGATTCTGATCGGCGGCAATCTGCTGAACATTATCGGCAACTATCTATTGATATACGGTGCATACGGATTTCCGGAACTGGGACTGAGGGGAGCCGGATTGAGTACCTTGTTTTCCCGAATCGCCATGCTGGCGGCTATCGCCCTCGTATTTTTCAAGCACCGGCGTTATCGGACATATCGGGACGGATTTGTTCAAGGAAAGATAAACCGGAATGATTTCCGACAACTGAATGCCATGGGGTTGCCGGTAGGACTGCAAATGGGAATGGAAACCGGCGCATTCACATTCAGTGCTATCATGATCGGATGGCTCGGCAGTGCAGAACTTGCGGCTTACCAGATTATGGTAACGGTAGGTACATTAGGATTCATGATTTATTACGGCATGGGCGCGGCACTTACCGTCCGCATCAGTAATTTCATCGGACAAAACGATTTGCCGAATGTGCGTCGCGCCACCCGGTCGGCGTTCTGCATCATCTTGCTGCTCGCGTTGTTTGCCTGTCTCGTCTTTTACCTCATCCGCCACCAAATAGGCTATTGGTTCACTTCGGACGAAGAGGTAATCGCTATCGTCGGTATTTTAGTATTCCCGCTTATCGCCTACCAGTTCGGCGATGCCCTGCAAATCACATTCGCCAATGCCCTGCGAGGCATCTACGACGTGAAGCCGATGATGTGGATCGCCCTTTTCGCATACATTCTGTTCGCATTGCCGGTGGGCTATTTCTGCGGATTCACTCTCGGCTGGGGTATTACGGGCGTTTGGATGGCATTCCCCGCAGGTCTGTTCGGAGCCGGCATACTATTCGCCATACGTTACCTTCGGAGAATGCGTACACTTGAAAAGAAAAAATAGTCATGGCTCATTTAGACAGCAACGAATATATATACGGATTGATCGGCGAAGGCGAGCATACGCAGCAGGATTTCAAATTCGAAATCTCGGATGCCCGGAAAATCGCCAAGTCGCTGTCGGCTTTCTCCAACACGATCGGCGGGCGTTTACTCATCGGCGTAAAAGACAACGGCCGCATAGCAGGCATCCGTTCGGACGAAGAGATCTATATGATCGAGGCTGCCGCCCAAGTGTACTGCGAACCGCAAGTGGAGTTCGGATTGAAGAACTACCGGATAGAGGGACGCACCGTATTGGAAGTAACGATACCCGAAGCGGAGAACAAACCGGTATTGGCAAAGGACGAGAACGGGAAAGGATGGGCATATCTGCGCATCGCCGACGAGAATATCTTAGCCACCCCGATCCATCTGAGGGTATGGCGCGAGGCAAAAAGCCCGAAAGGCTGTTTAGTGACCTATACCGACCGGGAACAACAGCTGTTGTCGTGCATGCAGGAGCAAGGAGAAGTTTCATTTTCGCGTCTCTGCCGCCTTTCGGGACTCCCCCGACCGGTTACGGAATCGCTGCTTGCCAAATTCATCCGGTTCGAAATAGCCGAAACGGTATTCCGCAACCATCGCTTTTATTTCCGCCTCGCCTGAGAACGGAAGTTTTCAGATACGCCGTATTACGTTTTTTTGATTTTATCACTACCTTTGCCCCTCATAACCGGAACATTTATGTATTATATCGTCAAAAGATTTGAAATATCGGCATCACACCGCCTACGCCTCTCGTACCGAAGCAAGTGCGAAAATCTGCACGGGCACAACTGGATCGTAGAGGTACATGCCCGTGCCCGGGAGTTGAACGAAGACGGCATGGTGATCGATTTCAGCCACGTCAAGAAATTGATTAAAGAGCGTCTGGATCATCAGAATCTCAACGACCTATTCCCTGAGATGAATCCTACCGCCGAGAATCTGGCAAAATGGATTTGCGACCAGATACCGCAATGTTATAAAGTAATGGTGCGCGAATCGGAGAACAACACGGCTTGGTATGAAAAAGATTAACGAAATCTTTTACAGCCTGCAAGGCGAAGGAGCTTATACGGGCACACCTTCGGTATTCGTACGGTTTTCGGGCTGCAACCTGCATTGCGATTTCTGCGACACCGATCACCTGCCGGGCGAATGGCTGAGCGAAAAAGAGATTATCGACCGGGCTTCGGCATATCCTACCCGCCACCTCATACTCACAGGCGGAGAGCCTTCGCTATTTATCGACGAATGCTTCATCGAGCAACTGCATGCAGCCGGTTACCGGGTACACATCGAAACCAACGGCACGAACCCGCTACCCGAAAATATCGACTGGATCACCTGCTCGCCCAAGCTGGAACAACCCGGAGGAATGCCTCTCGCCCTATCGCATGCCGACGAACTGAAAGTAGTCTACCGCGGGCAAGACCTTTCCGCCCTCGACCATTTCGATTGCCGCCTGCGCTATCTGCAACCCTGCTCCTGCCGGAATACCGACGAAGTGATCGCCTATATATTGGAACACCCTGAATGGCGATTAAGCCTGCAAACCCACAAGATGCTGTCAATCCGATAACAGACGTATGCTACGGATCGGCATTTTAGTTATTTTATGAGAAAATAAACAAATGCCGGCGACCCATACAAAAGGTTCGCCGGTTATAAAAACGGATTAACTACAAACTGAAAAGACATGAATAAGTATTTTATTCCTTCTATCGTGTTTTGCACGCTTGCTCTCTGCTCCGTATCGTGCAAAACGACTCAAAACGTAAAATCGAATGCGAACACCGAAACAACGGCAAACCATGAAACGACAGACGACACCCCTCTTTTCAACCCGGAAGGGAAATGGCTCATTGTCGAAGTCGGCGGAAAGACGGTTGCCGGCGAAGAAGCCGCAGAGATTACCTTCGATCCGAAACAGCAACTCGTTTACGGGAACGACGGATGCAATATTTTCAATGGTGTTTACCATGTCGGGAAAGGCAACTCACTGGAATTAACGAATTTGCTTAGCACACTCCGTGCCTGCGAGGGAGGTTCCGCCATGGAAATACAATCGGCTCTGAACGATGTCCGCTTTTTCTCGATCGACGGAAACGAGCTTACGTTCCGGAACGAAAAGAAGAACGTGATTCTGAAAGCCGTAAAACAGACCGCCGATGAACTGAACGGACGTTGGCGCGTTTCATCTTTGACCGGATTCGAAACATTGGCAGTCCAGCCAAGTCTGGTTATAGACGTGCCCGAATCGAAAGTCCACGGGAACGGAGGATGCAATATCATAAACGGCAGTATAGTACTCGACAAACTGCGTACAGACGGCATACGCTTCACCGGTATGATTTCCACCCGCATGATGTGCCCGGAAATCGAAATCGAGAGCGCATTCCTGAAAGCCCTGCAAGAAATCGATTCGTACAGAAGAATCGACGACGAACATATCGGATTCTATATCTCGAACGGAGAAGAACCAAAATCATTCCCGATTGTTTTAGAGAAAGTAAAATAGATCTTTCCTGCGAATGAGTAAAAAATACCGGCGGTTCATTCCGCTTTGTTTTCTTTCTCTTTTCACATCTTTCTGCTACGCCGCCCAATACTACGAAATACGCGGCACTGTTATCGACCGCATTACCCGAGAGCCTGTTCCTTATGCCAGTGTTGCCATTTGGAACAGTTCGTTCGGGAGTGTAGCCGACAGTATCGGTCAATACCGGTTGGTACAAATACCGCCGGGGATATACCGCATACAGGTATCCTGCTTAGGCTACCAGACTTATACCACCCCCGAATTTAAAGTCACCACCCACAACCTGCTGCAAGACATCGAACTGACCGAGTCGAAAACGACTTTGGAAGAGGTAAGCGTTACCAGCAACCGATTCAGGCACTCGACCGAAAGCCCGATCGCCATGCGGGTAATCGGAGTGCAGGAAATCGAAAAAAGTCCGGGGGCGAACCGGGATATATCGAAAGTAGTCAGTTCGTTTCCCGGCGTGGCGTCTACTGTCGGGAACGGCTACCGGAACGACCTGCTGGTACGTGGCGGCGGTCCGATGGAAAACCGTTTCTTCCTCGATGGCGTAGAGATCCCGAACATCAACCATTTCAGCACACAGGGCGCATCGGGCGGTCCGATGGGAATTATCGACGCGGATTTTATCCGTGAGGTTTCTTTCTATACCGGCGCATTTCCTGCCAATCGCGGAAACGCGCTCAGTTCGGTATTGGACTTCCAGCTTTTGGACGGAAGTATGGAAAAGAACAGCTTCAAATTCACATTGGGCGCATCGGAAGCCGGGTTCTCTTCGAACGGACATATCGGAAAAAAAACGACTTATCTCGTATCGGTACGGCAATCGTACCTGCAACTGCTGTTCATGTTGCTGAAAATGCCTTTCCTCCCGCAATATACCGATGCCCAGTTCAAAGTAAAAACCCGTTTTTCGGGTGCTCACGAACTGACCGTACTGGGTATAGGCGGTATCGACCGGATGAGCCTGAACAAAAAAATCGACGAGGACGACGAGTCGAAACAGTATATCTTGTCTTATATTCCCAAAATCACACAAAACACCTATACGGTGGGTGCCGTGTACAAACATTACGGCGGAGCGCATCTGCAAACCGTTGTAGTGAGCCACAATTTTTTGAACAACAAGAATGTAAAGTACCGGGACAACGACGAGTCGTCGATCGAAAACCGGATGCTCTATCTTAATTCGGACGAGGCGGAAACGCATTTCAGATTCGAAAACCGATCTACATGGGACGATGTGGGATTGAACGTAGGTGCGAATCTGGACTATGCCACTTATTTCTGCCGGAACACCCAAAAGATATTTACCGACAGCCCCCGCACGATAGACTACCGCACCCATTTGGGCATACTGAAATGGGGTATATTCGGCACTGTGACCTACGAAATACCCCGTTACCGGTTCAGCGCGGCATTCGGATTCAGATTAGACGGCAATTCCTATTCCGCCCGCATGAGCAATCCGCTCCGGCAATTTTCACCCCGCCTATCCCTATCGTACGGATTCTCGCCCCAATGGTATGTAAATGCCAATATCGGACGTTATTACCAACTGCCCGCCTATACGACACTGGGCTACAAAGAGGAGAACATATATATCAACAAACGGAACGGCATCGAATACATACGAAGCGACCAAGCGGTCGCAGGCGTGGAATATCAGCCGGGGAAACGTGCCAGCATCACCCTCGAAGGGTTTTATAAGAAGTACGACCACTCGCCTCTTTCGCTGACCGACTCGATACCGCTGAGCTGCAAAGGTACCCATTACGGGGCTTCGGGCAGCGAACCTGTCGCTTCGACTGCCACAGGGCATGCCTACGGAGTGGAGCTCATGATACGCTGGTATGGCGAAAAATTCAATCTGTTGGCTTCTTATACGTGGTTCAGGAGCGAATATAAAGATCCGAGAACCGGGAAATACATTCCTTCGGCTTGGGACAACCAGCATCTGGCTACTGTTACCGGCACTTACCGGTTTCCCTACCATTGGGATTTGGGACTGAAACTCCGGGTAATGGGAGGAACACCATATACGCCATACGATTTGGAGAAATCGTCGATCACCGGAGCTTGGGATGCCACGAGCCGCCCCTATTACGATTACTCGAAATACAACAGCGAACGGTTAGGCGTATTCACGCAAACGGACATTCGGCTCGACAAGAGTTTCTACTTGAAAGGATGGATGATCGGCATCTATATCGACTTGCAGAATGTGCTGAATCTGAAATACAACAACCCGGCAGTCTACGTGAAAGACGGAGACGAGACCTATATCGGAGAGGACGGACAGGAACATTATGTCATGAAAAGAATCGCTCAAAAAAGCGGTACCATACTGCCGACCTTAGGGGTCACCATCGAATTTTAAACCAGAACTAAACAAGCCGGACAAGCCAGTCAATACCGGCAGGCTTGTCCGATATTCTTCGTTTAAACCATTATTTGTCGGTCTCGGCTAAAAAAAATGGGCGGATTATTACTATATTTGTAGAATATAGGAGGCGGCTCGGCATAGCCCAAATGTGAAAACCGAATTTTCCCTTTTGTCTCTGCTCTCGCCTTTCGCTATATTTGTAGAATATAGGAGGCGGCTCGGCATAGCCTAAATGTGAAAACCGAATTTTCCCTTTTGTCTCTGCTCTCGCCTTTCACTATATTTGTAGAATATAGGAGGCGGCTCGGCATAGCCTAAATGTGAAAACCGAATTTTCCCTTTTGTCTCTGCTCTCGCCTTTCGCTATATTGGTCTCGAAGATGTGGTGTTGCCAACGGCAAAACGGATTATATCCGAATCGCCATTATTCTTCCGGTCGGAGATAATAGGTTGATCCGACTTCTTTATTAATTGAAATACAAAACGTTTAAAATGCTCCTTATGAAAAAGTTTTACGACAGTAAGAGAAATCCGGAACGAAGGTTTTTGAAGTTCATGATTTCCATTTTCATGTCGAACGATTATCGTTCCGTAATTCGGCTTCAACGACAGGAGCTGAATTTAAATGAGAAGAAACAGGCATTCGCATCGGACGAAACGGACTTCCATGCCAATGTCCGGATTTTGTCCGACCACGTTCAAGAAATAGAACGGTTAGTCTCGATTCTGCGAGAGGAGAATATGAGCGATACGGAAATTATCCGCACGTTGAATCTGTCGGTGAAAGAGGCTTGTTTTTATTTGAACAAAGCCGAACGAATTTTACAGACCGGAATAGAAGAAGGGTGCACGACAGGGATATAAGCCCGACCTTCCCCCCTCAACAATCGAGCCCCCCATTTGAAACAGTAAATCCGATTCGACGATAGCCTCCGTACATGTGTATCCAACTTCCCGAATAGAAAAAAGGGATTGAGCATCTCAAAGTGCCCAATCCCTTTTTTGCTTGTTATCTCTGTCCGCTTACCAGATCACCACACGTTTTTCGGGGGCAAGGTACATCGGATCGCCTTCTTTTATATCGAATGCGTTGAAGAAGGTTTCGATGTTACGCAACGATGCGTTTACACGCCATTTGCCCAGCGAGTGCGGGTCGATACGGGTCAAACGCAGAATTTCCGCTTCGCGGATATTTCCAGCCCACAACGTCGCATAACCGAGATAGAAACGTTGGTCGGCAGTGAATCCGTCGATCGGAGCGGGTTCTACTCCATTCAACGAATTACGATATGCGGTATAAGCTACACGAAGACCTCCTTGATCGGCAATATTTTCACCCAGCGTGAAATGACCGTTGGCAAATGTGCCTTCGGCTACCTCGATCGCATCGAACTGGGCTGCCAGTTTCTCGGCGCGTTCTGTGAATTGAGCCGCATCGGCATCGGTCCACCAATCTTCCAGATTACCTACTTTATCGAACTGACGGCCTTGATCGTCGAATCCGTGTGTCATTTCGTGACCGATTACCACACCGATCGCTCCATAATTCACGGCATCATCCGCTTCGGGATTGAAGAACGGGGGTTGCAGGATTGCAGCCGGGAAACAGATTTCGTTTGTCGTGGGGTTATAATAGGCATTGACCGTTTGCGGACTCATATACCATTTGTCTTTATCGACCGGCATACCGGCATTCTTGATCTGATCGAGCGTTGCAAATTCAATGGCACGCATGATGTTCGCCAAATAGGATTCGCTCGGATTGATTGTCAGATTGGTATAATCGGTCCATTTGTCGGGATAACCGATCTTTACATAGAACGTAGCCAGCTTCTCTTTGGCTTTTACTTTGGTTTCGTCGCTCATCCACTCCAATGCGTCGATGTGTTGTCCCAAAGCCTCTTGCAGGTCGCCTACCAATTTAATCATCCGGTTCTTCGATTCGGGGCTGAAATATTTGGCTACATACATTTCACCGACGGCTTCGGAAAGCAGGGAGTTGGGTACTTCCAATGCCGATTTCCAGCGTTGCGTCTTTTCTTCTTTTCCGGAGAGGGTCTTTCCGTAAAATTCGAAATTGGCATCGACAAAATCGTCGCTCAGATAGGACGATGCCGCATCGATATAATAGAATGCCAGATAGTCTTTCAACGTACGTTCGGAATAGGTGCCGATGATATTGTTCACGGCTTCGAGCGATGCGAGCTGACCGACATTAATTTTGTCCAATCCGGAGAGTTTGAGTTCATTCAGAAACTCTTTCCAGTCGATATTGTTGTATTTGGCTTTCAGTTCTTTCACGCTCAACATGTTGTAATTGGCTTGCGGATCGCGCAACTGCTCGCGGGAAGAAGCGGCTTTTGCCAAAGCGTTCTCTACTTTCATTACCGACTTCACAGCACGGTCGGCATCTTTTTCGGAATACCCAGCCAAAGTAAAGAGTTTGTGAATATACGTTTTGTAGGCTTCGCGAATCTTTTTGTTCTCTTCGTCCGACACGATATAGTAGTCACGGTCGCCCATGGCGATACCACCTTGCGTCCAATACACGATGTTGTTGCTGCTGTTTTTCATATCGGCATCGACATAGATACCGAAGAACGGATTGGCAATGGTGCGTTGCATCGTTCCCGCCATACGGCAGATCTCGGATTTTCCGGAGAGGTTTTCGATCTCTTCCAGCAAAGCCCCGAGCGGTTTTGCACCTTCTTCATTCAGGCGCACGCTATCCAGCCCCATGTTATAGAGGTCGCCGATTTTTTGCGCCACGCTTCCGGTCTCGTGGGTTTCTTTGCCCAATTCGAGGAAAAGCTCTTTCAGTTGTTCCTTGTTGTTCTCACGCAACAGATCGAACGATCCGAAACGGGAATACTCGCCTTTAAGCGGATTCTTTTGCATCCATCCGCCGCAAGCATACTGATAAAAGTCATCGCCGGGAGCCACGCTCGTATCCAAATTCGTCAGATCGAGAGCCGGCACTTTTGCGGTCTGATTACTGCAACCGGCAAACATAAGACCGGCGGCAAGGGGTAAAATCATTCTTTTTCTCATTTTGTTTCTGTTTATATGTCTTTTGCTTTTTTCAATCGTTCCAATTCGGAGGAGTGTTCCTCCCATTTCCACAAGAGGTCGTCCAGAGCCTTTTTCAGTTTTCCGTGTTCTTCGTAAAGCTGGTTGTCGGACGATCCGTCGGGACGCGACAGGCGTTCTTCTATATCGGCAACCGAGGCTTCCAGCCGGGATATCTCCTCTTCATCGGCGGCAACCTCCCGCTCTGCCTTTTTGATCTGCCGAGCCAGTTCCTTGCGTTCTTCGTACGACAACTTACTCTCCGAAACGGGGGCTTCCGCCGGTTCCGTTTTAATACGGGGGGCAGCAACTACGGGCTTTACCGGATTCTTCTGTTCCAGTTCGCGCAACGAATCCATCTTCTTCCGCTGCAAAAATTCGTAAATTCCTCCCAGATGTTCGCGGACTTTACCGCCACCGAACTCGTACACTTTACTGACAAGCCCGTCGAGAAACTCACGGTCGTGCGAAACAACGATCACCGTTCCGTCGAAATCGGAGATCGCTTGTTTGAGCACATCTTTCGTGCGCATATCCAAATGGTTGGTAGGCTCGTCGAGAATAAGCAGATTCACCGGTTCGAGCAGCAACCGGATCATTGCCAAACGGGTTTTCTCGCCGCCCGACAATACCTTCACTTTTTTGTCGGAGGCTTCGCCGCCGAACATAAATGCTCCGAGTATATCGCGTATCTTCGTGCGGATGTCGCCTACCGCTACACGGTCGATCGTATCGAAAACGGTGATGCTTTCGTCCATAAGCTGCGCTTGGTTCTGGGCGAAATAACCGATCTTGACATTGTGCCCGATTTTCAGCGTTCCCGTATAGGGAATCTCGCCCATGATACATTTCACCAATGTGGATTTACCCTCGCCGTTCTTCCCGACAAACGCGACCTTCTCGCCCCGCTTGATCGTAAATTCGGCATGATCGAAAACGACATGGTCGCCATACGCCTTGCCTACATTTTCGGCAATGACGGGATAATCGCCCGACCGGGGTGCCGGAGGGAATTTCAGATTGAGTCTCGAATTATCCACCTCATCGACCTCGATGCGTTCGATCTTCTCCAACTGCTTGATGCGCGACTGCACCTGCACGGCTTTTGTCGCCTTGTAGCGGAAACGCTCGATGAATGCTTCGGTGTCCTGTATCTGCTTCTGCTGGTTTTCGTATGCCCTCATCTGCTGTTCCAGCCGTTCCTGCCGCAGCACCACATATTTGGAATAGTTCACCTGATAGTCGTAGATACGCCCCAGCGATATTTCGATAGTACGTGTAGTCACGTTGTCGATAAATGCCCGGTCGTGCGAAACCAATACGACGGCATTCGCCCGGGTAGAAAGGAATGTTTCCAGCCATTGTATCGACTCGATGTCCAGATGGTTGGTAGGCTCGTCGAGCAACAATACGTCGGGGCGTTGCAACAGCAATTTCGCCAACTCGATACGCATACGCCAGCCTCCGCTGAATTCGGAAGTGGGTCGGTCGAAGTCGCTACGCATAAATCCCAAGCCAAGCAATGTTTTT
This sequence comes from uncultured Porphyromonadaceae bacterium, assembly GCA_900538555.1. Classification (GTDB taxonomy): domain Bacteria; phylum Bacteroidota; class Bacteroidia; order Bacteroidales; family Barnesiellaceae; genus UMGS27. The sequence goes on from UPYI01000001.1 coordinate 134,970, forward strand.
TCGATCTCTGCCCGAAAATTGTCTCCCCCAGCCATTGCCAACTGTTCATTGGCATTCGCCACCCGTTCGATCAGTTCCTGATATGCCTCCGATTCATAATCGGTACGTGTCAGCAATTCGGCATTCATCCGCTCGATGCGTTCGCGCAACTCGAAGATATGGGCAAAAGCCTGTTCGGCTTCGCTCATCACGGTACGGGAATCCGCCAACTTCATCTGTTGCGGCAAATATCCGATCGTCAGATCTTTCGGCAGGCTTACCGTACCCGACGTAGGAGCTTGTAAACCGGCAATGATTTTCAGCATCGTCGATTTCCCGGCACCATTTTTACCGACCAGCGCAATGCGGTCGCGTTTATTGATTACATATGTTATGTTGTCGAAAAGCGGATTTCCTCCGAACTCGACCGACAAACCTTCTATCGAAATCATTTGTATTTCTTTAAAGGAATAAAAACAGGTATATCTTCCTTAAACCGGACAAAGATACCCCATTTTATTCGATATGACAAATGTAACGATTTTTTTATAAATCTGAAAACCGCATAATCACCGTCTGCGCCTCCGGAACATTACACCACACGCGACCTTCCGCACTAAACTCCCAATTGGCGTATGGCTTCATCCAACGAAACGTCTTTGCCCAATCCCATCATGCGCCGCAACCGCCAGCGGGCTTGTTTCACCGATTCGGGACGTATAACCAGCAACCGCGAAATTTTATGGTTGTCAAGCCCCATATAAATATAGGTAGCTAATCTGACATACGAATCGGGCAGGGTCGGATATGCGTCATGCAACCGAGAGACGAAATCGGGATTGACTTCGACGAATAGCTGCTGAAATGTATCCCATTCTTCTCCTCCGGCAAGATGCATCTTAATTCGGTTTTCCAGACGTGCCGCCTCCGAAATGCCGATCGTCCCCTCTTTCCTCATCCCGTCGATCTCTTCACGCAGGGCATTGAACAGATTGTTTTTTTCCTCCACGGAAAGCATGACGGCAAGAAGATGCCTCCGGTTCTTTTCCATGGCAAGACGGCTGTCCCGGCTTGCAATCTGGTATCTTTTCTGTCGGCGATAAAGCATGAAATAAATTACTCCGGCTCCCAAAATTACAAGAAACAGCGCCACCATAAAGTATAGCCATGCCTTCTGCACCCGTTCGGTTTCCCTGAGCATCGCCAACGATACTTCCCGCATGTTTGCCATGCGTAATACTTCTGCCTGCTGATTCTGAGCCCAGTCGGAATCGGAATAGTCCATATATTTCTTGTAATAGACAAGTGCGCTGTCTACCTTCCCCTCCCGTTCCATTGTGGCAGAATAAGCCTGCATGATCAATGCCTTATGACCGTGTTCATTCAAATCGTCCGCATGGCTCATAGCCCGACGGCTATACATATCGGCTGAATCGGGACACCCTATCTCCTCGTAATAGCGACTCAAAAACGCCTCGTACATGCCTTGCAGGTCGCGAGAATCCTCCCGCCCCACTACTCCGTCATACGCTTTGTAGAGCCATTTCACATCATTCGTATGGACATACAGATTGCGCAACACCAAATTGTATGCACTCCGGTCGTCGATAACTTCCTTTTTATCAAGAAGCCCCAAAAGTATACTCTCCCCTTCCGCGTCATTCCCCCGCCGGAATTGGATATTGGCTATATTTATGGCATTTTTAGCCACCATTTTGTCGAATCCGAGGCTATGGTTGATTTTATCCGCCTTATACATATACTCCAAACTTTTATCCAATTCACCGATCGGATAGAGGAGCGTGCCGAGATTGATATAGCAGACTGCTGTCATGGGGGCATCCCCGATAGAGACATAAAACTTCATTTCCTCCTCCATATCGAGATAAGACTGTGCTCCTTTTGCTCTCGACAGCGACCGCCATAACGAACGAACTCTGAAAAAATCATACGTGTAGCGTGCGGTATCGACAAGTGGCATCGCATACGAAATTTCCGTCAATGCCGAATCTCTGTCCCCTTCACGCCACAACAAACGGGCTTTCCAATAACGGCTGCGAACGCCACGTATATCGTCCGAGTCGCATGCAGTGGACAATTGATCCAAACGGATCACCCGATCCCGCAAACTGTCGATCGGGGCATAGTTCTGGAATGCCGTTTCCAAATCGAGCGTAATAGCGTCGAACTCAGTTTCTACCGCGTCCCAACGAAACGGATCAAGCCTTTTGACTTGATTGTTACACGCAAAAAGCGAAAGTGATAAAAATATAAGCATTATGCGACTTTTCATATTCCAAAGATAATATTTTATTTCATAATATACCAAATATTTACTTTGTAGACTTTCAGTAGACCACTATAATTTGCCTTTAACCTCACTTTATATCAATTTTGTGAACAGCACAACACTAAAAGTCATGCTTATGAAAAAATTTTACATCACTATGGCATCCATCGTCATATATACGTTCGGATGCTTTGCAGAGGAAGCCTCCTACGATTATCCGACACCGTTGCGTTATGTGGGAACAATCACCGACACCGATCCGAAACCGGTGTCCACTTTAACTACAAGCAACCCGATCAACGATGGTGCATTCTTATGGATACCCGTAGAAAAGGCAGTAAAATACACCGATACTTCGTCCGGTACGCCAACGTCGTGGAAATGGGAAAGCTCTGGCGGGTGCATCGAAGATGCGACGCAACGCAATGCCATTATCGAATACAATACGGTAGGAACTTACGATTTCCCGAAACTGACCGTAGAATACCCCGACGGTGCACAAAGCGTACAACCCGACCTCAAACTGAAAGTGGGCGGCGTAGCCGAGCTTTGCCTCGCCGATTGCCGGGAGTTCGGTACAACATACGGATTGGGCACGAATTTCTATGACAAGGATAACGGAGCGACCAACGGATGCCTCGGAGGAACTAACAAACTGGATATAGCCGGAGTAGGAAACTTGTATATGTTTTCTTTGGAAGAAGGATTCCTCGATGGTGTAAACGTCTATCTCACGACCAAACCGACCCGATGGAAACCGGGGGCAACCATCCGCGTAAGAGTATGGATGCCACAGCTCGGAGAGAATGACATTCTGTTCACAGCCGTACCTATCGACGGGGAATATGTCAAATTCGAAGATATCAAGACTGCCGACGACGGCGCATGGGTTCCGGTGAAAGACGGAGCTGTCATTCAAGTACGTTTCTCATCTCCTATCGACTTATACGGCAAGCAACTTCTGTTCATCGACGTAGACGGTTGGAGCGATGATCCGGCGACCGAGGATTTCCATATGCTCATGGACGTGATGCCTAATAAGACAATGGATCCCGAATACGCACAGAACAAGCTGGCACACAACTCTTTCGTCCGGCTTAACGGAGAAGACGACTATCTACGCCCCGTAAGTTATTTCGGTGGGAATTACGGAAGTTTCATGATATGTCCCTTAGTGCGTGGCGGCGAAACCCCGATAAGTGATGTTTCATCCGTAAAAACACCGGAGCGGCTTGGATACAGAACGGAAGGTTCGTCGATTGTCCTTACCGGCAATGACGGTCGCTTTGAAGTGTTCAACATTTCGGGGACTTTGTGCCATACCGGCAAAATATCCGAAGGAAAAGCATCGATACCCGACCTATTACCCGGAATCTATGTTGCCCGCAATGAATCCGGTCAGACTATCAAATTCACGATAAAATAATCAATTACACCAATTCTTATGAAAGCAATTTTTAGATGCATGTCCTTAATGGCAGCGTTAAGCCTAACGTCGGTCTCTTTTGCAGCCGACACAGAAAGCCCTACCTGGAAATCGGTATCGGCAAGTGACAATTCTACCTATGCCATCAAAAGCGACGGCACGCTTTGGGGTTGGGGCAGTAATGAATTGGGAGAACTCGGACAGGGTTCCACCGATCAAAAGGGCTCTTCCACACCACTTCAAATTGGTAATGACAACGATTGGAAAGCTGTCTATGGTGCTCGCGGCGGCGGATTCTTCATCAAAGAAAACGGGACACTATGGACTGTGGGATCCAATGAATACGGAATGTCGGGAGTCGGTGACGGAGTCACCAAGCACACCTCTTTGGTACAAGTCGGAAGTGATTCAGACTGGGAAACCCTCGCCACTTCCATAGCATGGTGTTATACCGTATTGGGCATCAAGACCGACGGTTCGCTTTGGGCTTGGGGTTACGGTTCCACGTTCTGTCTCGGACAAGGCAATACCAACAATAGTGCAGTGCCGGTTCGGATAGGGACAGATACCGATTGGAAATCGGTGACAATCGGCGACTCGCATGTCCTCGCCCTCAAAAACGACGGTTCGTTGTACGGCTGGGGATTCGCGCCTTATTTCCAACTCATGAATAGCGAAACCAATATCAAAGTACCGACCAAAATCAGCGAAGAAAAATGGGAAGCCGTATATGCAATCGACAATGCGTCTTACGGTGTGAAAGCCGATGGTACACTTTGGGCATGGGGCGACAACCAGCTCAATCTGCTCGGTCTCAACAGCGATATGAGCGAACTGGGTACAGACGAGACATTGCCGAATGTCATGACACCGACCCAAGTAACCGCAATCACAGCTCCCGTGACCAGCATGAGCGGATGCCAATACGTGCGTGTCGTCGTAGCCGGCAATAAAGTTTACGCTTGGGGAGCTAATGCCAACGGCGCCCTCGGTGACGGAAACGGTACAGCTTATGAAGTCGGGGCAAACCAATTCAGCTATACCCCCGTCGAGGTATCACTTCCAGAAAATACAGCTCCGGTCAAATTGTCCTCGGGACAAAGATTCTCCTCTTTGCTCGACAGTGAAGGTACTATATACGGATGGGGCTCCAACCGTTGGGGACAAATGGGCAACTTCGCCGATGACACCAACCTCACGTTCGAACCTACTCCCATCGTCATGGGCGTACCTGCACCGCCGAAACCGGGCGAATATGTTTTCGATGCAGAAAACATCCCGTCGTCCCTTGCCGATGCAATAACAATCAAGATGACCGGTGAATGGAACACTGCCGCTCTTGCAACATTGTGCAACGCCATCGGCGCCAACCTCGGATTTCCACCGGTGGGTAACAGCCGTCTCGAATCGGTGGACATGTCGGAAGTGACTTTCGCTGAAAATACCTCGTTCTATGTATCTGCCGGTCTGCAAAATGCCGGTGTATTCAAAATGTGCAAAGCTCTTAAATCAGTGAAATTCCCGACAAACGCCTCCGCAGCCAACATCACGTCTTTACAAGATGCGTTCTGGAATTGCACATCGCTGACCTCTTGCGACATATCGGCTCTTACCGGAGTGAAAAATATCAACAATGTTTTCTATGGCACAGACATAGCAATGGTCAATATGGCGGCATGGGAACAAGTAACCACCTCGCAAGATGCATTCGGGCTTTGCGACAAATTGGCATCTGTAATCCTGCCTGCCCACTTCACGGTAAGCAAATTCCTGTTCAACAGTTGCAGCTCTTTACGCCTGATCGATTGGAGCCTTTATCCGGAAGAAAACGCACCTGTGATAGCTTCGGACGCATTTGTATTCCAAGATCTCACAGAAGAGCAGCAAGCCCTCATCACCATGATGGTACCCGAAAAGGCATTCGAATCATTCAAAGCGGATGCAACATGGGCTTATGTAAACCTGCAACCCGTAGGACAGCAAGAAGAAGGTGTATATACCGTCGATGCCAACAATATACCCGGCGACTTGAAAGATGCCCGACGGCTGACCCTCAACGGACGATGGGAAACCGCCAACTTCAAAGCCTTATGCGATGCGCTTGGCAACAATGCAACTACATCCGGAAATTCCGTTCTGGAATATGTGGATATGAGTATGGCTGAAATCGCCATTGGCACGAACCTCTCCGCCCAGTTCCCCGGTATACTCGGTACGGTGGAAAAAGGTATTTTCCAAAATTGCAAAACCCTTGCAGAAGTAGTCATGCCCGACGACAGCCAAGCCGCCAATTTCCGCTCGTTCCTGCAAGCATTCTTCGGATGCGAAAATCTTAAAGCAATCGACCTGAGCGGTTGTACGGGATTAAACCAGACAGCCCAAGCATTCTACGGATGCACCCTTCTTGAAAATGTTGTTCTTCCCGGTACGTTCGCATTTGCCTCCGAAACATTCGACCGCTGCGAATCGCTGAACAGAATCGACTGGTCGTCGTTCGAAGGCTCGGAAGCTCCTGCTTTCAAAACCAACTCTCTCCCCATGCGCGGGAAAGAACTTACTATCATCGTGCCGAACGCCGCATTCGACTCGTTCAACACTGCTGATGTATGGAAAAACTTTAACATTGTCAGAGCTTCCTCATCTTCGGTCGATGCCATTGAAAACGACCGGATAAACGACGGATTCCGTCCGGTTTACGATATGAGCGGACGACGGGTGACGACACTCGCCCCCGGACAACCTGTAAATTCGCTTCCGACCGGTCTGTATATCATTGCAGGTCGCAAGGTATTCGTGAAATAACAGTTTTACCTAAATCATCATACAAGAAATCCGTGCGGGGGAAAATGTATTCCGCACGGATTTTTTGTATGTTCAAGATCTATCCGCTTTTTTGACAAGCCGTCCCACATGCCGATTGCATAGAAATATAGGGAGCTTGGTTTTCATGCCCAATTCAAACTTACAGAAAAATTATGTTCTCACAGGACAAATAATAGCATAAATAAATGTATTACTTTAACTTACCATCCTTTATTTATTAACGGATAAAAAGTTTTTACAAATAATCTTCCCGCTGCGGTGTGAAAACATCGACCACCTCGCCACCTTCCACTACTTCGAACGAATGCGGCACACCTCCCGGAATGGCATAACTGTCGCCCGCACGGAGCACCGTGTCGATCGGATGTTCCGGAAGCTCTACTTTCAAACGATATTCGCCCGATACGACAAAACCGCATTGTTCATGCGGGTGTCGGTGCATATCGGCAAAATTACCTTTTACATAGTTCATCTTCGTCACCATCGATTTCTCTCCGACAGCAAGCGAATCCAACGAAACGCCTTTGAACATTCTTTTCAAGGCATCTTCTTTCTTGACTACAATCCTGTTCATTGTTCAACTACATTTAAAATAAGATTATATATCCTCTAAAAGCAACTCCATCTGAATATCTCCCCGTTCATAAGCAGGATGATATTCGGCAAGTTCGCGGAATCCTAATTTCTTGTATGTATGAATAGCCGGTTTAAGCAACGTATTGCTTTCCAGAAAAATATTTTTTGCACCGAGCGACCTCGCCTTATCCACCACAGCCTTGCAAAGCAGATAGCCGATACCTTTACCCCGCACACCGGGATCGACCGCCAGTTTCGCCAACTCATATTCATATTTCGGATCATTCATTTTGCACAAAGCACACACTCCGACAGGCTCATTGCGATATAAGGCGACAAAAATATACCCGCCTTTGTCGATGATACTCTCCTTCGGATGATCGATACACTCTATATCATGCTCCTCCAATCGCCAATGCTGCGTTATCCACTGTTCATTCAACGACCGGAATACCGACCGATAACAAGATGCGTAAGGAACAATCCGCACATCCTGACTTTCCCGCACTTTCCGAATCGTTTTCACCCGATCCAGAAGACTCTTTTGCGCAAGTTGCTCTTCCCACTCCCCAATAGCTTTCCACAAGTCGTTGCGAGTAGCCCTCGATACCTCTTCGACCGCTACCGCCACATCACCGCATACCTCAGCCAACTTGTCGCACACCTCTCTGCCATACGGAGAAAGGGCAATCATGGTTCGTCGTTTATCCCTCTTGTCCGCTACTTCCCGGATAAGATTACCGGCAATCATCTCTTTCACGATATTGCTCACAGAAGGGTGTGTCTGCCCTATCTCCTTTGCAATGCCGGTAATAGTCTTCGACTCACCCTCCGACAACGTATAAAGTACAGGAAACCATTTCGGCTTAATATCCACACCATACAGATGATAAATATCTGCGGCATCGCTCGTAATACGGTCTGTGAGCATCCGTAACCTACTTCCGATTGCCATTTTGCCTGTTTTATCAAAAAAGTCCATATAGAAACATTTTATCATCGTTACTAAATACGTAATTAATTACGCAAATATAACGCTTTTTCATAAATCCAAAATCATCCCAACAAAAAAAATAAGACAAAAACATCTTAATATCCCATATCATCCAGCCCGACAAGCAGGTTTATTGAAAACCCAAAGTTTAAAATAAGACAAACATCATCCGAGAGATAATAAAGAAAATTTCAAAAACAACCAATTTTCATAATAATATTTTCCTTTTTTACCCGAAAAAATATGGTTAGTTTATATGACATTACCCTAAAATATAGTTGTAATTATAGTTAGAAATGTCGTTGGTTTGCTCATAAAGTCGTAACTTTGCATCATAATGAATTAGAAGTAATAATATGACTCAATTATGTCCTAAATGCGGTTGTTGCAAATTTCAACTTCAAGATATTGATGTTGAAAATACTCCTTATGCCTTTATGTCTATTCAATGTAAGGGTTGTGGTTATCCAATAGGTGTTACTACACTTGAAAATGTTCCTGCAACATTGATTAAGTATGGCAAGGATATATTAGATAAACTCGATGTCATTGAACGTAAACTCAATCGGAAGTAGTTTTTAATGCTGGTGGCTTTACGTTAGCAATTCTCGAAAGTGGACAACCTACTTTCATATATCCGTCACACTCTAAGCGTTGACCGCATTCTGCGTCTAAATGCTTAAATATGCATTTACCCTTATTAAATGTGTGTGCAATTTTCTTTTTCATATTCTTCAATACCGCTTTTCTATTTTTCAGCAAGAAATTTTTTCAACTGGAGTTATATAACAAAGAAGACATAGAGCTAATCTCTAAAATCACCCCAACTTCTTTTCCAAACCTATCCAATATATAGAAGAAAGGAGGTGTTGATTATCAAGAGAAAAGAAACATTTGAGTGGGTTAAGGTCAAGACTTATCTCACTATCATAGATGGTCGATATGCTTTTGAAACGCTTTATCGCAAAATCTATCACTAACATGTAATGTTCCATATAGCTCTATGTCTTTATTTCTATAACTTTTAACCACTCTATTTCTAAATTCACCAAGAATTTTTCTCGCCACAGTTTATATATAAAGAACAATCAAACTTTGTAGCTATGGCAACTCCAAATTTTAGCGAATTCAAAACTTTGAAGCAATTCCAGCAGACTTTCAGAACAGAATCTGATTGCATCCGCTTTCTCGAAAGTAAACTTTGGGAGAACGGAAAACCAATCTCCCCATTTGACCCGACATCAAAAGTCTATAAGCGCAGTGACGGCTTATATCGTTGCAGTAAGACTGGGAAGAACTTCAATATCAGGAAAGGTACATTTTTGGAAGGCTCCAAGATTCCTCTTTTGGATTGGTTTACCGTCATCTTCTTCTTTCTTTCCGATAAACAAGGAATGAACACCACACAAGTAATGAATCTTATCGGGGTAACGAAAAAGACTGCTTGGTTTATGCTCCAACGTATTCGTCAATCATTCAAGCAGGATTCTAAAGAAAAGTTTGATGGCGAAGTCGAAGTTGATGAATCATACGTTGGTGGCAAAAACAAAAATCGACATTACAACAAAAAGGTAAAGAAATGCCAAGGGCGCAGTGCCAAAGATAAGGCTCCTGTATTCGGAATCGTACAACGAAATGGCAAGGCATATATTCGGGTTGTAAAGAGAGTAGATTGGAGAACTCTTACTTCAACAATGCTCCGTAAAATCAAAGTTGGTACCGCCATCTATTCCGATGAATACGCCGCCTATAAGAAGGTTTTTGATAAGGCAAAATCATTTACCCACGAAATAGTTGTTCATGGGAAAGGAAACTATGTAAACGGAAATGCTCATACAAATAATATAGAAGGACTTTGGAATATCACGAAAGATGCTGTTTGTGGAACATATAACCACGTAAGCAGAAAACACCTGCAAAGATATTGCGATGAAGTCGTATTCCGATATAATACCCGCAAGGTTTCTAAGAGAGAATGTTTTACGGAGTTTATCAATAACTCTTCAAACACGAGAATTACTTACAACCAATTAACATGCGGAACAAATGAAAACAAGAAAAAGGCATGAATTCACTGATGAAGAATTAGACAGAGAACGTACTCCAGTAGATTTTAATAAAGTTCCTTGGAAAACTGATATTAGGGTTATTCGTGAACAGATAAATAAAGCAAAGAAAAAGGTTAAGAAGTAATCCTGCTTGATTAAATCGGATTCGCAACTATAATAAGTAAACTGACGTCAAAAGTCATAGTATGTTCTTAGGATAACAGCAGTGTACTTGCCGTTGATAAGATAGATACCGATACCTTTTTCGTCAAAATTATGACTATTAGGAATAAAATTAGAATACAATGTGAGTATTTCCATAATTGTTTATTTTTTAATTTCAATGCAAAAGTACAAAACTTTATGGAAATAAGAATGCGAGCTGCCTGTGAAGATAGCTCGCATTCGCTTTTAAGTCACTTTAATCAGCCTCCTTATCTGCTCATTATTGCGTTATGAAAATTCCAAAACATTCTTTCGTGATAATCCTTCGCTATTTCCCATCCGCACCAAACGGATAAACCGAAAAGGATTATACAAAGGAAAAGAATTATCCAACCAAGCGTTTCACTTTCCTTGAAGTCTAACTCCTCATCATACTCTAAAGTAGGGGAACAGGCAAGCACGATAAGCGCAATAAGACCACTTAGCCAACAATTTAAGAACCATAGCCACGGCTTGCGGTTTCTTCTCTGTGCAAGCGAATATCCACAGCAGGCAAAGAAGAACGGCATGGCTATGCTTATCCACATAATTACATTGTTCATAATGGCGAATTTTACAAGAGTTCTCCGCAGGCAGACGATAGGAGAGTTTAACAATGTTATTGGTTATAGAAAGTGGACTGCCACCCATGCACTCTTGTAGGTATCGCCAAACACCTGAATACACGCACGGATAGGCAGCCCACTGTATATGAACTGCTCCGTACCTCGTGTATTCTTTGTTGATATTGGCGATTTCACAAGAAATGAGGCACTTTCTCTTCTTTATTTCAATCTTGTCCCGAAAGACAATGCAAAAGTACGGAATTCCTTTGTAACTTTGCAGAAAATAACATATTATGTTTGTAAAACTTATAAAGGAATCTACGATAAATTGGAAAATTTGGAAATATTTAATTCCAACAGATTTTCTTGGTATGTGTGCCCTTTTACTATTAGGTAAAGACTTTTTTGAGTTAAGTATTAAATGTTCTGCGATATTAGGGGTAGCGATAATTTTAAGTATCTGGGTTATTCGTTTTTTATATCTCTGTTTTAAGTATCTCATAAAATATTGTCACAATATTTATGTCGATTCAATATGGGGATATGCAATCGTCGAATTAAAAAATGCCTATTCAGAAATCCATTTTCTTAGAAAGCAAGAGGGTATAAGTAACGAGGAGTTTATTGATGTCATGATAACTTTTTGTGACACATTGAAAAGGATATTTGACAAAAAGACGAATGCGAATTGTTGCGTATCAATAAAAGTTCCCATTTCAAATGGCGATAGTTTAGAAGCATTAGAACTATTCAATTTATGTAGAGATAGTTATCATCAAAGTAGAGATACAGACCAATATAAGAAAATTAAACATAGAATTATTGGTAATACGGCTTTCTCCATAATTGTAAATAAGATATTAAAGGGAAATCAGAAACAATTAGCGTATGTAAATAATGATATTCCTAATTCCTCAAATTATATAAACACAAGTATAGAATGTTATCCAGATGGGATATTGCCATATAGTAGTGAATTGGTCTATCCAATCGTACCAATTAAAGGAAATGAAACAAATCAAAAGGACTTAAAAGGCTTTATATGCATTGATTGCAATAAACCGAACAAGTTTGATGAAAACCGTTATGATATTCCAATGGTACAAGGTATTGCCGATGGCATATATGATATATTTGCAAAACGAAATAATGGATAATATGAAAACGCAGCATAATATAGGTTTTGAGGTCTTAAAAAAAGATAAAGATGTTGTTGTCCTAAAAAGAGTGCTCCCAATGAAAAATGGGAAAAGACGAAAAGATGTTGAAATGTCTCTTCCCAAGTTGTCGGTACATTATTTTGATACAGAAGAATTACAGCGTTTGCAAGAAATTGCCTTGCAAATATCTAAAAGAAAATCACAATTAGTAATCAAGCATTCAATAAAGTATAAGATTCTATCTTTTTTAAAATTGAAGTGACTTTATCTACTTTTGAAAATATTCTTGGAACTCTTTGCGATTCGTGAATTTGCTCTCATCGAACTTGACACCAGTAATTTCTGCAAATCTTCGTATTGTGTAGAGTTCTTTGAACTCAAACATTGAATCCATCTCCTTATCGGTAAAGATACGGCTATCGGTTTTCATACTCTTACCGATTACATTCTTGATATGAGATAGAATGCTTGTCGCTGCTGATTTTACAGCACCTACACCATTGATATCACTTTCTTCAATAAGGTATGGTGGCATAAGTCTATCCAACGAAATAAATGCTTCTCTGAACTTGGTACGTGAATCTCTTTCAAAGGTTACATCAATTTCATAACTACCTTCTCGGTTTTCTTCGCACGCTATTGTTAGCCTTGTATTGTCCATAAAATTTTATCTTTTACGTCATTATATATGGACGTAATAACTCTGTAGGACTTTTATGTCACAATTTACTGATACACAATAGACAAAATGGCAGATAATGTAGACTGGCACGGATATTGCGAGATATATAATAGTGCCATCGGCTATGCGAGCCAACAATGTCAATCGACAACGCATCAGGCTTTTTTAGATGTTTCCCCTGTAATACTGAAAAATACGAGAGAATTCACATTGTAAAACTAATAAAATAGAGTCATGAAGATATTTGTAGTAAATTACGACCTACGTCATGCCAGGAACTACGATGCCTTGTATAGAAGGCTTGAAAGTTTGGGGGGCAAAAGAGTACTTGAATCCATGTGGACTCTCAAACTAAGCGACACAAATACATGTGCTGGTTTGAGAGATGATTTGCTTGAATACATGGATTCCGATGATGGAATTTACGTTGCTTGTATCAGTTCAAGCGCATGGCACAAGCCAGATAATCAACCCCATAGATACGAGGAATAAATTCCTAAGTTCCAACTCCAACCTTGTTGCAGCAAGGCTATGAGTCTTATCAAGCCGCCGTCAGTTTGGCACTATGACGGTGACTTTTTCTTTATAACTTTGATAATATAACGAATAATAGTTGAATTTGTTGTATTACGTCTGCAAAGATAATAGCTTTTCCTCATTGAAGTGATTTATTTTACAGAATTTCTAATTTTAGCAATGTTTAATCCTATATCCTAATGTGGCTATGACCGCCACGGGCGTTTAGGGTATTGTGGTATAAAGTCACCAAAAATATTACTTTTACACAGTCCCATCATTTTATGCAAATAATCCATAAACTCAACATTCAAAATTTCTATTTATGTCCAAGAACTTTAATCTTTTATTCGTGCTAACTGCGCTATTGTGTTTAGCACTTTCGGCATCTGCTATCACATCGCCCTATGTAGTTGTGGAGCAAAATACCCAAACGATTAAAACCCGTGGCGAGGTAAAAGATCATTTCAAGTACAGAAGCATCACTACTTTCCGTGGTAACAGTGCGACAAATCAAAACAAAATCGCATCTGCGGCTTTCTTGCCCAATAAGGCTCCTGCCGCAAAGATTGTAAAGTTCCCCAACATCATCGGGTCTGTCGTCCAAAGCAACGCGGGACTCAATGTCGGCATATATTCCATAAATGAAAACGGACTTACAGCCATCAAAACCAATTATACTATGAACGCAAGCAACGGTGGAGCCGCCCTTGACGGCAAATACATCTGCTGCTTCATGGACCAATTCGGCGGACAAGTATATGGTGCATATTACCGTATATTCGACATGAGCGACTGGACATTGACCGAACAAAATTATCAAGCCGATTTCAACTTGATGTCGGAGTGCATGACATCCGACGGCAGCGACATATACGGCTGTTTCTACAAGAATGACCTGAGCGGTTACGAACTTGGCACGATGAGCCTGACCCCAGTGAAACGGACCGGCACCATCCGATCCCTCACAGAACCATATAGCGCACTGGCATGCAATACCGAGGCCCTATACGGAATTTATGGTGATGGACGCCTTGTTGAAATAAACAAGAGTACCGGCGAAGAAACCATGCTTGCGAATATCGGCATCGTTTCGAATTACCTCACCTCTGCAACTTACGACAACAAAACCGGCATCCTATACTACGCATCCTGTACAGACGAAGAAACCGCTCTTTACTCGATCGACTTCAACAATGGATACGCCGTGTCCAAAATATGCGACCTGCAAGGTGAAGTGTGCGGCATGCACATCGTTGCACCGCTTGCCGAAGACGGCGCACCGGCAGCAATCTCCGATCTGTCAGTTTTATTCGACGGAGGTTCTCTAAACGGGAATGCCACATTTACCATGCCAAGCCAGAATTTTGCCGGTGGAGAACTTACCGGCGACCTCTTATACAAAGTAATGGCAAACGACGAAGAAATAGCTCAAGGCAATGCAGCTCCCAGTGCTTCGATCGATACCCCCATCCAAGTTGCCCAAGCCGAGATGTATAAATTCACAGTAATCGCAAGCAACAGCATCGGCGATTCGCCGGCGAGCAACAAAGTGACCCTATGGGTCGGACCCGATAAACCATACGCACCGGAAAACGTTGTCATCGCTTACAATAATGGCACATTCGACATAAGCTGGAATGCTGTTACAGCCTCTGAAAACAACGGCTATTTCGACGCAAGCAAAGTGAGATATACGGTAGCCCGCTACAATAACGGAATCAAGGAAACCGTTGTGGCAAATAACATCGCAGAGACACAATGCGAGGACGCAGTAGCCCAACCCGAGCAGCTCTCGATATACACATATAAAGTGACGGCTACATTCGAGGGCACGACATCGAACGAAACCAAATCAAACGCCGTAGTGATGGGATGCATTATACCTCCTTACAGCAACGAGTTCGCCACAAGCGACGATTTCTGCCCGTTTACCGTCATAGACTACAACAACGACCAAAACACTTGGAGCTGGAACGAAGCAGGTTCTGCATTCATTGGTTATAGCTGGGAAAAAGACAT
This sequence comes from uncultured Porphyromonadaceae bacterium, assembly GCA_900538555.1. Lineage (GTDB taxonomy): Bacteria > Bacteroidota > Bacteroidia > Bacteroidales > Barnesiellaceae > UMGS27. The sequence continues at coordinate 150,256 of UPYI01000001.1, forward strand.
GGACGACTGGCTAATGTCTGCCCCCTTGAAACTCGAAGCGGGCAAGGCTTACCGCCTGGCATTTGACGCGCGAGGAGAGTCGGAGTACTACAAAGACCTTTTTGAAGTGAAAATGGGCAACCAATGCAATGCAGACGCGATGGTTACCGAACTCATTGGAACTACCGAGCTGACCGATGCCACCTACCGCACATACTATGCACTCATCACACCCGAAACGACAGGAATATACTATATAGGTATTCACTGTTTGTCAAAGAAAAACATGGGCTCAATCTATATTGACAAATTCGCCATCGAAGCCCCCATTCCCGATTCCGCACCGGCTATCGTCGAAAACGTCAAATTCACCGCCCAACCCGACGGCTCGGCAGCCATCGATGTCAGCTTCAATGCTCCCGATAAGAGCATAGCCGGCAATACGCTCGCATCAGTCACGGATGCAAAAGTGAGCCGAGACGGCGAAGTAGTAAAAATTTTCACAAACGTAGAACCGGGGGCAACTCTCACATTCAAAGATATAGTAGGTGAAGAAACGACCGTTCACTATACGATTGTAGCATCAAACGAATTCGGAGAAGGCACGCCTTACGACAGCAATGCCTATGCCGGTCTGAAACTGCCGGCAACTCCCACCGATTGCAAAATCATTGAGAGTGCGTCCGTTCCCGGACAAGTTACAGTCACTTGGAATCCGCTTACACAAGATGTGGACGGAGATTCCATCAATAGCAACCTGATCACATATACGTTGGTGGATATTAACGAGCAGATCGTAGCTACCGGACTTACTTCGGAGGATGCGGAAAAAGGTTGGACTACCAATATCAATCTTCCTAATAGTGGAGAGCAGGCACTTGCCATATTCTACATTTTCGCCGAAAACCGCATCGGACGCAATCCCGTCAATGGCTTCACTCAAATGATTCCAGTGGGCGATGTTTATGAGATTCCATTCAAAGAATCATGTCCGGAAGCCCTGCTCCAACACGTATGGATGAATGAAGGGGCATATTGGAGTACAGCCCAATCATGCTATCAGCCGGTGTGCATGCCTCAGGACGATGATCAAGGTATGTTCTACCTCGAACCCTTCCTCGCGAAGGAAAACAACCTGTTGCTCTCGGGTAAAATTTTAATTCCAGAAAGCGACAAGGTGGTAGGATTGTCGTTCTACTACTGCGGTACTACCGACGACCTCTTTGATCTTGCACCCACGGTGCGCATTCCCAGTGGCGAAACCTATTACCTGACCGAACCCATCCATACCAATTCGGTCGGCACAGGATGGCAACGCGTATTCGTTTCTCTTGTACAATTCAAGGGGAAAGTAGTTCAAGTGGGAGTAAACGTGAACGCCCGCTCACAGCAAGACTACTTCCTGCTCGATAATATTGAAGTGCGAGAATTTGCAGGCCATGATGTTGCAGTAACAAGCTTCACAACGCCGGCTACCATGACCGTGGGTATTGCCAACAAGGTGACAGCCACAATTTCCAATATGGGCACATACGATGCGGACAACATCGCCATACAACTTCTTGCCAATAACGTGATGATTGAAACTGTAAATATCGAACATCTCGGAGTGTCGGCTAAACGAGCCATTGAATTCACAGTGCATCCGTCCGTTACACAAACCGAAGTCTCGACTTATAACATAAATGTAGTGTACGATTTAGACGAAGACTTGTCAAATAACAGAAGCGAGGAGAAAACAGTGGGATTCATCGCTTCCGAACTTCCGTCTGTCACCATCAACGGAGAAGCGGATGGCAATCAAGTAACCCTTACATGGGAATCTCCCGATACGGAGAGCAAGATCATGCAAGTAACCGATGACCTTGAAAACTATGAGTCATTCGCAATCGGGAAAGCCGAGAGCTACACATTCTACGACATCGACGGAGACAGCACATTCGGGCTTGACGATGGCATAATGTTTGAAAATCAAAGCCAACCCATGTCGTATATTGTATTTGATATCGAAAGCATCGACGAAGCAGACCAAAGCAAGGTTGCAACTTTTGCCCACTCCGGAACCAAATGCTTCGCCGCTTTCTCTTCGACGACAAAAGCCAACGACGACTGGCTGATTTCGCCCGAACTTCCCGGCATTGAGCAAGTCATCAGTTTTTGGCATCGCTCGGCAAATACCAATTACGGCTACGACCAGTTCGAAATCCTATATTCAATTACAGGCAACGTCCCGACCGACTTCATAAAGTTGGGTGATACATACGCATCAAATTCAGGATGGACTAAATTTGAAACCCAACTGCCCGAAGGAGCCAAATACTTTGCGATTCGCTGTATTTCTTACCAGACATTGGCATGGCTGATAGACGACATCAGTTATACTCACGGTACGCCCAGCTACACTGTCATCGGGTACAACATCTATCGTGACAACATCAAGATTAACGATGCCTTAGTAACGGAAAACAAATACATCGACGACCTCACGGGCTCTACATCAGAGGCTGGCAATCACAGCTACAATGTAACTGCTGTTTACGCCGAAGGCGAATCCGGACTTTCAAATGCATACGAGGCTACAACCTCCGGCATTGACGGCGCACATGACGACGGTATATCGATTAAAACGGACAAAGGTGTTATCATCGTCGATGGAGCGAACGACGTGACTGTATATGGTATAGACGGCAAGATTCACGGAATCGGGCATGAAAATGCTGTAATCGCGGTCGAGCCCGGCTTCTATGTGGTAAAAGCCGATGGCAAAGCGGTCACAGTCGGCGTTCGCTAACCTATCGGGACAAGCAATCCTCATAAAGGGATCAAGAATGTGGATGACCGGAGTTTACTGATGTAAACGACTTAGCCCGGACAATAGTAGCACAGCAAGACTGGGCATGACACACACCGACGTGTGGTTCAATATAGACACGGTGAGAGCAGAAGCAAACCACGGAACTTCATTTTCCGGTTGCTTCGGCTCTTACTTTTCACCATATCTGTAAACTGAAACCAACAACACTGTGTATGAAAAAAATTTCTCTTGCCATAACCAACAGCACCCAGCTATATCGAAATATTTTACAACTCATGTATAGAATGAGTAAATTATTTCTATCTTTGCATTGCCCATTGGGCGACATATTTGATAGGAAGCGTTTAGCTTATTCCTTATCGATGAATCTGGACAATTCAAACGTGTTAAAGGAATATGGAACGTTCTCCTTTGGTTTCGTATATAGTGCATTCTGCATTAGATACAGCCAAAGGCGTGAGCTGTTTTTCGTATATTTAACACAGGTTGTCCAGAACCGATCGGTAATATAAGCTAACAGTCTTGCGCCTTCCTTGTTTTAAAATTTCTCCTTTGAGGCTGGGGAGAAAGCAAAAAAGGGCTCAGCGAAAAAAACTTTAAAACAAGGCAAAGTGCTATATCAATAATTGAAAAAATTATTCCAGCCTACTTTCTTGCTCCCCAAAAATCAATTTTATAAAACATGAGTTTTGCGTTTGATGAGAATGGCATGCCTATCGACTATGCTTGCAACAGCATGATGCCACGACATTTTTGCATGAAGAAATTTTACGTTTTCGTATGTGCAGTATTGATTTCGCTCTGTGGCATTCCGGTACAAGGTGCCGATTACAAGAGCATTTTTATGGAAGAGTATGCTACTCTCATAGAGCCATCTGCCAAAGAAAACGGGTTGCTATGGGATGACGATACCTCAATACCAGAATTCAAGTCAGTAAGTTCATGGGAATTCCGCAATAACTTCAATACCTTAAAGAGTTGGCTTGATACTCGCGTAAAATATATGCTCGATCATAAGAACTTCGGTCTATACGAGTAATTCTTACGTTAGCCCCTATTAACCGAAAGACGGTGTGCATAATGTCCAACCGGTCGTGTTGCCGTCGGAATTCGGGCTAAGTCGTTTCCGTCAGTAAACCCCTGTCACCCTCATCCTCTACGCCTTGTATTTTAGACATTCTAATGCACTGACAAGGGGTTGCATCGGAAATGCGAAATTCCGATGCAACCCTTTATCGTCGTATTCACCCGATCGATCGGGCAAGAAATTCATAAAATAAACTGCAAGCCGAGAGCAGAAGCCATCAAGTGAAAACTTGAACCGGTTATGCCGAGGCGAAGCATTTATTGAAAACTAAAAGTTTAAAATAAAAAAATTTTATCCGCTACATAAAAAAGCGCCAAAGTCTCCCTAAGATTGAGTAACTTTGTGTTATAAACCAACGACACAGAGCATGGAGCCTTTTCTAAAAAAGATTGCCCGTACGTTTTACCGCAAATACGGTACAGCGATCACCCGCCTTGCATTCGTTTTCCCGAACCGACGCAGCGGTATATTCTTTCAGAAGTACTTAGCGGAAGAAGCGGGAATGGCGATGTTCTCGCCCCACATCACAACGATCAACGATCTGATGGGCGAATTGTCGCCCTACCGGAAAATCGACCGCATCGCCCTGCTGTTCATGCTTTACCGGATATATAAAGAGCGTAAAAACTCGGACGAACCGTTCGACGATTTCGTGTTCTGGGGCGAAATGCTGCTAAACGATTTCGACGATGTGGACAAGTATATGGTGGATGCCGCCCAATTGTTTACGAATATACACGACCTGAAAGAGATCGACGAATTTTACCTGACCGAGGAACAGATCGAAGTGATCAAACGTTTTTGGGGGCATTTCTTTTTTCCGGATACGAACAGTCCGCAAAAGCAGGAGTTCATTTCGCTATGGGAAATCCTGTATCCGTTATACGACGATCTGCGTTCCGAGCTGAAACAGCAGGGGCTGGCATACGAGGGTATGATTTTTCGCGATGTCGCCGAACGGGCAAAGGCTAACGAAGCGTTCGACCTGCCATACGAGCAGGTGGTTTTCATCGGGTTCAACGCGATCACCGAGGCGGAACGTGTATTGATGAAACAGTTGCAACGCAGCGGTATCGGCGACTTTTATTGGGATTATTTCGCCCCTACTCTGTTCCAGAACGGGAAACCCGACCGATACAACCGTGCCGTCTATTTTCTGGAAGATAACATGCGGTTGTTCCCGTCGAAACTGGATATCGGCGAATCGGTGCTGCAATCGCGCCCGGAAATCGAACTGTTCGCTATCCCGTCGGCTATCGGTCAGGCGAAACAGAGCATGGCGATATTGAACGAACTGATCGCTTCGGGCGACATTCCCCAACCCGACAAGGCGTTGAATACCGCTATCGTATTGCCCGACGAAGAGCTGTTGATGCCGGTGCTCTACTCTATACCGGAAGAGATCGACCCGATAAACGTAACGATGGGATATACGTTGCAACATACGCCCATCGCCGCATTGATGGATGCGATCTATCAGATGCAACGGCACATCCGGTACCAAAAGGGGGAAGCCTTGTTCTATCATCTGGAAGTGAAGCAATTGCTAAGCCATCGGTTAGTAGCCCGCATGCTGGGCAGCACGGCTCTGGAAACCATCGAATACATCAACCGGAACAATCGTATCTATATACAGAAATCGGAACTGCAACGGCATCCGTTCATGGATGTGCTGTTCCGCGCCGTTACACCTGCCGACGCATCGGGCTATCTGCTCGACATCCTCGAATTTCTGCAAAAAGAAAACCGGGAGGAGGATACGGACGAGAACGATCCTGCCTGCGGATTCTCACAGGTGGAACGGGAATTTATCTACCATTACTATATCACCGTGCGCCGGTTGAACGATGTGATCGCCTCGCACGGCATGGAGATGGACGTCTCCACCTACTTCCGGCTGTTGAGCAAAATGACTGCCGGCATTTCTATTCCGTTCCGTGGCGAACCGTTGTCGGGATTACAGGTGATGGGCGTGCTGGAAACCCGTGCGCTGGATTTCGAAAACCTGATTATCCTGTCGATGAACGAGGATATATTCCCCGTCAAGAAAGTGGCGGGAACGTTCATTCCCTATAATTTGAGACGGGGGTTCGGCATGGCTACGACCGAGCATCAGGACAGTATCTACGCTTACTATTTTTACCGGATGATCAGTCGCGCCAAACGGGTGTTTCTATTGTACGACAGCCGTACCGAAGGACTGCAATCGGGCGAAATGAGCCGATATGTGTACCAACTGAAATATCATTACCGATACGAAATACATGAGAAAGTGCTTTCGTACAATATCGGGACGGAAAAGCCATTGACCCTGCAAATCGAGAAAACGGACGAAATCATGCGGAAGTTGAACGAACGGTTATCGGGCGGGGAAAGACATTTGTCGGCAAGCGCGATAAATACCTACCTCAACTGCCCGTTGCAGTTTTATTTTCAGGAAGTCGAGGGAATCGGCAACGAGGACGAGGTGAACGAGAATATCGACAGCAGCACGTTCGGAACTATATACCACAATGTCATGCGGCATATCTACGACCGCATGAAAGGTGAATGCGACAGGGTGACGGTAACTTCGGACATGATCGATGCTGTGCTGAAAGACAAAGAGTTGCTTACTTCGTTCATCGAACGGGAGTATGCCGAGAATTTTTTCAAGAGGAAGCATCCCGAAACTCTTACCGGGAAGGATTACATGGTGGCGGAGATCATCCGGAAATATGTCCGAAAAACATTGTCGGAGGATAAACGCAACACGCCGTTCACATACTTGGAATCGGAAAAATTGCTCGACGAAGAGATGCCGTTCGGAAATGCCGGACAACGGGTACGCATCAAAGGATATATCGACCGGGTGGAAGAAAAAAACGGTGTGGTGCGGATTATCGACTACAAGACGGGAAAAGACAAATCGAACTTTCCATCGGTCGAATCGCTTTTCGATAAAAGCCGTAGCGAACGGAACAAAGCGGTGATGCAGGTATTCCTGTATTGCGCCGTGTACCAGCAGGAGAAGGGTTATGAAATGCCGATACAGGGATTTATCTATGGACTGCGTTCGCTGTTCGATCATTTCAAACCGATCATTCAGATGGGACAAACCGAGATTACGGATTTCAACCGGCTTAAAGATGAATTCATGCAGGAACTGGACCGCTGCTTATGTGAAATATTCGATCCCAATACGGCTTTCACGCAGACCGAGGTCGGCAAGCATTGCCTTTACTGCAATTTCAAGAACATCTGCAAACGGTAGCCGGGCAACAAATGCCCGCGACAGCAGCCAAAGTATCGAACGGATGAGCGAGATAAATAGCCGAGAAATTTGGTTCGGGTTGCAAATCAAATTACATTTGCAGGAACGAAGTGCAACGGGACACCCGCACACGAAAATGAATATCAAATAATTTTATACATACAATGAAAAAGTTTTTTATCACCATGTTTGCCTGCGTATTCGGCGTATTGATCGCCGGATTTATCTTCTTTACGGGATTGATGATCTCGTTGGCGGGCATCTCTCTGTCTTCGTCGTCGAGCACCTATACGGCAAAGCCCAATACCATATTGCATCTCGACTTGTCGGGCAGTCTGACCGAACGGAGCGAAGAGGACTATAAAAACATCGTCTTCGGATCGCAAACCAATACCATCGGCTTGGACGATGTACAGAAAGCCATACGTATCGCCAAAGACGATGCGAACATATCGGGTATATACATCGAGACCGACGGTTTGTCTGCCGGCATCGCGTCGCTGGGAGAAATACGTAAAGCACTGATCGACTTTAAGGAGAGCGGCAAATTCATTTATGCATACTCCGACAACATGATGCAATCGGAATATTACTTAGCATCGGTCGCCGACAGTGTAATACTGAATCCGGTCGGATCGCTGCTGCTTTGCGGTCTGTCGTCGGAACATATTTTCTACACCAAAGTGTTGGAAAAAGCGGGTATCGAAATGCAGATATTCAAGGTGGGTACATACAAATCGGCAGTCGAACCGTTTATCGCTACGGAAATGAGCCGAGCCAACCGCGAACAGACCCGCATCTACATCGAGTCGATATGGAACGACATGGTAAACAGCATCGCCGAAAGCCGCCATTTGTCGGCTGAACAGGTAAACGAATATGCCAATACGATGATGCTGACGACCGAAGCCGAAAAATTAGTCGGATACGGTTTGATCGACGCATTGATGTATCGTCCGCAAATGGAGGCATTCTTGAAAATGCGGCTCGGGATCGACGAAAACAAATCGCTGGCAATGGCATCGGTCAAGGAAGTGATTTCGATTCCGCAGGTAGAGAAAAAAGCCAAAGACCAAATCGCCATCGTCTATGCCGTCGGCGAGATAGACGGAAGTGACGGTTCGGGCGTCAATACGAAAAAGCTGGTAGAGGACCTTGTAAAGATAGCCCAAGACAAAGAAATCAAAGCCGTGGTATTGCGGGTCAATTCGCCCGGAGGCAGTGCATTCGGATCGGAACAGGTATGGGCTGCTGTCGAAGAGATCAAAGCCAAAGGGAAAAAGGTAGCCGTATCTATGGGTGACCTTGCGGCTTCGGGCGGTTATTACATCTCGTGCAACGCCGACCGGATATTCGCCGAGCCTACCACTCTCACCGGCTCTATCGGTATCTTCGGTATGATACCTTGCGCAGAAGAGTTGCTGACAGATAAAATCGGACTTCGTTTCGACAACGTGAAAACCAATAAATTCAGTCAAGTCGTATCACTGAACCGCAAAATGACCGCCGAAGAAAAAGCGAATTTCCAAGCGTATGTAAACCGCGGATATGAGTTGTTTGTCAGCCGTTGTGCCGAAGGTCGCGGTATGACGACGGAGGCGATCAAGAAAATTGCCGAAGGTAGGGTCTGGGACGGACGCACCGCACAAACGATCGGGCTGGTAGACGAATTGGGCGGAATGGACGCAGCCTTAGCTTGGGTAGCCGATGCCTCCGAAATCGAAAACTACTCGACCGTCGTATATCCGAAACAGAAAGACCTGTTTGAACGGATCATGGAAGAACTGAACGGAAATATGGAAGCCCGATTCATGAAATCGTACTTGGGCAACGATTATAAGTATTATCGCACCATACGCGCGGTACGCGATATGGATCCGATCCAATGCCGGATGGAAGAATTCGAACTCCGCTAAACCGTTATGCACCATGTCGAAAAACCGTCCATTTAAACTTTACCACGCCCTGGCTCCGTTCGCTTGGCTGTACGGAGCCGGCGTTGCCCTGCGCAACCGGCTGTTCGACTGGCATCTGTTGAAATCGGAAGAATTCGACATTCCGGTCGTATCGGTCGGCAACTTAGCTGTGGGCGGAACCGGCAAAACACCGCATGTGGAATATCTTATCCGGCTACTGTCGCCGCAATACAACATCGCCGTGCTGAGCCGCGGCTATAAACGGAAGACACAGGGATTTGTGCTTGCCGACGAACAGGCTACCGCCGAAACAATCGGCGACGAACCTTACCAGATCGCCCGGAAATTTCCGCACGTCACAGTTGCCGTTGATGCCGACCGTTGCCATGGCATACGGAAGTTGCGGCAACTACGCCCCGACGTGAATCTGGTGCTGCTCGACGACGCATACCAACACCGCTACGTGAAACCGGCGGTATCGGTGTTGCTTACCGATTATCGCCGTACCTACGACTTCGACAGACTGCTGCCCGTAGGACGATTGCGCGAAAGCCGCTCGGGTGCCAGACGCGCACAGATCATTGTCGTAACCAAATGCCCGGACAGCATCACCCCGATAGATATGCGAATTACCGCCATGCGGTTGAATCCGGAGTCCAACCAGCATCTCTATTTCAGCCGCTTTCAGTACGGAATGCCGAAAGCCTTATATGCCGACCGAGCAGAAGTCCCGACCTTAGAGTGGTCTGAAAACAAAGACATGAAGTTGTTGCTCGTCACCGGCATCGCCAATCCGCAACCGATATGCGAATATCTCGAACAGCATAAAATAGCATTCGAATTGCTCGCATTCGACGATCATCACGACTTCGAGCCGAAAGATCTGGAAGAAATAGCACTGCACTTCAACCGCTTGGGCGGGACACACCGGTACATACTTACAACCGAAAAAGATGCGGCAAGGCTGTATGGCAACACGACATTGGACGAAGCATTGAAATCGCGGATATACGTATTGCCGATCGAAGCCCGGATGTTTCCTGCCGACGGCATGCCGTTCGACGACCAGATACGCCAAGCTATTGGAAAAGAGCGTAGAATCCCGGAGCACAACCGGAAATATGCCCTCAACAACCCATAAACGAAAAAAGAATATTCCGGCACGACATTGTCTCCGACGATTCGGTTTTATCCCATATCGGGAGAATCGGGCATAAAAAAATAAACGAGTTTATTTTTTATGCTCTCACCTTTTGTTATATTTGTATTCTACCTAAAAAAGAAGAACTATGATAGAAAAAATCAAAGAAACAGCCGCCTACTTGAAAAGTAAAGTGGCGGTAATGCCCGAAACGGCAGTTATTCTCGGTACCGGCCTCGGTGCATTGGCAGATCACATAACCGACAAAAAAGAAATACCTTATACAGAAATCCCCAACTTCCCGGTTTCTACCGTCGAAGGTCATAGCGGGAAACTGATTTTCGGAAAGCTGGGCAAAAAAGATATTTTGGCTATGCAGGGACGTTTCCACTACTACGAAGGCTACGACATGAAACAGGTGACATTCCCCGTGCGCGTGATGAAAGAACTGGGCATCAAAACGCTGTTCGTATCGAACGCTGCCGGAGGTATGAATCCGAACTTCGCAGTAGGAGACATCATGATTATCCGCGACCACATCAACCTGTTCCCCGAACACCCGTTGCGCGGTAAAAACTTCAATGAACTCGGTGTCCGTTTCCCCGACATGAGCGAAGCCTATTCGAAAACATTGATCGAAAAAGCATTGCAAATAGCCGAAAAGAACGGCATCAAAGTACAGCAAGGTGTATACGTAGGTACACAAGGTCCGACATTCGAAACTCCGTCGGAATACCGCTACTTCCACATCATCGGCGGTGATGCCGTGGGCATGTCTACCGTGCCCGAAGTAATCGTCGCACGTCATGCCGGCATGGACGTATTCGCCGTATCGGTGATCACCGATCTCGGAGTAGAAGGCATTGTGGAGAAATGTTCGCACGAAGAGGTGCAACGTGCCGCTGAAAAAGCCCAGCCGAAGATGATGCAGATCATGCGCGAATTAGTAGAACAATTTTAATACATAATACCGAAACAAGAAGTCCACTATCCTACCCCGTCCCGGCGGGATCGGGAAGGTGGACTTCGGCATACCTATCGAAAATATGGAATCGAACAAAAGGACTGAGATCGCCACATTGGGCGAATTCGGACTGATAGAACATCTGACCAAAGAGATACCGTTGCGTAACGAATCGAGCCGAAAAGGCGTAGGCGACGACGCAGCCGTACTACACTACGAAAACAAAGAAATACTGGTAACGACCGACCTGTTGCTCGAAGGCGTGCATTTCGACCTGACCTACGTGCCGCTGAAACACCTCGGATACAAATCGGCGGTGGTAAACTTCTCGGATATATACGCCATGAACGGAACCCCGAAGCAGATCACCGTATCGCTGGGGGTGTCGAAACGTTTTTCGGTAGAAAATCTCGAAGAACTCTATTCCGGCATACGCCTTGCCTGTGACATCTATGGTGTAGACCTTGTCGGTGGCGACACATCGGCTTCGATGACCGGACTGACAATCAGTATCACCTGCATCGGCGAAGCGGCAAAAGAGAAAATCGTATATCGCAACGGCGCGAAAGAGAACGACCTCATCTGTGTAAGCGGAGACTTCGGAGCAGCTTATATGGGATTGCAGCTTTTGGAACGTGAAAAAGCCGTGTTTGCCGGCGAAGCGGAATTTAAACCGGCATTCGACGGCAAAGAGTATCTGCTCGAACGCCAGTTGAAACCCGAAGCCCGCAAAGACATCATAGCCGCACTGGATAATGCAGGCATTACCCCTACCGCTATGATGGATGTATCGGACGGACTTTCGTCGGAACTGCTGCACATCAGTAAACAAAGCGGTACAGGATGCCGGATATATGAAGACCGTATTCCGATCGACTACCAAACCGCAGTCATGGCAGAAGAGTTCGGCATGAACTTAGTAACCGCCGCACTCAACGGAGGCGAAGACTACGAACTGCTGTTCACCGTGCCGTTGGAAAAACACGACGAAGTGAGCCAAATACCGGGCATAAAGGTAATCGGGCACGTGACTAAACCCGAATTAGGTTGTTATATGATTACCCGGGACGGTTCGGAAATCCAGCTCAAAGCACAGGGCTGGAACTCACTGAACGAATGATCGGACTCGTATAAGGCACTAATCCGGTGCAAGATCAAAAGCCCCAATCTAAAAAGGGATGTATCGGAATGAACGTTTCCAATAAGCCGAGAGCAGAATCGAACTTGTTCGGAGTATGCCGAGGCGAGAAAAGGAGCATAAATATAAAGGTTTCGATACATCCCTTTTTAGACACACATCAGGGTAACCAAGGAGCATAGCACAGAGTATAAGACAGGTGTTTACTGACGTAAACGACTTAGCCCGAATCCCGATGATTGAACATTCAGACACACAGTCTTTTCGATATGACAGAATGGGAAAGATACAAAATCGAAACCGGTACACGGCTGAAAGCCAGAGGCAAAACCGAAGTTAGCCATTCCGAACATTCCTCGGACTATAATCGGGAAAATGAACCGATGCGGAAAACGCACCTCCTTTTTATGGTAAAAAATTAGGATATGTCGAAAACCCGTCGTATATTTGCACTCGCAAATCAAACGATGGTGCCATAGCTCAGTTGGTAGAGCAAAGGACTGAAAATCCTTGTGTCCCCGGTTCGATTCCTGGTGGCACCACTTTTAGAAAAGTCAATTATCTAATAAAAGATAGTTGGCTTTTTCTTTTGTGCGTTTTTATCAACCAAACGTCAATTTTCGGAAATCTGTCAATAGAAAAGCGCACCGGCAACTCCACACCAATGCGCTTCGTAGCATTATAAACCAACATGATTCTGTTGGCGGTACAAAAATAGCAAAATCTATCAACACTACCATGCCTTTTATGTTGAGGCTTGCAGTATTCCGAAAAAAAAGCGAAGCCTCCACGGATTGCGGAAGCCTCGCCTTGTCAGTTCAGAATGATTGTTGAGGTCAGCCCATAAGGGATGCCGGGGGCAACGCCTCGCCCTCTCTGTGGCGCAGAGATGTGAAGTAGAAAAATTTTTTATTTGTTTTTTCCACCATCCTTTAATGCCGGACCGAGCCAACATATTACACAAATCAGTGCGATTATCCACATAGCGATTATTTTATTTCGTCAAGTTTCTTGTTTGCCTGTTGGAGCAGTTGCACGAAATGGTCAAGCTCCGCAGGAGTGAGGCTTATGTGTGAATTGCTCTTATGCGCATCGACACTTAGTTTGAGCGTCCATCCTTTGCCGGGATTCTCGGCGAATATCACGACATTATCCTTTGTGGTGTAGGCGTACTTCTCGTTATGGTCTGTTGCTCTGTTGAGGTTGCTTTTGATGGTGTTGACCGCCTCATAAAGCGAGGGCAGTTCCTTTTGAAAAATGAAAGCATCCTCCCATGAATAGTAATATTCACCGCCACAGTCTTTGCGCAGCGTAATGAACACGATGCTGTCGTTCTCGCTGGAAAACTTTTGCGCCTGTACCTCTATGCTTTTGAGGTTGCCGATTTTCCATGTGTCGAAGTGTACGAGCTGCCCTTTGCTCTGTATGCTGTCCAAGCGGCTCAATGCAAGGGCGAGAGAATCCACCGCTGTATCATTGGCGATAGAATCATTTGCGGACTTTTCGCCGCCACTGCCTTTTGACCCTCCGCTGCAAGCGGTCGAGAGTACCAATAGCGCAACGGCTAAGATTGGGAATATTTTCTTCATGGGAGATTGATTTATCTGTTAATACATATCGCTTGCAGACACAGTTACAGAACTGCTCACAGGCTTTGGCTTGCTTAACTGCATCTTGCCGCGAGAATTTTTGATACACACATAGAAGTATGTCCCTTTTGTCTTAACGGTAGTGGTTTCGCCGACTTTCAATGTACCGAAATCAACATCACCGTTGAGGTCGCCGTTAGGTGCATCCGAGTACCATACTTCTCCGTCATACCAATCTATGCCCGACAGATTGGTCAGCTTCATAGAGCCTGTAATATCATCATCATCCTTAGAACAACCTCCGAGAATGACAGACGACATTACGGCTACGAAGATTATTGTGAGAATCTTCTTCATTTTCAGATTATCGTTTGGTCGCTCTTATTTCCATAGTTGAGCCATCCATCGACAAAGATAACTCTACATGATTACCCGACAGGCTTTTCACAACGTATGTGCCATAAAGCTCACCATCGACATACGTCTTGATTGTCTTGCCGCTGATAGTGTATGTGCCTCCGCCATTACCGAGTGCGCCACGACCGTAGTAGCTGCCATCTGAATTGAATGTGATGGAGAGCGAGAGAGAGGGGCGATTAGTAATGTCTATCCAATCGCTGTCCTCAAACTTGACTGAGGTTGCGTTCCATGTGCCGATTATGTTTTCTTTTATTCCGGCATCGGGTTCATCCTTATCGTCCGAGCAACTTGGTAGGGCGATTACGATTGTTGCAAGTAGCAACATGAGAGAAAAAACTTTTTTCATTTGCTTGTGATGTTATTTGTTTCGTGCAATATTGCCATTATGTTTGTTTGACTTGGTATGCACTATTGCCGATAAAACAAAAGCGCAGACTTTCGCCATACGCTGTCTTAGCCCACCACAGGCTACAATCTACTATGGGATAAGTCCGCGCCGTATGGCACGAATCCCAATGTAGGTTGTTATAGCTCGTTCTTTGGTCGAGGTGGTGATTCAGAGGCGCATTGAGCTAATATGTAAAGGGTGCAATACCCCCAAAGGAATACTGCACCGCAAATTTACAAAGATTTTCTGACTTGGCAATGAAGTAATTGCCTTTCTTATCTATTGATAGACCGCAAACATTCCAATAAAACGCCAAAAGTAGAGTGTAAATCCCAACGAATTCACTATCTTTGCTTCAATAAATCAGCCACTTCCAAGATATAAGGATGAAAGAAGAAAACAAAATCATACTCTATCAGGACGACAACGAGATAACACATGTGTCGGTACGCTTTGCTGATGAAGATTTGTGGCTGACACAAAACCAATTGGCGGAAATTTATTGTACGACAAAACAGAACATTAGTCAGCACATTGATAATATCTTAAATGATGGAGAATTAGACCCAAATCGAACTGTAAAGGATTTCTTGACAGTTCGGCAAGAAGGTAAACGCCAAGTGCAGCGCAGTGTTTTGCACTATAATCTTGATATGGTTATCGCCTTGGGCTATCGTGTGCAGTCGCAGGTGGCTACCCGTTTCCGTCGCTGGGCTACTCAGCGGCTTCATGAGTATATCCAAAAGGGATTTGCGATGGATGATGAGCGGTTGAAACAAGGAGGCAACCGCTATTTCCGTGAGTTACTGCAACGCATTAGGGATATTCGCAGCAGTGAGCGCAACTTCTACCAACAGGTTACGGATATTTATGCCACAGCCACGGACTATGATCCACGGGACGAGATGACAAAGATGTTTTTCGCTACCGTGCAAAACAAGTTGCACTATGCCGTTCACGAGAATACGGCAGCGGAAGTCATCTATAATCGTGTGGACAACGAGAAGCCATTTGTGGGCATGACCAACTTCAAGGGTAACTATGTGACTAAGGACGATGTGAAGATTGCCCAAAATTATCTATCTGAGATTGAGCTGCAACGATTAAACCTGCTTGTTTCCGGTTTCTTGGACTTTGCCGAGTTTCAAGCATTGGAAATGAATCCTATGACGATGAAAGATTGGATAGAAGCTCTTGATAATCAAATTATTGCCCACAAACGAAAGGTGTTGATTGGCAAGGGAAACATCTCACATAAGCAAGCAATAGAGAAGGCAGAAAAGGAGTTTGAAATCTATCGCAAACGCGAAATGGAACTGCTTGAAAGCGATTTTGATAGAGAAATCAAAAAATTAAAGGATAAGAATGGTAATAATACAAACTAATTCCCTACCTCTGCCAAAAGAAATCATCCGCTTTCACGATGCGCAGAAGAGGGCAATTTTGCGGTGAAGCAATAGAAGGAGATTGCGGGTTTTGTGGTTTCTCAAAGTGAAGATATAGAGTTGATTAGTATAGATCACGATTCCTTGTGGCACCACTAAAAAAGAGCTGACGGTTAAACCAAGAGCTAAACCACGCAAACCACATGAACGTAACAGCTCTCAATGGTTAAAACATGTGCCAGCCCCGGTCGAAAGTAATATTGACCAAAAATTTATAGAACGTCTATCCTACTTTTACTTATTACCCATATTTTTGTATTTCAAAATTGCAGCGTTTTAATAAACGCTATGCCTCGACATAGCCCATTCAAGTTTCACTTGGTGGGTTCTGCTCTGGTTTGCTGTTTATTTAATTTTTTATCCGTCACCACATGAAAGCAATGAGAAGAGAAGACAGACATAAAGATGCAGAATGGGCATTGGAAGTTTTTGACAAAGCTCCGTATGTAACCGTAAGCATGATACGCCCAGATGGTTCTCCATACGGATTGCCATTGTCACTTATCAGGAAAGACAATCTCACATTTTATTTTCATTGTGCCAGTGAAGGTGAGAAACTCGATTGTCTGAAAACCAATCCTATGGTCAGCCTCTCCGCCGTAAGTAAGTGTATGCCCAAATATGAAGGGGATAAAAATAATTTCACGGAATATTACCACTCGGCTATTGCTATCGGTAAAGCAGAGATCGTGACATCCGATGTCGAAAAGACAGAAGCATTGCAACTGCTATGCAAAAGGTTTTTGCCACGATATATGAATCACTTCGATGAAGCAATAACCCGTAGTCTCAACTGTACAACGGTGGTAAGAATCACTCTCACCGAACCGACCGTAGGCAAGTGTAAGCCCTGATTCTACAAAGGGAAGCCCGAAATCCCGCCAACAATGAGGTAGGATTTCGGGCGAAAACAGTTCCCGCAATTTTATTTTACCGGCTCGAACTGGTCTTTGCCGACACCACATTCCGGACAGACCCAATCATCGGGCAGATCGTCGAACGATGTTCCGGGTTTTATTCCGTTATCGGGATCACCTACTGCCGGATCATATACCCAGTCGCAGACCACACATACATATTTCTTGTCCATAATTATTTATTTTATTAGTTATTGATAAGTCGGGATATGTCCTCATTCACCGTCGAAATCGTACCGATATTGAATTTTTCTTGCAGCACGTTCAAGATGTCGGGAGTAAAGAATGCCGGGAGTGTCGGTCCGGTATGGATATTCCGGATACCGAGCGACAGAAGCGCGAGCAATACGATCACCGCCTTCTGCTCATACCACGCGATGTTATATACAATCGGCAAGTCATTGACGCTTTCTACTTTCAACGCATCTTTCAACGCAAGTGCTATGCGCACGAGCGAATACGAGTCGTTACATTGTCCAGCATCAAGAACACGGGGAACGCCTTCGATATTGCCGAGAGGCAGTTTATTGTAGCGGTATTTGGCACATCCGGCGGTCAGGATAACACAATCGTCCGGAAGCGCTTCGGCAAACTCGGTGTAGTAGTTGCGCGAAGGGAAGCGTCCGTCGCATCCTGCCATCACCACAAACTTACGTATTTTGCCCCTATTGATAAGGTCTATAACTTTCGGTGCCAGTTCGATAACCTGATGATGAGCGAAACCTCCGACAATCTCGCCATGCTCTATCTCCGTGGGAGGCTGGCACTTCCGAGCCTGTTCGATCATTGCAGAAAAATCTTTTTTACCGTCGCGTCCGGTCTCGATGCGATGTGTTCCGGGCATTCCTACCACACCGGTCGTATATACGCGATCGAGATATGTGCATCCGCTACGCGGGGGTACGATGCAATTGGATGTGAACAGAAATACGCCGTTGAATTTTTCGAACTCATCGGTCTGGCGCCACCACGCGTTTCCGTAATTACCGGCAAAATGAGGATATTTCTTGAACGCCGGATAGTATTGACCGGGAAGCATCTCGGAGTGGGTATATACATCGACACCTTTTCCGGCGGTCTGTTCAAGGAGTTCTTCAAGATCTTTCAAATCGTGACCGCTGATGAGAATACCGGGACGGTTACGGACACCGATATCCACTTTGGTAATTTCGGGATTACCATACGTTTCGGTATTCGCCCTGTCGAGCAGAGCCATGACATTCACACCTCCGTCTCCGACTTTCATTACAAGAGGAAGAAGTTCCCCGATACCTATATCGGTACGGGCTGTTTCCGCCATCGCATTCTCAATTACGGCATACACTTCATCATCCTCATATCCGAGGTTAGCGGCGTGACGGGCATAGGCTGCCATACCTTTGCAACCATATATCGCAAGTTGTTTAAGTCCGCGGATGTCTTCATTCTTCTCTGCGAGAACTCCCGTCACTGCCTTGTGTTTCTCCGCCTCATCGGGTGTGGCGAAAAATTCGACATGGGGTAATCCGGGAAGATCGACCCTTTGCTCTTTTGCTTTTCCGAGCAGATATTTTTTGACATCAAACGCCCGGCGGATATAATCATCAATCGAGTCATTGTCGAAATTCGCATTAGTAATAGTGGTAAACAGTGAATCCATCACCGCATGGCTTGCCTCGGTCGATGCTTGCCCTTTCGCCCGCAGTGCTCGGTTTATCGCAGAGATACCACTCACGGCATAGAGCAACAGATCCATTTTCGTCGAAGTTGCGGCATGTTTTCCACATACGCCTTTTTGCTCACAGCCCTTGCCCCGTACCGTCTCCTGACACTGGTAGCAAAACATATTCGGTTGATTTTCCATATTCGGTTCAGGCTTTAATTTTGACAAGCATCATTTTTGAATCGGACTTGGCTACCACACTATGAGAAACGTCCTGCCCCATCAGCAAGAATTCACCTGACTTCATCGTATGGAGCTTATCGATCATCGTAAACTCTATTTCGCCCTCCATAACATATACCATCACCTCGGCTGGTGCCAAGTGTTTGGCAAGACTTTGACCTGCCTTGAACGCAACAAGCGAAACTCCGCCGTGGGAGTTTTCAAATACGTGCTTGAATTGGACTTTGTCACTGCCGCTGCTTATCTGTTCGGATAGCCTATGGACTTCTCCAAACTTGTATTCCGTATTCAGCATCTCAATTTGATTTTTGTAGTTGAGATAACACTATTGTTACCACTTTAATAACACTCCGTTTTGTGCGATTGTTCAAGTTATTGCCGAATCGATGGAATACAGATGGCAGCAGACAAAAGTCTATAAAAAAGGGATGAGCCGTCCCGGTCATATTACCGACCGGGACGGCTCATCCCTTCTCAATACGCTTTATACAAAGCCATATTTCGGCAAGTTAGAATCGGCCTCCCATACCTCCTCCACCGGTAGTACGGGCAGTAACGCTACTACTGCTTGTCCCGTTTAAAAGCGTATAGCTGCCGCCCGACTGAATATCGGGACAGGAAACCAGAATCGAGCCGGAATTTCCGCCACCCGGGAAGCCTGACGAAGAAGCCGTATAATTTTCCGGAACGACAAAACTTACCAATACCTCATTGCCATTTTTTATTGCAATAGTCCTTCCTGCGGAGACCGAACCCGATCCGATAATATAGGCTTGTGTCGATTGTGAGGAAGATGGCGTAGAATTACTTCCACCCACAGCCAGAATATTGCCGCCGGTAAAGAACACCGAATATCCCTCCTCTTCATTGGCATCAAGCCCACACTCCGGACTGCGTGCGCCAAATGCTCTCACCGTGCCACCCTGTATATATAAATTCCCGTTAGAATCTATTCCGTCGTTATTCGTAGCAACCACAGTAATATCGCCGCCATTAATGTATAAATGGCTACCGGAATTGAGGGCATCATCGTTGGTGTATGCCACAATAGTACCGCTGTTGATCGTAAATTCAGATTTGCTCTCGATTCCTTCCGAACCATTGCCCGTAGTGACAACATTTATCGAACCGCCATTGATAGTGATATTACCATCCGCTTTTATCCCTTTTGCACTCGATTTTTGGTCGCTATCCAAATTATCAGTATTACCCGTATAATTGTCGTAAGTCTTACCATTGACATAAGCAAAGATACCACCGGTAGTTCCGATCGAAATATCACCGCTTGCGACGGTCAATGTACCGTCGGTATTTATCCCTTTTCCTCCACTACCAGTTGCATTTAAGACAAGGGTAATGCCGTCAATACGAATGTTACCATCGGCACTGAGACAAGAAGCTCCTTTTGTCTTCAACTTCTCGGAATCCCAAACACCGCCACCGCCCACCGATGCCGTGATCTTACCACCCGTAAGCGTCATATCGCCTTCGCACTTTATCGCTTTGGCGGCATCGGCGGTCACAGTGACATTTATTTGTCCACCGCTCATTAAGAATGCCCCGGTATCTTCTTCTTCCCTATTTTCAGAATCCTTATACGACACTTGAATACCATCGTCTCCAATTCCTTCAAGATTCAATATCCCGCTATTGAGCGAAAAGTATTGGTTGCAATTCACACCATCTTTTACGGATGCACGCACATTAATTGTGCAGTTTTTCATCGTTACATACTCCTTTGCATAAATTGCATGGCTCTTTGCACCAGAGATATTGAGAATGCCTTTACCAACAAACTCGATGTGCCCAGTGCAAGACAAACAGCCTTTCTGCGAACCGGAAGCATCGTCGCCAAGCGTATTCTCCGTACCTTCGGCAATACTTACTTTCAACCGTTTCCCATTTTTTATTTCAATCGCCGCCCCGTCAGTGCAAACAAGATCCAGACCTTCGAGACGAAGAGTCGATTTATATGATCCGTTCGCGGTAAACGAACCATCGGAACTGTTTCCAGTCAGCAGATAGGTGATTTCGCCAACGGTATCATCGACCTCATCACTTTGTACTATGTTCACCTTGCTCCCGCTGACAGTGGCATTGACATAATGTGCAATGTTCCCGGCTATCACTACATCCGCCTCAACGTCATTGTAAGTAATCACCACCGTATTATCATCGACAACTCTGGTATCCACCCACACGTTTTTCATTTCTTCTTGCGTAAAGATACGCCCCATAATGACTATATTGCCATCGGAGGTCACTTCTGCCTCATTCATTTCAACAGCAGGGAAAGAATAAGTCACTCTGTCGTTGCAAACATTCAGTGTCTGGGCTTCGGCACATACCGCCCCAATAACGAAGGCGATTGCCGTCAATAAATATTTTTTCATTTTACTACCAATTTAAAAGTTCTTTTAGGTGTGACACACACATAAATTCCAGATTTGAGAGAGCTCTGCGCATCTGTTACCGATGCAAAATGCCCTACCCGAATTCCTTGAAGGGTATATATATCCGCCTCATCCCCGTCAGTAACGGTGATAGCCGTCAGCGACGACAAGTCGGACACAAAATAAAATTTAGAAAGCTCCGAGACCGGAAGTGACAAATTTTGTCTCTCACGATTACTAACAGTCAATACTCCCTCCTGGATATTCATTGTCAATCCGTCTACATCGATTGTATAATGAATACCCGATATCGTTTCGAATTTCATTGTCGAAAAATCAAAAGCCCCAACATGGAATACCGATGCCATGACCGACAATGCAAACAACAGCCTTTTCATCATTTCTTCTTTTTAGTGAATCAATCGTTTTATTACACACAAACTCAGCCCATAAAATTATCGCAACCCTAAGAATATATTCAAGACAATCTTCAATAGCCAATTTCCGATAGATATAAAGAAAGCGACATAAAGGAAAAAGAAAAAATAAATTCTGTGAGAAATCCTTTTTTTTCAGTGAAAAAGGGTTTATTCCAGAAAGGCGATTGTCTTAAATAGGGACTTTTGCCGAGCAAATCGCTCCTTTCGCCGAATTTATTTTCATAAGTACAATGGAAAACATATGTTTGTGTTTATTGAGAAAAATTACATGAACATCTTAGACACAAACAAACGCAGACTGATATATATAGGGCTTTGGTTACCTGTGATAATAGCACCTATTGCCTATATGTTCCTTGCCTATTTAGGAGAAGGAGCATTTCACAGAAACGGCCTTTGGCATTTCGCCAAATTTATTTTTCCGTTCGGGATTCTATTCTTCATACACCATTTTCTGTTGGTCGATAAACTTTTCATGCGAGACCGTTTGAAAGCCTATTTCATCGCTGTGGTCTGCTTACTTGGGGCATTTGTGATTATAAACAATCTGAATATAATCCAAGACTTCCATTACGACAGAGGGAAGTTCGGAAACCGGGAGATGCACAGCAGCCCGCCGAAAGATATTCGGCACGGACCACCCCCACCCCAAATGCTTCATAAGAAACATGTCCATGGTCCTGCACCATTAGCTATGGACTTTTGTATCGCCCTGTTGTTGGTAGGTGCAAATCTCTCTGTCGCCCTATTCTTAAAATACATCAAAGAAAAAAGAGCGCAATGCCAATATGGAAAAAGCCCGGCTGCAACAAGAACTGAAATACCTAAAAGCGCAACTCAATCCTCATTTTTTCATGAATATGCTCAACAATATTCACGGCATGGTAGAGATCGACCCGCCAGCCGCACAAGAAACAATTATGGATTTATCGCACCTAATGCGATATGTGCTTTATGAAGGTGCCAAGGAATATATTCCACTTAGTACGGAAACCGACTTCATCACCACTTACATAACGTTGATGCGCAAGCGTTATTCCACGAAAAAAATCAGTATCGACCTGCGGCTACCGCCTCCACAGCAAACAGAAAAGATACTATTACCGCCATTATTGTTTATCGTCATTATAGAGAACGCATTCAAACATGGAGTCAGTTATCTCCAACATTCGTCGTTTTTCATTTCTATGGATATAGACAGTCGGAATATCCGGTTCTTTTGTCGCAATAGCCGATTCGTCCGTCCGGATAACAAAAAATACAGCGGTATAGGATTGAAAAATCTGCGCAAGCGGTTGGACTTGCTATACGGTCAGAACTATTCACTGGAAATAGACGAGAGCAATGAAACTATATATATCGCAACATTGACAATTCCTTATAAAAATGAAACAGATACGATGTATAGTCATAGATGACGAACCTATGGCTCTTGAAAAATTGAAAACATATATCGAGAAAGTATCTTTCTTGAAATTGACAGCACTTTGCGAAAGTCCATTCGAGGCTATGCCGTTCTTGGCGAGGCAGGAGGTGGATGCCATGTTCATCGACATCAATATGCCCGATCTGAACGGCATGGATTTCATCTCTTCATTGCCTAAGGTTCCGATGGTTGTTTTTACCACGGCATACTCCGAATATGCTGTGGAGAGCTATCGGTTTGCCGCAGTCGATTATCTGCTTAAACCGTTCGATTTCGCCACATTCCAACGGGCGGCAAACCGACTATGCAAGCAGTTCGTTTCTACCGAAAATATTACAGTCCAAGACAATGACTCAATCTACGTGAAAGTCGATTACCGATATGTCAATATAAAGATTGCTGATATCATCTACATAAAGGGAATGAACGAATACGTACAGATATTCATTACCAGCAATAAACCGCTACTTGCTTATATCACGATGAAGCAGTTGAAAGAAAGACTCCCCTCCTGTTTCCTGCAAGTTCACCGTTCATACATCGTCAATATGCACCAAGTCAGAGAAGTCGAACGGCTCCGAATTGTCATAGATGATGAAACGAGAATCCCAGTCAGCGAAAATTATAAAAAGGAGTTCATGGAGTATATGAACTTGCATTTGATAAATAAAAAGCCGACCGAAGATAATTCATAAATATCTAAAACAAGGTATAATGTACGCACCTGTTTTCATCCGAAAATTCGGCCTTACGTGCGCTTTTACAGATAAAACAGTCCGCCCTTGCCACATTCAACTACGGCAAGGGCGGAACAATAAAACATAGCTTCCGAAATATCCGGGTTCAAAATTTTTTCATTGGCTACGATTTATGCCCGAGCATCAGAATCGTACGATCTTTTCGGATGTACCGTCGGAATAGCGACAGATGTAAATGCCTTGTGTCGCTTGCGGAACTAACCGACCTTGCAAGTCGTATATACCGACTACCGTCCGTCGGGTTTTATCGGCGTCCAGCGCCTCCACGCGGCTCGGTCCTACGTCTTCTTTGTCTTTGAGCCCTATCATCCGGTCGAGACGATCAAAACGTTTGCGGATATAGTTTTTTACGTTCTGTACCTCGGCTTGGTAAGAGCCCCAGATTACAGGGTTTTGATGTACATATTCGTTCATGATTCGCCACCGGCGGAAATTAAGGGACTGTGAGGCTTGCAGTTCTTCGGCGTACGTGTCGATGAGCTGTTCGAAATATTCGGCATTGAAGTTCCCGTAATGGCGCATCTGGCTCCAAATGGTGCTTAACTCGTCGGCTGCTTTTTTATCGGTTTTTACAATCCGCGTTACCAACGAACGCATCGACTCGGAAGCTACCGATCCTCTTTCGTAAATATATGTATCGAGATTATCGACGGGATAGGTGCGGTTGTCGTTGTCGAAACCTAAATCTATGTCCCAGACAGGACCTACATGAAAACGGGGGTCGTTGCGTTCTTTCCACAGGTAGGTGCTCCAAAACGAATCGGTATTGCCGTCGAGCTCGCAAACGATGAAGTAACGCAGGAAACTTTGAAGATCGAGATATTGACGATACCCGCTGTTCTCGTCGGCAAAGTCGGAAGCAAATACAGCGGCTTCGAACCGGTTGAAATAGTCGCGGATGTAATCGGTCTGTGCCGAAACGATTTCATCGTCTTTGGGCGACTTGATGGTAACGGGTATCCCCCGATTAGACCGGAACCACGATATTTCCCGATCGGCATAGGCATCGACCTCGATCAGATAACCTCCGGTCAAAGCGTCACCTTCGACATCGGTTACCGCCATTTCCGTCACTTCTACTCTGCCCGGATTTACTTCGATCTGGTCGCACAGCTGGTAACACCCCATGTATTGCCCGTTGAAGACCATATCCACAAAACGGCAGTAAGGCGTGTAAGCCAATCCTATTTCCCGGCTCATATCGAATGCGACTTTGTTACGCATCAGGGTCTTGTCGCCGTAGTTGTTGATCAGCGTCCATTTCTTGGCTTTTGCCGGAGCATCGGCAAGTATCTGTTTTTTCTTGTCGAACTTGATCTGATAGGGTTTCTTCGGAAAATCCCACGATGCGTTGCCCCGTCCCTTTATCTGCGCGATCGTATCGTCCAGAATAGTAGCTCCATTGTCGGATATGACAGCTACATAGGAGCCGCTGTGTTTGTCTTCTTTCGACATGACTTCCGCCATACCTGGTGTATTGAGTACGACTGTCGGGAGATTGGTGAACTGGTACAGATGCGAATCGTCGCCCTCGCCTTCTTCACCGTAGAATTCTATCTCGGCAAAATATCCGCGGCTGTCGGGGGCTGCCATCACCCGCACGTAACTGAATCCGCGACTGACCTCGACATCGTAATAGGTCATCGTATTTTGTGCCGGAGTTTGCGTTATCATGGCTATCGGAAGTGCATCGGAGAAGTCTGCCCGACTGGCTCCCTGCACCAGAGCAAAAGTCATATCGTCCGCCCTGCCCTGCGACGGACGGATACCGACTTTCGTGATGATATGTTTTTTGCCGAGATCGAGTCCTGCCCAATAGCGGCGATAGCCCGAATCGGACGATCCGACAAGCGCCGTATTCGTATTCCCGTCAAAGGCATTGGCGGCACCGTCTGTTCCTACTACGCTTCCGGATAATTTCATTTCGGCAGCACTTACACCCAAAGTCAGCATCGAAGCTGCCAAAACGGTTAAAAGATGTGGTGAGTTCATTTGAAATAACAAGTGAATAAGGTTAATGTAAATAGATAAAACGATCCAACGCTTTTTAGCTCCGTTGCGATCGGGATTTGTTGCATACAAATTTAAACATTTTTTGTAGACGCTACATTAAGCTATTGTGCGATTTTGTGCCAAAATAGTAAAGGAATCGGACATACAACGATATGTGTATGCCCGATTCCGTTTTCTTTCATCGGTTATCATCCGAAATTCCGGTTATTCCCACTCGATAGTCGATGGCGGTTTGGAACTGATGTCATACACTACGCGATTCACCCCCCGCACCTTGTTGATGATCTCGTTGGATATTTTTCCGAGGAACTCATACGGAAGATGTGCCCAGTCGGCAGTCATACCGTCGGTAGAGAGTACCGCACGCAGTGCTACCGCGCTTTCGTAGGTGCGTTCGTCGCCCATCACGCCTACCGATTGTATCGGCAACAAGACTACACCTGCCTGCCATACTTTATCGTAAAGGTCGTGGTCGCGTAAGCCTTGTATGAAGATATTGTCGGCATTCTGCAAAATCTGCACTTTTTCGGGTGTGATCTCACCCAAAATGCGCACAGCCAGACCGGGACCGGGGAACGGATGACGTCCGATGAGTTGCTCACCGATTCCCAATGCACGTCCTACCCGACGCACTTCGTCTTTAAACAACAGGCGCAACGGTTCTACAATTTTCAGATTCATTTTTTCGGGCAGTCCGCCGACGTTGTGGTGCGACTTGATAGTCATTCCCGTAATCGAAAGCGATTCGATCACATCGGGATAGATCGTACCCTGCGCCAACCATTTGATACCGGAAAGTTTATGGGCTTCGGCATCGAATATGTCGATAAAGCCTTTACCGATGATTTTCCGTTTTTTCTCAGGATCGGTCACGCCTTTAAGCGCATTATAGAAATACTCCTTCGCATCTACTCCGATCACATTCAAGCCCATGCCTTTATAGCTTTCGAGTACCGATTCGAATTCGTTTTTACGAAGCAGTCCGTTATCGACGAAGATACAGGTCAGCCGTTTCCCGATCGCCTTGTTGAGCAACACTGCCGCCACCGTGGAATCCACCCCGCCGGAAAGCGCCAGCACCACTTGGTCGTCGCCGAGTTTCTGTTGCAGGTCGGCAACGGTATGTTCGATAAACGATGCGGGAGTCCAGTCCATACTGCAACCGCATATATCGCGTACAAAATTAGTCAGCAGAATTACACCGTCCTCGCTGTGATATACTTCGGGGTGGAACTGCACGCCCCACGTTTTTTCACCGTCGATACGGAACCCGGCACGCTTCACTTCTTTCGTGCTGGCTACCAAAACAAAATTGTCGGGAATATCGGTAATGGTATCTCCGTGCGACATCCACACGGTCGATCCTTCACGCACGCCTTTAAAGAGCAAATCGGAGTCGTCATGCCAAGCCAGATGTGCCCTGCCGTATTCTCGCGAATCCGCCGATTCGACACGCCCGCCAGCCGAATGCGCCAGATATTGCGCACCATAGCATACCCCCAATACGGGATAAACTTTACGGATGTTCGATAAATCGATTTGCAAGGCTTTCGGATCGTTTACCGAATAAGGACTACCTGAAAGGATAACGCCTTTGATGCCCTCTTCCCCATGCGGGAATTTGTTGTACGGCAAGATTTCGCAATAGGTATTCAATTCGCGTAACCGACGAGCAATCAGCTGCGTGTATTGAGACCCGAAGTCGAGAATGATAATTTTTTCCTGCATATTTTTCGGTTTGGTTATATGGTATTGCAAATGTAGGACTTAATTTCGAGAAATCCATCACGGTGTTTTCTTTTTCTATTCTTATTTATTCTCATCGTACCGGCGACACTTTTCTCCCTCCTATTATCGGACAAAACCGTAATATTGGTATTTACTCCCGTAATTCTTATAAAATGCAATCGGACGGAGCGTTTTAATTTTGCATTGTCGAAATAGAAAAGCTTTTATTATGAATATGAATAAGGGGATCAGCCGCAGAGAGGCTCTGAAACGTATAGGTATGGTCATTGCCGGAGCCACAGTTTCTTCTACCGGATTATCGACCCTGTCGGCTTGCAGCGACCCGTCGGAGAAACGGCGGATTATCCTGTACTTTACCGCTACGGGCAATTGCCTGTATGCAGCCCGACAAATCGCCCGACCGGACGACCAGTTGCTGAGCATTCCGCAAATGGTAAAAGAGGGTCGGTACGATTTCGAAGCGGACGAGATCGGTATCGTATATCCGGTATTCGGACACATGCCACCCAATACGGTAAGAGAGTTCATCCGGAAAGCCCGGCTGAAAGCCGATTATAAATTCGCCATTCTTACTTACGGCGCACGGAAGTGCAACTCGGTGGAAATATGGGACAGCCTATCGCAAGATGCCGGCAACCGGTTCGACTATATCGCCACCCTGATCATGGTGGATAACTGGCTACCGGCTTTCGACATGAACGAACAGGTGAAAATGGAGAAACACATTCCCGAAAACCTGCAACGGATCGCCGACGACATTGCGCACCGGAGGCTATGGATCGAACCGGTAAGCGAGGAAGAACGCCAGATGCATGCCGGATTCATGGCATTCTCGGGTTTAGACCCGAAGGTCGGATTTCTGAAACGGAGTGAGAAATATTTCGATATAACGGACACTTGTATCGGATGCGGTGTCTGTGCCGATGTTTGTCCGCGAGGGAATTATGTGTTCGAATCGACCGGCATTTCTACCCGTGGCGATTGCGACCTGTGCCTCGCCTGCATACACAACTGCCCGCAAAAGGCTATCCGTTTCAAGACAGTCGAAGATGACCCGTTGCTCGCACAGGGCGAGCGAAACCCGAATGCCCGTTATCGCAACGAACATATCTCGCTCATGGATATAAAACGAGCCAACAAACAAACCCTGTCGATCAGAACCGAAAGGAAATAAAACCGGTAACGTCCCGACAGGCTGTTCTTTCACTAAAACCGATCATATACAGATATGAAACCGAAAATAATCTGCCATATCATGAGCTCCGTCGATGGGCGGTTGCTTAACGGTCGCTGGACCGCACCTTTCGGTGAATCGACCGAAGCCGATCTGCGCAAAGTCTACGCCGCAATCGGCAAATCTTTACAGACCGATGCCTGGATGTTCGGACGCAACACGGTACAGGAAGGTTTTCTTCCCTACAAGTTTACCGGTAGAAAAAAAGAATACAATCTGCCGAGAACCAGCTACGTCGCACCCCGGGAATCCGAACGCATCCTGATCTTGTCCGATCCGGAAGGAATGATTTACTATCACACCTCCACCGTACGCGGCGACAACATCGTTACGATTCTGGGAAAAGGAGTAACGGACGAATACCTGCAACATCTCCAAGAAGCGAGTATATCCTACGTATTCGGCGGCGAAGACGGATACGATCTGAAAGCAGCCATGCACATGCTGAGTACGGATTTCGGAATCCGCTGTATCTCTCTGCAAGGAGGCGGTATCCTGAACGGAGCCATGCTCGAAGCCCGTCTGGTAGATGAATTGAGCCTTGTGATTTACCCCGGTATCGACGGACTTTCCGGAATTCCGTCGATCTTCGAATACAACGGCAGCAACACCCGGTTCCCAGCCAAAGGACAACGACTGCAACTGCTTTCGGTCGAAGTATGGGATCATAATGCGGTGTGGCTCCGATATCGAATCCATAAAAACAAGAAATAGATATATCCCAAAATACAAAACAATGAAAACTATTCAGAAACTATTTTTCTTCCTCGTCATAAGTTCTATTCCTGCGGCATTCTGCGCATGCTCGGAAGATGAACCCGATAGCGGGAAAAAAGAAGAACCCACACCCGAAAGTCCGGCATTGTCATACGAAGCGGTAGACCTCGGGCTAAGCGTAAAATGGGCGGCATGGAACATCGGTGCCGATTCGCCCGAAGGATTAGGCGGGTTATACGGCTGGGCTGACAGCACCGGCATAAATCATTCGACCGTATTCGACGAATACCCGTCGGCTACACCGCCCGCCCATATCTGTGGTACGGAATACGATATTGCCACCCGTTCTTGGGGAAAGGGGTGGCGTATGCCGACACAAGCCGAAATGGAAGAACTTGTAGACCTATGTAGTTGGGAATGGACCGAAATGAACGGTGTAGCGGGCAAACAGGTAACCGGACCGAACGGGTACAGTATATTCCTGCCGGCTGCCGCATCACGTACCGGGGAAAATATATCCAATCAGGTAGGACAAAGAGGCTGCTATTGGAGCGGAAGTTTATGGGCAGACGACGACAAATTCGCCGCATACCTTTACTTCTACGAAAAGGACCAGTATGGAAACCGAAGCCAACGACGGTATATCGGTCACTCCGTACGGGCGGTATATACCGAACAGGACGCCGAATAACCGAAAATACCGTTCCACCCGACAACAGACACTTCATCTCACTTCATGTAGCCCGCCGCATCCCAATACCCGGACCGGAGAAATCAGGACGGCTGAGATGCGGCGTTTTTTAGCTCACCTATCGCAAAAATTTTCCTTATTGCCCCTTTAAAAACGATAAATTCGTATTTTTGCATTTATCAATCGTAATGAATCCGTACACATGAACGAACCGAAACCGATTATCATTGCCGACACACTCGACGGATTGTGGACAGACCGATATAAAGATTATCTGATTCATGCGCTCTGCCTTGCCGGATCATGCAGCTTCCGCTTCAACGGACAGGCTTTCGAATTTAAAGAGAACGACTTAATGATTGTCCGCAAAGGGAAACTAATGGAACAGATACATCCGTCGGAGGGGTTTCAAGTGAAAGTAATTTATGTCACGAGCAACTTCATAGAACTGAGCACACCGCAAAGCAATTACGGTATGAAAGGGCAAATGGCGTTGTTTCTGAACCCGATCATGCATCTGTCGGAGGAACAACGGTTTGTCTGCGAAAGCGATTTCCAACGGATAGAATACCGGCTGGCACGTACGGAACATCATTTTTACCAAGAGATGCTTCAAAACGCCGTACAAGCAGCCATACTCGACTTTTTCGATTTCCATTCGCATCTTTACGGCGAAGACAACATATCCTCGCAAAAAGCGTCGATCATGAGCCGCTTCCTATCCATGCTGGAAGACGGGACGTTTCGCGAACATCGGGAGGTTTCTTACTACGCCGACCGTTTGTGTGTCACCCCGAAATACTTGTCGGAAGTTTCGAAAAAGGTAAGCGGATATGCCGCCAACTATTGGATAAACCGTTATACGGCTCTTGATATATCGCGATTGCTCCGCGACAAATCGCTGACGTTCGTCCAAATCTCCGATATGTTCGGATTCTCATCACCGGCATATTTCAGCCGCTACGTACAACACAATTTAGGCATGAATCCGACCAACTACCGGGAATGATGCCTACCTGCACAAGTTATTTGATTTCGTTTTGCAACGAACATTTCAAAAATTATTTTTCTGCGTCGCCACGAGTCCTATTTCGTGGCTTTTTATACATTCGATCCTAATAGTATCAAACCTCCATAAATAGCTAATTCTCCCAATATCATTTCGTTTCATCATTCTTTAATTCTAATCCATCCATAAACTCCTCTCGTGTAAAATAATACGGTATACCTACCTTTGAAGAATTTCTCTGTGCTTGAATCGGATAATATACCTTATATCGTTTGGATGAAACAGCTGGTTTCTTCCTCATTTCGTCACGTAGATAGCCAATAATATCTGATTTAGAAAACTTGATCCGACAACTATTTTTCATTCCTTTCTCTATATCAACAGGAGCCAATTCGCATTCGGTAAGATTATTAACCGTAAAATACTCACGCATGAATACTTTGAAATTTTTGACAAACAAACTATCGGCTGTTCCTCGGAGGTCAATTGGCAATTGCATTTGGTAGATTTTCGGATCAAAATAAAACCAACTTTGCTGCGGATATTTACATTTCCGATATTTCAAATAATACAAGAAATGGGGTATTTCTTGTACACATTCTTCCAATAGATTCGGATCAATCACAGAAAGCTTTGGAATCCGAAATATCGCAAATCGAGAGTCGTCCCCTACAATTCGTTTAAAATCATCCAACTCATTCGTCGTGATCAAAAAATGCTGATATTCCGGATTTATTTCTGCATCTTTCCCTTTCTTTTTAAATCTCAAATTCGATATAAGGCGCGCTATGTTTTTCTGCCCTTTTGCCGAATCAATGTCATCACAGCATATTAACAGTTTATCAGTATATAGCGATTCCGAGTTGAGCCATGCACTACAAATTGTAATCGCATTCTTCTGAAATATCCTATTTATCCATTTCAAAAAAGTGGTTTTTCCTGTCTCTGTCGCGTTAGATGCGAGAACCAATATCGGCAATTTCTCCTTCGGATGATAGAACAGTCTTTGCATGAAATCGAGGGCAAAATCGAACATATCTTCACCTTGCCAATTTCTCTCAGAAAATATATGCCGTAACAATTTTTGCGTATTAACCCATTTCCCCGGAACCGGTTTATGCGTTAATCTTTGGTATGTATTAAAATAAGTCGTCTTTATTGAACCATATTCACTTGTCAATACCTGTTGATACGACTCTGTATTGTCCGGTTCAACAATTTCAAAATCATACACTTTAATCTCATCTAACGACACTTCCCCTTTTTTTACTTTCACATAATGCATAATACCTTCATCACCAAGTTCAATTTTCAATTTATAAAATGAATTACCGGCAAGTATATACTTATCAAAGGGCAATGGGTTCTGTATTTTCTCTTCGTCGGGAACCAAGAGATTCTCAGTTGGTATTTGGTTCAACTTATCGTTAAACCAATCGTTATCTTTGGTGTATTCCATTAGTATATTATATTTAAATGATAAAAATCCCTATAAACAATGCCTACCTGCACAAGTTATTTGATTTCGTTTTGCAACGATATGCCCTCGACGGGATTCAGTGCCCGCAGTTCCCGAAACAGCGAGGGATAATCGGTATTGATCCGCGAAAGGATAATGAAATTGGCGACGGTCGTACCGGCTTGATAATCGTAATCGAGCAAAATGTGATACAACGTGACGTGATAACGTTTCAGCACAACTTTATACGGTTCGAAATCCTCGACAATCTGCGGGAAACGGATACGGAGGATTTTTCCGTCGCGCTCGACCGTGAAACGATGTTCGTAGCGATCCAGACTTACCAAGATAAAGAAGATCAACAATGTGGCGACCAACGATACACCATACAATCCCACGCCTACTGCCAATCCCAATGCGGCTACCATCCAGATACCGGCGGCTGTCGTCAATCCGCGGATCGACCCTTTGGTCTGGATTATCGCACCCGCGCCTAAAAAGCCGACACCGGTAATCACCTGTGCGGCAATACGTCCGGGATCACCGTTTTTCAAATCGAAATATGCCTGCGGAATGTAGATAGATACAATCATCGCCAAAGTGGCACCCATCGAAATCAAGGCGAATGTACGAGAACCTGCAATCTGTCCCCTGCGTTTCCGCTCGAAACCGACAATGCCGCCCAACAGCAGACTCAATGCCAAACGAAAAGAGGCGTTCGGCAGAGTAATTTCAGTCCGGGTGATCTCGTTCCAAAATGCGTCAATCAGATCCATTATCGCTATTTACGTTAAAAAAAATTCGACAATCAGTTTATCCGGAATCCGGTTTATTGCAACAGCCCGAAACGACCAAGCTCCGTTCCTGTACCACCCGATAGTGGCAATCAGAATTCGCTGGTGAAATGGAACCGGATCTTTGGGAAGTCGGTCTGCGCCATTTGCAGGACATACGCCGAGTCTGCCATAAATACATCGCGCCCTTCGCGGTCGATACTCATGAACTGGTGTTTCCGTTTCTTGAAAGCGTCGAGCGCGGCAGCATCGTCGCTTTCTATCCAACATGCTTTATAGAGGCTGAGAGGTTCCCAACGGCATTGCGCTCCATATTCGTGAAGCAGACGGTATTGAATGACTTCGAACTGCAACTGCCCTACCGTACCGATAATCTTCCGTCCGTTGAACTGGTTGATAAAGAGCTGCGCCACACCTTCGTCCATCAGCTGGTCGATACCCTTGTTGAGTTGCTTGGTCTTCATCGGGTCGGTATTCTCGATGTATTTGAACATTTCGGGCGAGAAACTGGGCAATCCGCGGAAATGAAGATTTTCGCCGGCTGTCAGCGTGTCGCCGATCTTGAAGTTCCCCGTATCGGGCAATCCGACGATATCGCCGGGATATGCCTCATCGACCACCGATTTTTTCTGCGCCATAAATGCCGTAGGGCTCGAAAAACGCATCATCTTGTCCTGACGGACATGTTTGTAGTTGGCATTACGTTCGAACTTGCCGGAGCATACTTTTACGAACGCAATACAACTGCGGTGGTTGGGATCCATATTGGCATGTATCTTGAACACGAATCCCGAGAATGCCTCTTCTTCGGGTCTGACCGTACGTTCTACCGCCTGCACCGGTTTAGGGGTCGGGGCAATCTTCACGAAGCAATCGAGCAACTCCTTCACACCAAACATATTGAGTGCTGAGCCGAAGAATACGGGAGCAACCTTACCTGCCAGATAGTCGTTCAGATCGAGTTCGGGATATACGCCCTCGATCAATTCGAGATCGGCACGTAACTTTTCGGCATCGTCGGTACCGATATAGTCTTCCAGTTCGGGGCTGTTCACATCCTTCAATTCGATACGCTCGGTAACCACTTGTTTATTGGGAGTGAACAGGTTCAGATTTTCTTCATAAATGTTGTAGACTCCTTTGAATTTCTGTCCGATATTGATCGGCCAGCTCAACGGTCGCACATTGATTTTGAGTTCGGCTTCGAGTTCGTCGAGAATGTCGAACGGGTCACGTCCCTCGCGGTCGAGCTTATTGACGAAAACGATCACCGGCGTATTGCGCATACGGCATACTTCCATCAGTTTCCGGGTCTGCATCTCGACACCTTTCGCCACATCGACCACAATGATTACACTATCGACCGCCGTAAGCGTACGGTATGTATCTTCCGCAAAATCCTGGTGACCGGGGGTATCGAGAATGTTGATCTTATAGTCGCCATAGTTGAATCCCATGACAGAGGTGGCGACAGATATACCTCTCTGTTTCTCGATCTCCATCCAGTCGGATGTAGCAGTCTTCTTGATCTTATTCGACTTTACCGCTCCGGCAATATGTATGGCTCCACCGAACAGGAGGAGTTTTTCGGTCAATGTCGTCTTACCGGCATCCGGGTGACTGATAATGGCAAATGTTCTTCGTTTGCTGATTTCTTCGGTCAGTGTACTCACAATAATCTATTTTTCTTGAAAAGGGTTTCTCTATTATTCAGGACAGCGAAGCGTTCCGGTCAGATTTCGAGTTCGCCGGCTTTTTCCTGCTTGTATTTTTCAGCGAGCAAAGCGATGAACGAAGTAATCTGTTCGATCGCTTTCTTCGTCTCTTCCGTAATCTCCTTATGTTGCAGGCGCAACAGCAATACACCGTAAAGGGCATTGAAACAGGTTTCCAGTTCGCCTGCTTTCTCGTCTCCGGCTTTCGCCCGCAACTCGACGATATAGGGCAAGGTACGGAAAAAAGCCGCACCGTAGAAGGGTTCGCGAGGCGATTTCAAAAGGCGCAGATGTAAATCGGTAAGATCGATCAGCACATTTTTATTGAGCTGCAAATGCCCCCGTTCGCTCACACCTTCGCTTTTCATCATATCTATCAACGACTCGTACCATTCGGTCATCGCTTTCTTTTCTTCATCGGTAAGGTCGTACTTATCGACGATATTTTCGCGGATCGCCGTCAAATCGAGCCGATATGCCCGAATAATGTCTTCGATCTGCCACATATAAAGCAGGTACTCGGCGATATTTTCTTTTTTCTTTTGGCTCGCTATATACATCGTTTTTATTTTTTTCAACCGCTCCGACCGTGAGTTTGTTCACCCCGGTCAAAAAAGAGGGACGGCTTCATGCGCCGTTTCAAGATGCAAAGATAATGCAAATCGAGAGCAGAGACATCAAACACGTTTGAAATGGCTATGCCGAGATGCAGTTTATCTTCTGCAAAGGTAATACAATTCGGAAGAAGAGACAATTAAAAATCGAGGATAATATGCGACAGGAATCCGAGCGGTTCTCCCCTATCCATAAGCTTCGACCGAGGGAACAGCAAAGTTCACCATATAACAGCCCGAACGAAGTCATCATGTCCAATCTGTTGCGTTATCATCGGTATTCGGACTAAGTCGTTTACGTCAATAAACTCCTGTCGTCCTCATCCTCTACGCCTTGCATCTTAGACATCCTAACGCACCGACCGGGGGCTGTATCGAAAACTTCATTTCGACACAGCCCCCGGTCGGTTATAATGCAGTGTTTATTTTAAACTTTTGGTTTTCAATCAACGCTTCGCCTCGGCATAATCCATTCAAGTTTCACTTGACGGCTTCTGCTCTCGACTTGCAGTTTATTTTAAACTGATCTTCTTTACCGTATTTCCGACCCGTACGATCACTATCGGATCTGCAACGGAGATACGATTGTACGACTCCGATTTCAACGTGCGAATCAACATACCGTTCGATGAGAACAGACTGATCGTTTCACCCGGCACCGTTTCTACTACGAGATCGCCGTCTACGGAATAGATTTTTACCCATTCGTTTCCGACTTCGTCGATTCCCGTGGAAGTAGAGATCGTAGTAACTTCCGCCACATTGCTTTCCGATACGTTTCCTGCCGCATCGGCTACCGACACTTTATATCCATAGGTCGTACCGGATGAAAGCCCGGTCGCTTCGTATGCCAGTTCCTGCGTTTCGACGGCTTCGCCATACACAGTATAACTCTTCTCGCCATCCGTTTCGACTACCGTATAGAGTTGCACGGTGTAACTTGCGGCATATTCGACAGCATCCCATGCCAACCGGAATCCGGTTTCGGTCTCATCGCCGGCTGTGACTACGGGTGCCTGCAATGTCTCGGTCGTAAAATCTATCCGTTCAGAGACAACCGACTCTCCGGCTTCATTGTATGCCGTCACCGTATAGGTATAGAGTGTAGCCTGAGAAAGCGTGTTCAACGAATATTCCAGTTCGGTGGTTTCTTCCGATACGGTTTCTTCACCGAAATAGAAAGTGACTTCGTATTTTACGGCACTTGCCACAGCTTCCCAGCGCGTGGTAAAGCTGCCGGTAGTCACTTCAACGGTTTCGGGAACAGGAGCTACAAGTACAATGATTTCGGGTTGAGTCGTTACGGTTGCCATTTCGGTAGCGGCTTCCAAGCCTCCGGCTTCAACTACCGTGACACGATAGCCGTATTCGGTTTCGGGCATCAACGAAGCAAGTGTGGCTGTAAGCTCTGTCGTCTCTACCGGTTCGCCCGCAGACTGCCAGTTTTCACCGTCGAACGTAAAGGTCTCTACCCGGTAAAGAGCAGCATCCTGAACGGCATCCCAAACCAGAGTAAACGAATGATCGTCTACCGCCGATACGGAAACCGCGGGAGCTACCAATACTTTGGTCTGGATGAATTGCTGTACGGCAGCCGATTTCAGATCGCCGGCTATTTTCGCAGAAACCTGAACGATGTAATTCGCACCCTGTTCCAATCCGGTCACCGTATATTCGGTTTCCGTAAGAGCTTCTTCCACTTTGACAATATCGCCCGATTCGGACAATACGACCATTTCGTAAACAGCACCGTCGATACCGGCTGATGCCCACGAGAAAGAAGCGGTCGTATAACCGACTTCGGATACGGTAAGCGGTGCGATGTTCGTCGTATAACCTACTACCGGAATCTCTACGGCTGCCGATCCGTCGGTTACCCGCAATGAAGCAGTGTGCATTCCGATCTCGTCGGAGTGATAACGCACTTCGACGGGCAGTTTCCCGTAAGCCGATTTATATTTTGTAGTTCCTACCGATACGATTTCGAAATTACCGTTGTTCGTACCTTCCACCCAAGAAGCGGAAAGTGCCTGTTCGACATTGGAATAGGGAACTTCTATCGTCTGTACCGTGACATCGGGCATATTCATACCTTGTACGAACGGCTCAGGATCGGCATCTTTCGACACATGATGTGCCAACGTGATTTTCAGATTCCGCCAATATTTGTTCATCGTCGCACCGGTTTCCGTTTTGAAAATCAGTTTTACCGCCGAACGGTTCAACTCAAACTGTGCCGAACGATAGGAAGTACTGCAATCGAGCGAAGCCAGTTGATGCTCCGTTCCATCAGCCAATACCTCCAAAACAAACAAATTGCCGAAGCATGCCGCCGACTTTTTGTATTCGAATGTAAGTACTCCGGGTTCTCCCAACTCTACCGGTATCGCTTTCTCTTTCGTAAAGATCGTAGATCCGGAATATTCGGTCGATTCGTTCAGAATGTAAATCGTAGTGGATGCCGGTACGACAACGCCTTGCGACGTGCGGGTCACTCCTTCGGCATCGGTCACCGTCACCGTATAATTGTATGTCGTACCAGCCGTCAGTCCGCGGACTTCATATTCTGTCGCACCTCCGGCAGGAAGTGTTACCGAAATGTCGGTACCCTCTATGTTCAACGTATAGGAGACAGCTCCTGCCACTTCGTTCCAACGTGCCATGAACCCGTCGATAAACAGATCGGAGTCGGCTATCGCAGGGATTTCGGGATAACCGATCACCGTTTTAAATGATTTGTTTTCGGAAAGAGCACCCGAAGCGACAGCATCGTTGAATGAAACGACTTTCGCACATACCGTAAAATAATAGTCGGTAAAGCCTGTCAAGCCGTCTACCGTCACCGAAGGTTGCGAAACATCCATTGTTTTCACCTTATTACCGGCGGCATCATACACATCGACCGTATAAATCACGTTATCGACCTCGTCGTTCGATACGCGATTCCATTGGGCTGCAAATTCATACGAATCGACATGGGTAAGTTCAACACCTGTCACTTGTTCCAACGCTCCGGTAACAGCCGGCACGGAGACAGCTTCGGTCACCGACCCGTTCAATATTGCCGATACGAAAACGGTGTAAGCGGTTTCGGGTAACAGACCGTTCACACGACAAGCCGGTTCGGTAAGACCGGTTGCGGAAAATACGGTGTTGCCTTCCGGATCGGTTACCAAAACGTTATATTCGGTTGCGCCAGCCAAAGCATTCCAAGACACCGGAAGTGTTGCGGCAGTCGCATCGCCGACTGTCAAACCTTCGACCCGAGCACGAGTGTACGAACCGGAAACGGGTATTGCGGTCGTTATCGAACCATCGGAAACCGTAATGGTCCCCGTATGCTCTCCTTCATTACCTTGCGGA
The DNA here is from genome assembly GCA_900538555.1 of uncultured Porphyromonadaceae bacterium. Classification (GTDB taxonomy): domain Bacteria; phylum Bacteroidota; class Bacteroidia; order Bacteroidales; family Barnesiellaceae; genus UMGS27. The sequence goes on from UPYI01000001.1 coordinate 189,568, forward strand.
TCGTATTTCACATCAAAGCTATAAGCCTGCCGTCCGACATTTACCGTCGATTCGCCTTGCGAAAGGACCGTAAAATATTCGTTGTCGGAGGAAACCGTCAGCGGATTCTCTATCGCCGAATAGTGAACGACGAGGGTCTGTGTCTCGTCGGTAGATGCTACGGCAAACGGATTGGGCTGCGATTCCAACTCGATGTAGTGCGCCATCGCCACTTTCACATTCTTTATATACTTGCTCAGCGTACCTTTGACCGCAATTTTTACGGCAGTCGCCGCACGGTCCAGTGTATAAGTAGCCGTTTGATAAGATGTAGAGGGGCTGAACGATGCAATCTGATTGTCCGATCCGTTTATCACCTGATAAACAGTAACCGACATCGTACTGGCAGCCTGTTTTTTATGGTCGAATGTCAAAACACCTGCCTCTCCCGTATTCGGGATATCGAAAGTATAAGTTTTCGAAGTAGAGAAACTGCCCGCAGTTTTCTCTGCCGCATCGTCTACTAAATAAACGGTAGCCTCCGCTTGTTCTGCATAAAAGAGGGAAACCAATAGGAACAGAACCGTTCCTATCCAATAGTTTTTTTTCATACTCGATAAAACTTTTATTTGATGTTGTGTTTAATAATCTATCTTTTCGGAGAGGGTGCAACCTCCGTTTAATTACCGCACCTCACCGCTTATGAAAAACCAGCCGTATCTTCCCGGATTTGAACGCCCGTTTCGGACCCACCTTATTTTCCGACACAAATTTATCACTTTTTGCGATTGTATGTACCCTCTTTATTACACGAAGTTGCCAAATTCGTGCATTTTTAACAGTACAGGCTTCTGAAAATCGGTGATATTATCCGCTCAAAGAAGATTTTAAGAATGTTAATAAATTTGGTTAAATTCCATAAAAGCAACGGATAGTGATATATTTCCGATCCGAACGGGAGATTTCGAGCTATACAACACCTTGCCCGATTCGATGCCGGACTGCATTTTCTCTAAAAGAAAACGGACGGGTATGCACAATATACATACCCGTCCGTAATTATAACGATTCGTAAAAATCGGAACTATCAGATACCCAGATCGGCTTTCAACGCTTCGATCTTGGCATCCGCCAACTGATTGGCTTTATCGTAATCGGCATACGAATTCATCGGAATGCCGCGTACTTCCATATAGAATTTGATCTTAGGTTCCGTACCGGAAGGACGAATAGATACTTTCGTACCGTCTTCGGTGAAGTATTGCAGCACGTTGGATGTTGCGGGCATGTCGAGTTTCGTCTTTTTACCGGTCAGCATATCGGTTGCTTCGAGCGATTCGTAATCTTTGATCAAGACAACTTTCGTACCAGCCAGTTCTTTCATCGGGTTAGCCCGGAAGTTTTTCATCATCTGAACGATTTCTTCCGCACCCGATTTACCTTTACGTACAACCGAGATACCTTTTTCTTTGGAATATCCGTATTTGATGTAAATGTCTTGCAACATCTGGTACATGGTCATACCCTTGTCTTTCGCCCATGCTGCAATTTCAGCCATCAACGAAATAGACGATACGGAGTCTTTATCGCGAACGAAGTCTTCGGGCAAAAAGCCGTAGCTTTCTTCACCGCCACCGATGTATTGTTCCTTACCTTCGAGTTCGCGAATGATAGCAGCGATCCATTTGAAACCGGTATAGCAATCGTACATCGTGATGTTGTTACGATCGGCAATCGTTTTGATCGTTTCGGTAGTCACGATCGTCTTCACGATAAATTCTTTTCCGGTGAGGCGACCCAATTCGTTGTAACGGGTCATGAGGTAGTTCAGGAAAATCATGACGATCTGGTTACCGTTCACCAGAATCCATTCGCCCTTGTCGTTTTTAACGGCAATACCGATACGGTCGGCATCGGGGTCGGAAGCCATAACGATGTCGGCATCGACTTCTTTGGCTTTCTCGATCGCCATGTTCAACGCTGCCGGTTCTTCGGGGTTGGGCGATACGACCGTGGGGAAGTCGCCGCTGACAACATCCTGTTCGGGAACGTTAATGATATTCGTAAAACCGAAGTTACGCAACGATGCGGGAATCATTTTTACTCCCGTTCCGTGAATCGGCGTATAAACGATTTTCAGATCGTGATGACGCGCAATAATTTCAGGGCTGAGCGACAACGTCTTGATGCGGTCGAGGTAAATCTTGTCGATTTTTTCGCCGATGATTTCAATCAGTTCGGGATTTCCCTTGAACTTGATATCGGATACCGACGTAATCTTGTTTACCTCGTCGATGATGTTTTTGTCGTGCGGAGCCAATACTTGGGCACCGTCGCTCCAATAGGCTTTATAGCCGTTGTATTCTTTCGGGTTGTGCGATGCCGTGATATTGATACCTGCCATACAGCCCAGTTCGCGAATGGCGAACGAAACTTCGGGCGTAGGACGCAACGACTCAAAAAGATATGTTTTGATACCGTTTGCCGAGAAAATGTCGGCGGATATTTCAGCGAACTTGCGGCTATTGTTCCGGCAGTCGTGTCCGATTACCACTTTGATTTCGGGCTGGTCGGCAAACTCTTTTTTCAAATAGTTTGCCAATCCCTGTGTAGCAGACCCTACGGTATAGATATTCATACGATTGGTTCCGGCACCCATGATACCGCGCAAACCGCCCGTACCGAATTCAAGTACACGATAGAAACTTTCGATCAGCTCCGTCTTATCGGGATTTTCGTACATAGCCCGAACAGCAGCTTTCGTTTCTTCATCGTACCCCTCGCCCATCCAAACCTGAGCTTTGGCACATACTTCTTTCAATAATTGATCGTTTTCCATGTCTTTTGTTTGAATATAAAAAGTTTTATAAATCTAAATACGGCACACAAATTCTTTTAGTATCGGTCGAGAACACCGCGCTACCCCATCCGTTCAAGACGGCAAGCGCCTCCGTTCCTGTCTACTCATATCCCAGCCACACAAAGAAAGAGCCGAGCCGGCAACCTTTCCGCATGCACCTTTATACTTTCGTATAGCAAATATAGACATTTCCACCGAACTTCCCTTATCGGGCATTAAAAAATTTATTAATTTAATAACATACACGGGAACAGCACATCCCGGTTAAAAGGAAAGAGCCCGGTACAATACCGAACTCTTTCTCAAATCGGATAGTTTAATAACCCGTCCAACTTTTTGGGGGCACTTCAAAACTCAGGTCTCGACACAGCCCCTTTACCGTTTATGGCAGGCTATTTCACCAAGAAATGTTCTCCGTTTTCACGAACGATGCTTTCGTAATATTCTTTGGAATATCCGGGGAAAAGCGGGTATTCGGGCAAACCGTAGCCGTTGTCCATGAATTTTCCATCCGCTTCGCGTTTTTCGTTACCGTCGAGGAATTTCACCATCAGATATTCACCCAATTTCTTCCATTGTGCCGTACTGGATTCCGCCGCGCCATTGCTGTATCGCGTCAGGAATGCGATTGCCTGTTCGGGCGATTGTTTGTAGAGTTTCTGTGCCAGTTCGTCGATTGCGGGTTGCGAAAGGTTGAAATCGGACTCGATCGCCTGCTGTACGCGACGAATATCGCCGATCATCCGATCGTAACGGGCATACGCCATATTTGCCACCCAATTGTGAATCCAGAAAGCGGAAGTCCACGAAAAATCGTACATAGAGCCGTTCCGGGGGCTGAAACATTCCGGCACCTCGGTCGAACAACAATACATCGGCACATAGATACAGGTATTGGCATCGTCCACGCCGAACCAAAGTACACCGCCGATCGCATCGGGAAGATTGCGGCGCATCTGACCGACCAATGTAAATCCCGTCTGCTGCGTAGCGATAGCCCGTTCATTGACATAGGTTTTTCCGTCTACCTCAAATTCCATCGGGCGGAAACGGTACGGGACATGGAACGGACCGGCACCTACATCGCCGGTCATATCGAACGGAGTGCCTTCGAAGTGGTCGCGCATGGCTTCTTTCATGTCTTGCACCGATAGTTTCCGTGCCGGACGTATATACAACGGGAACGGTACTTTGCTCTCGCCATTGATATACGGAAGATAGCTGTCCATAGTTTCGTCGTAACGGCGGAAGAACCCCCATACGCGGGCTTCACAACCACGCAATGCCCCGAAATCGGCAGGTGCATAGGCATTCGCAAAACTGAAATCCTTATCTTCGCCTTCGAAGTAGCCCATCTCGCGGGCAAAAGTGATGACATCGGGCGAATAGAGACAATTTTTGTCCTTCAACGGGAACTGATGGATGCGTGCCTGATTGGCATGCCCGGCGATACAGTCGTCGGGAATACGGACAGCTACCCATACAGCACCACGACGACCCGGACCTTTCCCGATCATTTCCATAATCCAGACTTCGTTCGGGTCGGCAATGGTAAAGCTCTCGCCGGAACTATAATAACCGTACCGATCAACCAAAGAAGTCATGACGTCGATCGCTTCGCGAGCCGTCCGGGCACGTTGCAACCCGAGCTGCATCAACGATCCGTAGTCGATGATTCCGGTAGTGTCTGCCAGTTCAGGCCGTCCGCCCCACGTAGATTCTACAATCGTTACCTGATGTTCGTTCATATTGCCCAACACGGCATAGGTATGTTCCACCTGGTCGATCTCTCCCAACGGTTTATTGGTATCCCATTCGATAATCTGTAATTTCGAACCTTTCGCCCAATCGGCTGCCGGAGTGCGCTCCAATGCTCCATACAGCGTATGCGAGTCGGCAGAATAAGTGACCAGCACACTACCGTCGGTTGTCGCCTTGCGTCCGGCTATCAATCCGGTACATGCATCGGCAGGCAGTGACATCCAAAAGGATAATAAAATCGTTCCTGTTAAAAGTCGTAGTTTCATATTGGTTTGTTTATCGTGATTATTGTTCTTGTTCTTCTTCCTCCTGTTCGTGCCGCGACTGCTGTGCCGCCATTTTGCGGTATGCCGAAGGTGTCAGTCCGGTCATCTTTTTGAATACGGCATTGAAATGGGCATTGGAATTGAAACCGATGCTTTCGGATATGGCGGCTATCGTGTAATGCCCGTAACGGTCGAAATCGAGTAGACGTTTCCGAGCTTCACGGATACGATATTCGTTGATAAACAGGGTAAAACTCTTACCCTGCATCTCGTTTATGACCTGCGAAACATATTTGGCATTCGACTCCACCAGTTCCGCCAACCGGCTTTGGGAAAAATCGGAAGAATAGATTTCGTCCGATTCTTCCATCACTTTCAGTATGCGGCTCTGCAAATTCAATTTGTTCGCCTCGTTCAGGTTGCTGTTCTGGTATTTCTTTTCTACCGCCGCTCCTTCCTGCCTCAATTGGCGTTCATGCTCTTCGATCTGCATAATCTCCATATTCCGAGAGAAGAGATCGAGGCTGCTTTTCTTCAAACGGCTATATTGCCGGAACGTAATGATCAGCAGAATCAATATCAGCACCAATGCTACCGAGACAACGACAAGGACCTGACGGTGCAAATGCAACCGATCGTCGGTTTTCTGTTTGTCTTCGCTGATTTCGGCTATCTGCCCATCCTTCTTTCCCAAATCGTAATGATACTGCATATCTTTCAGATGCCCGAACGAACGGACACTGAACAACGAATCGCGCAACCGCAGATGAATATCCTTGTAACGGGCAGCCTGCGCCTTGTCGCCATATTTCTGATGGGCTATCGACAGCAGATAGGCAACATCGAACATATAATCGGAATAATCGTTGGTCCACGCGATCTCTTTGGCTTTGTCCAGATAACGGAACATGGGCGTTATCTGCCCGAGTTTTTCGTATGTTTTTGCCAGATAGATATACGATACATATAAATTACGGTCGCGATGTACGCTGCTATTATCGACCGCTTCGACCGAACGGTTGAGATAGTCGAGTGCCGATTCCGGATTTTCCTTACTCAATTCGAGTATCGCACGGCTCAACAGCAAATAGTATTCGTAAACGGGGTTACCCGACCAATCGAGCGCAGCCAATGCATTATAATATTCACAGAAACGGTCTTCGTCTTTCAGATTATAGCTTACGCCCAAAAGATTGTTCAATATAGAGATCTGCAAATTCTTATCGCTGCAACGCAACGATTCGTCCCAAGCCTTGCAATAATATGTCCACGCATTTTCATAGTCGCCGAATACGCTGTACACATTACCGATATTGTTATGCACACGGGGATAATATTCTTCGTAACCGATCTCTTCACAGACCGATATCGAATTCAGAAATGCGTTCAATGCTTTGTCATAATCGCTGCGATAATAAGAAATTGCCCCGCAACGGTTATAGGCATGCGCCACCCGGCGTTGCGTCTCCGGCAATTTATCCGTTTTGAAACGATCGACCAACTCTTCGTAACAAGCCCAGGCTTTATCCATTTCCCCCCGGACATAGCAACTATCCCCCCGACCGGACAATTCTTCCGCAGACAATGACACGGTCTTGTTGCCCATTGCCCGAAATTGGCTGAAACCGAGAATAGAAACACATATAAATGTAATCGAAAGAACAACAGATCGCACCATACATACTTTATATATGAAAACAAATATAGCGAAAGGCGAGTGCAGAGACAAACGGGAAACGAACTTTTTCGATAAGCCGAGAGCAAAGCCGAACTTGTTCGGGCTATGCCAAGGCGAGAAAAAGTGCATGAATATGAAGTTTCACATTTTGACTATGCCGAGCCGCATCCTATATTCTACAAATATAGCGAAAGGCGAGTGCAGAAGCAAACGGGAAACGGAGTTTCACATTTTGACTATGCCGAGCCGCATCCTATATTCTACAAATATAGCGTTTCTTGATCTAAAAACGTTATTCCAGCCGATTTTTTGATGACAAAAAAATATCCGGCAATGCGTTGCCGGATATTTCCTCCTAAAAAATTTTCATAAATTACTTCAAGCTCCCGGCTTGCAGTTTATTATTTTACCCAAAGTTTTTTCGTCACGCTTCCGGTCGTTCCCGATACAGTCACCAAATAGTATCCCGAAGGCAATTCAAATGCAGCTTGGTCGGTTGCATATACTTTCGCTCCCGCCATATTGTAAACATCAACACGAATCGAAACTACATCGCCCGTTACCTTCACTTGGTTTCCATCGGCAAATACCTTGAAAGCGGCGTCGTTCGATACTTTGTTTACCGCGCTCTCTGCGTTCGCATCGAAAATCGCCGGATACATATAACCATCCCCGTCCACATTATAACCGGCTATCAAGGTTTCATCTTCTGAAATTCCGAGCGGAACGCAAGTGTTTCCTTCATATCCGAATTTGTCGAACAGATAAGTCGAGAAATCAACCAATTCCGTCGATCCTGCCGGACGCACCAACGATGAGAAATAAGCACTTCCTCCGATTATCGTTCCATTGTCGGTCACGGCTGATGCAACGCCATAACCCAAACTCTGGAATCCCTCTTCTTTCGACCAGACAAAATACTCGGGGTTATTAATATCGGTTGCAGACCAAGCTCCCACCGCATATTTTCCGTTCGGACTAATGCCCGACACTTCGCCATCGGCATCGTAACCCTCGTCGAGTGACGGTTCGGTCGTTCCTTCCGCAACGATACGTTCCAACTTATTCTCTGCCGGGAACCAAATGCCCGGAGTAGCCAGCCCCGTTTCATACTCCATACGTCCGCCGATCATCGAACCGTCGTCGGACATCGAACGGGTCATAAAACCTTGATTGAATACCTCGCCTTCGAAATAAACGAGTTCATAATCTTGCAACGATTCGGAATAAACCCATTTCACCGGAACATATTTCCGATCCGCCCGTTTTATATAGCCGCCTATCACCTTACCGTCAGCCGAAATCGTCGTCGCAGCGCCATCATAACCGCCACCCGACAACGGAACCCCTTCTATAATAGGTAATTGTTTCCACACACCATTTTGCCAATATCCCGGCACCGGTGCATAATGTTTTTGGGTAGAAGAACCATACACACCTTCGAATGTTGCAGTACCAGCCACTATCCCATCGTTCGATACATCGTAAGCCTCTATTCCGGTATAATCAGGCATCTCATCATATTCGGTATATGCCGCCCCCGTTATCTGTTCGATTTTTCCGGTAGAGCGAGTCCAGATAAAAGCAGTACCCGTCATCCACGAATAACCGACTGCAAACTCACCATTGTCAGAACAACGGGAAAAATTACCTCCGAAAAGATAATAAGTCTCATCCGTACCGTCAAACTCAAATTCATAAAGAACCGCAGCCTGCACTGTCGATATTCCAGACACTAAAAACAGCCCCACAAGAGCCATTAAAGATTTTTTCAAGAAGTTTACATGTTTCATAAATCGTTCCTTTTTAAGTAACAAATGTAACACAAAGGTAATATTATAATCTGTTTTATAAATATAATACCCTCAAAAAAGCCGATTCATTCACGAATCCGCATATTTTCAAAAACAAGAAGAATAAGCAGATTAGCAACTAATAATCAATGAATTACAATTATATCCTTATTATCAAATAAATTAAATGTCAAAATATTTGCATGTTCAAAAAACATCACATATCTTTGCATCCGCAAATGAGAAACATAGGAGATGTTTCGAAAAAACATAACGGAATGGTGCGGTAGTTCAGCTGGTTAGAATACATGCCTGTCACGCATGGGGTCGCGGGTTCGAGTCCCGTCCGCACCGCCGATTCAATACATCGATAATCAAATAGGATTGTCGGTGTTTTTTGTTTTTACCCCATCCGAAAAGCATCGACAGCCGGGACAGGCTAACCAGAAACGAGCAAATGCTTGTCCCTAAGAATCGGCAAGCGTATAAGAAGAGAACGATTACAAATATTTGATTATCGGGGAAATACGAACGACAAACCACAGCTTCTGATATAATAGCCAGTCTCCTTGACTGACAGCGTATTACAAAAAGATCAACCGGTTTCCGGAGATCCGCCGGTTTCAGAACGGGGCTTTTTTCTCGACACAGATTGTCTCACCGGTAACCGGATGGGAAAACTCCAAACTTTCGGCATGCAAATAAAGACGGTTTGCCGGTATTCCATACAGACGGTCGCCGACAATCGGAGCATCCAATCCCTGCGGGTGTGCCGCATGTACGCGCAACTGATGCGTGCGTCCCGTTTGCGGATAAAAAGCAATCCGGGTAGTTCTCTCACCACGTTCAAGCACCCGATAACGGGTGATCGCAGGTTTGCCATAACGGTCGCTTACTATCTGCCGGGGACGATCCAGCGGATCGGTGCATAGCGGCAGCGAAATGGTTCCTTCCTCCGATAACACTACGCCCTGCAACAAAGCGATATATCGTTTCCGTATCGTCCGGTTCTTAAACTGCGCCTGCAAATTCTGATGCGCATTCTTGTTCTTCGCAATCACCAACAGCCCCGAAGTATCCATATCGAGCCGATGTACAACCATCGGTCCGTCCGCTTCGGGATATTTTTGCCTGACACGACGATATACCGAATCGGCATCGCCTTTTCCGGGCACAGAGAGTAATCCAGCCGGCTTGTCCACCACCAGCAACGTATCATCTTCATATACGATTTCGAGAGCAACGGGTGTTCCGACCGGAAGCGTGAGCGGATCGGGATCAACTGCCAGCCCCTGCAACATGAATCTCAAAATAGGACCGCACTTACCTTTGCACGAAGGGTAAAAGAACCCATGCCGACGAATCTCCGTCTTCGGGGAATCGCCCCACCAGAATTCCGCCATAGCAACCGGATGCAACCCCTGCTGATAAGCATATTGCAACAATTTGGGCGCAGCACATTCTCCGGCTCCCGCAGGCGGCACTTTTCCCGAATCCTCATCGAAAATCCGACACAGATTCCGTTCTTCTCCCGCTGCATTCAGCAACCGGAAGTGTTCGAACAGTTTCTGTTGCAAAGCCGCCGACCGTTGTTTCCGTTCCGCACAAAGAAGCTCGATCTCCCGTTCATAAGCCTCGATTTCATTTTTACGTCCGGAAAGCCGTTGATTCCATGCGCGTTCAGTCCGTTTATATTCCGCTTTTTGGAACTGGCTTTCCCGTATCATCTGCGCCAAGTCGATCTCATCTGCCGCTACGAGCCTGCGTCGGTCGCGTTCGGCTTTGGCAGCCGTCATCTGCCGCTTCATCTCCGCAAGTTCCGTTTCGGATTGTTCGGTTTCCGAACGCAAAAGTTCTTTTGCTCTTAGATATTCCGGTCGGGTTCTCAACCGGTCGATACGCCGATTGATTGCTGTGATTTCATCTTCCTCTTTCCGGAAAAATTCTTCCGGTCTGAGCAGATCGTAAATCGGGGGTACAAATCCGGGATGTCGGTTGCTCCCAGCCAAGATACCGGAAAAGGCTGCCAGATAGCCCAACTCTCCGGTATAGGTCCGCACCACCAATACCCCGAACATTTTACCACGCGACAGCTCCTCGCGCCACTGGGTTTGCGTCCCGATATATGCCTGCAACTCCTCCGCCGCAATCAGACAAAGCGGATGCGGGGTGTAACAAAAGGGATAGGTAAATTTTTCGGGCAACGGTATATGGGAAACCGTCCGGATAAAATGATGCAACATAACGTCTCGATATGATTTGTTCAACGGGATAAAACGAAAAGACAAACAGCGACGGGCGGAATCGGAACACTCTTTCCGATGCACCGGAAGACGGTGTATCATCATGTCCAATCTGCTGCGTTATCGTCGATATTCGGACCAAGTCGTTTACGTTAGCAAACTCCTGTCGTCCACATCCTCTACACCTTGCATCTTAGACATGCTAACGCACCGGAAAGGGGGCTGTATCAAAACTTGCATTTTGACACAACCCCCTTGTATTTCTATCGGATCTTTCTTACAAAAGATACTGCGAACTGATCGAACGGTTTTCCAATACCCGACGAATCGTATCGGCAAACATATCGGCAATGGTAATGACGTGTACCTTATCGCAATCCTTATTATACGGAATGCTATCGGTAAAGATCATTTCGGTCAAAGAGGAGTTTTGAACCCGCTCGGTAGCCGGATCGCTCATTACCGGATGCGAAGCGAGGGCGCGTACGGAAAGCGCACCTTGCGACATCATCAGATCGGCAGCTTTCGTGATTGTTCCAGCCGTATCGACCATATCATCGACCAAGATCACGTTCTTGCCTTTGACATCACCGATCACCGTCATGCTTTCCACCACGTTGGCTTTTGCACGAGATTTGTGACAAAGCACCAGAGGCACACCCAGATACTTGGCATAAGTACTTGCCCGTTTCGAACCTCCGACATCGGGTGTAGCAACTACCATATCTTTCAGATTCAACGACTTGATATAAGGGATGAATACCGACGAAGCATACAGGTGATCGACGGGAACATCGAAAAATCCTTGAATCTGATCGGCGTGCAAGTCCATCGTAATTAAACGATTGATTCCGGCAACACCTAACAAATCGGCTATGAGTTTGGCGGCAATAGACACACGCGGTTTGTCTTTGCGATCCTGACGAGCCCAACCGAAGTAGGGTATTACCGCAATGATCGATTTGGCAGATGCCCGCTTGGCAGCATCGATCATCAACAGAAGCTCCATCAAATTGTCGGAATTGGGGAACGTGGATTGCACCAGATATACATGGCAACCGCGTACGGACTCTTCGAACGAAACGGAAAACTCGCCATCAGCAAAATACTGAATGTTCATATTACCTAATTCACAACCTAATCCGGCACAGATCTTTTCTGCAAGATACCGGGATTTAGTTCCTGAAAAAACCTTAAAGGGAGGCGTTTCAATCATGACTTTTGGGATAAACGGGATTTAAATTTTTTGCAAAGTTACAATTTCTATTTTTAATAACTTCGCGTGTCTTCACTTTTTATTTCGTTTTTGTGAAGATTTTTTCACTGTCGTTTTCAAAATCGCCGCACCCCATGCCGGAACATCGCAGACGAACGGTTTTTCCGAAGAAAGTTCTTTCGAGATATTGTACCCTGCCAACAATTCCTTCCACTCCCTCATACCGGGCTCTATACCGATATGATCGAATGCGTGCCGGGGTATGTTCACCCCTACGGTTGCCGGCTTATTGTCAAAATTGACTACGATCAACAGCAGGTCGTCGCCGTCGTAACGCAGGTAGGCATATTGTGTATGCGGAGCAAACAAAGGCGTATCGCAATTGACATACATCAGATCGAAAAATCCGCCCCGGGCAATCGCCGGTTCACGGTTTATCACGGTCAATATTTTCTTATACGTGTTGCGCAACGTTTTTTGCGCGGGCGAAAGTCCGGCTACGGAACAGGTTCCGCCATTGTACCATTGACGTACGGTAGGCACACTCCAATAGTCGAATATGGTAGTGCGTCCGTCCAAGCCGCTGAATCCTTCGGCATCGGCTGCCGGTTCTCCCAATTCCTGTCCGAAATAAATCATGAGCGGTCCCGTGTGCATCGTCGCCGATACGATCAACGCGGGGATCGCCTTAAACGGATCGCCGGCAAATTGACGGGAAGCGATGCGTTGTTCATCGTGGTTTTCGAGGAAATAGAGCATCTTGTCGTTGATGCCGTCCACCGCCTGCCAACAGTAGGTAATCTGCGCCGCCGACACATTATGGCAAACGACGCTACGCAATTTATCGTAAAGTCCTACCTTATCGTAAAGGTAGTCGAACTTGCCTACCTGTATATAAGACCGATACAATGCCTGATCATAAATCTCGGCGATAAAGATCACCTGCGGGAATCGCTCTTTGACACGTGTGATCGCCCAGTTCCAGAACTCAACCGGTACCATGTGCGCCATATCGCAACGGAATCCGTCCACTCCTTTCTCCGACCAATAGAGCAATATTTCGAGCATTTTATGCCATGTATCCGGGACAGGATCGAAATGGCAGGATATGCCTCCGAAGAAATCGACACCGTAGTTGAGTTTCACAGTCTCATACCAATCATTCTCTCCGGGATAGGCATGGAAACAATCGTTACCGGTGACTTTTGCCGGAAACTCATAATAGGCATCCTCCCCTTCGCCGAGATAAACATGCGGCGAAAAAAGTTGTCGGGGAATATAATAGAAATTGTTTTGCGGAGAAAAGAATTTTTCTTTGTCGTCGTGTTCGCCCAAATCGGAAACATATTCGGGTTTCGCATCGGAATGGTATTGCCGAGCCACATGGTTGGGGATAAAATCCATCAGCACTTTCAGTCCGGCATCGTGTGTCCGGGTAAGCAGTTCTTCAAATTCTTCCTTGCGCCGCGTCACGTCCACAGCCAGATCGGGGTCGATATCGTAATAGTCTTTCACGGCATAGGGCGAACCGGCTTCCCCCTTGACTACATACGGATTGTCCCGACGTATGCCGTATGCCGTATAATCGGTTTTGGTAGCATGTTCCAGCAGCCCGGTGTACCAGACGTGCGTAACTCCCAGCTGTTTTATTTCCCGCAATACTTTCGGGGTAAAGTCGTTCATCTTCCCCACCCCGTTCCGGGCAAGCGTCCCATTGGGCACGCAGTCGGCAGTCATGTTCGAGAACAAGCGCGGAAGCACTTGATATATTACGATCTTAGATTCCATAGTTTTATCCATTTATATTCGGTTCAGATAGCGGTAATCCGGAGGTCAGTTTTCCTTCAATGTTTTTCGCTGAGCTTCCAAAGCCTCTTTGGTTGCCCGGTAACCGACTTCGGCTATCGCTTGGGTGTGTTCCAGATCGAACACATTGTATTTTATCGCTTCTTCGGTCTGTATCAGCACATCGCATAGCCCAAGGTCTTCGAATGTATTGCCTTTCGACTGCAAATAATAAGAACGGAAAGCAATGTCGATGATCGACTGTTTGTAGTTGTCGGTCACCATCGGACTTACATTTACGCCTATCACCGTATTACAAATATTCCGAATCGGTTTTACCGGGAAGTTGCGCATCACCCCGCCATCGACATAGTGTATCCCGTCGATCAACACGGGACTCATCACTATCGGCATACTGCACGACGCACAAACACGTTCGATAATCGGCCCCGATGTAAAAGTCACGCTCCTACCATGATCCAGATCGGTAGCCGTAACACAAAAAGGAATCTGCAAATCTTCAATATTCTGCGCCCGGAGATTGCGTTTCAAGAACGCCCGGAAACGGTCTATTTTCATAAAACCGGTTCGAGGCAACACCAGTTCAGCCAGATCGTGTACTGCCAAACCATCGAACATATCGAGTATTTCGTCGGGCGAATGTCCGTCGGCATAAAGAGCCCCGACCAACGATCCGGCACTTACGCCCGATATGATATCGGGTAAAATCCCGGCTTCTTCCAATGCCCTCAAAGCCCCGACATGGGCAAAACCCTTGGCTCCGCCGCCACTCAATGCGAGTCCGACGGAATAGCGTGTATCGCTCAATTTTAATTCTCCACGGTTGTCCATAAACTGTTTTCTCTGAAATTGTGCGAAGATAATAATTTATTTTTTTTCGTCCCTAATTTTTCGACCGCACCGTCTGAAAAAAAAGAAAGAGGAGCTGCCTCGAACTTGGCAACCCCTCCTCTACACATTATATATTTTTACCTACGCGGTCGTACCATCTTGCCGCCTGCATTCTGCGCCTGGGTAATCGGCATCACCAGCATGTTCAGATAAAATTCCAGATTGGTATAGCCTTCATTGTTCTTTTGATTTCCGTCCGCCGGATTGTTTTTGTCCAACCCGTACATATCTTCAAACTCATCGGGTATTCCATCGCCATCGGTATCGAGCGGTGCGGGAGCAGATTTCAGCACGGGGAAAGGCGACCAGTCAGCCGGTGCGGATTCGGGACGGGTATCATCGGGCGAATCGATAAACCCGGGGATATTCGATTTTGAACCGGTGCAGGTCACTGCCCGCAAACGGGTATCGGAAACGACCCGACGATCGACCGCATCGTGCGGATAACGGCCGGCAAACTTCAAGACCTGTTCGTAGGCTTTTTCCGCCGTATGCGTAGTCACATATCCGGCATCCAACGGTTCGGACAACCGGATCGTGTCTTTGGTCGTTTGGGAGATATTGTATTTCTTGTTGATCTGCTGATAAACGCCCTTGGTCCAGTTGTCGGCAGTAACTTCGGGGTTACGGTCCATGACATTACCGTCGATATAAAATTTGCCCCATACATTTTCCATGACCGCAAACTTCGGGAAACGTTTGGAGTATTCCGAGGTACGTATGTCGATCGCGCAGATCCGGTATTTGATATGTTCTTTCGCTTCGTCGGTTGCCGGACCCGGTTTGTAATAGTTGTTTACGATATTCACTTTCATGCCTTCACCGCCATAACATCCGTTTCCGCGCCAGTTGTAGAAAACATTATTCCGGAGATCCATCCATTCGCGGGTCTGTGTTTCCACCGCCGGACCTAAACGGGGACAGCGGCTGTCGTGGTGCGCCAGCAGGTTGTGGTGATACGAAGCATTCGCTCCGCCCCAGTTTCCGCCATAACCGTGCGTTCCTTTGGAGTGTCCCGACATGCGCAGGCTTTCGGAAATGATGCACCATTGCACGGTGAGATTTTCCGTACCGAAAAGCGAACAGCATTCGTCGATGCTCCAACTCATGGAACAGTGGTCTATGATAATGTTCTTGTAATCGCGCGAGCCCAATGCGTCGGCACCGTCGCTTACTTTCCCTTTATCGCCCAGACGGAAACGCATATAACGGATAATCACATTGTCGGATGCAATGACTACGGGATAGTCTGCCACACAGATACCGTCGCCCGGTGCGGATTGCCCGGCGATCGTCAGGTCTCCGTTTTTATATATTTTCAATTCCTGTTTCAGATGGATCGTTCCCGACAACGAGAAGAGAATCGTGCGTGCGCCTTTTTCCCGAATCGCCCAACGCAACGAACCTTTGATAATCGGTTCATCGGGAGCATTATCTTCGAGGGTGGTGACATACAAGACTTTCCCGCCGCGGCCTCCGGTGGTATAACGTCCGAATCCTTCCGCTCCCGGAAATGCCGGAACATCGGTTTGTGCAGCCAATGGCATCGCCACAGCCTGCAACATCAGTACAAGTAGTGCAAGTTTAGAAAATAATCTCATGGTATTTTATCGCTAATGTTATTAACCTTTATTCTACAAATTCTATCTATAAAAGCGGTATCGCCCGCCGAATCGAAACGGGATTCCGCCCTGTTCCCATACATTCCGAATTCCGCCCATCGGGAATACCGGCTCCGGGCGCACCCGACATATCTTACCGGAATGCTGTCTATTCTATACAACAAAGGTAGAAAAATATACTATAAGGGCAAATGAAATTTCGTTTTTTTCGTGAGCCCTCTATTTTTTCTTCAAAGTAAAAGCAACGCCTGTCCACGCAAGACAGCCCAAACCGGATGGACAAAAAGCGATTCGATATTCCCGAAGCCTTTCGACCGGTAATCGACTTCCATATCGCGACCATACACGGCAGCAGCTCCGGGTTTCGCTCGCGACAGCCATTCGGACAGCCATACCGCCAACGGCTCCTCTACGAATACCCGCTCTTCGGTTTCGCCCGACAGGAACGACAACCGGCACGAACGGATTTCCTTGCCTTTCTTATTCCGGACTACCTTCTCCATACGGGGTTGAAGCCCGATCCAAAGCAACCGTTTTCCGGAGAAATCGGTCGCTCCCGGCTTTTTCTCCCGCAGGCAATATTCGATATAAGTAGGCGGCACGGTGGTACGGGGAACTTTTTCGTCGAACCATTTTTGCAGCGGCACATCGAACCCGACTCCCCGCATATAATTGAAAAGGGAGCGTCGCAACCCTTCACCGAATATTTCGGGATCATCGCCGACCGGATCCTCAAACGCTATATCGTTCCGTGCAAATCCGCCGAACGGAGGTTCAACAATGCGAAGCCGATATTTATCCGGATCTTTTCCTACCGGACTATGCGCCGTCAAGGCAAAACGATGCCAGAATGCGGAATGCACCAGTTCATGCCGGAAGAGCTGACGAACAATTTCGAGCGAATCGACTGTTTCCTGCGCCGTTTCCGACGGAAATCCATACATCAGATAGGCATGTACCCAAATGCCGGCATCGGAAAAATGGCGGGTAACCTGTGCCACCTGCTCAACCGAAACACCTTTGTTTATAAGTTTCAGCAACCGATCGGACGCCACTTCCAGTCCGCCCGAAACGGCAATACACCCCGACCGCTTCAACAACCGGCAAAGATCATCGGTGTAACTTTTCTCGAACCGGATATTCCCCCACCAGACTACCGACATGCGTCGTTTCAGTATCTCGATCGCCAAGTCGCGCAACAGTGCCGGAGGTGCAGCCTCATCGACAAAATGGAATCCGCGTTCACCGGTCTCTTCGATCAGCCGTTCCATACGGTCGGCAATCCGCCCCGCTGTGTCGGGTTCATAACGACCTATGTAATCGAGCGAGCCGTCGCAAAAAGCGCATTTGCCCCAATAGCATCCGTGTGCCAGCGTGAGTTTGTTCCACCGTCCGTCGCTCCACAGCGAATGCATCGGGTTGATCATATCCAAAACGGAAAGGTATCTGTCCAAAGGCAAACCGGCATAGTCGGGTGTGCCCCGGTCGCCCATCGGAACATCCGCCGCATCGGCATCGGAACAGTAGACTACCCGATTGTCTTCCCGGACGAACGTCCGCACCAGCAGGTTCTTATCTCCGCTATCCAGATACGCCAGCAGCCGCATCAATGCCAGTTCTCCATCGTCCAACAGGATAAACCGGGTATAATCGAATACCCGCGGATCGGACAAGGAGCGCAATTCGGTATTGACGAAGCCTCCGCCCATGACAACGGTAATTTCGGGATGATGCGTCGCGATATACTGACCGCAACGGAATGCCGTGTACAGATTGCCGGGAAAAGGAATTGTCAGCACCAGCACATCGGGGCGGGCGGCTTCGATGTGTGATTCGAGCCGCGCCCACATCAGCCGGTCGATTTCCGATTCGGGCTGGTTCAGCTCGGCATATAATGTATCGAAAGAGGACGCGGAGCGACCGAGATGTTCGGCATACTTGGTAAATTCAAAACGGGCATCGACCGTTTCCCGAATCATATCGGCGAGATCTTCCAAATAGAGTGTGGCAAGATACTTCGCCTTATCGTGTATGCCCATCGCCCCGAATGCCCACTCGACATCGTCCATTTCGTCGAAACGGCTGCCGCGCGGCAAATAATCGGTTTCGCTGATCAGATGGGCAAGCGTATGGTTGCGCCCCTGCAAATAGGCTACCACCGGAAGTATGGTAGAGAGATAAAGCTCACTACGGTCTGCCATACGGCGCAGATGCGCAGGTAACGTGTTTCGGGTTTCTTGCAACTTCCTGAAATGGGGTTCGAGAAATGTGGGTGTGAACATATCCTGCAACACTTCGATACCCAGATCGGCTTGATGCGAAACTACGCCGACCGTATTGAAATAGCCTTTCAAATAAGGCGTGGCAGGATACGGTGTATTGGATTGCGTAAACGGAGGAGTGACAAGCAACAGACGATGTTCGTTCATAGCGCCGCCTTATCAAAGTACGTTAGACAAAGTAAGTTTTCCGTCGCGCAAACGTCCGGTAGACCAGTCGGTCATCACCGTATAGAGGCGGCACTTCCCCCCTTCCGTTACCCGACAGGAACGATATGCAGGAGTTGCCAGAATCGCCTCGCCTACCGATACGGCGGGATGCGCCTCCATATAATCGGTCAGTTGGCGGCGAAAATCATTTTCCGCTGCGGAAAAATCGGGAGAGACGACAAACAAGACACCCTCACAGAAAGTAGTCAAAGATACTTCACAACGAAAAGGCTGGACCGATTGAAAGCAATCGTCCATCGTCAGATAAACGATGTATTTATCCAGCAATTTTTCTTCAAAACAAACCTGATGCGAAAAGAATCCTTTTTTCATAGTCGTCTCTCATTGTGTGAATAAATCCGAACCTATATCGTCACGGCTCACCGAAAGCTACGGGTCGTCCCGCATCACTTCCGTATCGTCGCAATCTTTCCGGTCTTGAATGGCATCGAACGCTGTCCGGCTACCGAATCCATCTGCCCGGTGTGGTGCATCCTGATCAAGGAGATGCTATCGACATACATCCGTTCCCAACCGATTTCGGACGGCATCGCTATATAACCATAGACATTCCGGATCGGACGGGCAAGTTCGGGCTGCAAAAACAACGATATCCATCCGTCGTGTTCGATCTCTGCCGTGTTATATATGACTTCACGGTCGGTCATCGTCGCTGCTAAATAGATCTGCGGACGCTCTCCGGTACGCCGAGGCGACATGAACGTGCGCAACCGCAGTTCGAAACGGTCGCCTTTCCTGAAATTTTCGTCCGACACGATATCGAAAGCCAATACGTTGTTCAACAAACGGGGATCGAACACCCGGGAACGTTGCATTTTCCAGACATCGACGGTGTCGCCCTCCCGCGAAAGGGTCTGTGCGTTGGCTTCTTCCAACCGTTTTTTCAAAGTCTCATCTTCTTTCCGAAGATCGGCAATCACCTCTTTGTAGAGTTCGAGATAAACATCCAGGTTCTTTCCGTACCACACTAACGACGTGTCGAACTGCTGTTCGGTAACGCCGTGTTTACGAAATACCGCCGCCTGAATTTCTTTCTTCTGAATATCCCGGTTGTAGTCCTGATAGTTGATTTCCATCATCGCCTCCGACTTGTGAATATCCAGCAACAGGGCTTTCATCTCTTTCTTCCCCAACACATTGTCCGGCACACGCGAACAGGCAGAACAGAGTACGCTGCACAACACAATGAATATCAGACAGGACGGTGATATTTTCATTTTTCTTCGGTATCTGCTGTCCGAAGCGTTTTTTTATTCAAAGTCTCGGACAAATCTTTATTATAGAACAATATGATACAAATCATCGCGACGGTGATCGCCGAGTCGGCGATGTTGAACACGGGACGGAAAAACTCGAACCGGGTTCCACCGATCCACGGAAGCCAGTCGGGCCAATAGAAACTGAACAGGGGGAAGTAGAGCATATCCACCACTTTGCCGTAAAACAACGGAGCATATCCGCCTCCTGCGGGGAATAAGGTCGCGACTTCGGGAGGAACCGGATTGTTGAATATCAGTCCGTAGAACAGACAGTCGATGATGTTTCCCGCCGCACCGGCGATAACCAACGCCACGCAAACGATGAAACCCCGCCGCACACCCGGACGGTCTTTTATCTTGACCAGATAGTAGCAGAACAGCACGACTGCCAATATGCGGAAAATCGTCAGAAACAATTTGCTGCCGAATTCCATGCCAAACGCCATACCGTTGTTTTCGATAAAGGCGATGTAAAACCAATCCGTCACCCGATATCCCTCTCCAAGATAAAAATGCGTCTTGATCCAGATTTTTACGATCTGGTCGATCAACAGCACAGCAAAGATGATGACCGCCGCCCACTTTCCGTTCGATAATTTCATATCAACTCTTTCAATCCGTCCGTCATAAAACAAGCTATCCGACTCCCACAGGAGTCTTTCAGGGAGTCGAATAGCTTGTTCGTATTTTTATTTTATCGTTTATCAGTTCAATGTTTTCCCTCTTTCTTTACATCGATGCTCAATGTAGCATGAGGTACGGCACGCAAACGTTCTTTCGGTATCAACTTACCGGTTTCCCGACAAATACCGTAGGTCTTATTCTCAATCCGGATCAATGCCGCCTGCAAATGTTGGATGAATTTCATCTGCCGCTGAGCCAACCGTCCGGCTTCTTCTTTCGACAAAGTACTTGCGCCTTCTTCCAAAACTTTAAACGTAGGAGATGTATCGGTCACATCATTCCCGTCGGTATTCATGATAGCCGACTTTAACAGTTCATAATCTCGGTTTGCTTTTTCAAGTTTAGCATTGATAATGGCGCGAAACTCTTCCAGTTCTTCGTCCGAGTATCGTGTTTTTTCACTCATAATCAATCAGGTTTAAAGAAATGTATTACTATAAATATTATTATATACTCCCGACAAACACCAATATCAGTTTGTCGGGAGTATTTATAGGGGTCAAATATAGTATATTTTTTGATTACTTCCGCCTATTTGGCAGTTTTAACAATTTTCATGTTCAACTTAAACGTATCGAAATCGAGTTCGCTTACCGATTCGCCGGTTACGGTTTCCGCGATTTCGAACGAAGTTGCCAAAACCTGATGAGAGATATAGTCGCGATATGCTATTACCGCCGCATCGGTTTCGGGATGCGAGGCGATTGTAATTTCAATCTTGTCGGTAATATCGAATCCGCTCGACTTCCGGATGTTCTGGATGCGGTTCACCAGTTCCCGTGCCACGCCTTCGCGTTGCAGTTCTTCGGTAATCGTAATATCCAGTGCAACAGTAAGCGAGCCTTCGTTCGCAACCAGCCAGCCGGGAATATCTTCCGAAATGATTTCTACATCGGCAACTTCGACCGTCGCTTGCTGCCCGTCGATGTCGAATGTACAGCTTCCGTTCTTTTCAAAGGCATAGATCGCCTCCTGAGACATTTCCGAAATAGCTGCGGCAAGTTGTTTCATGATCTTGCCGTAACGCGGACCGAGTTTTTTGAAATCGGGTTTCACCCGTTTTACCAAAATACCGGCGGCATTGTCGATAAACTTCAACTCTTTTACATTCAGCTCGTTCAGCACCAATTCCCGGACAGCTTCGATGTGAGCCTGCTGCTCGGCATCCAATACCGGAATCATCAGCGTAGAAAGCGGCTGACGCACTTTGATATT
This sequence comes from uncultured Porphyromonadaceae bacterium, assembly GCA_900538555.1. Lineage (GTDB taxonomy): Bacteria > Bacteroidota > Bacteroidia > Bacteroidales > Barnesiellaceae > UMGS27. The sequence goes on from UPYI01000001.1 coordinate 211,351, forward strand.
CACCTTACGACGCAATGCCAATACCATGGAGGTTATATCCTGTGCGATCTGCATACGGGCTTCGAGCTGTTTGTCGATACAGCTGTCGTCCGATACCGGAAAACGGCTCAAATGGACGGATTGCGTATCGCGTCCGGTAGCCTGCGTCAGATCGGCATACAGACGATCGGCGTAGAACGGAGCGATCGGTGCCATCAGTTTGGCTACGGTTTCCAAGCAGGTGTACAGGGTCTGGTATGCCGATAGTTTATCTTCGTCCATACTTCCGCCCCAGAAACGTTTCCGGTTGAGACGTACATACCAGTTACTCAGATTGTCATTGACGAAGTCGGAAATAGCTCTGCCGGCACGTGTCGGTTCGTAGCTGTTGTATTGTTCGTTTACCTCTTTCACCAGTGTGTTCAGCAACGAAATGATCCAGCGGTCGATTTCCGGACGTTTTTCCAACGGCACATCGGGCTGCGAGTAGTCGAAGCCGTCTACATTGGCATACAGTGCGAAGAACGAATAGGTATTGTAGAGCGTACCGAAGAATTTGCGACGTACCTCCTCTACCCCGTCCAAATCGAATTTGAGGTTATCCCACGGCGACGAGTTGGTGATCATATACCAACGCAACGGGTCGGAACCGTATTTCTCGATCGTGCTGAACGGATCGACGGCATTGCCCAAACGTTTGGACATCTTGTTGCCGTTCTTGTCCAATACCAAACCATTCGAAACGACAGCCTTATATGCCACGCTGTCGAAAATCATCGAAGCGATGGCGTGCAACGTGAAGAACCAACCGCGTGTCTGGTCTACTCCTTCGGCAATGAAGTCGGCAGGATAGATGCGGCGCGAATCGAACTCTTCCTTGTTTTCGAACGGATAGTGTACCTGCGCATACGGCATGGCTCCGGAATCGAACCATACGTCGATCAAATCCGTTTCGCGTTTCATCGGTTTTCCAGAAGCCGAAACCAATACGATGTCATCGACATACGGACGGTGCAGGTCTATCTTATCGTAATTTTCAGCCGAATAATCACCGGGAACGAATCCTTTTTGCCGGTAGGGATTTTCGGTCATGAACCCGGCAGCGATCGACTTCTCGATTTCGCCGTACAATTCTTCCACCGAACCGATACAGATCTCTTCCGTACCGTCCTCGGTACGCCAGATCGGCAGCGGTGTACCCCAATAACGGCTACGCGACAAGTTCCAGTCTTGCAGGTTTTCCAGCCATTTGCCGAAACGTCCGCTACCGGTAGACTGGGGTTTCCAGTTGATGGTATTGTTGAGTTCGATCATACGTTCGCGACAAGCGGTCGTGCGGATGAACCAGCTATCCAACGGATAGTACAATACCGGTTTATCGGTACGCCAGCAGTGCGGATAGTTGTGGACATGCTTCTCTATCTTGAACACTTTGTTGGAAGCCTTCAACATCATACAGATATAGATGTCGAGCGTCTCTGCCGCCTGCGCAGCTTTTTCGTCGTATTTTCCGTCTACCGTGAATTGCGGATCGTAGGCGTTTTTCACCCAACGTCCCTGATATTCCTTATAGGCTTCGACATCGACACAGGTTTTTACAAACGTTTCGTCCAGTTCGTCCAGCAGATAGAATTTACCGGTGAGATCGACCATCGGACGGGTCTCGCCCTTTTTGTTGATCATAAACAACGAAGGAATACCTGCCGCACGGGCTACAAAAGCATCGTCGGCACCGAACGTCGGAGCAATGTGCACGATACCCGTACCGTCCTCGGTCGTAACGTATGCGCCGAGAATTACACGGAATCCTTTGTCGCTGGGACACCACTTCCCGTCGTTATCGACTTCTACCGGTTTTACCCACGGAATCAACTGTTCGTACTCCATGCCCTCCAAATCCGGACCTTTGTATTCGCCCACAATCTTAAAGGGAATGAGCTTGTCGCCCGGTTTATAGTCTTCCAAAGCCAGACCTTCCGCCTTTTTATTGAAATGGCTGTAAAGCAAGGCTTTCGCCAATACGACGGTCATCTTCTCACCCGTATATCCGTTGTAGGTCTGTACGGCTACATAGTCGATCTTCGGTCCGACACACAACGCGGTGTTCGACGGCAAAGTCCACGGGGTCGTAGTCCATGCGAGGAAATAGGGCGTACCGAACTGCGCCATTTCGGGTTTCGGGTTACGGATCTTGAACTGGGCTACGCATGTGGTATCTTTCACATCGCGATAGCAACCGGGCTGGTTCAATTCGTGCGTACTCAATCCCGTACCTGCTGCCGGTGAATAAGGTTGTATCGTATATCCTTTATACAGGTAGTTTTTCTTATACAGTTCTTTCAACAGCCACCACAAAGTTTCGATGTAACGGTTGTCGTAGGTGATATAGGGATTTTCCGTATCGACCCAATATCCCATGCGATGGGTAAGGTCTTCCCATTCGCGGGTAAATTTCATAACGTCTTTGCGGCAAGTCGCGTTGTATTCCGCCACCGATATTTTTTTACCGATGTCCTCTTTGGTAATACCCAACGCTTTTTCTACACCCAGTTCGACCGGAAGCCCGTGTGTATCCCATCCGGCTTTACGTTTCACCTGATAACCGCACATCGTTTTGTAACGGCAGAAAATATCTTTTATCGACCGCGCCATAACGTGATGTATACCGGGCATACCGTTTGCCGAAGGCGGACCTTCGTAAAACACGAAAGAAGGCATTCCTTCACGAGTCTTCATACTTTGATGGAACACATCTTCCGCATCCCATTTTTTCAAGATCTCCTTATTGATTTCCGAGAGATCGAAACGTGAATATTCCGCAAATTTTTTACTCATATCTTGTTGTTATATTATATTCATCAATTCCTGACGGCTCTCCGATGACGATATGAAAACCGGAGCGTACCAAAATCGGCACGAAGTTACAAAAAAGGAATTTCCGTTACAATATTTTTAATAAAATACCTTACGGCAAAGACCGTTAAGCGATAGGAACTTCCGCCCATTTTCCCGCTTTCATCTGCCACACGGTACGGAAACCCGATTCGTAAAGCAATTTCAGCGTTTCGGGACGCCCCCACTCTATGCGATCGGGGTAATGCGTATCGGAATTAACAACCACCCGCAGCCCCAGCCGTTTCATCAACGGGAAATATTCCGGTGCAGGAAACAGACGTTTCTTTTCGGTCAAGGTCTTCGTATTGACTTCAACCAACAGATCGCTGCCTTCCAACGATTCCAACAGAGTTCGTACCCGTTTCACATAATTGGGGCGACGGTCGAATCCCGGCGCATACGCCGAAGCGTTCAGCCCGATCTTGTCGATATGCCCGATCATGTCGAAACCTCCCGCAGCGATCATCCGTTCGGTCTGCCTGTAAAAACGACGCACGACCTCTTCGACATCGCCGTCGAAAAACTCATCGACATATCCGGCAAACCGTTCTGCCGATCCGTCGGTATCGACAGGTATGCCTGCGGGGGTCGGAACATAATGCACCGACCCGATGCGATAATCCAACGGCAGTTCCTGATAATAGGCTGACGACGGATTGTGTTCCTCATCGCAATAATCTATTTCGAGCCCCAGATACAGATCGATACGGTCGCCGTACAACCGGCGCAACCGTTGAAATTCGGCAATGTATGCCGGCATTTTTTCGTAGGGCATATTGCATTGGTTGCGAATCGGTATCGGCGAATGCGACGATATGCCGTAAGAGGTATAACCGGCTGCGATAGCCGCCTGCACAAAAGCCTCCATCGGTGCCCGTCCGTCACAAAAATCGCAATGTGAATGATAATTAGTGCGATTGGAATACATACGAAAACTATTTCTCTATGGGCAAAACGTTCTTTTCACGACGAATGACAAACCGGGCAAACAATCCGACCAGAACGACGGAGATGCAACCGCCCAATACCAGCGAAAGGGTATATCCCAACCGCAAGCCTTCGGGTGCGAAGGAAATATAGGTCGTAGTTACTACCGTCATAAAGATAGCCGGCAAGAGTGTGATCCAGTAACATTTCCGTTCCCGTGCCAACCATACGGTCAAAGCCCATAAGGTAAAGACCGCCAATGTCTGGTTGCACCATGCAAAGTAACGCCAAAGGATTTTAAAATCGATCATCATGACCCCTGCTGCCAACAAGAATATCGGCAGGGAGATTGCCAACCGGCGAAGGATCGTTTTCTGGTCGAAATGCAGGAAATCGGCAGCGATCAGCCGAGCCGAACGGAGTGCGGTATCGCCCGAAGTTATCGGAGCGGCAATTACCCCCAACAATGCCAATATACCTCCGAACGTACCCAACCACTCTTTGGAAACGGCATCGACCAAAAGAGACGGCGTGCTTCCCGGACGCGAAAGGTATTCGGAAAGGGCATCGAACGAACCGTTGAAGTAACTGATCGTGGCTGCCGCCCAGATCAAAGCGACAATGCCTTCGGTCACCATCGAACCGTAAAATACGCGTCGTCCCAGTTTCTCATTTTTCAGGCAACGCGCCATCAGCGGCGACTGCGTGGCATGGAATCCGGAAATGGCTCCGCAGGCGATCGAAATGAACATCATCGGGAATATGGGATTGGCTTCCGGATCGGGCTGGCGATTGTACAGTCCGGTTGTGATCTCGGGCAAGGTATCCGCCCGGAAAAAGAGAACCACCATAATGCCTACCGCCATAAACAGCAGGGCAAAACCGAATATCGGATAAAGACGACCTATCAGCTTGTCGATCGGCAATAAGGTAGCCAGAATATAATAGGCGAAAATAATCGCCACCCACATCGTGCGGGTAGTGGCATCGCCGGTCAGCTGGTTGAGCAGCTCCGCCGGATTCACAACAAACACGGCACCGACCAGAATCATAAGCAGCAGGGCGAAAACACGCATCACCTGTTTTACCGGCATTCCCAGTTCATCGCCCACCAGCTCGGGCAGACTGGCTCCTCCCCGACGGACGGAAAGCATTCCGGAGAGATAGTCGTGTACCGCTCCGCCGAAAATCGTACCGAAGACAATCCAAAGGTACGCCGACGGTCCGTACATGATACCCATGATCGCACCGAATATCGGACCTAAGCCGGCAATATTCAGAAACTGAATCAAAAAGACTTTCCATGTGGGCATCGGCATATAATCCACGCCGTCGCTCTTTGCATACGCCGGAGTCTGCCGCTGCGGGTCTACTCCGAATATTCTTTCCACGACCGCACCATACAGAACATATCCTGCAATCAATAAGATCAATGCTACTACAAATGTTATCATCGGTTTATTTTTAAAGTTAAAATCGGAAATTTCCTTATTGAAACCACTTCTGAATATTACAGATTCGCAAAATTAGGACGAAATACCGGGATATGAAAATATCCGGTGATGAATTTACGTGTTTAACTTCTTTAAACAGCATAAAATTTTCAATTGCTTTATCTTTGTAGAAGATAAGCGGCATCTCGGCATAGCCATTCAAACGTGTTTGATGTCTCTGCTCTCGATTTGCATTATCTTTGTAGAAGATAAGCGGCGCCTTAACATAGCACGAACAAGTTCGGCTCTGCTTTCGGCTTGCATTATCTTTGTAGATACTAAAACAATAAAAGAATACCACCATGCACATACATCATTTGGCTATTTGGTGCGCCGATCTGGAAAAGATGCGCCGATTTTATCTCACCTATTTCGGGGCTACCTGCGGCGAAATGTACTACAATCCACGGAAGAATTTCAGTTCGTACCTTCTTACACTCGAAACGGGTTGCCGGATCGAACTTATGCACAAACCGGAAATCGCCGGCTCTACGGCATTGAAAGGGACGTTGCTGGGGCTGGCTCATTTTTCCGTTTCGACAGGCAGCCCTGAGGCTGTCGATGCGCTTACCGAACGGTTGCGGCACGACGGTTATACCGTTGTCAGTGAACCGCGCACCACCGGCGACGGTTTTTATGAAAGTTGCATCGCCGACCCGGAGGGCAATCAAGTGGAATTTACTGTTTAATATCTTAACATAAAACGCTATGGACATCAAAGGACACTTCGATCATTTCAATATCAATGTCACCGATCTGAACCGCAGCATCGAGTTTTACAACCGTGCCTTAGGACTGACCGAGTCGCACCGGAAGCAGGCTTCCGACGGAGCTTTCGAGTTGGTGTATCTCACCGACCGGAACAGCGGTTTCTTATTGGAACTGACTTGGCTACGCGACCATTCCGAAGCATACGAACTTGGGGAAAACGAAAGCCATCTATGCTTCCGTGTGGAGGGCGACTACGACAAAATCAGGGAATACCACCGGGAGATGGGTTGTATCTGTTTCGAAAACAAAAGCATGGGACTTTACTTTATCCACGATCCGGACGATTACTGGATTGAAATACTGCCCGTAAAATAACCACGACAAGAGATCTACGTCAAGGCGATGTCTGAACGCCCGATCAGATGTCGAAAGTATCGCCGATATTCTCCGGCAGAATGAAACGGGTATGATGCCGGGCGGCTTCGGCTGCAAAAGCCGCCGCTTCGGCTTTCGCCTTATCGAAATGCATAGGAATGAACAAGGCGACCGAAAAGAAACCGACAAATTGAATCGCTCCCCGCATATAGTCGCTTCCCATACGGGCATCGACGGGAAACATCGCCACATCCATCGCATCGACAGACCGGTGCAGTTCGTGCAATTCGCGCCAATAGGCGACCTCTGCCGCACGGACTTCCGCATCGGTCGATTCGTCGCGCCAATGCCAGTTGTTCAAATCGCCGGCATGAAATATCGTTTTCCGGTCGAGCGACAGGAGAAACGACGCGCCGATGTCGGTCGATCCGAATGCCTGCACCCGCATCCGGTCGTCGGCATAGGTCTCGCCTTTCTGCAAAAAGCAGACCGGCACATCTGCCGCATGCACCACAGAACGCAATTCTGCCGAGAAGATATAATGGGTTTCGGCTCGGCGGGAATGCCATTGCCACACAGCCGGGTTGTAGTGGTCGTAATGGGAATGCGAAACCAATACATACAGCGGCTTTTCGGATGCCAATGTTTCTTCGATCGTCTTTTCCGCTCCACAGAAATAGTCTATCACCACCCGGCAGCAATCGGTGGCAAGCAAAAATCCGCTATGTCCGAGATAAGTAAGTTTCATGTCTGTTCCGCTCTATATAAGGGGAGAACGTACAAGCGGTTATTTTTGTTGAGCCGCCAATGCTTCGGCACACCGTTCACCGTCGATCGCAGCCGATACGATTCCGCCGGCATAGCCTGCGCCTTCGCCGCAAGGATAAAGTCCTCGCAACTCGATATGCGACATCCGTTCCTTATCGCGCGGTATGCGCACGGGAGAAGAGGTGCGGGTTTCGACCCCGATCATCACGGCATCGTTGGTGAGGAAGCCGTGCGATACTTTCCCGAAATAACGGAATCCTTCCTGCAACCGTTCGACAATGAACCGGGGCATCCAAAAATGCAACGGCGAAGCTACCAGCCCGGGCGAATAGGACGAAACAGGCAGATCGTAAGAGTTACGCCCGTTCACAAAATCGACCATACGCTGTGCCGGGGCGGTCTGCCGGCGGTTTCCATTGAGATAGCATTCCCGTTCCAGATTTTCCTGAAACTTGATGCCCGCCAACACACCATACCGACTATACTCCTGAAAATCTTCCGGTTGCAATTCCACTACCATTCCCGAATTCGCCCATTTCGATCCGCGTGTAGAGGGCGACATGCCATTGACTACAATCTGCTCGGGACCGCTTGCCGCCGGTACGACAAAACCGCCGGGGCACATGCAGAAGGAATAGACTCCCCTGCCCTTCGATTGCGTCACGAAACTGTATTCCGCCGCCGGCAGGTATTCGCCCCTGCCTTTGGGGTTATGATATTGTATGCTGTCGATAAGCTGTTGCGGATGTTCCAGACGCACACCGACCGCGATACCCTTCGATTCGAGCCGGATTCCGGCTTCGTGCATACCGTAGTAGACATCGCGGGCAGAGTGTCCGGTAGCCAGAATCACCGGTCCGCGGAACTCCTTGCCGTCGGCAGTTTCCACCCCGACCACCTCATCGCCGCGAACCGTCAGGCGGGTCATGCGGGTTTCAAAATGTACTTCTCCACCCGATGCCAGAATCCGGTTCCGCATATTCTCTATGACACGCGGCAATTTGTCCGTCCCGATATGCGGATGCGCATCCGCCAATATCGATACCGACGCACCGTGTTGGCAGAAAATATTCAGAATCCTGTCTACATTTCCCCGCTTCTTGCTTCGGGTGTATAATTTTCCGTCGGAAAACGCTCCGGCTCCACCCTCACCGAAACTATAATTGGATTCGGGATCGATCCGCTGCTCGCGGGAGATCAATGCGATGTCTTTCCGCCGTTCGTGTACGTTCTTTCCCCGTTCCAGCACGATGGGACGGAAACCGAGTTCGATCAGGCGCAAGGCGGCAAACAATCCTGCCGGTCCTGCTCCAACGACTATCGCCTGCGGTTTTCCCGATACATCGGGATAGTCGATACGGGCGTACGGTTCATCGACGGGTTCCTCATTGACATACACCCGCAGTTTCAGATTGACCATTACTACCCGCTGCCGTGCATCGATCGAGCGTTTCAACACCCGCACAGCTTTGATCGTACGGGCATCTATCCCCATCTCTTTCGCCGCACACAGCGTCATATTCTGTTCGGAAGCAGCCTGCACAGGCATTATCCGCATTTGTATTTCGTGAATCATAAACTGTTTGTTATCCGAATAACTGCCGGAACGCGTCTTCGACTTTGCGCACCTGCACGACTTCTATTTTCAGCTTCGACGTATCGAAACCTTTCAGATTGTTGTAAGGAATCAGTATCCGCTTGAAGCCCAACTTCTCGGCTTCCAATACCCGTTGTTCGATACGGGTCACGGGGCGAATCTCGCCCGAAAGCCCGACTTCTCCGGTCATGCAGACCGACGGCTCGACCGCCATGTCCATATTGGACGAAAGGATCGCGCAAATCACCCCCAAATCCATTGCCGGGTCGTTCACCTTAATGCCGCCGGCTATGTTGAGGAACACATCCTTTTGAGCCAATTTGAATCCCACCCGTTTTTCGAGTACTGCCAACAGCATGTTCATGCGCCGGATATCGAAGCCGGTAGCCGACCGCTGCGGCGTACCGTATGCCGCGGTACTGACCAATGCCTGCGTTTCTATCAGGAACGGACGTACACCCTCTACGGCTACGGCGATAGCCACTCCGCTCAACCCTTCGTGGCTTTGCGTAAGCAACAGTTCGGATGGATTGCTGACTTCCCGCAACCCGTCCTGCCGCATCTCGTAAATACCAAGCTCCGCCGTACTTCCGAAACGGTTCTTGATCGCCCGCAAAATCCGGTACATATAGTGCCGGTCGCCCTCGAACTGCAATACGGTATCGACGATGTGTTCAAGTACTTTCGGACCGGCAATGCTGCCCTCTTTGTTGATATGCCCGATCAACAACACCGGCGTATTGCTTTCCTTGGCGAATTTCAATAACGCCGCCGCACATTCGCGCACTTGCCCTACGCTGCCGGGCGAAGATTCGAGCGAGTCCATCGCAATAGTTTGTATCGAGTCGATAATCACGATGTCGGGGGCGACATTGCGGATGTGTACGAATATTTCGTCGAGCGAAGTCTCGCACACGATATAACAGTCGGGGTGGTCGTGGCGGATGCGGTCTGCCCGCAATTTCAATTGCCGGGCACTCTCCTCCCCCGAAACATATAGTGTCTTCTTGCCGGTAATGCCCAGCACCGTCTGCAAAACCAGGGTCGATTTTCCGATACCCGGTTCTCCGCCGATCAATACCAGCGAGCCGGGAACTAATCCGCCGCCCAACACCCGGTTCAACTCCACCGCTCCCAAGTCGATGCGCGATTCTTCGGAGGTTGTAATTTCGTCGATACGCAACGGGCGCATCTTCGTACCGTCCACCGAATGATACCCCGCCCGTGCCGCAGCGGCAGGCTTGGTATTCACCACTTCTTCGACATAGGTGTTCCATTCGCCGCAGATCGGGCATTTTCCGATCCACTTGGGCGATTCGGCACCGCAGTTGCTACAAAAGTAAACAGACTTCGTCTTTGCCATATTTCGTTCATTTTCATGCACCTTTTCTCACCTAGGCATAGCTCGAACACGTTCGGCTCTGCTCTCGGCTTATCGAAAACGTTCATTGTTTTATTTAAAGATGTATTGCCGTGCGCCGGCGAAACTCTGCACAAACCACAGCCGTAGCTACCGCCACATTCAACGATTCGGATGTGGGTTCGCCCGCCGGATAGGAGGGGACGAACAGCCGCCTGCCGATATGCGGTTCCAGTTGCGCCGAGATGCCGTTTCCTTCATTTCCCATCACTACAATGCCGTTATCGGAGAGCGGTTCGTCATAGATATTCGTACCGTCCAAAAATGTACCGTACACCGGCAAGCCGTCAAGCGCGGCGAGTGTCTCGGGCAGATCGACATAGTGTACCTGCACGCGGGCTATCGCCCCCATTGTCGCTTGCACGACTTTGGGGTTGTACAGGTCTGCCGATTCGGGCGAACAGAGGATATGCCGGATACCGAACCAGTCGGCGATACGGACAATCGTACCCAAGTTGCCGGGATCCTGCACGGTATCGAGTGCCAATGTCAGCGAGGAACGCAAAACGGAGAGATCGAGCCGGTAGTCGGGCATACGGAACACTGCCAATACCTCCTGCGGGGTAGTGAGTTGCGATGCCCGTTGCATTTCGTCGGGAGTGACAGCCACGGTTTCCGACCGTCCCCGCCAATCGGGATGCCGTTCCAACCAAGCAGAGGTCGCCAACAACATCTCGCATTCGAACGCCCCCCACGAATCCTCTACCAATTTATTGCCTTCGGCAACAAAACATCCGCTCTCCCGGCGACCTTTTTTACGTGCCAGAGCCTGTATCTGTTTTATCTTATTCTTACTCAACATATCCTGTTCATCATTATGCACCTTTTCTCGCCTCGGCATAGCCCGAACAAGTTCGCCTCTGCCCTCGGCTTATCGAAAACGTTCATTGTCATGCACCTTTTCTCGCCTCGGCATAGCCCGAACAAGTTCGCCTCTGCCCTCGGCTTATCGAAAACGTTCATCGTTATGCACCTTCCGGAGCAAGATTCACCGGCAACTGCCATACGCGATATTCTTATTTCAGTTTCCATGTTTTCCACGTTCCTGTCAGGGCTGGCGAACAGGAGACGGTGGGAGTCTGCGACTTGGAGTTCGACAAAACCGACTCTTTCACCACTTCACTACGCAGATAGTCTGCCAGTTCGCCCAGCGTAGCCGAGCCTTGTGTTTCCTGCCACTTTTTCAGCAGGTAGTACGTGAACAGCCCGTGCCGCTTCTCCCGATAGGGATAGGCGGTCTCGTCGTCGGACGCGGCGGTGAGAACAACCGTATTGCCTTGCAATGATTCGGGTTTCGATTTGATTGCCACACCTCGCGCCGATGCCATCATCTTGCCGTCACGCTGGGCTCCACTGAAACAGGCATCGAGGAATACCGTGACTTTTTCGGCGGACAATTTGCCGAGCGTGGCATACAGGTTCATCAACGCATAGCCGGTCTCGACGTCCGATCCGTAACCGTCGGTCGGCAGCAGATACGCCGAACGGGTTGCCTCGTCGGGGATGCCATGACCGGCATAATAGAAGATGACCGACGAACTGCTGCCGCAGGCTGCCACTGCCCGGCTTAGCCAACCGAGCGCAGCACGCATGTCGTTCAGCGTGGCATCTCCATAAAAACGGATATTCTTTTCGGGAATACCGAAGGTTTCAATGCAGTAGCGGCGGAAAACTTCTCCGTCGTTGAGGGCATATTCCACGTTCGACTCGCGACGGTAGTTTTCGTTGGCGATAATCACACACAGGGTATTCTCGTTGTTCGTCCTGCCTTTCGGGATGTTCTGATCGACATCTGCCGGAGTTTCCTTGCCGACTTTATCAGCCAAACGAGACATCCCATCCATCTCATTGTGGATTAATGGGCGCTTCGAATCTATCGCCGAAGCTTTGGGTATCTGATTCTCCCGATCATAAAAATGTCCATCCTTGTAATAAAATTGCCAATTAGGTCCCGTTACTTTATAACATCCATTATTATCACACAAAACAGATCCTCCTTCATTGACTTTTTTCCATTCTCTGGAAATCAATGAAAAATAATAACGGTCATTTTTTAGACTGACCATAACCACATCTGAAATATCCGTTTCTGTTATTTCTTCATACTCGCAAGATAATACTTCCTCCAACTTTCCATTTACCAAACCATAATTAGATCTATTCTTTTGGTAATTATAAATACTGACCTTAAATATTGTACCCAATGATTCTGTCTCTATCTTTTTTATACTGCTATACGTGCAAGGTAACATCTCCTTTCCTTTTGAGTCATACAAACCAAATTTGAGATGTCGAGTACTATCAATCTCTCTGACCACAAATACTGTACCCAATGATTTCGTTTCCATTGATTTAATTTTCTCATACTCGCAAGGCAGTATCTCCTTTCCTTTCTGGTCATACAAGCCATAAAATTTATTATACTTATTATCCTCGGTCTCGACACGCCACAATGTGTCCAATGATTCTGTTATTACCATGGAAATCGAGCGATACCTACAAGGTAATATCTCCTCGAAGTTATCATTCAACAAACCCGCTCTATAAGCTTTCCCTACCGTAAACATATCATTCCATGATGATGGTACGATATAATTACTTATAAACGGTAACAAAACTTTCCCTTCGATATCACATGATGATGGTACGATAGAATTATATTCAAACGGTAACAAAACTTTCCCTTCGGAGTCAATAATGCCATCATAGGATCCTTGACGAACAATCGCCCGATTTTTGTCGAGAACCCAAGGATTATATTCCTTTGAAAAACTTCCTTGAATATCAGAAAACAATATCTTAGCATTCCGATCTATCAATGCCCATTTTTCTTTCGATGGATATTTATGCTTTTTGACCTTTACGAAATAATTCTCTCCAAACGGAAGTATTTCAAAATACCTCGGTTTAGCAGTCCATTTACCAGCGGAATTCTGAATACCCCATTTCTCTCCTTTTTGAACGGGTTTGTACGTTTCCGCCCCCGCAATGAGCGCAACCCAAATAAGCAGAAAAGCTACAATTCGTTTCATAAGCTATATAATTATTATTCATAATTCATGCACCTTCCGGTGCAAGATTCACCAGCAACTGCCATACGCGATATTCTTATTTCAGTTTCCATGTTTCCCACGTTCCAGTCAGGGCTGGCGAACAGGAGACGGTGGGAGTCTGCGACTTGGAGTTCGACAAAACCGACTCTTTCACAACTTCACTACGCAGATAGTCTGCTAGTTCGCCCAGCGTAGCCGAGCCTTGTGTTTCCTGCCACTTTTTCAGCAGGTAGTATGTGAACAGCCCGTGCCGCTTCTCCCGATAGGGATAAGCGGTCTCGTCGTCGGACGCGGCGGTGAGCACAACCGTATTGCCTTGCAATGATTCGGCTTTCGATTTGATTGCCACGCCTCGCGCCGATGCCATCATCTTGCCGTCGCGCTGGGCACCGCTGAAACAGGCATCGAGAAATACCGTGACTTTTTCGGCGGACAATTTGCCGAGCGTGGCATACAGGTTCTTCAACGCATAGCCGGTCTCGACGTCCGATCCGTAACCGTCGGTCGGCAGCAGATATGCCGAACGGGTTGCCTCATCGGGGATGCCATGACCGGCATAATAGAAGATGACCGACGAACTGCTGCCGCAGGCTGCCACTGCCCGGCTTAGCCAACCGAGCGCAGCACGCATGTCGTTCAGCGTGGCATCTCCATAAAAACGGATATTCTTTTCGGGAATACCGAAGGTTTCAATGCAGTAGCGGCGGAAAACTTCTCCGTCGTTGAGGGCATATTCCACGTTCGACTCGCGACGGTAGTTTTCGTTGGCGATAATCACACACAGGGTATTCTCGTTGTTCGTCCTGCCTTTCGGGATGTTCAGATCGACATCCGCCGGAGTTTCCTTGCCGGATATTTTCGCCAACTCGATCTCGCCCCGCGGGGCAGACTTCACCTCGTCGATCACCAAGCGGTTGCCCGACAGGGTCTGGTTGAGCGAAAGTGTGACGGTCTTGGATTCGGCATAGCGTCCGTATTTCTCCTCGATGTCGATGCGCACCGGTATCGTGGTCTGCGTATAGTTGTTATTGACTATCAGAGAATAGTTCAGCAAACGTTGGGATCCGCCCGGCATCGAAGCGATCGACAGTTCCGTCTCGCCTTCGGTGACAAAAACGTTCTCCGGTACTTTCACCGTTACCTTCACCCCATCGGCATTGCCGTGGCGGACGTTCTGCAACAGCAACTGCATATCGAACGGAACACGCTTGGTGATGGTCGTTCCCGCCGCACTGTTTACGGCGTAGTCGGTGATTTGCAGATAGGGGGCGACAAAGGCGTTCGTTGCTACCGTGAGCGTCGTCGGGTCGCAACCGAATCCGTTCGGTTCGTAAACCGAGATATTGAAATCTGCCTTGCCGTCGGCAAGCGATGCCGATGCCGTAACGGGAACTTCGACCGACAGGGTCTGACCTGCCGCTATCGCCGGCAACTTCTGGTCGGCGACCGTAATGCCCCGCGCCGTAGTCCTTACCCGGGCTACACATCCATGCCCCGTGCCCTTGCCTGTATTGCTGACCTTGAATACGATTTTACAGGTTTCATCGGCATCTATCGCCTGATTGCCGGTCTGGTCGATGAAACGAAGCGAGCCTGCCACCAAATTGAGTATCGGCGGACGCTTCGGATCGACTGCCGGAGTTTTGGGTATTTGATTCTCCCGATCGTAAAAATGTCCGTCTTTGTAATACATCCTGAACTCTCCGCTCGGCTCGGTAACGGTGATATATTGCGCACGGGTACCGGGTATCAGCCGCTTATAAGTTCCACCGTATGCCACCGTTATTTGATAACATCCGTTATTATCACACAAGACGCTACCTTTCTTGAATGTTTTCGATTCGCCTGTAAGCAACGAAACATATTCATTGCCGGTATAGACTACATCGGGAATCGCCGTCTTTTCTATCGCCTTGTATTTACAAGGCAGTATCTCTTCGAAATTTTCGCTCAACAAACCATAACCGCCATTATATTTTTCTTGAACCACATATTTGTCACCCCATAGTTCCATTCCTTGGTATTCAAAAGGGATCAAGATTGCGCCCTTGGAATCGATCACACCTTTTTTCCATGTGTTGTACTTGTTGTTCCAAACCGTTACGATCGCCTTGTCTCCATCAATTTCAGCGAAAGGTCTCTTGCTATTATAACTACCACGGAGTTCGGATTGTAATATATTGGCATCCTTATCTATCAATGCCCACCGTTCATCGTATGTATCTTTTGCTTTTTTGGTCTTAACAAAAAAATTCTCACCGAACGGGAGAATGCCCCACAACTCAGGCAACAATATGTCGGCATTCTTATTCATCAATGCCCATTTATCCTGACGGTCATTACGCGCTGTTATCCTGACGAAAAAACTATCGCCGAACGGACGTATTTCAAAATACTTCGGCTTGACAGTCCATTCGCCGGCGGAATTCTGAATACCCCATTTCTCTCCTTTCTGAACGGGCTTATATGCTTCCGCCCCCGCAGCAAGTGCAACCCAAACGAGCAAAAAAGCTATAATTCGTTTCATAAGTAATACTCTATTTTAAACTCTTGGTTTTCAATAAACGCTACGCCTCGGCAAAACCGGTCCAAGTTTTCACTTGACCGCTTCTGCTCTCGGCTTGCAGTTTATTTCAGACAACTATATTATTATGCAAAGATAGTGAAAGGCGAGAGCAGAAGCAAACGGAAAACGAACGTTTTCAATAGCCGAGAGCAGAACCGAACTCGTTCGGGCTATGCCGAGGCAAGAAAAGGTGCATGAATATGAAGTTTTACGATAGGATTCTGCCGAGCCGCATCCTATCTTATCCCAAAAAAACTTTTACTCACGCCTTAAATCCTAATCGAAAAAAGTGTCACCAAGTGACACTTTTTTCGATTAGGGACAGGCTCTGCCGGATTGAAACAAACCTTACCCAAGAGAATTTGGTATTACAAAATTTTGTGGTAACTTTACCGACGACGTGTCATAATGACCTGTCTGCTACGTTGTCATCGAAATTCGGGTCAAGTCGGTTACGCCTGTAAGCTCTTGTTTCCCTCATCCTCAACGTCTTGCATTCCAGCCGTTCTGACGCGCCACAAGGATGCAAACCCTGCATTTCAAAATGCCTTCTGCATCTTCAACAATGAAAACAAACAAGGGCGGTGCGTCGCGTCGGAATACCGGTATTTTCCAAAATCCGACACCACACATGCCTGCTATTTAAAATTATCGGAATATGAAATTCATAGGTGCACACGTCAGCGCATCGGGCGGCGTAGAAAATGCTCCACTTCATGCATCGGCTATCGGTGCAAACGCATTCGCTTTGTTTACGAAAAATCAGCGGCAATGGAAATCCGCTCCGCTTACCCGCGAAAGCATCGAGGCTTTCCGCAAGAATTGTGAAATCGGCGGATTCTCTGCCGACCACATTCTTCCGCACGACAGTTATCTGATCAACCTCGGGCATCCGGAAACAGAGGGATTGAACAAGTCGCGGGAAGCGTTCCTCGACGAAATGCAACGGTGCGAACAGCTCGGTTTGAAACTGTTGAATTTTCACCCGGGCAGCCACCTGAAAGCCATCTCCTTAGACGAGTGCCTGAAACGGATTGCCGAATCGATCAACCTGACACTAGACCGCACTTCGGGGGTTACCGCCGTTATCGAAAATACCGCCGGACAAGGCAGCAACGTGGGATTCCGGTTCGAACATCTTGCCGAAATCATCGACCGGGTGGAGGATAAAAGCCGCGTGGGAGTGTGCATCGATACCTGCCACGCCTTAGCCGGCGGGTACGACCTGATCACGGCTGAGGGCTACGACACGACCTGGAAAGCTTTCGACGAAATCGTCGGATTCGGCTACTTGCGCGGTATGCACTTGAACGACTCGAAAAAAGGATTGGACTCGCATGTCGATCGCCACGACAGCCTCGGAAAGGGAGAATTGGGATTACCATTCTTCGAACGACTGATGCGCGACAGCCGTTTCGACAATATTCCTTTAATTTTAGAAACACCCGACGAATCGTTGTGGCGTGAGGAAATCGCCCTGTTAAGAAGTATGGAATAACCGGAAAGCGCACCCAACTCCTGGAAAGCGGATCTTATAACAAACAAGAGGTTGCATTTCTATGCAACCTCTTGTTCGTTATGTTCGGGGCGTTTCACCCCCAAGAGAGTCTCCTACTTGATCACGCCGAGTTCTTTACCTACTTTAATGAATGCTTCTACACAAGCATCGAGTTCTTCGCGCTGATGTGCAGCCGACAGTTGCACACGGATGCGGGCTTGTCCCTGCGGCACAACCGGATAGTAGAATCCGGTGACATAGATACCTTCGTCGAGCATCCGTTTGGCAAAGTCCTGCGACAGTTTGGCATCGTAAAGCATCACGGCACAGATAGCCGACTGTGTGGGTTTGATGTCGAATCCGGCAGCCAACATTTTTTCGCGGAAATAAACGACGTTTTCCATCAGACGCGTATGCAGTTCGTCGCTTTCGTTGAGCATCTTGAATACTTCGATACCTGCTCCCACTACTGCCGGCGGCAACGAGTTGGAGAAAAGATAGGGACGTGAGCGCTGACGCAACATGTCGATAATCTCTTTGCGACCGGTAGTGAATCCGCCGATGGCTCCTCCGAATGCCTTACCCAGCGTTCCGGTGTGGATGTCGATACGTCCGTACACATTGAATTTCTCACTGACACCGCGTCCGTGCTCACCGACTACACCGGCAGAGTGGCATTCATCGACCATAACCAGCGCATCGTATTTTTCTGCCAGATCGCAGATTTTATCCATCGGTGCCACATTGCCGTCCATAGAGAATACACCGTCGGTAACGATAATACGGAAACGCTGTGCCTGCGCTTCTTGCAGACAACGTTCAAGGTCTGCCATGTCGGCGTTGGCATACCGATAGCGTTTCGCCTTACACAGACGCACGCCGTCGATAATGGAAGCGTGGTTCAACGCATCGGAAATGATGGCATCGTTCTCGCCGAACAACGGTTCGAACACACCGCCGTTGGCATCGAAGCAGGCGGCATAAAGTATGGTATCTTCGGTTTTGAAATATCGGGCTATGGCTTTTTCCAATTCACGGTGCAGATCCTGCGCTCCGCAGATAAAGCGAACGGACGACATGCCGTAGCCGTGCGTATCCATCGCGTTCTTCGCCGCCTGTATCAGACGGGCATTATTGGAAAGCCCCAAATAGTTGTTCGCACAAAAATTCAATACTCGGTTTTGACTTTCGGCTACCCGGATCGAAGAGCTTTGCGGCGTAATAATCGTCCGCTCTTCTTTATACAGTCCGTTTCTCCGGATCTCTTCGAGTTCGTCGGAGAGATATTTTTTCATTTTGTCAAACATAACTTTATTTTTTTAGTTTAATTCATGCACCTTTTTCTCAACGAATCCGCATTATCCACGCACTTGTTTTTCTTTCAAGTGGCGAATCATATCGACTGTCATTGCCGGCAGATCGAAGTCGGGTTTCCACCCCCACTCGGCACGGGCGCAACTGTCGTCCATCGAATCGGGCCAGGAATCGGCTATGTGTTGGCGCAAATCGTCGATGCAATATTCGATTTCGAATGCCGGATAGTGTTTGCGTATTTCGGCATAGATCATTTCCGGATCGAAACTCATCGAGGCGATATTGAACGCATTGCGGTGAACGAGCTTCGACGGGTCGGCTTCCATCAGCATCACCATGGCTTTCAGGGCATCGGGCATGTACATCATGTCCATAAATGTGCCGGCAGCTACGGGTACTTTGAATTTTTCTCCGGCTACGGCTGCATAGTAGATTTCCACCGCATAGTCGGTGGTACCACCACCGGGCAGGGTGACGTAAGAAATCAGTCCCGGGAAACGGACGGAACGGGTATCCACACCGTAACGGTGGTAATAGTAGTCGCTCAACAACTCGGTCGTCACCTTGCTGACACCGTATATGGTTTGCGGGCGCTGAATGGTTTCCTGCGGAGTCTGTACATGGGGCGAAGAAGCACCGAATGCACCGATCGAACTGGGCGTGAACACCGCACAACCTTTCTCGCGTGCGATTTCCAACAAATTCAAAACCCCGCCGATCTGAATATTCCAAGCCAATAAAGGTTTCTTTTCCGCCTGGGCAGAAAGGATCGCAGCCAAATTATATACCGTGTCGATGTGGTATTTATCGACAATGGCGGCAATTTGCGCCGCATTGGTAACATCGGCGACTTCGAGCGGACCTCCATACCGTAATTCATCCGATACCGGCACACCTTCGATATATCCTGCCACCACATTGTCACCTCCATAAATGGAACGAAGGTGGGTCATTAGCTCCGAACCGATTTGTCCGGTCGCTCCAATTACAAGAATCCTTTTCATTTCTATACTTAGATTTCGGTTTTTAAATAAAGCGCCCCCGAAGATCGGATCGTTTTATTTTAAATTGTAAGAACAATAGGTTTAAAAGGTTTGACAACACACTGTTCGTGCATCTCAAAGATAATTATTTTTTCTAAATATTGTTCAATTTTTGCGGTTTTTATCGTGCGTTTTTTTCATCGTCCGCTCTCCTTGACCAGACGCAATATCCGGCTATTGAAACGCGACTCATCCAAGAGCCGTTCCAGGGTGAGGTGCATCCGGTAACGCCAGTAATGACGGGAATTTGCCGGGACATTGATCCGCTCTTCCGCCGGGTTTTCGCGACGCAGCGTTTCATCGATCGACATCCAATCCTGCCACGGCAGAATCACCAGCATCGAGGGCGATGCCAGATGTTCTTCGACGATCCGCGCACAGATCCACGGCTCGCATACGCCGGGGGCTTTGCCTTTGCAGTCGAGGACAGAGGTGTAGAAGTGCTGCGTGCTTTCGGCGTTTTCTTCCCACCAGCCCCGTATGCCCGACATGTCGTGCGTGGAGGTGGTGGCAACCGACAGATAAGGGTATTCTTCGGGCTTGCCGAATTCATACCCGAACTGTTTCGGCATGCGCTGTATTTCGAGCGAAAGGATCTGCAACTGCTCCATGACTTCGGGCACACACAATGGAATCATACCCAAATCTTCACCGCAAACGAGCATGCGGGTCGAAGAGGTAAGGGGCGGCAGTTTTTCCAATGCTTCCCGTTTCCAATATTCGTTGTGACGGAAATAGAAAAAGTCGTCGTGCATGCGGTCGTAAGCGATACGTTGTCCCGGCGAAAGCGTCCGGTAGACTTCGGTCTTCGCTCCCGAAATACGCGGATGATACATGCCGCGTTTTACCGGGTCTTCGACGAAAAGCACTTCGTCGTGCAACTGCTGCAAGCCGGCTACAATCCGGAGGGTCGCAGCGTCGTCCCGATCGCGGTAATACGCGGCGATTTTCCGCTGCGTGTCGAACTCCGGTTTAAACCGGTAGATACCGTCGTCGGCTTGTTCCAAACAGGTAGCGCGGACTTCGCCGGCTTGTTCGCCAAACAGCTCCGCAAGCAGCGTATCGGTGATATAGGGACGGGCATAGCGTTCGACATCGAGTTGCAGCCCGTAGTCCGCCAGCTCCCGGGGGGTAAAGGGCAACGCGGGATTAAAATGCCCCAAAAGCCCGTGTATGGCATGATCGGGTATTTCCCAGATGCGGAAAAAGCCGAGGATGTGGTCGATACGGTAAGCATCGAAATATTCCGCCATTTTACGGAATCGGGACTTCCACCACGCATAGCCGTCGCGCGACATACGGTCCCAATTGTACGTAGGGAATCCCCAGTTCTGCCCCAATACGGAGAAGTCGTCGGGCGGCGCACCCGCCTGACTGTCGAGGCGGAACAGTTCGGGATATTGCCACGCATCGGCACTGGTACGGCTTATGCCGATCGGGATGTCGCCTTTGAGTACAACTCCCCGTCGGTGGGCATAATCGCGCACCTCGGACAACTGACGATGCAGGTGGTACTGAGTGAAATAGATCTTGGATATTCCCTTATAACGGGCACTCCACGGGGCACAAAGGTCGGCAATGCGTACCACATCGTACCGGGCGTATTCGCCCCAACAGGTGTAATCGGCTGTATGGTATTCGTCGCGCAACACGCAGAACGCGGCATAGGGTTGCAGCCAAGTTTTGTTCTGTTCGAAAAATTCTTTGTAACCGGCACTTCCCAACGTTTTCTCCCCGACCTGCTCGAAAAGGAGTTGCAGGTATTCCGTTTTTACCCGGTTCACCCGTTCATAGTCGATCTGGGGCAATGCGTTCAATTCGTCGCGAAGGCGGTCGAAACGATCACGGTCAGCCCGATTTTCGAGTTGCGCGATCTCCGACAGGCGCAAATACTGCGGATGCAGCGCGAATGTGCTGTTGGCGTTGTAAGGATAGGAATCCTGCCACGTACCGCCCATCGTCGTATCGTTGATCGGCAGTATCTGAATGAATTTCAATCCGGTCTGTACCGCCCAATCGACCATCTTTTTCAAATCGGGAAATTCGCCGACGCCCATTCCTTCTTCACTGCGCAACGAGAATACGGGAATCGCCACGCCTGCGCCTTGCCACCGTTTCGAAGGGTTCATGAAACGAAGACCGGAATAACGGATGTATTCATCGGGCAGGGATAAATGCCCGGAAAAGATACGGTCTTCACCGGTCTCCCATGCTATCAGGCGGCGGGTTTCACGGTCCAGTATCACGAACTTATAGGCAAACCTGTCGGGCAAGCAGTTTGCCGGCAATGCCAGCGTCCAATACGGGAAAGCATAGTCGTTCATCGGGATAGCCCGTTCGACATTCCATGCCCCCAAAGCATCGGGTTCGCCGACCATAGCCAATACCTGATCGGGATAGATCATCGGGGCGGCAACCTGAAACATCACCTGTCCCGCCTCAACCGGTTCGGGTGTCGCCGAACGGTGCGACCGGAACAACACACCCTCGGTAAATGCCGAAGAGTAATAGGACTGGTTGTGCGGACGATCCGCCCAACGGTCGCAGCAACGATACCGGCGTACTCCCGCCGAGGGTTCGAACGGGCGCAGACCGCCCCACTCGCGACGTACTACGGAACCGGAGTTCTTTACGATATAACCGTAGCGGAACGCCGCCGTATCGGAGGGCAATTGCAGGGTGTAACGCCAATAGCCGTCACCGCTATATTCCATACGGAGCGATTTGGTTTCGTCGGTGTTTCCGAGCCGGTCGCCGGTTCCGGTCAGATAGAGGGCTTCGCCCCACACCGTATTATAATGTATCTCGAATGTTATTTCCATAAGGAAAAGATGTGTTTTATTTCAGGAGCGTAAAGATAGGGATTTCCCGAAAAATCCGCATATAAAAACAACGGTAAAAAAGGGAGTGTACCGGAAATGCCGATAACGCGATTACATCCGGAATCCGAGCTGAACCGTTCACACCGGCAATACCGCCATTCTAATGCATCGAAAAGGGGTTGCATCAAAACTTATGCTTTGACGCAACCCCATGTTCTATTCTTTCTACCTGACAGAGACTATCCGCAACGAGATGTTCCGCAGTTTTTACAGATCAGGCATCCTTCTTGATAGATGAGTGATTCGTGTCCGCAGTTGGGACATTTCTGTCCGCTGGCTTCGGTTCCGTTAGGCAGGTATTTCTTCAACGCCCGTTCGACACCATTTTTCCAGCTGTTGATCGACTGGCTGTCGAGTTCAAGACCCGATACCAATTTCAACACCTGATCGATCGGCATTCCGTAACGCAACACTCCGGATATGAGTTTGGCATAGTTCCAATATTCGGGGTTGAACTTGTCGGACAATCCTTCGATCGTCGTTTTGTATCCGCGTTTGTTCACGAACTGGAAGTCGTAACGTTTCGTTCCGTCCTCGTTGATCGCCTTGACAATCTTACCTTTTTCCACATTCTTCGGACAGAAGATACCGTTATCGTCGTCGGCAAGACCGGTGAAGATTTCGTAAGGTGCTCCGTCTTTCAGTCCGACAAAGGCAATCCATTTTTCTTTATTGTTCTGGAAACGGACCACGTCGGCTTCGAGTTCGATGGGGCGTTTGATCATTTCGGGGGTGATCATCGGTTGCTGAGGTTTCTTTTCCTCTTTCTTTACCGATATCAGGACACCCGAACGCGAACCGTCGCGATAGACCGTACAGCCTTTGCAACCCGAACGCCATGCTTCGACATAGAGCTGACCGACCAATTCTTCGCTAACGTCGGAGGGAAGGTTGATCGTCACACTGATCGAATGGTCTACCCATTTCTGCACACGTCCCTGCATTCTTACTTTCTGCAACCAGTCTACGTCGTTGGAAGTCGCTTTATTATAAGGCGAACGGGCAACCAGTTCGTTGATTTCGTCCTGTGTATAGTCGGTGCGCACCTCGATACCCTGTGTTTCCATCCACGTAACGAATTTGTGGTGGTACACGACGTATTCTTCGAATGCATCGCCGGTCTCATCGACATAGTCGATCCGCACTTCCGGATCGTTGGGATTTACCTTGCGGCGACGGCGATATACGGGAAGGAATACGGGTTCGATACCGGATGTAGTCTGTGTCATCAGACTGGTCGTCCCGGTGGGAGCAATGGTCAGACAGGCGATATTCCGTCGTCCGTATTTCACCATGTCCTGATAGAGTTCGGGATCGGCATCCTTGATACGGGCGATAAACGGATTGTGCTCTTCGCGTTGGGCTTCGAAAATCGAGAACGAACCGCGTTCTTTTGCCATTTCGACCGACGAGCGGTAGGCAGCCAAAGCCAATGCCCGGTGTACTTTTTCAGAGAAATCCGTAGCCTCTTCCGTTCCGTAACGCAATCCTAACGATGCGATCATATCGCCTTCGGCAGTCGTTCCCACACCGGTACGGCGACCTTGCAACGTGCGGGTACGGATTTTATTCCACAAATGTTTCTCGGTCTGTTTCACCTCATCGGTTTCGGGGTCGGCTTCGATCTTCGCCAATATCTTGTCGATCTTTTCCATTTCGAGGTCGATGATGTCGTCCATCATCCGCTGCGCCAGCATGATATGTTTCCGGAACAGGTCGAAATCGAAATAGGCGTTGTCGGTGAACGGATTCACTACATAGGAGTAAAGGTTCACGGCAATCAACCGGCAACTGTCATACGGACACAAAGGGATTTCGCCGCAGGGGTTGGTCGATACGGTTTTAAATCCTAAATCGGCATAGCAATCGGGTACCGATTCCCGGGTGATCGTATCCCAGAAGAGTACGCCCGGTTCTGCCGATTTCCATGCGTTATGCACGATCTTTTTCCAGATTTCCTGTGCATTCACCTCTTTCGTTACCGACGGGTGTAAAGAGTCGATCGGATATTGCTGTACGTACGGTTTGCCGGCAATAGCGGCTTCCATGAAATCGTCGTGTATTTTCACCGAGACATTCGCTCCGGTCACTTTTCCCTCAGTCATTTTCGCGTCGATGAAGGCTTCCGAATCGGGGTGTTTGATCGACACGGAGAGCATCAGCGCACCACGACGTCCGTCTTGTGCGACTTCGCGCGTGGAGTTGGAGTAACGTTCCATAAACGGCACCAGACCGGTAGAAGTCAATGCCGAGTTTTTCACCGGCGTGCCTTTGGGCCGGATATGCGAAAGGTCGTGCCCTACTCCGCCCCGGCGTTTCATCAACTGCACCTGCTCTTCGTCGATTTTAATGACACCGCCATACGAGTCGGGGGCTCCGTCCAACCCGATCACGAAACAGTTGGAAAGCGATCCGACTTGATAGTTGTTACCGATTCCGCTCATCGGACTGCCTTGCGGAACAATATAACGGAAATGCGCCATCAGGTCGAACAGTTCCTGTGCCGACAAAGGGTTGGGATAACGCTGCTCGATACGAGCGATTTCGTTTGCGATACGCCAGTGCATATCGTCGGGAGTCTTTTCATAGATATTCCCATAGGAATCTTTCAAGGCGTACTTGTTCACCCATACGCGAGCAGCCAATTCGTCGCCGTTGAAATAGTCTAACGATGCGGCAAACGCCTCATCATACGTGTAACTTTTGGTTTCCACCGTGGTATAAATTTAAAATTAGTATCTTTCAAAAGACAGACTGCCAACGAGACACGTCATCGTAATCCGGACTTTACCGCCCAAAGGAACGGACAAGAATCCCAACCGTTCATGGGGCATCCCCCACCGACCGCATTACACCCGCTTCCGCAACTTTGCGACCGCAGACTACACGTGTCCTTTGCGGCTCGGAGAAAACGAATCCGATTACCGATTCTCGATTTGCAACCTTTTTTTTAAACGGAACAATAACTCCCCGCCGAAACTATTCGTAACAACATACAAGGTAGCTCGGTTAGGTTTGTGTTATTGCACACACTGGAAAAAGATCGGATAGAAAAAGATTTACGCTGCAAGTTTATAGAAAAGATTTAACGTGCACAAATTATTTCTCATTTATTTATCAACAATCGGACAAAGTTTTCCATTTTATTTTATAACAAACTAAAATTCAACATTATAAAAATTCAGAGGTAATAAAAAATTTTCCTTTTTGTTTTTTTGCATGCCCTGCTACGACAACCATATCGCACTCTATCCCGTTTCCCGCCGGTCAAGAAATTTATCAAGAGAAAAAAGAGAAACAAAAAAATACCGGATACGAAATGGCAGATAATGCCTATTCCGCATCCGGTATTTCAAATGGTTATCGACAAAAAGCCAGTATTACCGGCAATCACTGCACAACACTTTCATTCCGAGCAGATGTTTCTATCCGACCTATTCATTTGCGAAGTTGGTATATAACCGGAATTCATGAGCCGGGACGGAAACGGATACTCCACCAGCCGTCGAAGTTCCGCCTTCCAGATACTCATGCCAAGTACCGTCGGGCAAGACATGCTCCATCGGCGCAGCCGTAAAGTTGGCATACGCATATAGTTTCTTCCCGTTCACCGCTTCCAGCAACAAGGTATATCCGTTATCCCAATCGGCGGTGTAATTCACCCGCCACGTCAATTGCGCCGAAGGTTTGAAGAGTTCGGGATGTTCTGCCCGCAATCCGATCAACTGCGTATAGGTATCGACAAGAGCCTTGCGGGTTGTCTGGTATTCCCAATGCAACGGCTTTCGTCCGGTACGTCCGTTTTTCTCGATAGAGACATCGTATCCCATTTCGCCGAACTGCCAGATCATTTTCGGACCGGGCACAGTCAGGAAGAATGCAGCGTTGGACGAGAGTTGTTTTATCCGTTGGTCGAGGTTGCTTTTCAACACACCGTTACCGAATGCAATCTGCTTATATGCACATCGTTCCTCGTCGTGGCTCTCCATGTATCCGACAAATTTGTCGGGGTAAACGGAGTCGTACAAACCCGAAAAGTCGCACTTGTCTTTCCACCCCATCGCCGACTGGCAATAGGCTCCGTTCATGTTCCGCCAAAAGCAGACCCCGTCGGCAGCCAATGTCCGTTCTTCGTCGGCACAGAAATGTTCCATAATGACTATTGCATCGGATTTTACCGCTTTCACGGCATTGTAATACTCTTTCAACACCGCTACACGTTCGGGGTCGGTCACCATCAGATCGCTGTCGCCGGATGTTTTTTTCTGGGTAAACCCTTTCGTGAAATCGAAACGGAAACCGTCGATCCTATACGTTTCCAACAGATATTTCAGATTTCGTTTTACGAACGACCGCGTGAGAGCGGAAGCGTGATTGAAATCGTCGGGCGAAAATACATACTGGCTGTGGGGCGTCTCCGAATTGAGCCACGGATTGTTTTCCGCCGGGCGATTCCGGAACGAATCCCAATACATCCGTGAAAACGGATTGTCGTTATTCGTGTGGTTGTACACGACATCGAATATGACCGCTATGCCATAGCCATGACAGGCATCGACAAATGCCTTGTATTCGTCGGCAGTTCCATAAGAGCCGTCCAAAGCGAAGTAGAGACCGGTATTATATCCCCAGCTGTCGTTCCCGGCAAATTCCTGTACCGGCATCAGTTCGATAGCATCGACTCCCAACTCTTTCAGATACGGCAATTTTTCCGTCGCACCCGCCAAGTCGCCGGTATCGGAGAAATCGCGCAGCAACAGTTCGTAAATGACCGGACTTTCCAGATTGCCCATTTCAAAATTTTCGTTCTTCCACACGTAGGGTTGCGGTGTGGTGTTCACTACCGACACATAGGGCGCAGCGGCTTCCGACGGATAAGCGGCATCCACATTTTTCTCCAAGGCTTTTTCGCAATAGGGATCGCACAGATAACTGCCTCCGCACTGCTTGTCATAGACAAAATACTGAAAATGTGTTTCGCCGGCAGGCAGAGCGTCGAGCGTGATCCACCAACAACGGTTGTCGCTGTCGTATTTCATCCGGTAATCGTTATCCAGCGTCCAACGGTTGAAGTCACCGACTATAAATACATCGTCCTTGTGAGCACCTTGCGTGTCTTCGTCGTGCAATACCCACGTCACCGAGGAGGCGGAATTTACGTGAATCCCCGCCTTGTCGCCTTCAAGGAGCGGCATCGGTTCTGTTTTTGCCGGCTGGCGCACAAATCCGTTCCGGGTATCGTCTACCAACGTAGCAAAATCGGAAGTCTGTTTTCCGCCATTGGCATCCCGCAGAATCAGGTTGAGCGTCTGCAATAGTTCGGATTCCGGAAATCCGTAGAAGTCGCGTACCGAGACGGGCAGTGTTATGCTCCATTGATTCCGTTTGATGCGGGTGAGTTTATATTTTGCCTGATTATCGCCCCATACCGGTGCGCCTTCCCATTTCACTCCCACTCCGGAGTGTAGATAGAGATCGCCGGTATGACCGTAAAATGTACTGCCCGACGGGGCTTTAAACGTGATAGTCAGAGGCGAGTCGGCTTCGGGAAGAACCGGATCGAAATTAAAGCCGTCGCGGATAACCGGGGTTTCGGGCTCGGGCGACGGAGCCGGTATCTGCGGTTCATCGTCGGAACATGCGACCGTTACGGATAGCATTCCACCCAGAATCCACCCGATACAATTAAAAAACTTCATAGGCACTGTCAGTTTCATTCGTTTATATCCATACACATTTTCTCACCCCGGCATAGCCCGAACAAATCAGGCTTCGCTCCCGGTTTATCGAAAATGCTTTAAAATCAAGTATAAAAGACGATGTGTTATCATGTCCAATCTGCTGCGTTGCCATCGGAATTCGGACTAAGTCGTTTACGTCAGTAAACTCCTGTCGTCCTCATCCTCAGCGCCTTGCATCTTAGATATTCTAACGCATCAAAAAGGGATTGCATCGAAATTTCCATTTCGACACAACCCCGTAAATAAACAGAATCTATTCTACTCTACCCTTACCAGCGGTAAAGTCGATATATACTTTTTGTCCTGCTTCCACAGCACATTCGTAACCCAATTCGCCCAAGTTGTCGGAAACGGCTTTGTTTTCGCGGTAAACGATCGTACCGTCTCCGCCATTCGCCAGATCGAGTGTAAACTCGCTTTTCCACCAACTTCCGGCATCGACCGCAGTGACACAGATACGGGCAGTACCTGCCGCCGTTGCCGCCGGCGATACGAATTCGCCGGTTTCATCAGCCGGTACGGTGAACCGGGTGGCTTCCTCACAGTTCCATGAGCTTTCGACCAGACCGCCCAACAGATAGACGGCAGGTTCGAGGAACGAAATAGTTCTGCCGTCGTTCGTTATCGCAACGACCACGATATACCATCCCGATTTTCCGATAGCAATGTTACCGCCTTCATTCGTCAGATTTGCCAGTTCGATCGATTCTGCCGATATGGCATCGTCGCTGTAACCGAAATCGCTTTCCCATTTACGGGCAGGAGCGAACTTGATCTGTTCTCCGGCAGCATAGTATTGCATGCTCCAAAACATTCCGGGTGTTTGTGTCACCGGTACCATTTCGACGGCGTCGGTCCAGTTCCAGTCGGAGCTGTACGCCGATCCGTTGATGAACATCTGAACCGGCAGATCTTCCCTTATCGAATAGGTGAAGTTCTCCAAGTCGAGCGCGATCCGATATTTTTTGCCACCGGGGCAAGAAAGGTTGCCCGGTTCGCCGCCTTCTT
This sequence comes from uncultured Porphyromonadaceae bacterium, assembly GCA_900538555.1. Lineage (GTDB taxonomy): Bacteria > Bacteroidota > Bacteroidia > Bacteroidales > Barnesiellaceae > UMGS27. Next base: position 240,621 of record UPYI01000001.1, read on the forward strand.
TGTCGATGAATGCCAAAAGATTGGACGATTCCATTTCCTTGCACGATCCCAAAGCGGTTTTCCATGCCTGAGGCGTATCGATCGTACTGCCCGGAATGATCTTAAACTCGAACTTATCTTCCGGCGAAACAATAACCGCGAATATCATGGAGTTTTCGCTTTCCGGTTCCAGTTTCAGTGCCGTCGTCTTGTCCAGCTGCCAGCCGTTCAGACCGCCGACAATATAGTATTCGGTATCTACCGCCGGCGTGGCGACCGGTGTAACCGCCATCGTCTCCTGCTGGTTATCGTTCAGCGTCGTAGCCTCGCCATATACCGTGCGCACTACCGGAGAGTAGTTCACGGTAACGTTGCGGGCAACGCTTTTCTGCGATCCGTACAAAGAGGCAACCGCCCGGTTCAACTCCGTCAAACGTACTTTCAGACCTTCCTCTTTTACCACGGCAGGCAGATTTACCGTCTTCCCTTCTGCCGAAAGCGTTACGTCGCAGGCAAACATCGAACAGTCCCCGGCAATTGCCGATACGGTTGCGATTATCGCCGAGTCCGCTTCCTGTTCGTTCAGGTTCATCGTGGCAACGGATGCCAGTTCGATCGAAACGGTCATCGCCTCATCTTCCGGATTGTGCTGCGGATCAGCCCAATTCGTGTAATCTTCATCGCAAGCGGTGAATGCTGCCGAAGCCAGCAGCAAACACGCCATATATGATAATTTTTTCATATTGATATTCTATTTATCAGGTTAATGATTATTGAACAGACCCTGTCCGTTGAACGAAATTCAAATGGACTTGTTGTCCGGCACTCATGCCGACCATGTATTCGGCACCTATTTCCGACCACGAATCGAAGATGTTTCTGTTTTCACGGAAGAAAATCTTGCCATCGACAATCGTAAATTCGGAACGCCACCAGTCTTCGCCCGCGATCTTGACCGACATACGCAACTCGCCGCTGCCCGTACATGCCGGAGAGATAAAGTCGGCATCAGCCGTTTCGGGTTCGACAAAGCGTCCTTCCTCGCTGAAATTCCACGATCCGATCGAATTTCCGATCAAATAAATTTCACAAGGAGCCAGATCGAGGGTAAAGGCATAATCGGTGCCCTTGATGCCGACCGAAATGATCACCGTGTACCATCCGGATGCTGCCACCGCAATGTTCTGTCCGCCGAATCCGTCGTCCTGACCGGAGAGCAGATCGGAAGCCGAAGAGACACGGCTATCGTTGAAGCCGATGTATTCACCCTCTTTCGTTCCGAACTTGAACATATCGCTGCCGCTGAAATAGAATACACCGAAGAATTTCGATACACCGTTAAGGGCTGCCAACGGAATCCAATTGCTCCAATTGCTTCCTGCCATCGAACCGTTTACGTAGAGGGTTGCCGGGATTTCCAACGGGGGAACGGCTTCATAGCCCAATACACGGGGCAGCTCGATCGTATTCGAATAGGCGATACCGCGTCCGCTATTCGTCAGTTCGGCTTTCAGGCGAATGGAAACGGGAATCGGATCGGCAGGAAATTTTTCGTCGGATGACGCACTCCACAAATCGCCCAACGCCAAAGCCAGTTCCAACGCACTGACTTCCATACGGGTAGACGTATAAGTCGTACCTAACGTAAGGTAATTAGCCACCGTACCGGCTTCTTCGTCGGTTTCTACGAACTCCTCGTCCAACGATACCTGAACCGAATAGGTCGTCGCCATAGGCATACCGTAAGCCGGTTGCGAACAGGTAAGCAACAGGGATTCCGAGTTGAGCAGATCATATACATTGTTTTCTGCAAACGCAGGGACGTTCAGCACAAACGTATCGGGTTCGCCGAGTATCGGATTGCTGTCACGATCGGCATCGCATGCCGACAAGGAAAACAAGCCGACAGTCCATGCCATTAGTTTATATAAGTTTTTCATTGTGTTTAGTCTTTAAAACGTGAATACAGTGACTGTTAATATCCGGGGTTTTGCAACATGTTCCGGTTGGTCTGTGTTTCCGTATAAGGTATCGGATAGAGATTGTAAACAGATCTCACACCGTTTCCTTCGAACGAACCGCCTTTCCAATCCCACAGATAAGTGCTGGATGTGAAGTAACCGTAGCGGATCAGGTCGGTGCGACGGAAGCCTTCGAGATAGAGTTCACGAGCCCGTTCGTCCAAGATATAATCGAGCGTCAGGTTGCTGGCTGCCGGCATATCCACCGCATTGGCACGATCGCGCAATGCCTTGATATCCAGCCATGCGTTCTGTTGCGCATTGTCGCCTCCGGCTCTCAGATAAGCCTCAGCCCGAATCAGATAGAGTTCTGCCAAACGGAAGAAAGGAATATCGGTATCGGGGACGGTCGGATCGTGAGCCGGTTGTCCGTCGGAGCGGAGATTAGTCCATTTCATAATGGAAAGTCCGTCGGTAAACTTACCTACACTTTCCAGCTCGGCTTTACGTCCGGTAGAATAAAACAGCGCACGGTCGTCTTTGGCAGCCAGCTGTATGTCGCGGACATTCTGCCATTTGTTGTCGGCGTATTCGGTATAAGGTATATCATCGTCGTTGGTAAAGAATTTATTTACCAATGCTTTGCGCGAACGGATACATTCCCACGACTCGACAATTCCGCGCGTAGGCATATCGCCCTTTTGCAGTGCTGCAATGAGGAAGAACGAACCGCCGTAGCTTTGCGACTTGATACCATCCTGACGAATGGGGAAAATGATTTCCTGAACGGCATCCGGGTTCTCATCGTTGTCTGCCATGAACAGGTGTTCGTAGTTGCTGCACAACTTGTAACCGTTTGCCGGATCGAGCACTTTGCCGGCATACGTGATAGCATCTTCCCAACGCGGTTGTCCGGTATATACCTCGGCATTGAGGTAAAGGCGGGCACGCAATACCCAGCAAGCGGCTTTATCGGCTCTACCGAACGGCGCTTGACGCGGTTCCGCCATATCGGGTTCGATCGCCTCCAATTCACTTTCGATATAGGTAAAGAGTTCGGGAGCGGTCTTTTGTTCGGGATTGGCAGAAGAGAAATGTTCGGTAAACGGAGCTTTTCCGAATACATCCATCTGATAATAATAGAACATGGCACGCAAGAAGCGGGCTTCGGCGCGCTGCCGTACCGAAACAGCATCTTCCTTTCCGGCGATGTGATCCAAGAAGAAGTTGCAAAGGGTCACATTATACGCCAGACGATTGTAGAGAATTTCCGTCTGTTGGTGAGAAGAGTTCCAACGCATGAACGAAAGTTCGGGAATTCCGACATTCTCCTGCCAAGTCCAGATCATCTCGTCCGTGCCGTACTCGTTGTTGGTAAAAAGGGCGCGATAGAAACAGCTTTGTCCTTCGTCCTTGACCGCGATGTCCGGATCTTCTTTCAATTTCTGACCGGTAAGTCCCAACGATGCGTACAGTTTGGCGAAATACATCTCCTGATCGAACGTGGAGGTTCTTTGCGGATCGATCGGCGATATATCGAGATCGTCGATACAGGATGCCGTTCCGATCGTCAAGCCTAAACACAGAGCTGCCGCGGCTATTGATTTTATATATCTGATTTTCATAATCTTTTACTTTTAAAATTGGAATTAGAATTGAAGACTTAAACCGACGAGGAATGTTACCGGATGGGGATAAATATTTTTATCGATTCCATCGGCTCCCGCTTCGGGATCAAGACCGGTGTACTTCGTCACGACAAAGGGATTTTGTACGGTGGCATAAACACGGCCGCCGACTCCTGTGTAACCGGTTGTTTTCCCCAATCCGTTGAAGCTATATCCCAACGTGATGTTGTCGCAACGCAGGAACGAAGCATTTTCTACGAAACGGTCGGAAAGGAAGTAGTCGCCGATACCTTCAAATCCTAAATTGACAGCGTCGATCGGACGGTTGGAGTAGTATCCGTGGTTGAAGATACCGCCTTTGCCTACATTGGATTTGCTGGCAAGCACGTCGTTGTAAACGTAGTTGTTGAGACTTGCACGAAGGGCGAAACTCAAATCCCAGTTCTTATAAGTGAATTTGGAGGTAAGTCCCATCAACACATCGGCTGCCGGTTTTTTATAGATATACCGGTCGTCGGGATCGATGATACCGTTACCGTTGCGATCGACATACATATTTTCTATCGGCTTGCCGTTCTGGTCGTAAACCTGCTGGTACACGAAGAAGGAGTTCATCGGATAGCCCACCTTCTGTACCTGGCAGGTAGCACCGCTGATACCGGTGGATACACCGCCGGTTTCTACATAATACTGATCGTTGTCGGCTCCGGTGAGTTTGGTGATTTCATTGTCGTTCCAAGTCACATTATAACCGAGATCCCATACGAAATCTTTGGTTACGACCGGTTTGGCATTGATCGAGAATTCGATACCCGAATTCTTCAACGAACCGATGTTGCTGATAAGCTGCGTATTGAAGTTGGTACCTGCCGCAATTTTGACGGTATTGATCAAATCGTCGGTCTTGCGATAGTAGTAATCCACGCCACCGGCGATACGTCCGTTGAGGAACGAGAAGTCGATACCGGCATTGTAGGTCGTAGTTCTTTCCCATTTCAGATCGGGATTATAAGCATTCGGACGCATGGTCTCGAAATATTCATCGCCGAACGGATAAAAGCCTCCGGCTGCATTCAGACGATAGAGTGCCATATAGGGGAAATCGTAATCGTCACCCAAGTTCTGTTGTCCGGTGATACCCCAGCCTAAACGGAGTTTCAGATCGGAGAGCCATGTAACATCTCTCAGGAAAGATTCTTCCTTGATCTTCCAACCCAATGCCACCGAGGGGAAACTACTCCAACGGTTGTTCTTGGCAAAACGAGAAGAACCGTCCTCACGGAATGTCACGGTCAGCAGATAACGGTTGAGCAACGTGTAGTTGGCACGGGCGAAATAAGATACCAACGTGCTGTGATGTCCCCATGCGGTCTGTTCGCGCAGGCTGGGATTGTGGGCTTCGCCGGTCAGGCGGTTCGTGCCTTGTCCTACTCCGAATCCGGTATAGTGGAAATGTTGTTCCTCACCGCCGACCATCACATCGATGTAGTGATCGCCGATCTCTTTGGTATATTGTGCATAAGCATTGACCGAGAAGTTGTATTTATAACCGTAGTCGGCACCTACCCAACCGTAGTAATAGGAACCGGGGGCATAAGGCGAATTTACATTCTTCTCTTTTCCTTCGGAGTAGTCACCGCCCACATTGACGTGCAAACGCAAATCGGGGAAGAAATGAAGTTTATAGTCGATTTCCACATTCCCGACGAACGAGATATTGCGGGAAGTATGTTTTTTCAGTTTCAACAGGGAAACGGGGTTGGCGGTCGCATTCCCTTCGATCGTCATAGGCCACTCGGGATCGTTGTAGGAACTACCGTCGCTGCTCGGCTGATAGAATCCGCCGAAGTTCTGATACATTTCGGAATTGTCGTAAACCGGACGGGTAGGATCCATCGTCAATGCGGCTCCTATCGCACCACCGTCGGCATAACGTTGGTTCGCCCACATCATCTTGGCGTTTACGTTGAATTTCAAATAGTCTTTGAAGAACGAAGGCGACAGATTGAGGGCAGCCGTGTAGCGTTCGAATTTGGAGGTTTGCAAAATACCGTTCTGGTTGGTATAGCCGAACGAAGCCCGGTAAGGCATATATTTCAGACCTCCGCTTACCGTTACATTGTGGTCGGTGCTTATCGCCGTACGGAAGATCTCGTCCTGCCAGTTCGTATCGGCTTCACCAAATTCGCCCGGCTCGTTGCCTTCGCCATACAATTGAGTTACATAGTTTTTAAACTCGGCGGCATTCATAACGTCGATCGCTTTCTGACGAATACCGAACGAAACATTACCGTCGTAATTTACCTGAGGACGACCTCCTGCTTTTCCTTTTTTCGTCGTGATGATGATCACACCGTTAGACGCACGCGATCCGTAGATAGCGGTTGCCGATGCATCTTTCAATACGGTAAAGGTTTCGATGTCGTTCGGATTGACCATTGCCAGCGGGTTGGTCAGACCTTTCACGCCACTGTTGTCCATCGCCAATCCGTCGATGACGATCAGCGGGTCGTTGTTCGCATTCAACGACGAACCGCCACGGATACGGATCGTAGCCCCTCCACCGGGAGTACCGTTCGCCATAACATTCACACCGGCAATTTTACCGACCATCATGTCTTGTGCGCTGGTAGTGATACCTTTGCTGATCTTGTCGGGTTTGATTGCGGTCACCGATCCGGTAAGGTCGTTTTTCTTTACCGTACCATAACCGACTACCACAACGGCATCCAACATCTGGGCATCTTCTTCCAGTGTAACCGATACCGAAGGCGCGGCTTTTACTTCTGTCGGTTTGTAACCGATAAAGGTAACCGACAATACCGAGTTTTGGGGTGCATTCAGCACAAAGTTACCATCAACATCGGTAATTGTGCCGACCGGTTTTCCGGCATCCTTGACTGTAACATTGGCACCGATTACCGGTACACCCGAAGCATCTTTCACATGTCCTCGAACCGCAATATCCTGCGCATTCGCTTCCATTAAGAATACCCCGAAACATAGGGTTAGAATCGTTCGAAAGATTCTAAACTTCTCTTTCTTCATGCATTTTAAATTTAAAGTTAACTAATCAGACCTATTTATTTTCTTTTCAAAAAAAGCTTTTAAAAACCTATTGAAAACCTATAACGCGACGGCATTACAACCGTTTCAAACCTCTAACCTCCGATTTATCTTTTACCTCTTTGATACTGATGGCATATCCTCCGCCATTTGCCGCATGCATTTTCAGCTTGCTTTTGTTCGTCAGGATTCCTTTCTTGATCGTATATGCCTGCGGATTGTTCTGCCAGTCGGCATCGGGAGCATCGGCATAGACCGTAGCGATGTATTGTTTGCCCGGCTCCAAGAAATTGCATTTCAATACCGAATCGTGTCCGCCTTCGCCTGCCGTACAACCGACGTACCAGTCGTTCGTACCTTTTGCCTTACGGGCTATCGTGATGTATTCGCCCGGCTCTGCTTCCAGATATTTCGTTTCGTCCCAGTCGATCGCTACATCCTTGATGAACTGGAACGCATCCATGAACCGTTCGTAGTTTTCGGGAATATCCGCAGCCATCTGCAACGGGCTGTACATCGTGACATAAAGCGCCAACTGACGGGCTATCGTAGACCGCACCTGCGAATTGTTCGCCGGGTTCATACGGTTGCAATGGGTTTCGAATATACCGGGCGTATAGTCCATCGGACCTCCGATCAAGCGGGTAAAGGGCAATATGGTGGTATGATACACTTTGTTTCCACCGAATGATTCGTATTCGGTTCCGCGAGCCGATTCGTTTCCGATCAGGTTGGGATAGGTACGGCAAATACCGGTAGGCCGGGTAGCTTCGTGGGCATTGACCATAATCTTATACTCTGCCGCTTTTTTTACAGCGTAGAGGTAGTGGTCGTTCATCCATTGCCCGTAGTGGTGTTCCCCGCGAGGAATGATATTACCGACATATCCGCTTTTCACGGAGTTGTAACCGTGATCGACCATAAACTGGTAGGCTTTATCCATGTGGCGTTCGTAGTTGCGGGCAGAAGCGGATGTTTCATGGTGCATCATGATCTTGACACCTTTTTCCGAAGCATAGCGGTGCAGTTCCTCCACATCGAAATCGGGATACGGGGTCTGGAAATCGAATACATAATCTTTGCTATTGCCGAACCAGTCTTCCCAGCCTTCGTTCCAGCCTTCCACCAATACGGCATCGAACCCGTGGGCAGCGGCAAAGTCGATATAACGTTTTACATTCGCCGTATTGGCAGAGTGTTTTCCGTTCGGTTTGGTAACGGAGTAATCGGTCATACCCAGTTTCACGCCGGTAAGTTCGTCGGTATATGCCCACGAACCTTTTCCGGTGATCATATCCCACCAAACGCCGATATATTTCACCGGTTTTACCCATGTTTCGGCATCGGCGATCTTACACGGTTCGTTCAGATTGAGAGTGATACGCGATGCCAGAATGTCGCGGGCATCGTCGCTGACTATGATTGTCCGCCACGGCGAACGGCAGGGCGACTGCATATAGCCTTTATCACCTTTCGCATCGGGAGTAAGCCACGACTCGAATACCATATTCTTGTCGTCCAGATTCAGGTGCATGCAAGAGTAGTCGATAAGGGCTGCCTCGTGCAGGTTGATGTAAAGCCCGTCGTCCGTTTTCATCATCAAAGCCGTCTGTACGCCGGTAGCGGAGAACGGTGTCTGCGACGAGTTGGGGGTAATGGCTTGCTTCATCAATCCTCTGATTTCGGAAAGGCGCGAGATCGTATAATCGTATTCTTGCGTGTCGTAATCGCCCGGAATCCAAAATGCGATGTGGTCGCCAGCCATCGCGAATTGCGAATGCTCTTCTTTAATCACAAAATAATTCAGCGAAGGTTGCTGGGGAAATTCGTAACGGAATCCCAGACCGTCGTCGAAAAGGCGGAAACGGATGAGGATAGAACGTTCGTTCATAGGCTGGTACAACGTGACAGCCATTTCATTATAATGATTCCGGATTTCTTTCTCTTCGCCCCATACCGGACGCCAGGTCTCATCGAATTCGGAAGTCTGTACCTCCTTCAATTCAAACCCGTTATAAAGATTGACTTTCGAATCGACTTTGGAAAGATCGCGGCGGTCTACCCAATCGAAATCGGTACGGGTATCGTCCTCTTTTTTCAATTCCAGACCCAATGTGCTGGGAAGTATCACTGGATGTCCTTTATAAGACAACTCGTAGACCGGCGCACCTTGCGCATCGACTTGGAATGTCATCACCAAATTTCCGTTTGGAGAAGTCAGATTCTGTTGAGCATTCGCTGCAAAGAGCAACGGCAGGAATGCCACAAGGGATAAAATCTTTTTCTTGTTCATGATTTTTGGTATTAAATTTATTGTTAAAATCAATCGTTTTTTTCGGTTGTTTTCTCCGACTGTTGCAAATGTAGCGGGATAGTTTCCCGTATTTTTGAATTAGAATAAAAATGGAATCCCTAAATTTTTCAACTCAATATTTTACAACAGGTTAGCAATCCGAGTATTCTAATAAATATAAATCGCATCAAAACTTTTCAAAGATTGAAAATGTAGATTCCCCGCGGTTGAAGCGTTACTTTCGTCCGCAGATCGACCGTTTCGCCCGTCAGCCAGTCGATCGCCGAACCGGCAGGTACGATCTCGCGATAGAAAGAGGTTTCGATCGAACGTTCGCTATCGCTTCCGTTCAACATGACGACAACCGAACGGCCTTCGTACCGGCGTTCGTAGAGATATATACCGTTATCGGGAGTAAAGTGTTTCAACGATCCTTTGGCTATCGTTTCATTCCCTTTGCGCCATTGCAACAGACGGCGGGCAAAAGCGAAAGCCTCGTTTTGCAAGTCGGTACGTTGAGCCGGATCGAAAGCATTGACCGCATCGCCCGACCAGCCTCCGGGAAAATCGCATCGAAGCATACCGTCGCCATTCGCCTTGTCTGCCGCCATAAGTATTTCGGTACCGTAGTAGATCTGAGGAATCCCCCGGGTCGTGAGCAGGAAAGTCAATGCCTGTTTGAAACGGTCGATATTTTCGGCTTCGGTACGATAGAAGCGCGATGTGTCGTGATTATCGAGAAAAGTGAGCAAACTCATGGGATCGGCATACACTATATCTTGTGTCAGATATTCATACAAGCGATTCAATCCGCGTCCTCCGTCGGCTGTCTCTTCATCAAACGCACGGTTCATCTCCTCCATCAACGGAAAATCCATAACAACAGGCAGGAAACTGTTTTTCGGGCTGGCGAGCCTGCTGTCTTTTTGCCAATAGGAAACCAGCACATTGCTGCCCAACCAAGTTTCGCCTACGATATTGAAATCGGGGTATTCGTCTTTTACCGCCTTACACCATCGCGCCATACAGTCGAAATCGGCATAAGGATGGGTATCCTGACGGATACCGTTAATGCCGGCGTATTCGATCCACCAAATGCTGCTCTGTATCAAATAGGCGGCTACATGCCGGTTGCGTTGGTTGAAATCGGGCATGGTGCGGGTAAACCAACCGTCTACCGCCAATTCGGTTTCTATACCGGAAGCGTACGGATCGATCTGCGTCGCAGTCCTGAAATTGGTCTGCACATAATCGCCCCGATAATTGAACCACTCTTTGGACGGCATGTCTCTGAACAGATAATTCTCCGAACCGCAGTGGTTGAAGATCATATCCATTACCACCTTTATGCCTTTCTCGTGCGCACGGTCTACCAATTCACAAAATTCTTCGTTGCTGCCCAACCGGCGATCGACCTGATAATAATCGGTAATCGCGTATCCGTGATAAGATCCGTCCGCCATATCGTTTTCCTGAATGGGATTGAGCCAAATAGCCGTAACGCCCAAATCGGACAAATAGTCCAGATGGTTTTCGATGCCCTTCAAATCGCCTCCATGCCGTGCGAACGAATCGGAGCGGTCTACCCGTCCCTCGCGCATTCCGGGAATAATATCGTTATCGGGATTCCCGTTCGAAAAACGGTCGGGCATAATCAGATAGAGAACATCGTCGGCATGGAATCCGGTCACGTCGGAAGCCCCCTCGCGCCGCTGACGAAGTTCGTAAGGCACTACCGTCCGCTTCTTACCTTGTTTCAATATGATATCGAATTGCTGCGGAGCGGCATTGGCTATATCTACATATAAAATTAAATAGTTGGGATTTTCCTGCACGACCACCTCTTTCAAAACCACATCGGCAGAAGTGAGAGTAACATCGGCGGTGGCTATGCGATCGCCATATAATAAAATCTGTAACTCGGGATTTTTCATTCCCGACCACCAAAATACGGGAGCGACTTTATGAACCGTATTCGCCGCATATATGGGGCAAAAGCCTAACACGGACAACAAGCATACGAACAGAAACTTTGTTTTCATGATAATCGGATTTTAGGATTCGTAAAAAATCTCTTTGTTACAAAATTAAAAGGGGTTGCCATCCGTTTCCAACATTAGAATAAAAATATAAGATACGCAATCGGATATATCACTCATTGATAAATTATTACACACAACCCAAGAAGGCTTTTATATAAAAAAGATAAAAATTGTTGTCGGAAGTTTTTGTTTTTTTATCTCTATATTAATTATATTTGCGCTATGCGCGATATAGGATGCTGTTCGGCATAGTTCAAATAAATTTGACTCTGCTCTCACCTTTCGCTATATTTCTTTGACGAACTATATTTACCTTAATGGAATAGATATGAAAAACCCGATCGCCGTTTTTGCTTTATCCGTGCTTATTTTCTTATGTTCCCCTCTCTCGGCAAAGCATACACAGGAAAACCGTACCGCTCTCCAAGAATTAGACAAAGTGATTCAGCAAAAAGGAAAATTCCAAATGCAGAAAGAAGGAATGATCGAAGAACTGAAACGCGAATTGGCTCAAACCTCTGCCCCCGATCGGAAATATCAATTGTATGCCTCTCTTTTCGGTGCCTATCTGCATTATCAAGCCGACTCCGCCCTACTCTATACCGACCGACAAATGGAAATACTGCCCTTGCTGAACCGCCCGGAACTGGTGAACGAGGTAAAAATCAATCGGGCAACCGTCATGGGCGTCATGGGTATGTATATCGAGGCTTTCGACCAACTGAAAGAAATAGATCCGAAACGACTTTGCGACTGGATGCTGTTGTCGTACTACCAGACCTATCGCGCCTGTTACGGGTGGCTCGCCGATTATACGACCAACGAGATGGAAAAAAAGAAATATCTCGAAAAGACAAACCTATATCGGGACTCTATCAGTAATGCCATGTCGCCGGAAAGCGACAGAAGTATTGTCGAGGCAGAGAAACAACTGTCGTCGGGAAATGCCGACGCGGCACTGGAAATATTGAACAACTCTTTGAAAAACAACCGGGACGAAAGTGCGAATGTATATACCTACTTTACCCTTTCCGAAACATATAAGCAAAAAGGCGATACGGACAAAGAGGTGTATTATCTGATTCTTACCGCCATCGAGGATATTAAAAATGCCACCCGGGAATATGCTTCCCTACAAAAGCTCGCCCACTTGATGTATCAACAAGGCGATATAGGACGGGCATACAAATACCTGAATTGTTCGATGGAGGATGCGGTAGAGTGTAACGCCCGCCTCCGCTTTATGGAAGTTACCGAATTTTTCCCGATTATCGACAAAGCCTACCGGATACAGGAAGAACGCGAGCGCCATATATCCCGCATCATGTTACTATGTATCAGCATATTGTCATTCTGCCTACTCGTTGCGATCGTTTTCCTTTACCGGTGGATGCGGAAATTGTCTGCCATGCGTCGCAATCTGAGCGATGCGAATCGGGAGATGCAAGCGATCAACGAAGAGTTGAAACAGATGGGAAAGACGAAAGAGACCTATATCGCACGCTATTTAGTGCGATGTGTCAATTACCTGTATAAGCTGGAATCGTACCGGCGTTCCCTCGTCAAGCTCGCCATGTCGTCGAATATGGAAAATCTGTTCAAAGCTATCAAATCGGAAGAGTTCGTGCAGAACGAACGGAACGAGTTTTATGACGAATTCGACAAATCGTTTCTGAAATTATTCCCCAATTTTATCACGTCATTCAACAACCTGCTGGTCGAAGATGCCCGCATCTATCCGAAAAGCGACGAACTGCTGACTACCGAACTGCGTATTTTCGCACTGATCAGACTGGGCATTGTGGACAGTAACAAGATCGCCCACTTTCTCGGCTATTCATTAGCTACTATCTACAACTACCGCAGCCGCCTGCGCAACAAGGCAATCGGAAACAAGGATACGTTCGAACAGGATGTAATGAGCCTGTAACGATATATTCGGATTGCAGAAGGTATATCAACAAAACCGGAATAAATTTGTTTCTGCTTCCGTCTTGCACTATCTTTGTAGAAGATAAGCGGCATCTCGGCATAGACCGCTCAAACAAGTTTGATGTCTCTGCCCTCGTCTTTCGCTATCTTTGTATTATACAGATTTTCGATATGAATATACCAGACTTTTTAAAACAACGGCGAACGATCCGCAAATACAGTGAGAAAGAGATCAGCGACGAACTGCTGAACGAATTGTTAGAAACCGCTTTCAAAGCCCCTACCACGGGAAATATGCAGGTGTACAGTGTCGTCGTAACGCGAGATGCCGAGAACAAAAAGCGGCTGGCTCCCGCACACTTCAACCAACCGACAGTCACATCTGCTCCTGTGGTGCTGACTTTCTGCGCCGATTTCAACCGCTTCGAAAAGTGGTGCTCCTGCCGGAACGCTCAACCCGGATATGAGAATTTCCAGTCGTTCCTGACGGCTACGCTCGATGCTGTTATCGTTGCACAACAATTCAACACGGCTGCCGAATCGGTCGGATTGGGTTGCTGCTATTTAGGCACGACGACATATAACGCGCCTCAAATTGCAGAGGCTTTGGGTTTGCCCGACCGGGTAGTACCGATCACAACGCTAACGGTCGGCTATCCCGAAACGATTCCGGCACAAAGCGACCGGCTGCCCTTAGAGGCTATCGTCCATCGTGAACACTACCACGATTATACTCCGGCAGATATAGACCGGCTCTACCGCGCCAAAGAGGCGTTGCCCGAGAACCGGGGATTTATCGAAGAGAACGGAAAAGAGACCTTAGCGCAAGTATTCACGGATATCCGATACAACCGGACGAACAACGAGCTTTTCTCGAAAGTGATGCTGGATTTTATCGAACAGCAGGGATACAAAATTCCTTTTTAAAAACGTAATTCCCGTAAAACATTCCCTCTCCGGAATAGCGAAAAAATAGACGTGCCTGAATGGCAAACGGATCACACACCTCTCAACCATTCTGACGAACCTAAAAAGACAGGGTGCATCATGTCCAGTCTTACGGCGTTGCCATCGGAATTCGGGCTAAGTCGTTTACGTCAATAAACTCCTGTCGCCTTCATCGACATTCTAACAAACCCGAAAGGGGCAGCATCGAAAAATTTCGATGCTGCCCCTTTCGAATATCCGGTTTAAATCTTATTTCTGTATCAACATTTCGATTTCTTCCATGTCGGCATGCAGCGCCTTATCTACTCCGATCTGCTCTGCTATCGTTTTACATGCGTGCAATACCGTAGCATGGTCTTTCTTGCCCAACGCATCGCCTATGCCCGCCAAAGAGAGCGAAGTATATTTCTTTGCCAGATACATGGATATTTGCCGAGCCAACACGATTTCGCGCTTTCTCGACCGTTCCACCAGACGTGCGGCATCCATACCGTAGAATCCGCAAACGGCTTCCTTGATCGTTTCGAGCGTAATCTGTTTTTTCACCATACGCACACTTGCCGCCAATACACGATCAGCCAATTCGATCGTAATTTCCCGGTCGAATGCAGCCGAATGCGCCATCAGCGAAACGATAATGCCTTCCAAATCGCGCACGTTGTCGGTCACATTCCGGGCAATGTGGTCGATTACTTCGGGGGCAATCTCCAAACCGTCGCGACGTACCTTGTTTTCAAGGATGCTTCGACGAAGCAGGTAATCGGGGCGTTCCACCTCCGCCGTCAATCCCCATTTGAAACGGGTGAGCAGACGGGGCTCCATACCTTCCAGTTCTACCGGCGGTCTATCGCAGGTAAGCACCAATTGCTTGTTGTTCTGATGCAGGTGGTTGAATATATGGAAAAAGGTATTCTGCGTATGGATCTTGTTGGCGAACTCCTGAATGTCGTCCATCAACAATACATCGATGCTTTGATAGAAACTGATAAAATCGTTTACCTTGTTATTCCGGACGGCTGTGGTGTATTGCGTCTGAAAAACATGGGACGAAAGATAGAGTACACGTGCGGCAGGATTGGATTCCTTGATCTTGATACCTATCGCCTGAATCAAATGGGTTTTACCAACTCCCGATTCACCGAACAGGAAGAACGGGTTAAACGGGTTGTGACCGGGCTTTTCGGCAATCGTCTCGGCAGCTGTACGCGCCAACATATTGCTGTGTCCGGGATAGTACGATTCGAACGTGTATTGCGGATTCAACTGCGGATCCAAGTCCTCGTAAGTACGCTGACGGAAAGGATCGGCAATCGGAGTCGAGTCTTCTTGCTTGGAGACGAACACAGGTTTCTTTGCCACCGGATAATCGACCGTAACAGTAGGCTGTGCTATAACTTTTACATTATATACCAACTGTATTTTCGGACCGAACACCCGAAGCAAGGTAGGTTGAAGCAACCCCAAATATTTTTCTTCAATCTGTTCGATGAAGTAGTTTGAAGGTACCTGTAACGTCAGGACATCATTCAGATAGCTTAAAGGAACAATCGGTGCGAACCAACTTTTGTATATTTCTTCGCTAACGTTGTCTTGAATAATGGCCAAACAGCGGTCCCACAAAGAGACGTGTTCTAAACTCATTTTATAAATCTTTCTATCAAATCTTTTTCTTGCACAAAATTTGAGTTTTTTTTTCGATAAAACAAATTGTTTTTTTCTTGGTTTTTTAATTTATTGTTCAAGGATATGAATATCAACATTATACATCCCCAGCCCAATGAGGGCTGTACCCTTATCGAAAGAATCTGTTACTATTTTAATAATCAAATGCTTAATCTATATAGTAGCGTATTTACAAAAACGCCGGAATGTTTTTTCATATTCAAGAAACCCCGTACAACAAACGGTTTCAAACGGGTTTCGAAAAAAAGAAGATGTTTTGCGTTATTTATACTCATTCTAAATAACACAAAACATCAACAGCTTTTATTTAAAATACCGAGAAGTGAACATACCGTTTCGGATTTTGCTTCAAGTCGATGAGCAGAGAATCGGCATGTACAATCGTTTTCGTAACGGTATCGTAAAGCAAACGGTCGTTCATCAGAAGTCCCAACGTATTGTCGGTCGATTTCATTTTTTCGGTCACCTCTTTCAAATTAACAACCGTCGTATTTACATTTTCAATAGTACTCTTCAACGGACTTTGTTGCAGATCGACAGCAACCTGATTCAAATTACCGACCACGGTATTGATGTCGGTAAGCACAGTCGGCACTTGATTTTTCATTACCCGATTCAAGGCAACCGATGTTTCTTCGAGATTTGCGGTAATCGCATCCAAACGTTTTACGGATGCTTTCAATGCCGGATCGGCAACCAATGTCTGGACACCGGTAACGATGCTGTCCAATTTGGGCATGATCTGGGCAAAGGAGGGAAGGATATTATCGGTGAGCATATCCATCAACCCGCTCTCTTTTGCGCTGGCTATCGTATCACCCCGATGGTAATAGGTACTTACATATTTATTCAACCGCAGGTCGATTGTAGCCGTACCTAACATGTCGGTGACTAAATAGGCTACGCTTCCCGTAGGAATACGCAGGCTTTTGTCCAGATTCAGCAGCAAGTCGATTTGTCCCGGATGTGCATAGTCGTAATTCATTTCGTGTACGATACCGACCTTGAATCCGTCGATCGTCACCGGAGCCGAAAGCATAAGTCCTTCCACATTATTGAGCCGGACATAATAATAGTTCGTCGGCTTCAACAGATTTACACCTTTCAGATAATTGATTCCCCATAACAATACAGCCGCTCCGATCAGTACGGAAACGGCAATTTTGACTTCTTTCGAAAAATACTTTTTCATTTGTTTATAATTCTATACTTGACAGGGAGCTTCGAACATCGGCTTGTTCTCGTCTCCCCGTCGCTATTTTAATATTCGTCCGTTATTTCACCACCCGACGACCGTCGCGGAATATCACGACAAAAGCTCCGTTAAAAAGCGCTTTGGCTTTATCGTAACTTGGTTTCAACTCTTCCCGACTGGCAGCTTCGCCATAGGTGTATTTATACATACCGCCCTCGAAATAGCAATCGACCGGCGACAAGCCTTTGAAATGCTCCGATCCCGCCGAGAATTTCTGAGAGGAGGCAAACAACTGTACTTTATATACAGTCTTGCCCGATTCGGCACAATTGTCCGGCTCCTGTTGCTTCGGGGCTTCGATCCGTGCCGCCGTTTGGTTTTCCGGAACCGCCACCGCCGACTTCGCTTTTACCGGTGCCGCCGATGCGTGATCGGATTTTTGTTTCCGGTCATAGTCGGATTTATACTTCACAAATGCATTATAAATCGACGTCGCCAAATTTTTCTGACCGGCAACCGACACCAGATATTGCTCCTCGGTAGGATTACAGATAAAACCTAACTCGATCAGTACCGAAGGCATCTTGGTACGTGCCAAGACCCAAAAACCAGCTTGACGCACTCCTTTGTCGAAACGTCCCGCCACCGACGTGAACTGCGCCTGAATATCGGATGCAAACTGTATGCTCTGTTCCATTCCCGTCTTTTGGGTAAACTCGAACATGATATACGACTCGGCGGAATTGGGATCGAAACCGGCGTAACGGGTCGAATAATCGTTTTCCAAAAGGATTACGGAGTTTTCGCGTTTCGCCACTTCCAAGTTCTCCTGCGAACGGTGTAACCCCAATGTATAAGTAGACGCACCTTTTACCGTATTCCGGTTCGGCGATTTCCGATCGACCGAATTGGTATGTATTGAAATAAACAAATCGCCGTTTGCCTTGTTCGCCAAATCCGCCCGTTGCTGCAAAGTGAGATAAGTATCCGATTTACGGGTATAAACGACTTTTACACCTTCGACATTGTCGGAAATCATTTTACCCAATTTCAAAGCCACACCGAGATTGATGTCCTTTTCTTTGGCTTTTCTGCCTACTGCACCCGCATCGTGTCCTCCATGTCCGGGGTCTATCACGACCACAAAATCTTTTGCGCATAACGGCGATATGCACAAAAATAAAAAGAGAAACGACCACAGCCGCTGTCGAGTATGTTTCGCTGCTACTCTCATAAACAGAGTTTTATTGTAACATCAAGTTTTTCAGGTGGCACTATCGCATTGCCGAAGCGATTTTCCAATAGCGCATTACTCTATGCAAAGATACAAAAAGTCGTCTATCTGCTTTCGTTTTTACATTTATTTTTCTATTTACACAAAATATAACACGGCTTTTCGATATAACTGTTCGAAACTTGCGGCTCGGCAAAAAAAATAAACGAGTTTATTTTATTCTGCCCTCACCTTTTGCTATATTTGGCTTATGCCCAATATTGAGCGGTTCGGCATAATCAATTCGTGAAACTTTGTTTCCCGCTTGCTTCTGCCCTCACCTTTTGCTATATTTGTAGAATATAGGATGCGGCTCGGCATAATCAATTCGTGAAACTTTGTTTCCCGCTTGCTTCTGCCCTCACCTTTCACTATATTTGCACTATGCACGAATATAGGAGGCGGCTCAGCATAATCAATTCGTGAAACTTTGTTTCCCGCTTGCTTCTGCTCTCGCCTTTCGCTATATTTGCACTATGCACGAATATAGGAGGCGGCTCGGCAGAATCAACTCGTGAAACTTTGTTTCACGCTTGCTTCTGCGCTCGCCTTTCGCTATATTTGCAAAAGCTATGCCGATACGAGAAAAGATGTATGGAGATAAACGCATAACTATTTCTGAAATAAATTATTAATACAAACCTTATCGTCTAAGTTCTTTATGAAATTTTCATTCCGACATATCCAAATATTCTATTGCGCAAGTCTGCTTGCCATAATTTTCGGATGTATCGGCTGCCATACCCCGCACGAACGGATCGACGGCAAGGCATATCCGGTGATGATCGAACGTTTCGACCGGGCTCTGACCTCATACCCTCAACTCGATTCGACCGACCGTGCCGCATTCCGCGATTCCTATTCTCCTTTTTTCCCTATATATTCCATGTATGTGTTGGGGCTTTCGGATGCACCGGAGTTTGTATCGGGCATCGAAAAGTTCCTGTCGGACAGTATCATCGCCGGGCTTTACCGGGATACCTACATCCACTTTAACAATCTTTCGGGAACGGAACGTGAAATGGGAAAAGCGTTCGGTCGCCTGCATTCCCTATACCCGGACCTTTATATTCCGAAAATACAAAGCCATATTTCGGGACTGAACCAGTCGATAGTCACAACCGACAGCGTATTGTCCATTTCCTTAGATAGTTATCTCGGCGAAGAATACCCGTTGTACGAACAACGTTTTTATAACTACGAACGAGGGAACAAAACGCCCGAACGAATTGTTCCGGACGTTATCGAAGTGATATTGCGCCAACATTTTCCGCCTGCAAACCGGCGCAGCACACTGCTCGACCGCATCGTCTACGAAGGGAAACTACTCTACCTTTCGTCGCTATTGCTGCCCGACCTCACAGAGGCAACTTTATCGGGATACACTGCGCAGCAAATGGAGTGGTGCAAAGAGAATGAGCCTCAGATCTGGGCTCGTATCGTGAGCAACGGCGATCTGTTTTCTTCCGACAACCTATTGATAAACAAATATATTTTGCCATCCCCGTTCACCTTGCCGGTGCAACAGGATGCCCCCGGACGAATCGGACGCTGGGTAGGTTGGCAAATCGTAAAACAATATGTCAAACGAAACTCGATTTCCGCTTCACAAATAAGTTTATCGGCTGACGATGCACAAAGCATACTGAAAGCGTCGGGATATACCGGAGGGAAATAACTAACAACTATTGCGTATGAAACAAAAGTACGGTTTAATCGGTTTTCCATTGGGACATTCGTTTTCCAAAAGTTTTTTCAACGAAAAATTCCAATCGGAAAATATCCATGCGGAATACATCAATTACGAAATTCCGGAGATCAAGAAATTAAAAAAGATACTCACGACCGAAAAAGAGTTGTGCGGACTGAATGTTACATTGCCTTACAAAGAGGCTGTGATACCCTATCTGGATGAGATCGACGACGAAGCCCGTAAAATCGGCGCGGTGAATGTCATCAAATTCATTCGTTCGGGGAACCAGTTGAAAACCAAAGGATATAATTCGGATATTATCGGATTTTCCGATTCGATAGAACCGTTGCTGACCGAAGCCCGCTCGCATGCATTGGTATTGGGAACGGGTGGTGCCGCCAAAGCTATCTGCGTCGGGTTGGAGAATCTGGGCATCGAGGTAACCAAAGTCTCGCGCGTACGGAAACCGGGATGTATCAGCTACGACGATATTACACCCGAAATCATGTTCCGCAATAAAATTATCGTAAACACCACACCTCTGGGCATGTACCCGAACATCGAATCGTGCCCCAATATACAATACGACAAACTGACACCGGAACATCTATGTTACGACCTGATTTACAATCCGGACGAAACCTTGTTCTTGAAAAAGAGCGCGCAATACGGCGCGGAAACAAAAAACGGACTGGAAATGCTGTTATTGCAAGCATTCGCCACATGGGATATTTGGCAAAGATAAAACGAGCCGAATACAGAGCTAAGTTTATTTAGGCTATGTTAAGGCGAAGTTTATCTTATATAAAGATAAAGCAAATCGAGAGCAGAGACATCAAATTTATTTGAACGGCTATGCCGAGTGCTGCCTATCTTCTATAAAATGGAAAAACGATGATCGATACCCGACTGAAAGTGTTTTGCAGTGTAGCCCGTAACCTGAGCTTCACCAAGGCTTCGAGAGAACTGCATATTTCCCAACCAGCTATCAGCAAACATATCCACGAGCTGGAAAACGAATACAATATCGCCCTGTTCGAGCGACTGGGAACACGAATAGAATTGACCCACGCGGGAGAGTTGTTGCTCAGCCACGCCGAGAAGATCATCGATAACTACCGGTCGCTCAATTTCGAGATGAACCTGTTGTCGGAACAACATGTGGGTGAATTGCGTTTGGGCGCAAGTACCACTATCGCACAATATGTATTGCCGCCTTTCCTCGCATCCTTCGCCCAAAAATTCCGACAGATAAAGGTATCGTTGCTCAACGGGAACACCCAAGAGATCGAACATGCCATAGACGAGCACCGGATCGACCTCGGACTGGTAGAGGGGCGAAGCAACCAACCGCACCTGCATTACATTCCGTTCATGAAAGATGAACTGGTGCTGGTTGTAAACGCACAAAGCAAATTGGCGGCACTCGATGAAATCACGCTCGACGAGTTGAAAGAGATGCCGTTGGTCATCCGGGAAAACGGATCGGGCAGCCTCGAAGTGCTGAAACACAAATTATCGGAACACAATATCCGGTTATCGGATCTGAACGTCATCATGCAATTGGGCAGTACCGAAAGCATCAAATTATTTATAGAATCGACCGAGTGCGCCGGTATCATCTCCATACAAGCTATCGCACGCGATCTCTACGCCGGCAAATTCAAGATTATAGAAATTACCGACTTTTGTTGCGAACGCTCGTTCAGCTTCGTACAGCATATCGGGCAAAACGCCGGTATTGTCCGCGATTTCATGCGGTATGTAACACAAAACTTTTAGCCGGCAAAAGCTATAACATTCCGTTATAGGGTATGATTTTTTTTGAAGTTATTTTCCGAGAATAATGTTTTACATTTGCAAAGGATAAGAAACACAAAAAAACATACACATGACATCTTTTTTTTCTTTCACACACAAGTACAGCCGGGCGATCTTCATCCTATTGGTCTGCCTGTCGTTGCTGCCGCAAGTAAGTCCGGCAATCGCCTTGTTCGCCGGATTGGTTTTCGCATTCACTTGCGGACAAGCCTACCCTAAATTCAGTAAAAAATGTTCCAAGTACTTGCTGCAAATCTCGGTTGTCGGGCTCGGATTCGGCATGAATCTGCACGACTCCCTGCAAGCCGGAAAAGAGGGAATGCTCTTTACCATCGTATCGGTCGTATCGGTCATGGTGATCGGCTGGCTGATCGGCAAATGGATGAAGATCGATAAGAAGACTTCGTATCTGATCTCTTCGGGAACGGCAATCTGCGGAGGTAGCGCCATTGCAGCCGTCGCCCCCGTTGTCAAAGCCGACGACAACCAGATGTCGGTAGCATTAGGCACGGTATTCGTACTGAATGCCATCGCCCTGTTTATTTTTCCCCCGATCGGACATTTTCTCGGAATGACCGAAGAACAGTTCGGCATGTGGGCTGCCATTGCCATCCACGATACCAGTTCGGTTGTGGGAGCCGGAGCCGCTTACGGACCGAAAGCGTTGGAAATCGCCACCCTCGTCAAACTGACCCGTGCCCTTTGGATCATTCCCCTCGCCCTGATCACAACCGTATTTTTCAAAGAGAAATCGGGCAAAATCTCCATCCCTTGGTTCATCTTCTACTTCGTATTGGCAATGATCATCAACACCTATCTTTTCCCGAAAATCATGAGCCCCGAATGGCAATCGACAGTGTGCCATAGTCTGACCTGGTGCGCCAAGAAAGGACTGACCGTCACTTTGTTCCTGATCGGATCGGGATTGTCGCGCGACGTATTGAAACAGGTCGGAATAAAACCGTTGCTGCAAGGTGTCGCATTGTGGTTCTGTATCGGCATCATGAGCTTAGCTGTAATCATGCTGTAACCCGACGCACAAAAATCCTTTTTTAATTATAGACGAAAAGAGCAGCATAAAACGAATGTTAATGCCGCTCTTTTCTTATTTCTTACCCTCTCGCCGCGAAACAACCCCGCCGCACTGTCCTCCCCTCGGCATCGTCAAATATTACGGCAAACTGTATGCCGATTGCAAATAAATGCGTATCTTGCTGATTATTCATCGCATACCATGTACACGACACCCCTGTCAGCCGGAAAGACACCGTTCCTACGATTCCTGTTGCCCCTCATTGCAGGTATCGTCTGCTCGGAATACGCCGCCATCACAGTCTCCGGCTATTTCCTTGCCGGTGGTATCGGTATCGGGGGCATGCTTCTGCCCTACCTTCTTCCACATCGAGCGGATATACAATACCGCATGCGACATGTATTCGGCATCGGGCTATCCGTCTTTATCTTCTCATTCGGCGGATACCTGTCGCTGTGCCGACAACCCGACACCCGAAACATATCCGCCGACCGCTATCCCTACGCCCTCGCCGAGATAACGGAAATGCCCCGACAAGGAAAACGATCGTTACAAACGACAGCCCGCATCATCGGGTTACAGAACCATGAACGGGAATGCTTCAAATACGAGCGGGATATATTGCTCTATTTCCAGCCCGACTCTTCGGCGGCAACCCTGCGAGCCGGAAGCCGGATTTCATTTCGCACAGGATTACAGCCCATCCGGACGGACGGGAATCCCGATAGTTTCGATTTTGCCCGGTACATGCGTCACCGAGGCATCGTATTCAGCCAATATCTGCCGGCGGAATCGTGGCTATACGTAGGAGAAACACCCGACCCGGATCTGAAAATCAAAGCGAAGCTATGGCAACAACAGGGTAAAAGGATATTGCAAAAGTGTCGGCTCAGCGAACGCAACTATACGGTTTTATGCGCCATGCTGCTGGGCGACAGCCGCACGATCGATCCGATCGTGCGGGAAAGTTTCTCCGCCGCCGGATTATCCCACATTCTTGCGGTAAGCGGTCTGCATGTCGGTATCATCGCCGGATTGCTCTACTGGCTGTTTTTCCCGTTACGTCACACCCGGCTGCGACGTATCCATCTGCCGGTCACCCTGCTTGCTTTGTGGGGATATGCTTTTCTGACAGGTCTATCCGCCTCGACCGTCAGGGCAACGATCATGGCAACTTTCGTATCGGGCGGCAGCTGGTTCCGGCGGCGCAACGTTTCACTCAACGCCCTGTTTGCTTCGGGGTTCTTCATGTTGCTGTATTCCCCGTCCGGAATATTTCAGACCGGATTCCAGATGAGTTTTCTTGCCGTGACCGGCATACTGCTTTGCCAACCGCTCCTCGAACAGATGCAACGTCGCGCCCCGAACCGGATTCTCCGATACCTCTACGGTTGTATCGGCGTCTCCGTAGCTGCACAACTCGGCGCATTGCCTGTGGCTTTGTACTATTTTCATACGCTGCCGCTCCTGTTCTTAGTCGCCAATATGCTGGTACTGCCACTCCTGCCGGCGGTTATGGGCGGCGGCATCCTGCTGTTTCTCTGCCAATGGCTGTTCGGCAACACAGGAATATTATCTCCGGCGGTCGATACCCTGCTGAACGTAATAATGGGCATCGCATCCTTTATCGAACAATTGCCGGGCGCAAGCATCCGGCAAATATGGATTCCCGCTTATGCCCTACTACTCTATTTTGTCATCGCATTATGCACCTATCTGGCAATCCGTACCCGCAAAGGGATATATGGACTATCGGCTCTGTCGATAAGCGTAGCCGTAATCGGCACGGTACGGATTTTTTCAGAACCGACACCCCAATACGAAATCTGTATTTTTGAAAGCCGATCGGGAACTACGATCCATTGGAAAGAAGAGCAACGATATTATCTGTTCCAATCCGAACCGACTTCACCGCCGGAACGGATACCCGGCGATGCCTATCGCCTGAAATCGGGCATTCAAGAGACAGTATATATCGACAACTCCTCGGACTCGGTCTACTATCTGCCTCCGTTCTGCGATTTCTACGGCTACCGGATGTTTATAGCCGACGGCAATATAGCGGACGAATCCTACCCGAACGATATGGACTTTTTAGTTATCACCCGACATTTTGACGGGAACCTGCGAAATATCATCCTGCAAACGAAGCCTGCGGAAATTATCTTCACAGCCGATATCCCGAAGCGGAAAGAAGATTATTATATCCAGCAATGCGCTGCAACGGGATGCCGTTACCATAGCATCCGCCGGAACGGATATTGGTCGTACCCGATATGGAGAAAAAGAGATATCCCATAAAAGCAGTGCGGCGTACAGCGTCCGACCCGACCGTCCGGAGATATGCCGGAACAATCGTCTTTAACGCTGTACGCCGCCTTGTATTATATCGGTGAAGCCGGTCTGTTATTCGGCTTTCTCTTCCGCTGCTGTTTCCTCATCTTCGGCTTTCGGCAAGAAGTCGTCGTTACCCGAAGCCACCAACAGATTGTACCAGCTGATCAGTTTCTTCACATCGCCCGGGTGTACCCGTTCTCTGTCGAAGTCGGGTACGATCTCGGCAAAATAGGCAAACAGGGTTTTGTTGTCGGCTTTCTTATATTCCAACGACGATTGTGCGCCGGATTCTTTTTCTTTCAATTTTTGGAGAACTTCTGCCAAAGGTATTTCTCCGGTCTCGGTAAACATGGCGATATCGCCCAACGAAATCACTTTATCACGGGCATAAGCCGGAATGCGTTTCCCGTCGGTCAAAGATTCTACGACCAACATGTTTTTTGCCTGAGATACCAACTTATATAAACCGGGCTTACCGGAGATAGACAAAATCAGTTTAAGCATAATTTTTTCCGTTTTTATAATTCACAATTCGATTTATTTTTGAAATCTATTTCGTTTTCTTCTTTCGAAGGCAAAAGTAATATTACTATTTGACTTTCGGGACAAGAATGTTTAAAATTAACGATTTTTTCTTTCGCCCGACTCATTCAAAAGGCGCAGCACTTCCGGGATCAAAGGTGTGATACCGTCATTTCGGATCACCGCAGGTCGGTACTGCATCCGTTCCGCATCCGACATCTGGGATGCGATACGCTGCCGCACCTCCGCTTCCGTCATGCCGTTACGGCACATCACCCGATGTACCCGCACCTCATCGGGGGCAGTCACCAACCAGACCCGATCGACCAGATCGTGGAATCCGGATTCGTATAAAATCGCCGATTCCATAAATACAAGCGGTGCAGACTGACTGTCCGCCCATGTACCGAAATGCCGACGCACCACCGGATGAACTATGGCGTTGAGACGTTGGAGCGCTTGCGCATCCTTGAAAACGATTCGAGCCAAAGCCGCCCGGTCCAACCCGTCTTTTGCATACAGTCCCGCGCCGAATGCGGCTTCTATATTCTGCCGTATTTCCGCCGATGTATTCATCAATCGCCGTGCTTCCAGATCGGTATCGTACACGGGATAGCCCATGATGCGCAGCAAATGCGACACCACGGATTTACCGCTTCCGATTCCACCTGTAATGGCTATCCGCATAGTTTCAACAGTCCGGTTAATGCGACGCAGAAAGTACGTCCTGTTCGATAATATATTCTACACTGTCCTTCGACAGTTGAATGTTCCGTACGTTTTCGGGAGAAGAAAGCACCTGCAACGCCGCTTTTGTCCCGCTCTTTTTTCTCAACGAATTGAAATCGACCGATACCAAGAACGACTCCGGTTTTATTTCCGCAAATTTACTGACCGGCATCATACAGGTCAGATTCACCACCGACGGGAACGTAAGCACCGACCAGTCGCGCGGTGTATTCTGGACAATCACCGGCACGGTAAGCGTTTTCAAAGTAAGTTCTTCAACCGGAACGATGACCTCGACCGAATCGGGTATAATACGTGCGCCCGGTATCTTCTCGGTCTTTACCGTCAAACGCAATGAGTCGGAAAGTGCCGATACTTCAAAACTTTCGGTTTTCACTTCCGTAAGTTTTTTCAGTACCGATGCCGGAGCATAAACGGTCACCGAATCGGACAGAGCACAAATATCGCCGCTCAACACACACTGGGGTATGACAGTCGCCTTTCCTTGTACGACCAACGGAAGGCGGCGACCCTCGTCGAGCGAATAAATCCATTGCGCCGTATCGGGCGATACGGATATGAGCGTACTGGAATTGCGCAGGTTGTTGCGCACCATGCTTTCGATCTGCGACGCATTCAGCGAAAAAGAGTTTCTGCCTTTGCTATATACAGAAAAATCGACGGTTATCGGCGATATGCGATTGATGTAGTAACTGGCAATTACCATACCCTTGTCGCGTACACGTACATCGACATACGGCTCGGGCTCGGAGATAAAGACCGCTTTGTCGGGTACATTTTCCAAACGGAGCGGTACCCGATAGTTCGATACCCCGTCCTCGTTCAACGCGAACAACGCCCAGAAAAAGGTGGAAAGGACTACGAACCCGGCGAACGTAAGTATCTCTTTCGAGCGTTCTTCTTTCGCCCACCTTTTCACAGAATTCCATCTGTCTTTCAGATAATCGGCAATTTGATTGAATATCATATCGTAAGTTCATTGATCGGCATAAAACAAAGATAAAGTTTTTTATCCGGTTCATAAACGAATGGACAAAAAACTTTATCAATATCTTTTCAGAATGGCAACCTATCCGACTGCCTGTCCGGTTTAGCGTTGCGGTTGTTCGCCGGCTTCGGGTACCGAAGGATATACCGAATCTTTGGCAATGCGGATGCGGGTGTTTTCTGCAATCTCCACTATAAATGTAGTATCTTTTACTTCTTTGATTTTGCCGTAGATTCCTCCTGCGGTAACGATTTTATCGCCGACCGTCAATGCTTCGCGGAATTTACGAATTTCCTTTTGTTTTTTCGATTGCGGACGGATCATGAAGAAATAGAATACGGCTACCAATGCAACCATCATCAGAATACTCATCATACCACCGCCTTGTGTTGCAGCCTGATCTTGTAAAAGAATAGATAAGAGTGTCATACTTTTATTGTTTTTCTGTTAATAAATAACGTGTTTCCATTGCCAGAACCTGTCGAGGTTCACCTCTCCGAACGTTTTTGCAAGATCGGAGACTATACAAAGATAGTGCAAGCCGAATACAGAGCCGAGGTTACTCAGGCTAATGTTGAGGCGCAGCCTATCTTCTACAAAGATAGTGCAAGGTGAGAACAGAAGCAAATGGGAAACAACGTTTCACGATTTGAATATGCCGAACCGTAGCCTATCTTCTACAAAGATAATGCAAATCGAGAGCAGAGACATCAAACTTGTTTGAAAGGGCTATGCCAAGATGCCGCTTATCTTCTACAAAGATAAACAAAAATATTATTCTTTTGTTAGAACCCGTTGTTTTTTTAGGTCATCGACAATGGCATCGAGTACTCCATTGACGAAAACACCGCTTTTGGGAGTACTGTATGCTTTGGCTATTTCGATATACTCGTTCAACGTCACCCGTGTAGGTATGGCGGGGAAATTGTAGATTTCGCAAAGCGCCACCATCATGATCACGACATCCATGAACGCGATACGTTCGGCTTCCCAGTTTTTCGTGAAACGATTGATATAGTCGCGGTATTCCTCGCTTTTGAGAACGGTTCCACTGAACAGTTCGCCGGCAAAGCGGGCATCTTCTTCGTCTTTGTACATCGGCAGAAGTTTCTGCGAAACACCATTCTCCGGATCGAAACGTTTGATGGTTTTCAGAACGAACGTAGAGATAATATCCAGATCGTCGTTCCAATAAAGGGATTTCGATTCCAACAATTCGATCAGATCCTCGTCGGTAGAGATAATCGTTTTGAACGTCTTGCGCCAGAACTCGCTATCCGCCTCGTACGAATTGTCGGACGACGACATGTATTCGGCATATATATCGCTTTTCAGAATACGATCCAACAAATCGCGGATGAACTCCGGATCATTATCCCACGACACTTTGTGCTCGTCGAAATAAGATACATAATCGAAGCAAGAACGCAATTGCGCGATGAAACGGTTATCGACAAAACGCATATTGGGGTTCTTCTCCTCGGGCGTAGCAAAGAACTTTTGTTTAGCTGCTTCTACCCGATTGCGTTGCGCATCGGTAAGCGAGACCATCAAAGCCAACAACAAATGATATAACTCATAGGATTTTTCCAGACTGAAAATCAACTCTTTTTCCGCCGCGTGCAATGTTCTGTCCTTGGTAAGGAAATAGGAATACGCCATTTGAACGACCTTAATGCGGATTAAAATACGATTCACCATATTGAAACGAAGTATGTAATGAACTATGTTATATGTTTAAGCATCTTTCTTGCGTTGCAAAGGTAGTGCATTTTTGTCTGTGAGCCTATACTTCCCGCCTCTTTTTTTCGGAAGGAAGCCCTTTTTTACGGGTTCTGCTTTCATTTTGCCACCGATCGGGAAATAAGTTTTTATCATTTTTTATTTGTTCTGCAAAATAAATTTAAATATCTTTGTAGAAGATAGGTTGCATCTCGGCAAAGCCATTCAAACAAGTTTGATGTCTCTGCTCTCGATTTGCACTATCTTTGTAGAAGATAGGCTACGGTTCGGCATAATCAAATCGTGAAACACCGTTTTCCATTTGCTTCTGCTCTCACCTTGCACTATCTTTGTAAAAGAGAAGCGGCATCCCGGCAAAGCCATTCAACAGATTCGATGTCTCAGCACCGGACTCTGCATTCGTTCCGTCCTACCGCTTTTTATTGGGAGGATATATTATTTCATATTGTTTGATCAAGAATATCATGAAAGACGACACAAAAGAGATCGACATTATTTATTCGAAAACCATCAAGGCTGGTAAACGCATCTATTATTTAGATGTAAAGAAAGACCGGAAAGACGAGATGTTCCTGACTATTACGGAAAGCAAAAAGGTAGTGAACGGAACGGAAGAAAGTCCGGTAGTCCAATTCGAAAAGCATAAAATATTCCTATACCAAAAGGATTTCGACAAGTTGCTCGACGGACTTCATGAAGTAATCGAATACATAAAACAACGGCAACCCTATGCCGAAGAAAACGGTTATGCGGCTACGGAAGAGAAATCTTATTTCGATTCATTCCTCGACGATTTGGAAAAATAGATCG
Organism: uncultured Porphyromonadaceae bacterium; assembly: GCA_900538555.1. Classification (GTDB taxonomy): domain Bacteria; phylum Bacteroidota; class Bacteroidia; order Bacteroidales; family Barnesiellaceae; genus UMGS27. The sequence goes on from UPYI01000001.1 coordinate 270,318, forward strand.
AGGTTCACCCTCATCGCTTTTTGAAACAGCCCGGACAGACATCCTCTATCCGCAAAAGGTTTTATTTCCCAGCCCAATAGCCGGAGCTGTCCATACCGCCCCATTCTCCATTATGCCAACCGGACAAAGCAGGAAAGGCAACGTGCCAAAAACGAAAGGCATTCAGACATTCTAACGCACCGAAAAGGGGGTGCATCGAAACGAATGATTTCGATGCACCCCCTTTTCCCGTTTCCGGTCTATACCTTATTCCAACGTATCTATCTCTTTATCGGGATTCTTGTGATACACTTTTCCTTCCTGATATTCTTGTGCTGCGATCAACGTCGGTTTCGGAAGTTTCTCGTAATAACGGGAAATCTCGATTTGCTCGCGGTTTTCAAAAACTTCTTCCAAGTTATCGTTGCAAGATGCAAACTCCTGCAATTTCTTTTCCAAATCGTTTTTCATCTCAACGGCTATCTGATTTGCACGTTTTCCGATGATACAAACGGTTTCATATACATTACCTGTGTCTTCCGACAAGGCTACCATATCACGGGTCACCGTGTTAGTGGGGGCATTTGATTTCTTGTAATCCATTTTTATATGATTAATCTTTTACGTATTTACTTGCTACCTTATATATATTGTTGGCTTCTTTTTTGTACTGGCTGTCGGGGAAGTCGTTGATGAACGAATAGTATTCGTCCAACACATCGCGGAAGCGTTCACCCCGCCGTTCGGCAATACTTTGCGAAGCCTCCTGATATTTCGATTTCAGAATCAACATTTCCAACGCCTCCTTGTAACGGGTGTACGGATAGTCTTTCAACGCATTTTCAGCAACGATAATTGCCGAGCGGTAATTGTTGCCCATGTAGTTACCCATGTTGTAATAGAGTTGGGCATTCAACAATTCCTTATATACCAGTTTGTCCTGCAACTCGAATATCACATCCTGCGCCTGCTGAGCCTTGTCGCTGTTGGGATAATAATCCAAGAAACGTTGCATTTCGTCTATCGCCTTGTACGTTCCGCTTTGGTCGAGCTTGGCTTCCGGCGAATCGAGGTAATATCCGTAGCCGGCATAAAACCGCGCCAACTCCGTGTACTTTCCTTTCGGGAAATTCCGGTAATAGGCTTGAAAATATTCTCCGGATGTGAGATAGTCCTTATTCAAATAATGACTGCGTGCCAGCAAATAGAGCGACTCTTCCGCCCGTGGCGTTCCTTTGAATATGGCAACCAAATCTTCCAGAATGGTATATGCCTGTGTGTACTTTTTCTTTTCGAAAGCCGCTTTGGCATATTCATACTTCTGCTCCGTATCCGTGCTTTTGAGTATTTTGTTATACTCCCCGCACGAACTCATCACCCCTACCAATACCAACAAACAGAATATCTTTCGCATTTTCGTTTATTTACCAGTTTGCAAATTTAGGGAATCCCCATAAAATACGAAAACAAAAAAGCGAATTTTAACGCTACGTGCTCAAAAAGAAGACAAAAAAGTGTTTTTTCCGGACGACACTCCGGTTTTCATATATAAGGAACTCTGATGCGCCGCTTTTCCCAGAGCTATATTTCTACGCCCAGCCTGCGAGAATAGACCTCCCGTATCTGACCGGCGATATGATCCCAATCGTATTTTCCCAAATCGTAGCAGACCGTGCGGTCTCCGCTACGGGAAAGTTTCGCCAGCAACCTATCGCCCAATGCGGAAGGATCGGCTATGTCGAAATAACAATCCGCCGGCAAACCGACCGCCTTGTTTGCCGGAATATTGCTGACCAATACATCGGCATCGTAGCTCATAGCTTCCAACAGGGTTATCGGCAAACCTTCGTGCGACGAGGGTAGCACGAACAGTGCGGTATTCGAATAGAGTTCATAGAGTTTTTCGCCTTTTACCATTCCGGCAAGGACAACGTTCCGTTCATGCGCCAACTGTTTCAACGCCGACGAATAGGCGGATTCGTGATCGGCATCGCCGGCTATCACCAGTTTGAAACCGGTATCGGGCAATGAGGCAAAGGCTTCGATCAATTTGTCGAACCTCTTTTCGGGGACAAAACGTCCTACCGCCAGAACGTATTTCTTCGGCTCCACCCCCAACGAGGAAAGATAAGCCGATGCCGGAATACGGGGGCGCACGGTAACGCCGTTATATATCAGATGCACATTTTCGGTGCGATTGTATTTCTGTTTCAATATATCGGAAATAACGGTCGATATGGAGATAATATCGTCCGCCCAACGGGCAGCGAAACGTTCGCCCATCCGCAAAATGAATTTGGCGAAACGCCCCCATTTCTCCCGGTCGTAATCGGGTCCGTGATGTGTCACGACGACTTTCAATCCCAGCATCTTGGCTACGGGTACGGTTATCGCCGGACCGATAGCATGTATATGCACTATGTCGGCTTTTACCTTTCGGGCATAACAAATACCGAAGAAGGTATGCAACGCGGCTTCCAAGCCGACGACTTTCGGAGAAACGATGTCTTTGAACGTTACGCCCTTGTAGGTTTTCATCGGCGGATCTTCCTTGACGAAGCCCTTGCGGCGAACGACAGTCACATCGCATCCCTGCGCGACAATGCGCGGAAAGAGTTCTTCGCAATGGGTCTCTACTCCACCCTGTATATTGGGGAATCCTCTCAATCCGACGACAACGATTTTCATTTCCGATCTTCTCTTAGGTCGCCCTGCAAAGGCGATTGTCCGACATCATACCATTTCCGATCCAAACAGAGCGGACGCCCCAACATGGTGTTGGCTTTGTTTTTCAAGACCCAACCCAGCGGATGGCGGATATATTTTTTCATGACAGGCGAAGCCGTTCCCACCATCCAGCAGTTTTTGGGACACGTACGTACTTGTTCACGCACCCGCCGGGCTTGTTCGCTTTCCCATATCTCCTTGAAATTTTTCGCCGTCAGGATATTCCCCATGCTCTCCTTCCAATAGCGTTCTTCCAATCCGTTGCACGGATACACCTCGCCATACGGATCGACAAAGAAATTCACCAGCCCGGCTTCGCAGGGAAGCATGCGGCGATTGCCTTCGATATAATTTATCAGCCCGTTATTGAAGAATGCACGGAACCACGATTTAGGCGAGTTTTCTTTTAACTGTAAAGCGATCAGCTTCTCGAAATTCGAAATCACCTCGTCCTTGTTGGTGATCTGGTTGTCGTATTTGTGGAAATAATAGGAGTTGTGGAATGCCGCTGTGGCAAACTCCAAACCCAATTGCTTTGCCAGATGATAGAGCGACAGCATATCGTTGGAGTTGTTGTTCGACACCGTGATTCCGAATCCGATATCCTTCACCCCCATATCGCGCAAGGTGAGCAGGGTGCGCAATCCTTTGTCGAACCCCCCGTCACGGCCACGCAATTCATCGTTTTTCCGCGACAATCCCTCGATACTGATACGGATTCCGATATTGGGAAATTTTTCCGCCAGACGGATCACCCGATCGTCGAACCACCCCGATGTGGAGATCACCACGCGCGGCGACTTGGAGAAAAGCACTTCGACTATCTCGTCCAGATCTTCACGAATGAAAGGTTCTCCGCCCGTGATATTCACAAATTTCACTTTGGGCAATATCTCCAAATCCTTGGGTTGTATCTCTTTACTTTTTTCCGTCGGGTTCTGCCAAATATCGCACATTTTACAACGCATCGGACAACGATAGGTGGTAATAATGCACATATCGGTAGGTGACGGAATCGTATATTTTTCGTTCTGCATACTCTATCTGTAAAGTTTTATTATTTCGTCGTAATATGTTTCCGCAGAGAAACGACGAATCGCCTGCGTACTGATATTATCGTAATCGAACGAGGCATTATACATCGTTTCGATCTTCGTTTTCAATTCTTCCTTATTTCCCGGTTCGAACAGCATTCCGTTTGTCGGAGCATCGATCAGTTCGGGTATTCCGCCGATATTCGCTCCCAGAACCGGAGTTCCCAAGCAATGGGTTTCTATAACGGAGAACGGGTTGTTTTCGTACCATTCCGAAGGAACAACGACAAAACGTGCCCGACTGACAATCGGTTTCAGCTCGTTCCATTCCTTAAAGCCGAGAAAACGGATATGACCGCAGGTATCGGGCAACGAATCTTTCAACGGTCCGGTACCGACTATAAACAACTGGTACGGCAATTCTTTCGCCGCATCGAGCAGGGTTTGCACGCCTTTCTCACCCGACAAACGACCTACGTAACAATAATAATCGGATTTCGTTTCGGATTTACCGGAGAAGTCGCGATTCATAAAGTTGGGAATCACTTTCACCTGCGCCTCCGGAAACCCGCCCCGCACCATGATCTGTTTCATAAACGAACTGGGAGCGACAAAGTAATCGGTGTTGTTTATCAGTCGTTCGCGATTCCAATAGACCGACTCCATAAAGGCAAGCAGACTGGCTGGCAGACTGCCTTTCATACACCGGTTTCGCAACGCAGGAAACGCGCCCCGTTGCAAACATTCCTCACAAGGTTTGCCCGATTTCAGACAGATATAGTTGGGACATACCAGTTTGTAGTCGTGCAATGTCCATACGACCTTGACTCCTTTCTGATGCGCCAGTTCGCCAATAACCGGAGATAATTGCGAATGAATATTGTTGAGGTGAAGCACGTCGGGCTTAAAGCGGTCTACCAATTTCAAGAACCGGGACCTGACCTCACCCGCACCGAATATACGTCCGGCGGCTTTCAATTTCGACGAAATACCGCCCGCCTGAAAATCCACATTCGACGGGAAAAACTCCGACCATTCCGACGGAAAATTCTGCGGATGCTGCATACTGAAAAATGCCACTTGATGGCCTTTCGCCTTCAACAACTGTTCCAGCGCGATCGACGCAATGCAATCCCCTCCCCGATTGTAGTAAAATTTATTGGCTATAAGTATATTCATGCTATCGTTCTCAGGTTACAATACAGTGATGAAAGTCCTTTTCTCCCATCGCACTCCGGCAAGTTCTTAACCGTTGAAGATCTTACCGAAAGGGGCAAGCCTATCCGCCCCGTAATTCGTACGACCGCGCACTTATCTTTACAGAAGACAAGCGGCATTTTAAAACCAGACTCTATATTCGGCTCACATTATCTTATGCAAAGATAAGATAAAGCCGATATACAAACAAGTTTATAACATCTAAATTTCCCCCGTAGGCAACGTATCGGTCCGAAGCCGAAAATCCTCGTATTTTTCGAGTTGCAAATAATTACTTTTTTATGTACTTTTGCCGGATCATGGGTATTTTTTTAAAGATCGACTAAAAACAAATTCACAATGACATATACGAAAAAATTAACCCGCTCGATTACAGATCGTAAAATCGGTGGTGTGTGCGGTGGTCTCGGTGTTTATTTTGGAATCGACCCGACCGTTCTACGGGTTATCGCTATCCTCCTCTGCTTTATTACCGCAGTGGTTCCCATGACAATCGCCTATCTGATCTTGTGCCTCGTCATTCCGGAAGAATAATTTTCCCCGAAAGCAAGTTATGGATTTCAAAATCGTTTCGCCTTATAAACCTACCGGCGACCAACCGGAAGCCATCGAGGAACTGAGCCGCGGCATAGCCGACGGAGTTCCCTACCAGACCTTGTTAGGAGTAACCGGATCGGGAAAAACCTTTACGATGGCGAACGTGATCGAAAAGGTTCAGCGCCCCACCCTGATTTTGAGCCACAACAAAACGCTCGCCGCGCAATTATACGGCGAATTCAAAAACTTCTTCCCCGACAACGCGGTGGAATATTTCGTATCGTATTACGATTATTATCAACCGGAGGCATACATTCCCAGCACGGATACCTATATCGAAAAAGACCTCGCGATCAACGAAGAGATCGACCGGTTGCGGTTATCTACCACCTCCTCGCTCCTGTCGGGACGTAAAGATGTTATTGTCGTATCGTCGGTGTCGTGCCTCTACGGTATCGGCAACCCCGAAGATTTCCACAGCAATGTGATCGAAGTGTCGGTAGGCAGCAATATCGGGCGAAACGCATTTCTACGACGGCTGGTAGATGCTCTTTACAGCCGGAACGAAATAGAACTGAACCGGGGAAATTTCCGGGTAAAAGGCGATACGGTAGATATTTATCTGGCATACGACGAGAAAATCATCCGCGTCATCTTCTGGGGGGAAGAGATCGAAAGTATCGAGACTGTCGATCCGGCTACGGGATACAGCATTTCGACATTCGACTCTTACAATATTTTCCCTGCCAATATCTTCGTCACCACGAAAGAGCGGATAGACCGGGCTATCGGCGAAATCGAAATCGACCTGGGCAAACAGGTGGAGTTTTTCAAATCTATCGGCAAGAACCTTGAAGCCAAACGGCTCTATGAACGGGTAACCTACGACGTGGAGATGATCCGCGAAGTGGGACACTGTTCCGGTATCGAAAACTACTCGCGTTATTTCGACGGTCGCAATGCCGGCACACGGCCGTTCTGCCTGCTCGATTATTTCCCGAACGATTTTCTGACGATTATCGACGAAAGCCACGTTACCATACCGCAGATCCGCGCCATGTTCGGCGGGGACAGTTCGCGCAAAATGAATCTGGTGGAATACGGATTCCGGCTTCCCGCCGCGATCGACAACCGTCCGCTAAAATTCGACGAGTTCGAATCGCTGGCCAAACAGGTCATTTACGTCAGCGCGACACCTGCCGATTACGAATTGGAGAAAAGCGAGGGCGTCGTGGTCGAACAGGTAATCCGCCCGACCGGATTGTTAGATCCGGTGATCGAAGTACGACCCAGCCTGAACCAGATAGACGACCTGCTGGAAGAGATACAGTTGCGTATCGAACGCGACGAACGGGTGTTGGTGACAACCTTGACCAAACGCATGGCAGAGGAGCTGAATGCTTATCTGCTGAAATTAGATATTCGCTGCAACTATATCCATTCGGATGTCGATACGCTCGACCGCATACAGATATTGGCAGACCTGCGTGCCGGCGTGTACGATGTACTGATCGGCGTAAACCTGCTGCGTGAAGGATTAGACCTGCCGGAGGTTTCGCTCGTAGCGATTCTGGATGCCGACAAAGAGGGATTCCTCCGTTCGCACCGCTCCCTGACACAGACCGTAGGCCGTGCCGCCCGAAACCTGAACGGGCGTGTAATCATGTATGCAGACAAAATCACGGAGAGCATGCAGCAAACGATCGACGAGACCAACCGCCGGCGCGAAAAACAATTGGCTTACAACGAAGCGAACCACATCACTCCGCAAGCGATTAAAAAAGCACAGACCTCCATCCTCGCCCAAGAGAAAAACGGGACGGCTCCCGATCCGCATATTCCGTACAGTCAGGAATATTCGCACACGGCGAACATTGCAGCCGATCCGGTTGTAAAATATATGAACAAAGAGCAGCTCGAAAAAAGCATCGAACGTACGCGCAAAGCCATGGCGGATGCCGCCAAGCGCATGGAGTTCATCGAAGCCGCCCAGTTGCGCGACGAACTGCTGAAATTGGAAGAACTGGTTCAGAAAAACCGATAATACATATAGCTATTTAATATATCCGTACAATGAAATCCGATATTGAAATCGCCCACGAAACAGAGTTGAAGAATATCCGCGAAATCGCCGCGTCGATCGGCATAGACGAAGACGACGTATATAATTATGGAAAGTATATCGCCAAAGTGCCCATGAGCCTCATCGACGAGGAACGTGTAAAACGCCACCATCTGATTTTAGTAACCGCCATTACCGCCACCAAAGCGGGCGTAGGAAAAACGACCGTCAGCATCGGATTAGGATTGGGTCTGAACTACATCGGCAAAAATGCGGTAATCGCTTTGCGCGAGCCGTCGTTAGGTCCTTGCTTCGGCATGAAAGGCGGTGCTACCGGCGGAGGCTACGCACAGGTATTGCCGTCGGATAATATCAACCTGCATTTCACCGGAGACTTCCACGCCATAACGGCAGCCAATAATCTGATTGCCGCCCTGCTCGACAATTACATTTTCCAGAACCGTGCCGAAAATTGCGGATTGAAAAAGATTTTATGGCGGCGGGTATTGGATATCAACGACCGCGGACTGCGGCATATCATCACCGGATTGGGCGGATTGAGCAACGGCATCCCTACCGAAACGGGATTCGACATCACTCCCGCCTCGGAAATTATGGCGATCCTCTGCCTGTCGCGCGACTTGCAGGATCTGGAAGAGCGCATCGGACGTATCGTCCTCGCCATACGCCACGACAATACGCCGTTTACCGTTCAGGACTTAGGCGTAACAGGGGCTATCGTCGCTTTGCTGAAAGACGCTATTCACCCGAATCTGGTACAGACCACCGAACATACACCCGTATTCGTCCACGGCGGTCCGTTTGCCAATATAGCCCACGGCTGCAATTCGATCATCGCATCGAAAATGGCATTGACCTACGGCGATTATGTCGTGACGGAAGCCGGATTCGGAGCGGATCTGGGAGCGGAAAAATTCCTGAACATCAAATGCCGGGCAAGCGGATTGAAACCGGATCTATCGGTATTGGTCGCCTCTACGCAAGCCCTGAAAATGCACGGCGGCGTGGCATTGGACGAGATCAAACAACCGAACATCGAAGGTCTTCGAAAAGGATTCGCCAATTTGGACAAACACATCGCCAACCTGCAATCGTTCGGGCAGACCGTATTGGTTTGCTTCAACCGTTTCGCAACCGATACCGACGAGGAGATGGAGGCAGTCATGGAACATTGCCGTACGCTCGGCGTGCGTTGCGTCATCAACAACGCATACATGGAGGGAGGAAAAGGCGCAGCAGAATTGGCTCAGGCTGCCGTCGAACTGATCGAAAACACCCCCTCCCAACCGATACGCTTCACTTACGCCGACGAAGATTCGCCACGTACCAAAATCATAAAGGTTGCCCGGAGCATTTACGGAGCAGGAGAGGTAACATTCAGCAGTGCCGCCGAAAAGAAACTGAAACAGATCTCGGAATGGAATTACGACCGGTTGCCGGTTTGTATCGCCAAGACACAGTATTCTTTCTCGGGCAATCCGAAACAATACGGAGCAGTAAAAGACTTCGAACTGAAAATAAGCGATATAGAGATCAACGCCGGTGCCGGATTCATCGTGGCATTAGTCGGTGAGATGATGCGTATGCCCGGACTTCCGAAAGTGCCGCAGGCAAACCATATCCGAATCGTCGATGGCGAAATAGAGGGTCTGAACTAATTCACTGCAAAAGAAAGGAATATATGGGCAAGACATACCGGTTACAAGACTGGCTGCCGACTACGCAGAAAGAGATCGAGCTAAGGGGATGGGACTACATCGACGTAATCCTGTTTTCGGGCGATGCGTATGTGGATCATCCGTCGTTCGGTGCTGCCGTTATCGGTCGTACACTCGAAGCCGCCGGGCTCCGGGTGGCGCTCGTTCCCCAGCCTAACTGGCGGGATGACCTGCGCGACTTCAAGAAATTAGGCGCACCCCGTCTGTTCTTCGGCATCTCGCCCGGTGCCATGGATTCCATGGTAAACCACTATACCGCCAACAAACGGTTGCGCAGCGACGATGCGTACACACCCGACGGCAGACACGGCATGCGTCCCGACTACCCGAGTATCGTGTACAGCAAGATTCTCCGGTCGCTCTATCCCGATACCCCGATCTTGTTAGGAGGCATAGAGGCTTCGCTCCGCCGATTGTCGCACTACGACTACTGGCAGGACAAACTGCTGCCCAGCATACTGACCGAATGCCCCGCCGACCTGTTGATCTACGGCATGGGGGAAAAACCGATCATCGAGATTGCCCGACGGCTTCGGAATGGCGAACCGATCGGAAATATCACCGACATTCCGCAAACGGTCGTACTCCGTCCGTTACAGGAGCTCCCCACCGTCACCGAAAACGAAACGGACATCGTCCTGCACTCTTTCAGCGATTGCCTTGCCAACAAAAAAGCACAGGCGGAAAACTTCCGTCATATCGAAGAGGAATCGAACAAGATACATGCCAAACGCCTGTGGCAGGCGACCGGCAACCGTGCCGTTATGGTGAATCCGCCCTATCCGCCCATGAGCGAAAGCGAAATAGACGCATCGTTCGACCTGCCCTACACCCGTATGCCGCATCCCAAATACCGGGGCAAAACCATTCCGGCTTACGAAATGATCAAATTTTCGGTGAACCTGCACCGGGGATGTTTCGGGGGCTGTGCCTTCTGCACCATATCGGCTCATCAAGGTAAGTTCATCGCTTCACGTTCCAAAAAGTCCATATTGAAAGAGGTAAAAGCCTTGACCGAAATGGAGGGATTCAAAGGATACCTGAGCGACCTGGGCGGTCCGTCAGCCAATATGTACCGGATGCACGGAGCCAAACGGGAAGCCTGCGAAGTATGCAAACGTCCTTCGTGCCTGCATCCGGCGGTCTGCCCGAACCTGCAAACCGACCACCAGCCGTTATTAGACATCTATCACGCGGTAGACGCATTGCCCGGTATCAAGAAATCGTTTATCGGCAGCGGCGTACGATACGACCTGATCCTGCATCGGCACAAAGATGAAACCCTGAACCGATGCTCGATGCAATATGCACACGAATTGATTGCCCGCCACGTGTCGGGAAGATTGAAAGTGGCTCCGGAACACACCTCCGACCGGGTGTTGAATCTGATGCGCAAACCTTCGTTCGGACAGTTCGGACAATTCAAACGGATTTTCGACCGGGTAAACGCAGAAGAGGGACTGAACCAGCAACTCATTCCCTACTTCATTTCCAGCCATCCCGGCTGCACGGAAGAAGACATGGCAGAACTTGCCGCCATCACCAAAAGCCTGCATTTCCATTTGGAACAGGTTCAGGACTTCACGCCCACGCCCATGACGCTCGCCACCGAAATTTACTATACCGGGTATCATCCTTATACCGGCGAAAAAGTATATACCGCCCGCGATGCCCGGGAAAAATTGGGACAACGCAAATATTTCTTCTGGTATCAGCCTGAACAGCAACACGACATACAACAATCGTTGCAACGGATGCACCGTCCCGATCTGCTGAACCGCCTGTACGGACATGCCGCTTCCCCGAAAAACGTCCGGCAAAGCCAATCCGATCCGCGATCGAAAGGCAACGATAAAGAACGATACGGCACCGGCAGGTATTCGGACAACCGACCCGCCAAGAGAAGCGGAGATACGACGGCGTTCCGTCCCGACAACCGTAGCCGGAAAAAGCGCAAATAACCCGTCAAGCGGAAAGGACAAGCCGTATGACAAGTTTTATCAACCGATCGTACGGAAATACCGAAGATTATCACTAACTTTACCTACGGTAAAATTTCGATTATGGAAATATATCGGCAGAAATGTTCGTGGGGCAAATCCCCTCTTTGGATGAACGGGTTAGTCGTTCTTCTGTTCGCCATACCCTTTATCTGGCAAGACGAACAGAAGCCACTCGAACCGTGGGTGGCAATCACCATACTAACCGCATTTCTCGCACTGTTGTTCAGCGGTCTGTTCTATTGCCCCCGATACATAGCCATAACGCCCGATACGTTAGTAATCAAACGTATCGTAGCCAGCAAAGTCATTCCGTTAAGCGAAATCGAATCGGCAGAACCCTATCAACGCACCATGAATTTCACACGTACCTGCGGCAGCGGCGGATTCTTAGGCTATTGGGGATGGTTCCACAATCAGGAGTTAAAGCATTTCTTTGTCTACGCCACCAATCTCAACCAGTTGGTTCTGGTACGGTTGAGGTCGGGACGAAAATATGTAATCTCATGCACGGATGCCCCAAGCATGGCAACGGAAATCGCACGCCAACTTCGAAATTAAAAAATAAATCCGGCGGCGGGAAACTGCCGCGACACACATAAATACAGTTTTTTACATGAAACATTTATTCGTATCGGCTATGGCTGGAACTTTATTATTGACAGCCTGTCAATCTTCCTCCACATCGGGAGGCAGTATCATCGAAAAACCTTCGGTGAAGGTTGAAAACGGTATTATGAATACCGATGTGCTGATGGCTTTCGGACGAATCAGCGATCCGGTAGTTTCTCCGGACAAACAAAAAGTTTTATACGGAGTTTCGTATGTGGATGTAGCCCAAAACAAATCGAACCGGGAACTGATGGTCGTGAACATCGACGGCAGCGGACGGAAACAACTTACTCATACCGCCGGCTCGGAACTGAACGGCGTATGGATCGACGGAGGCGATAAAATCGCATTCCTCTCGGCAGAAAGCGGCAGTTACCAATTGTGGGTGATGAATGCCGACGGCAGCCATCGCCGGCAGATCAGCCACCTCGAACGCGATATACAGGGCTTCCTGCTTTCGCCGGACGAAACACAAATATTGTTGATCTGCAATATCAAGGCTATCGAAACCGCTTCGGACATCTATCCCGATCTGGATAAAGCGACCGGCAGAGTGATCGACGACCTGATGTACAAACATTGGAACGAATGGGTGGAAGAGATTCCGCATCCCTACATCGCATCGTTCGACGGAGAGAAGATCGGCGAACTGACCGACCTGCTTGAAGGCGAACCGTATGAGTCGCCGATGAAACCGTTCGGCGGCACGGAATCGTTCTCATGGGCTCCGGACGGCAAGAGCATCGCCTACGTATGCCGCAAAAAGACCGGTCTGGAATACTCCTTATCGACCAACTCGGACATCTACCTCTACGACATCGCCTCGAAAACATCGCGCAATCTCACAGAGGGCATGATGGGTTACGATACCAACCCGAGTTTCTCGTCCGACGGGAAATATCTGTTGTGGACCAGCATGGAACGCGACGGTTACGAATCGGATAAAAACCGGGTATTCGTCTTGGATATGGCTACGGGCGAGAAAAATTACCTGACCTCCGACTTCGATTACAGCGCCGACGGTGCAGCATGGGCACCCGACAACCGTTCGGTATATTTCAGCGCACCGTACCGCGGCGAGGTACACCTGTTCAACGTAACGCTTGCCGACAAAACGATCAAGCAGATCACGACCGGCTATTACGACTACGGAACATTCATTCCGGTGAGCGACCGTTGCATCGTGGCTACCCGCCACTCGTTATCGCAACCCGACGAAATTTACACCATCGACCCGACCGACCTGAGCATCGCCGAAATTTCGTTCGAAAATAAAGAAATACTCGACCAGGTGACAATGGGCCGCGTAGAAGAACGCTGGATAAAGACGACCGACAACAAAGAGATGTTGGCATGGGTTGTCTATCCACCGAATTTCGACCCGAACAAAAAATATCCGGCATTGCTTTACTGCCAGGGCGGTCCGCAAAGCCCGGTAAGCCAGTTCTGGTCGTACCGCTGGAACCTGCAAATGATGGCAGCCAACGGCTACATCGTCATCGCACCGAACCGTCGGGGCTTGTACGGATTCGGACAGGAATGGCTGGAACAGATCAGCGGCGACTACGGCGGTCAGAATATGAAAGACTACCTGAGCGCAAGCGATGCTCTGGCAAAAGAACCGTATGTCGATGCCGACCGTATGGGTGCTGTGGGTGCAAGTTACGGCGGGTTCTCGGTTTACTGGCTGGCAGGACACCACAAAGACCGGTTCAAGGCTTTCATCGCTCATGCCGGCATCTTCAACATCGAGCAACAATATTTCGAAACCGAAGAGATGTGGTTCGCCAATTGGGATATGGGCGGCGCTCCGTGGGAAAAGGACAACAAGATCGCCCAACGGACTTTCGCCAATTCTCCGCACAAGTTCGTAGACCAATGGAATACGCCGATTCTCGTCATACACGGGGAATACGATTTCCGCATCCTCGCTTCGCAAGGCATGTCGGCATTCAATGCAGCGAAACTGCGCGGCGTACCTGCCGAAATGCTGATCTTCCCGGATGAATGCCACTGGGTTCAAAAACCGCAAAACGCAGTGCTCTGGCACCGGATCTTCTTCCGCTGGCTCGACAAATGGCTGAAACCGACGGCAGAGTAAAAACAGTACGTTCATGATTGAATTTAAAGACGTTACATTCTTTTACGACCATAAACCTCTGATGCAGCACTTTTCGTGCTGCATCGAACGAGGTGAGAAAGTGGTGCTTTTCGGGCCCTCGGGCAAAGGGAAAAGCACCCTTCTCGCATCTATACCGGGCTTTGTACGTCCCGACGAAGGACGGATAGAGATTGACGGGAAAGAACTGACCGGGGCGTCGGTAACTTCGATACGGCAACGTATCGCATGGCTGCCCCAAGAGTTCACCCTGCCCTACGACACGGTACGGGAAACAATCGAGGCTCCGTTCCGGTTACGCGCCAACCGTAGAAATATGCCCGCACGGGAAACGGTGCTCGACCACTTCGAACGGTTGGGTTTGGAAGCCGTATTGTACGATAAACGAAACATCGAGATTTCGGGCGGACAGCGACAACGTATCATGCTGATGATCGCCGCACTGCTCGGCAAAGAGATCGTCCTGCTCGACGAACCGACCTCGGCTCTCGATCCCGAGTCGGTAGAACGGGTAATCCGTTACATCCGGTCGCTCGAATCGGCTACCGTCGTCATGGTTTCTCACGACCGGCGGGTTATCGGGGCTTTCGACCGGGAAATCGGTATCGGTATTCACGAATAAGATATTATGGAGACAATCAACATCGGATATGGGGAAATGGCGATCGGCTTTTTACTGTTGCTGATCCCCGTTTTCTTCTTATACTACTATCGCACAGGCTTGGTAAAGAGTACCATAATCGCCGCCGCCCGCATGACCATACAATTGTTTTTCATCGGGTTCTATTTGGAGTATCTGTTTGAGTGGAACAATGTGTGGGTGAACCTGTTGTGGGTACTTATCATGATCGGCATCGCAACCTACACCGTCCTGCAACGTACCCGACTGCCGATCAAAATGCTGGTCATACCGGTAGGAACGGCGTTTCTGATCTCGTTATTGATTATAGATTTCTATTTCCTCGGATTGGTCGTACGTCCGCCCTACCTGTTCGAAGCCCGTTATTTCGTACCGATCAGCGGCATGATACTGGGCAATATGCTCTCGGCTAATGTGATCGCGCTCAATACGTTCTACGGCTCGATCGAACGGGAGCGGCAACAGTATCTTTATCTGTTGGGCAACGGTGCAAGCCGTAGCGAGGCTCTGGCTCCGTTTATGCGCGAGGCTTTGTTGAAATCGTTCAACCCGACCATCGCTTCGATGGCGGTAATGGGACTGATTGCCCTGCCGGGCACCATGACCGGACAGATTCTCGGCGGCAGCAGTCCTTCGGTCGCTATCCGCTACCAGATCATGCTGATGGTGACGATCTTCGCCTCATCGCTCATATCGGTGCTGATTACACTGACCGCTTCGCACCGGAAAGCGTTCGACGCATTCGGTATCAAACGGTTTTAGATCGACCGAAACATCCTCATAGCCTTTCACCTTAAACATTCTAACGCACCGAAAAGGGGCTGCATCGAAAACTTGCATTTCGACACAACCCCTTCTTTCAGTTTCTAATGTTTATTTCGGATTAGATTGTTTCTTCTATCGTCCACGTAAATGCCCGCAAACCTAATTGGGGCGTTGCGACATCCATATCGTGCAATGCTTCAAGCAGCTTTTTTACTTTCTCGTCGGCTACCACCGTAATGATTGCGGAGCACATCGAGGGCCAGGCATGACTGCCATAATGCGGATCGCCGGTTTTCGACCCACGTCCCTGCATGGTAGGGAAATAGGAGAATCCACGACAGCTCTGTTTGTCGAGCAGTTCGATAATCCGATGATAATATGCTTGATCGAACGTGATAAGTACTGATTTCATATCTTAAATTTTTAATTTTCAATAAACGCTGCGCCCCGGCAAATCGGTTCAAGTTTCTACTTGACCGCTTCTGCACCCGGCTTGCAGTTTATCTTTATTCTTTTAAACCGGCAGAGGAGAAGACTCCCCTGCCGAAATGATTTTGCAACAAGATCAATGTGCGGCTTCTTCCGCATCGAGACGGTTGTGTAGTTTTTTCCGACGACGATTCACTCCTACTCCGGCAAATACACAATAGAGAACCGGAACCAGAATCAAGGTAAGAATAGTAGAAACCGTCAGACCGCCGATTACCGCCGTACCCATAGGACGCCACATTTCAGAACCCTCGCCCGTACCGATAGCCATCGGCACCATACCGAGTATCGTGGTCAATGTGGTCATGATTACCGGACGCAGACGCGACTTACCGCCTTGTACTACCGCCGTAACGATACCTTGTCCGCGTTCACGATTCAGAATAATGTAGTCGATCAACACGATACCATTCTTCACCACGATACCGATCAACATGATGGCTCCGATCAACGACATCACGTTCAAGGTGCTGCCCGACAGCCACAGGGCGAGGAACACTCCGGAGAACGAGAACGGAATGGCGAACATGATGATGAAGGGATAGGTAAGCGATTCGAACTGTGCCGCCATGACAATGAATACCAACAGGATAATCAATATCATCAACGTGAACAGGTCGCCGAACGAATCTTGCTGGTCTTCGTATGTACCTGCCAATTGCACGGAGATACCCAACGGAATATCCATCTTTTTCAGTTCCTTGTCCATAGCTTCCACCACATCGCTCATCGGCACACCCGAAATCACCGCCGACACGGTATTGATACGTTCACGGTCTTTTCGTTCGATCGTAGGCGGAGCAAAGCGTTCTACGACCGTACCGAGTTCACGCACCCGTACGCCTTTGCCTTGCGAGTTGTAGATCACGATATTCTCGATATCCTCGATCGAAGTACGATGTTCGGGCGCATACATGACCTTGATATCGTATTCGTCTCCTTCTTCGCGGAAAAGCGACGCGGTAGATCCATTGATGCGGTTACGCAGGAAGGTTGCCGCCGTAGAGAGGTTCAAACCGTTCAACGCCAGTTTTTCCCGATCGAAATCGACTTGATATTCAGGTTGGTATTCACCCCGGCTGATAATTACTTCGGCACAGCCTTTGATAGCGAGCAGTTTTTCCTGCAACATCGCTGCCACCCGGTCGGTTTCTTCAAAACTGTAACCGTATATCTCGTAGTCGAGAGTAGCCTGTCCGCCCATGCCGGTATTACCTCCACCCAATTTCACTTCGAATTTGCGGATTTCGGGATAGTGACGCAGATCGTCACGCATCATGTCGCAGATTTCGGACAGCGAACGATCCCGATCTTCGAGATCGATCAAGCTGATATTGAAAGTAATGATATGCGTACCGTTGTCCTGCATCGAAGCGAATGCGTTGTCGGTGCTTGCCTGACCTACGGTGAAGTTACAAACTTTGATTTCGGGATATTTCTTTGTCCACTGGTCATAAAGTTTCATGGATATTTCCTTCGAAATCTCGGTACGGGTACCGATAGGCATTTCGATCGAAACTCCGATTCGTCCGTTATCCTGAGAGGGGAAGAATTCCGTACCTACCTGACTTACCAAAAACATACTGGCAACGAAAATACCGAGACAGGAGAATATTACCGTCTTACGGTGGCGTACCGACCAATTCAATATCGAAGCATAAAAGTCGTCGAAACGATCCAGTCCGCGTTCAATCGGATGATAAATCAGCTTGAAAAGTTTGGATTGCTTGGGGTTCAACCGCAGCAGTTGCGAACAGAGCATCGGTGTGAGAGAAAGGGCACTGGTCGTAGAAACGATCATGATGATCGTCACCATCCAACCCAACTCCTTGAAGAAGATACCGGTCATACCGGATACCATAGTGAGCGGGAAGAATACGGCAATCAAAGTAAGCGTAGATGCGATAACCGATATACCGACCTCGTTCGTTCCGTGGATAGCGGCTTGTTTCGGGTCACTACCCCGCTCGATATGTGTCGTCACGTTTTCCAATACCACAATCGCATCATCGACCACCATACCGATAGCGATGGAGAGCGCGGAGAGTGAAATGATGTTCAACGAACTGTCGGTGATCGCCAGATAGATGAACGAAGCGACCAACGAAATCGGGATCGTAATTACGACGATAATCGTAGCCCGCCAACGACCGAGGAAGAAGAGTACGACCAAAGTCACGAAGAGCAAAGCCAGCATCACGGTTTCGAACAAACTGTCGATCGTGTTGCTGATGTTGTCGGAGGTATTGACGATAATACCGAGTTTCACATCGGAAGGCAGGTTCTTTTGGAGGCGGGGCAATGCGTCGAGCACCGCTTTGGAAATCTGCACGGAGTTGGCACCCGACTGTTTTTGAATCACGATCATCGCACCTTGCACTCCATTGTTATAGGCTTCTTGCGCACGTTCTTCCACCGAGTCGTGTACCGTGGCGACATCGCGCAGATAGATTGTCCGTCCGTTGAACGTACCGACTACAATGTCGTTCATCTGACGGGCATCGGTAAATTCGCCCTGTACGCGCAATGCGTAGGTATCGGATCCGATATCGAACGTACCGCCGGGAATGTTCCGGTTTTCAGCTCCGATCACGGACGATATACCCTCGACCGTGAGATGATAGGCTTCGAGACGTTCGGGATCGACATAAATCTGTATTTCGCGTTCGGGCGCACCGGTAATGGAGACCGTACCTACTCCGCTGATACGAGCCAACGGGTTCGCCACATTGTCGTCCAATATTTTATAGAGAGCCGGCATACTCTCCTCGGCTTGTACGGAGAGGAGTACGATAGGAATCATATCGGCATCGAACTTGAAAATGATCGGCGTCTCCGATTCATCGGGCAACGAGGATTTCACCATGTCGAGTTTATCACGCACATCGTTCGTCAGTACATCGATGTCATAACCGTACTCGAATTCGAGCGTGATCAAAGACATATTTTCTTTCGACTGCGAAGTAATGTGTTTCAAGTTGCTCACCGCATTCAACGTATTTTCCAACGGACGGGTAAGGTTGGTTTCAATATCGGCGGCACTCGCTCCGGGATATGCCGTCATCACCATGATCACATTGCTTTCGACATCGGGATAGAGGTCGATCGGTAATTTTTGTAACGAGAAGAGACCCAGTATCGCAATCGCCACAAAGCAGAGCGAAGTCATAATCGGTTTCTTCACCGCACCTTCATATAGACTCATAAGATATATTTTTTATTTGTTAATGATGCGAGGGAATGCCATATCGAAGCATTCCCGTTCGGAGTATCCGATTATTCGACAACAGTCACGTCCATGCCGTCGCCTAATTTCGCCTGACCGGCAATCACTACGAACGAATTGTTCTCCACGCCGGAAATCAGTTCGTAGGTGGTATCGATGTGACGTCCGAGTTCCACTTTGTTATAACTTACTTTGCCGTCGTTATAGACATACACGAAACGGTCGCCCGATCCGGCACGTTTGATCACCGCACGATCGGGCACGACCACCCGATTTTCGGTGCCGAAGTCCATATTGACACGGGCAAACATTCCCGGACGGATACGCTCCTTAGCATTCGGGATATTGATCTCGACCGTGAACGTACGTGTAGCGGCATCGATCGTAGGATGTATCAACGATACTTTTCCTTTGAATACCTCATCGCCATAGACATCGAGGTTGATATCGACATTCATACCTACATGTACTTTGCGGAAGTCGCTCTCCGAAACGTTCACCAATACTTTTACCGGATTGATCTGCATAACGGTATATACAGCCGCACCGCTCGCCATATCGCCTTCGTCGAAATTACGTGCAGTCACCACTCCGGGTATCGGGCTGATAAGTACGGTATTTTCCAACAGATTCTCGTAAGCGGTTTTCGTGGCTTCGTATTGCGTACCGAGCTGGTCTACCTGCTGTTGCGACGCGCCTCCTACTTTCTGCAATTCGACAACGCGGTCGTATTCCAATTTGATATTGTCCAACTGTACTTTCTGTTGCGTCAGATTGGCGGCATCCAGTTCTACCAGTTTCTGTCCCTCTTTCACATGATCGCCAACTTCGACATAGAGTTTTTTGATGCGGTTGGGCATGGACGAAATGATCTGGTTTCTTTTGAACGGTTCTACCGTAGCCGTATAGACTGCCACCTGCGGCACAGGCTGCGTATTTACTTTGGCTATTTTCACCATAGGGGTTTCGTCTCCGTCCGAAACCGTCCCCTTCTTTTCACCTCCGGCACAAGAGGCAAGCATCACCACGGCACACAAAGCCGTTACATTCAAGAATCTCATTCTTTTCATATTGTTGTTTATTCTTATTTTCCGTGTATATTACCTTATTTTTTCTCGTCTGTTTTGTACTGGTCCAAGTCGATATTGCCCAGCAAGAGTTCCAGATCGGTCTTTGCCGACAGGAAATCGTAGATTGCCTGATTGTAGGTGAGCTTCGAGCTCGTCAGTGCCAAATCGGCATCATTGACTTCGATGAAAGTCGCCGATCCTATTTCAAAACTTTTCTGCATGATCGCATAGGCTTTCTCTGCCTGCTTCACGCCTTCCTTGTTGGATGCAACCTGTTTTACCGATTTTTGTATGTTGTCCATCGACGACTGTACCTGCATGGAAAGCCCGCGCACAAGGTTGTCGCGCTGGAATCCCATTTGCAACAGATTGGCTTTGGCTTGCTTCTCCTTGAATACACGCGACCCACCCTGAAAGATAGGAACGGACAACGACAGTGCCACCGTAGAATAGGGCGACCAACGGAAGTTCTTGAACATGTTTCCGTCGGACATCGAAATCCAGTTGTAGCCGGCTGATGCCGCCAATGTAGGACTCCACGCCATTTGCTGTACCTTTACGGCTTGTTTCACATAGGCTGTCTGCAAATCCAACTGACGCAAATCGGTGTTCTGATCGAGGGAGGTATCGATCGAAAGAGTTTGCTCGTACATCGAGGCTTCATAATCCGACAACTGACCTTCGACATTGACCTCGACATCCATATCGACTCCCAGCAATACTTTGAGTTGGAGTTTCGAAAGGGTTACCGCACTTTCTGCCGAAAGCAACGAAGGTTCGAGGTTCCGCACCTGCACTTCGGCACGCAGCACTTCGTATTCGGAAGCTGTTCCGTGTTCGTATTTGTTCCGGAAATTCTGTGCGTTCAACTTGGCATTGTCGTAACTCTGTTTGATCACATTGTAAGAATCCTGTGCCAACAACACGCCGTAATAGGATTTCGTCACCTGATTGACCATCGACAGGCGCGATGACCTCGCCGCTTCTACCGCCTGAGCCACATCGGCTTTGGACAGGGAGATGCTTTTCCACAACTGGGGCGCGATAATAGGCAATGTGGCATTGAACCCCAACGAATAGGTATTGTCCAAGCCGACTTTCATCCCGCTGCTCCCGCCTTCGGACTGAGTGCTTCCTCCGGTTACCGACGACGGATCGAATTCGGGGTGGAGCGCACCGATCACTCCGAAAAGAGGATCGAACATGCTACCCATATTTTTCGTATCCATATACATGGTCTGCTTCTCGATCGCCCGGCTATAACTTGCCGAACCGTCGATCTTGGGAAACAGCCCCGAAATGGCATCTTTTTTCGAATAGTCTTTTTTCTTCACTTCTACATCTGCTACCTTGATCATCGGGTTTTCACTCAATGCTACGGTAATCGCACTCTTCAAATCCAGCGTAAGTACCTGCTCCGCCTCCTGTGCATGTACCGTCACCGGAACAGAAAACGCCAGCAAACAGATTGCCAACATACGCTCTCTCACTCTCATGTTCATATTCTCATTCTTTTGGTTGCTATTTCCGATACAGTAATATATTGATATATCATTTTTTTTCTTCCGACCTAAATTTTTCCAAAAATTCATCGATAAAGTTCACACCCTCAGCCGTAGCGATACCACGCATGAAGATAATGAATAAAGTTTCGATAATTTCGGAAAATGTGTATTTGGTGGAAAGCAGCCCATGACCTGTTTTCACCGATTCCATGTTATACACCAAATGGCTTGCGACTAATTCGAAGTTGATGTCCGGTCGAATAAAACCTTCCGATACTCCCCGTTTCAATATCTCGGTCGTAAAATAGATTTGATCTTCCTTAGTCGCCTTAAACTTCGAATCCGCTTCCGGATAAAACCGGACAATATCCGAAAAAAACGCAGGGTTGGCGTTACGCATAAACATGATTACCGCCCGATATTCAGAAAGCATGATCTCCATTACATTTCTGCCCTCGGACAATACTTTTTTCCGTTGTGCCTCCCCCCGTTCGCTTATGCTTTCCCAACAAGCATTCAACAGTTCTTTTTTATTTTCAAAATTCTCATAAAGGGTACGCTTCGACATCCCCAACTTTTCAGCGAGGAAATCCATCGTTACCGATTTGATGCCATACTGCATAAAAAGCGGCATCGCACGATCCAATATTTGTTGCTGTAATTCTGTAAACATAAAAAAACAATCCTTTTTGGACTGCGCAAAATTAGAAAACTTTTTTTGTTTTAAAAGTTTTCAACTGTTATTTTTTATTATACGTCTTTTAATTAGTCTAAAAACAGAACATACGATCGATTTTTCTACAAAAATTAAATAAAATCGCCTCCCCGTTTTCACAAACTACCTCTATCTTTGCGCAGAGCGCGAACATAGGAAACGGCTCGGCATAGTTCAAATAATTTTGACTCTGCACTCGCCTTTTGCTATATTTATAGAATATAGGAGGCGGCTCGGCATAGTTCAAATAAATTTGACTCTGCGCTCGCCTTTCGCTATATTTGTAGAATATAGGAGGCGGCTCGGCATAGTTCAAATAAATTTGACTCTGCGCTCGCCTTTCGCTATATTTGCACCGGAAGTTCGATACGGATTCTCTTGTCCGATAGGATTCCTGCCGCTTCCTTTTGTATATTTATCCAACTGTTTTTCAATAGGAAAAGTCCGAACAGATGTTGGTTTAAAAATCGGGGAAACAAGCAACCGCCTTATGACCGAATCCGCATTCGCCACACCTTATCTCAAATATTACATAAAAAAAATAAACACTATGTCGAAAGTTTCAAAAGAGGATGCGCTGAGATACCACAGCGAAGGGAAAGCCGGAAAAATAGAGGTGAACCCTACCAAACCATACAGTACGCAACGGGATCTTTCGCTCGCCTATACTCCGGGCGTGGCTGAACCGTGCCTCGAAATCGAAAAAAAACCTGAAACAGCATACGAATATACCGCCAAAGGGAATCTGGTGGCTGTGATTTCCAACGGCACCGCCGTACTCGGACTGGGCGACATCGGCGCGCTTGCCGGCAAGCCGGTCATGGAAGGAAAAGGATTGCTGTTCAAAATATTCGCAGGTATCGACGTGTTCGATATCGAGGTAAACGAAAAAGATCCGGAACGTTTCATCCAAGCTGTCAAGGCTATCGCCCCAACCTTCGGCGGTATCAACCTGGAAGATATCAAGGCTCCGGAGTGTTTTGAAATAGAAACCCGGCTGAAAAACGAACTGGATATTCCCGTCATGCACGATGACCAGCACGGTACAGCCATTATCTCCGGTGCCGGATTGCTGAACGCATTGGAGATACAAGGTAAAAAAATCGAGGAGGCGCGATTAGTGGTAAACGGCGCAGGTGCAGCGGCAATCTCCTGCACCCGACTGTACATGGGGTTGGGTATCCGTCGCGAAAATATCGTCATGGTGGATAGCAAAGGGGCAATCACTACCGACCGCACCGATCTGAACGAAGCCAAACGCCAGTTCGCCACGTCGCGTACCGACGTGCATACGCTTGCCGATGCAGTACGCGGTGCCGATATATTCCTCGGACTCTCGGTTGCCGACGTGCTGACACCCGAAATGGTGCAATCGATGAACGACCGGCCGATTGTATTTGCTTTGGCAAACCCGAATCCGGAAATCGCTTACGACAAAGCCAAAGCTTCTCGTCCGGACTTGATCTTCGCTACCGGACGTTCCGATTATCCCAACCAGATCAACAACGTATTGGGTTTCCCTTATATTTTCCGCGGCGCACTCGATGCACGTGCAACCACCATCAACGAAGAGATGAAACTCGCCGCAACGTATGCCATCGCCAAACTGACCAAAGAGCATGTGCCGGATTTCGTAAATGCGGCTTACGGTTTGGAAAGCATTACGTTCGGACCGGAATACATCATACCGAAAGCTCTCGACCCGAGACTATTGACGGCGGTTGCTCCGGCTGTCGCCAAAGCGGCAATGGAATCGGGTGTGGCACAACGCCCGATCACCGACTGGGAGGCGTACAACAACAAATTGAAAGAGTTGATGGGCTACGACAACAAGATGTTGCGCGAACTGACCGAGATGGCGAAAAAGAATCCGAAACGGGTGGTATTCGCCGAAGCCAACCACGCCAATATGTTGCAAGCCGCCTACACGGCAAAACACGAAGGGATCTGCCAGCCGATCCTGCTGGGCAACGACGAGTTCATCTCGAAACTAGCGGCACAGATCGGTATCAGCCTCGAAGGAATGCAGATCATCAATCTCCGTCACCCCGACGAAGAGGCACGCCGCGAACGTTACGCCCGTGCCCTTGCGGCTAAACGGGAGCGCGAAGGGATCACCTATACCGAAGCCCGCGAGAAGATGTACGACCGCAACTATTTCGGTATGATGATGGTAGAGGTAGGCGATGCCGATGCATTCATTACCGGCACCTATTCGAAATATACCGAGACGATACAAATCGCCAAAGAGGTAATCGGCATCCGCGACGGATATAAACACTTCGGAGCCATGCACATCATGAACACCAAGAAAGGTACGTTCTTCCTCGCCGACACGCTGATCAACCGGCATCCCGATACCGATACATTGATCGACATCGCGTCCCTCGCCCGCGAATCGGTGAAATTTTTCGCAACCGAACCGGTAATGGCAATGGTGTCGTATTCAAACTTCGGCGCAGACAAAGAAGGCAGCCCGCTCCGGGTACGGAATGCGGTGAAGGTAATGCAAGAGCGCTATCCCGATCTGGCTATCGACGGCGAGATGCAGGTAAACTTCGCTATCAACAACAAGCTGCGCGACGAAAGCTATCCGTTCAACAAACTGTACGGACGTGAAGTGAACACGCTCATCTTCCCGAACCTGAGCGCAGCCAACACGGCTTACAAAATGATGCTCGAAATGGGTGTGGCAGAGTTCGTCGGACCGATACAAATGGGTCTGAACAAGCCGATCCACTTCACCGACATCGCCAGCTCGTCGCGCGACATCGTGAACTTGACGACTATCGCCGTTCTGGATGCCTGCGTGCAAGAGCAGAAATGCAAATAGGCACATACCGCCGCATGGCGGATACCGAGACAGGATGCCCCGAAGCATCCCAATACAGGAATTCCCTCGCCACAAGCAAAATTGTGACGGGGGAGTTCTGTTTATTGCGGTAGGAACAAAGCGAAATATTGATTTTCAAAAACGATACGGTAATTGTTCTTTTCCATAAACTCATTTACTACACGGCTCTTTTCATTGCTCTTAAAAGAACCGGATTCCACTCCGCAATCGACCAGATAGTTTTCGTCGGGCAACCCGAATTCCGGTCCGATGCTGTCGAACTTCTGCCTTAATATCGCCGGAAGAGTTCCTGTATAATTTTCCAATTTTTGTTTCAATAGAGGGAGGCTCAACAATTCGGGCCAGGAACACCCGATAAACGGTTTCGTCCGCGTCATATAATTGACTGCGGGTATGCTGCCATAGGCAAACAGGCAATCGCCCTCTTTGATGTACGGTTCTATCCCTTCCAACAGATCATTGATTATCCGTGCTCTTTCGCGGGTAGTGTAAACATGCTTCGTCCTTTCGTTCCGGACAGCAAAACGTTTTTCAAACAGAGTGCCTCCGTCGAAATATACGCCCCCGACCGCTGTTTTTGCCACGCAAGCCAACACATATATGCCCAAAGTGAACCCTAACGTTTTTCCGGCGTTTTGTACCGACAACGCAGGAGGCAGAATCTTATTTTTTACGGAAAAGAAGAACGAGACGGCGAGCGGCAATCCTAACCAATAGATAATGCTCCCGTTGTTGAACATCCCGCCGTCACTGCCCAACGGAATGATCAGCATCATGGAAAGCCCCGCCCACGACAACATCTTTATCTCCTTGCTATCAGCTAAAATAATATTTCCGATCAATCCGATCAAGGAGAAAACAGAGAGGACAATCACAGCATTTTCCCGATAAAAAAGGATAGCGAGCAACAGAAACGCAACCAGCTGCACCGGTAGCCGCAACAGGATAGTTTTTACATACCGACATGTTCCATACAGGACACCATAAATCAAAAGTATTTTCACACCGAACTTAAAGACCCGTCCGTAGATCCTGACCTGTGCCCCTATCATATTGGCAAGGGTATGGGCATTCGTCCCACTATCGTCGCCCGCAACGGAGAACAGATCCTGCAAATTGTTCAAAAAATAATCGTAATGTCCCCACGGTTTCATCCATAACAGAATGCCGGCAATACCCGCAAGGAACGAAAGGGTGAAGATCGAACACCGAACGACACAACGGCGCACACTCTCTTTATAATACAGCTGATGCAGAATGACAATCAGAACAATGCCGTAGTCGAGGAGATTCGGAATCCGTGCAAAAGTATTCAATGCGACTATACATCCGCCGATCACGAAATAGAGGTTACTATCACGCCTCAACCCCTTGAACAGGCAAAAGAGTGCGAGCAGATATAAAAGGCATGTCAGCAGATCGTTGTAGAATGCCATCGGGAGGGCAGCATAAGAGATAACGACCAACGACACACCGATGATGATTGCCGAAACGGGTATCCGGTTACGGAGCAAACCGTACACCAAAGCGACAGCGAGCAGATTGGTCGCCACGCCCAACAGACGGATCCCGAATATGCCGGCATCGGGAAACAAAGCCATGAATGCTCCGCCCACTACTCCGCTCAGATAATACATAAAGTTGTATTGCACACTTTCGGGCGCATCGAAGATGTGATCGTAGAAAGTCATATAAAATCCCGAATCGCACAATTCAAATCCCCAAAAGACGGAAATCAGCTGATAGGCTGTAAGAAAAAGACAGGTCAATGCAAATGCTTTTCCCGGATTGTTTTCAATAAGACGATATAATCGAGAAAATGTTTTCATGAGAGAACGGTTTATTTCCGGTATCCGGTAACGGCTCGTCGGAATCGATTTTATATTTCTTCAACTGTAATTATACACAAATATAATTAAAGGTTCGGCAGAAGCAAACAGGAGGCGAGAAAAGATGCTTGAATATAAAATATCATGATCCGGTTATAGCAGACCGCCTCCCCGATCGGGCATAAAGTCAAATACAGAAACGGGACGTTTTTTTATTATGACGATATTAAAATCGGTGTTTTTTATGTATGTTTGTAAATGATAAGCTATGCCTCAATATGTTCGGCTGGCTTTCTGTTTGCGATAACTTATCTAACACAAAACCCGATATGAAAATAAAAACTTGCCTTATGATCGCCGGTTCTCTCAGCATGCTATCCGCCTGCTCCTCATCGGACAAAATCGTTTACCCCGAAACGCCGAAAGGCGATGTGACGGATACGATATTCGGACGGGCTGTCGCCGATCCTTACCGTTGGCTGGAAGACGACCGGTCGGAAGCTACCGCCCAATGGGTAAAAGCCCAAAATGAAATAACGTACGACTATCTGTCGAAAATTCCATTCCGCGAGGCTCTGCGCAAACGTATGGCGGCTTGCGCCGGATTTCCGCAGATGAAAGCCCCGTTCCGTAAGAACGGGAAATATTATGCGTTCAAAAACGACGGAATACAGAACCAAGATGTGCTGTATGTCATGGATTCGCTCGACGGAGAGAGCCGTGTACTGTTAGATCCCAATACATTGTCGGAAGACGGTACCGTAGCCCTGTCGAATATCAAATTCTCGAAAGACGGTCGATATTTGGCTTATGCTATTGCCCGGAACGGATCGGACTGGAACGAGATATTCGTTTTAGATACCGAAACGGGGAGTGTTCTACCCGACCATATCGAATGGGTGAAATTCTCGGACATCGCCTGGGATGAGTCCGGATTTTATTACAGTGCCTATCCCCAGCCGGAAGCCGGACAAGAGATGTCTGCCGCCAATCGGGATCAACGGGTCTATTACCACAAGTTAGGCGATGATCCGCACAAAGACAAAGTGGTATTTAAAGATTCCGCCCACCCCTTGCGCAGCGTAGAAGCGACAATCACATCCGACGGACAATATTTGGTTATCAGCCAAATAGAATCGACCACCGGCAATGCTCTGCATTTATTGGATGTGAAAAGCAAACGCCCGGCAATGAAAACCGTCGCCGACGATTTCGCATACGACTATGTATTCATCGACCGCATAGACGGGGATCTTTACCTATATACCAACCGGGAAGCTCCGCGCGGCAAAATTGTACGGATAGATCCGAAACACCCCGAAAAGATGCAAACCGTCGTAGCGGAATCGGAACATGCGATCAACCGCTACCTGTTCGCCGGAGGTAAACTGATTGTCGGCTATAATGTAAATGCGAGCGACCGGCTGTTTGCCTACACACCCGAAGGGACGAAGCTGCACGAGATCGAACTGCCGGGCATCGGCTGTATTCGGGAAATCGAAGGCGACTTCTCGGAAAACGACCTGTTCTACCGTTTTACCTCTTACATCTATCCTCCGACATTGTACCGTTATGCCTGCGACAGCAACCGCTCGGAACTGGTTCAAGCATCGGCTGCCGACTTCGATCCGGAATTATACGAATCGAATCTGGTATTCTATCCGAGCAAGGACGGAACACAGATACCGATGTATATCACACATAAGAAAGGGATAACCCTCGACGGAAAGAACCCCACCCTGCTCTACGGCTACGGAGGTTTCTCGATCAGCATGTCACCCCGCTTCATCACCTCCGTCGTTCCGTTCCTCGAACAAGGCGGTATCTATGCAGAGGCTTGCCTGCGCGGCGGAAGCGAATATGGAGAGGAATGGCACCTCGCCGGAACGAAAATGCAAAAACAGAATGTGTTCGACGACTTCATATCGGCTGCCGAATACCTGATCGGCAAAGGCTATACCAATCCCCGGAAGTTAGGTATTCACGGCGGCTCGAACGGCGGGCTGCTGATCGGAGCCTGCATGACACAACGCCCCGACCTGTTTGCCGTAGCACTGCCGGCTGTCGGCGTACTCGATATGCTCCGGTATCACAAGTTTACGATCGGATGGGCATGGGCTACCGACTACGGTACAAGCGAAGAGAGTCCGGAAATGTTCGAATATCTGCTGGGATACTCGCCGCTGCACAATCTGCGGACTGCCGATTATCCGGCTACATTAGTATTGACGAACGACCATGACGACCGTGTAGTTCCGGCTCACTCGTTCAAATTTGCAGCCACACTGCAAGAGGCAAACTGCGGCGAACACCCGACCTTGATCCGCATCGGTGTCAATGCCGGACACGGAGCCGGAATGCCCCGCCACATGGACACGGATTACCGGACAGATATTTATTCGTTCCTGATGTACAATTTAGGCATGAAACCGGTTTTTGAATAAACCTTTTCACCGTACAAATCCAACGAAAGCGGTGTGTTATCATGCCCAACCTGTTGCGTTACCATCGGAAATCGGGCTAAGTCATTTATATCAGTAAACGACCTAGCCCGATTCTTCTGCACATTGCATTTTAAACTTTTAGATTTCAACAAATGCTGCGCCTCGGCATAATCAATCCAAGTTTTCTCTTGACCGCTTCTGCTCTCGCTTGCAACCCCCTTTCGTTTTCCAACCATATCTCAGAAACGTATTGCCTTACAGCATACTGAACTTTGATGCGGGTCGTTCTTAGCCTATCCCGACACCCGATATTTACTTATTGTATTTTTAACTAAAACCATACGGTCGGGACAAGGCTGATCGAAGGTATCATCTCCCTACGGCAGAATGACTTCCTGTTGTCTGCCGCAGATGCAACCACCCCAAACATACGCCCGGCATACCGAAGATAAAACGAAGAAAAAAGAGGCGGGAAAAAGAAAAAAAATCGGTCTGAGAAAATTTTTCCGGAGAGGTCGGCATCCGGCACAAAACATTCGTAAATCGTTCATTCGCAAGAGATAGAAAACGCGGGCAAACCGGTATCCGATTTTTTCTCCTCAAAAATGAAAATATTTTAATTATCGGCTATTTTAAAATCCAAAATATTGACTTATATTTGAATACCGTATTTCCGGAAACGGAAGATCGGCAGTTTTTTCCACAATAGGAAAATGTTCTGCCCGGTGCTGTAGAATCTGTTATTCGAATCATACCGAACAGAGAAGTTATTGTATTTTGGCTCTCAAAGCCTCATTGATGTAGAATGTAAATTAACAACCTTGAATCGAAAAGCACAGTCTTTCGGTTTAATAACAATTTTTAAAAACTTATGAATAAGAAACGATTATTGGCGTATGTGCTGTTCGCCTTCTCGTTCTGCGGTTTGGGGATAACCCTCTCTGCCGAAGAGCTTCCGGCATTTCCCGGAGCAGAAGGACACGGACGCTATACGACAGGAGGTCGAGGCGGAGACGTTTATCACGTAACTAACTTGAACGACCGTGGAACAGGCAGTCTGAGATATGCCTTGTTACAAAAAGGGAAACGTACCATCGTATTCGATGTTGCCGGTACGATCCATTTGGAGAGCGAATTAAAGATCAGCAACGGCGATTTGACAATCGCCGGACAAACGGCTCCGGGCGACGGTATCTGTATCGCCGATTATCCGGTAAAAATTTCAGCCAACAACATCATTATCCGTTACCTGCGCTTCCGCATGGGAAACGGTAGCGGACAAGAAGATGACGCGTTGGGCGGATGGGATCGCCAAAACATCATCATCGACCACTGCTCGGTAAGTTGGAGCGTGGATGAATGTATGTCGGTGTACGGCTCGGATAACCTGACCGTGCAATGGTGTATCGTTTCGGAAAGCCTGCGGACTGCCGGACACGGAAAAGGCGCACACGGTTACGGCGGAAACTGGGGCGGAGCCAAAGCCTCGTACCACCACAATCTGATGGCACACCACGACAGCCGCTGCCCCCGCTTAGGTCCGAAAGCCGGAACGCAAACACGCGAATACATGGACCTGCGCAACAACGTATTCTACAATTGGTCGGGTAACGGTTGCTACGGTGGCGAAGGCATGAAAGTAAACATCGTAAACAACTACTACAAACCGGGACCTGCCACCAAGAGCAGCGCGACTGCCAGCATCGTCCGTTACCGTATCGCACAAATCGGCGTTCGCACGGAATCGTATGTAACCAAATATCCCGATTTCGCCCCGATGAAACATGTGTGGGGCAAATACTATATCGACGGCAACGTGATGGAAGGCAATTCCACCGTTACCAAAGACAACTGGACAAAAGGGGTTTATGAACAGACACCCAACGACAGTTCGGTAGACAAACTGTTCACCCAGACGACGAAAGATACGATCCGCCTATCGGCTCCGCTGGAAACGAACATCGTAACCACCCATACAGCCAAACAGGCTTTGGGTCGGGTGATACTCTATGCCGGCTGTTCAAAACAGCGCGACATCATCGACCAACGCATCGCCGAAGAGACTGAAATGGGTACGGCAACTTATATCGGCAGCGTATCGTCGGATGCGGCATCGAAACCGGGGTTGATCGACCTCCCCGACGATGTAAAACCTGCCGGTGCAGCCAGTGCATGGCCCGAACTGTCGGACGGAGGTGTAGATCCGGCAGACCTGAAAGATTCGGATAACGACGGTATACCCGATGTATGGGAAATCGCCAACGGACTGAACCCGAACCGCGCACTCGACGGAAAAGAAACTACCCTCAGTGCCGAAGGATATACCAATCTGGAAGTCTATCTGAACAGCTTAGTTGCCGATATTACCGAGCAACAGAATCTGCCGATCGACTACGAACCGATACAATCGACCAATCTGGAATCGCTGTTGAGCACAGCCAAAGCCGGTGACGTACTGTCGGTAACCAGTGAAACGATCAATAAAGAGCTGACTATCGACAAGAGTGTGACGATACGGGCTTATCCCGGATTGACCAGGACTCCGGTTCTGGATCGGGTCACTTTCAAAATTACAAACGGCGCAAGCCTGTCGCTGGAAGGTGTCATCTGCTCTTACGACCAACCGGGCGCAACCCCGACCGACTCGAAATACCTCATTACTGCCACTACCGGCGAACAGACCATCGACAAGATTTCGTTCAAAGACTGCGAGATCTTCGGTTACGGGCGAGGTGCCGTACGTGCCGACAATGTCAGCAACATCGCCACCGTAAAAGAACTGATCGTGGACAACTGTATTTTCCACGACATGTGCTACGCCAGTCCGAACTACTCGGTTCTCGGCTTCTCGGCTTCCAAGTTGCAGAAAGCAACCATCGTAAACAGTTCGTTCTACAACAACGCCGGCGGTGTATTCGTACACAATACGCATAAAGACGGTGCTTTGTCGGCCCTTGATTTCACCATGCGCAACGTCACGATACTCAACTGCGGTAGAGACAAGGACGAATCGGATACGAGCAATGCGGGTCGCGCATCGAACGACATCATCGCTACCGGAGCATTCGACGGTTCGACTTACCTGATCGAGAACTGTATCATCGATGCCCTGCCGTCGAAAAAAGTAGTTCTGAACAACACGGCTTCGATCCGGAATAGCATGATCACCAACCCTGTTAGCGGAACACTGACAGAAGATACACGTGTAGATTTCTCCATTTCTGAAATCGACTATTCGAAATTCAGCATGAAGACCTCTCTGACCGCTACCCCGAACCCCGTTATCGGCGACCCGCGTTGGGAGCTCGGTATTGTCGGAAGTGTGATCGAACCGGCTGCCGAACATACGATTTCGGTCTATGCCAACGGTAATACGGTATATGTGTACGGATTGGAAAACGGTGCACGAATCGAGGCTTATTCTTTCGGCGGCATGTTGCAAGCCGTACAGACCGTATCGGGGCACGAAGCGGAATTGTCGTTACCCGCCGGTTTGTATATCCTGCGTGTCGTATCGGGCAACAATAGCCACGTAACCAAAGTAAAAATCAGATAAACAACCTAATATAAAGGGAACGCCTCACTTATCGGATATGAGGTGTTCCCTCTTTTCAACTGTCGAATTTGTAATAATTTATCCAAAATCACTAATCATTTTTATCATGAACAAACAAAAACTTTTCAAAGGGGCTTTGTCCCTGCTGCTTTGCGCCGCGCCTTTCGGGAAGTCCTTTGCCACAACGGTAAACGATTCGCAAGGGCTTGTCGATGCCGTACAAGCAGCAACCGACGGCGAGACTATCCTGTTGGAAACCGCCAATTACACAACCAAATTCAATGTGCCCGGCAACAAAGTAGTGACACTGAAAGCTGCCGAAGGCGCTACTCCTGTATTGAAATTCACCGCTGAAATCAATTCGGACGGAGAAAACGGAGGTCTGGTATTCGATGGACTGAATATCGAAAACAGCGTAAACTACATCTTCTCGCTCGGTAACCACAACATCCGGGAGATTACATTCAGAAACTGCCATATCAAAGCCATGAAACGCGGTCTGTATTCGATCGGCAGCAAAAAGATACTTTCGAAATTCACCATCGACAACTGTATCATCGATGCAGTGACAGCAACCAGTTACAGCTTTATCTACAACAACGGCGGTACTACCCAAGAGGTAGTGATGACCAACTCCACTTTCTACAACTATCCGAACGAGCATTTGTATTGGGCCCGCAGTTACGGACAGTCGTTGGATTTCTCGTTCACCTTTACGAACAACACCGTTTATAAATGGTCGAAAGGAAACTACCGTCTTTGCCGGATCGAAGAAAACGGCTTTAACGGAACATACGTATTCACCGACAATATTATCGCTGAGCCGTACGTAGCCGGTGCTTCGGTACGAGTGGCGGAAGTTGCCGGAACCGGAACACTGACTGCCCGGAACAACTTGGTAATCAACTTCGGTGGAGACAACAAATATACCGGAAACAGCCTGACGATGGACGTTCAGGATCTGGATGCCTCGCAATACGAACTTTCGTTCCCGCAAGCGGACGAAGGCATCTTCTCGATCTACTCGAACAGCCCGCTAGCAACCGCATCGACTACGGGTGGTCTGATAGGCGACCCCCGCTGGTTAGTACAGGCTTCCACATTCTGGCAGCTGACCACGGGATGTCTGCTCGGCAACGAAGCAACGACAGAAGCCGGTAGCGTGAACATCGCATCGACAGAAGTCGCCGACGGATCGGAACTGACTATCGTCGCAACCGAGAACTTCGGGTTCCATTTTGTAAAATGGGTAGATGAAACCGGAGCCGAACTCTCCACTGAAAAGAGCTATACATTCACCGTCAGTGCAGATATGACCGTAAAAGCCGTATTCGAAGCCGTTGAGGTGTACACCTTGAACGTAAATATCGAAGGCGCACAAGGTTACGGAAATGTAACCATTTCGCCTGCCGGTAAAGACGGTAAATACGAACAATATGAAGCCGGTACGGTAGTTACCCTGACCGCTTCGTCCAACAAAGCGATTGCATTCAGCCACTGGGACGAAGGTATCACATCCACAGAATATAACGTGACCATGGATCAAAACCGGACTGTAACAGCTACGTTCGCCGAAAACGAATACATCGCTGGCTGGGACTTCTCCAACCGCAGCAAAACCGGACCGTATGCCGCCGACTATCTCTCCAATCGAGAAAGCGCTGCAACCCTGCACGTTTACAAAGCAGACGGATCGGATTCCCGCGGTAAAATCGGCGACCGTTACGACAAGACCGGAGTACAAGTCAATATTTCAGTGGCTGATGCCCCCAACCGCGACAGCTATTTCCAAGCCGAATTCTCGACGGTAGGTTACAACAACGTACGCGTATCGTCTTATCTCCTCGCCTACTATTTCAGCTGGCTGACCCAGAAAGTACAATATGCGGTAGGTGACGGCGAGTTCCAAGACATCCAGTCGTTCGACATCAACGACCGTAGCTGGACAGCCTGCGACGTAACCCTCCCTGCCGAAGCCAATGGAAAAGAGGTGGTAAAAGTACGTTGGTATCCCGATATGAACGGAGCGAACACCAACAATACGACCGCCGGAAACGAACTGATGATCGCCGAAGTATTCATCCTCGCCGATAAAGAAATCATTTCGGACAACGAAGCTCCGGTTTTGGTTTCGTCCGTACCGGCAAACAACGCTACCGGAGCATCGGCTACCGGTCAAATCGTCCTGACGTTCGACGAGAAAGTACAGGCAGGTACAGCCAAAGCTACGCTGAACGGAGAAGAAGTGACGCCGAACATCACTAACCGTACGGTTACCTACGCTTATGCCGGATTGCAATACAGTACAGAATATGAATTCATTCTGCAACCGGGAGCCATCGTCGATATGAGCGACAACGCCTTCGAAGGCACTACGATCCGGTTCACAACGATGGATCGTCCGGTTCCGGCTTTGAAAGCATTCGATTTCATTGTCGATCCCGAAGCAACTCCGGTAGCCGGCAAAGTAGGCAATACAATCGAATCGGCATTCGCCGCAGCTCCGAGCAACAGCTCTACCCGCTTCTTCATCTATGTGAAAAACGGAGAATATGAAGAGATCGTCACTTTGCCCAAAGACAAGAACAAAGTATCATTGATCGGACAAAGCCGCGACGGCGTTATCATCAAAGGTTTGCAAAACGGTATCAAATCGCCGATCGTAAACATTGCTGGTGCTGACTTCTACGCTGAAAACCTGACCATTCAAAATACACAAGGTATGAACGACGGCGTAGGCGTAGCCATTACGACCGAAGGTGAAAGAGGGGTGTACAAGAATGTCAGAATGCTTGCATTCCAAGATACGCAAGTAACCGGCGGAAGCCAATATCTCGAAAATTGCGAGATCCACGGTACTGTCGATTTCATTTGCGGTGGCGGTGACTGCTTCTACGAAAGCTGTCTGCTTTATCTTGAAAACAGAAGCGGCAATGTTATCGTAGCCGGTTCTCAATCGCAATCCGAACTGTACGGATATGTATTCAACAACTGTACGATCGACGGAACGGAAAACAACGACGGACAGTACAGTCTCGGTCGCCCGTGGCAAAACTATCCGCGTGCCGTATTCCTGAACACAGTCATGAAAGTAGAGCCGCAAACCAAAGGCTGGACCAACATGGGTGCTTTGGCTCCGGCTCTGTACGCCGAATACAACAGCGTGAGAGAAGACGGATTGATCATTAACCTGTCGAACCGTACCAATGTATTCACCCGTGGAGATGAAACTTTCGTCGGCGACTACAATCCCGTACTGACAGCCGAAGAAGCGCAAAATTATACTTTGAACAAAGTATTCGGCGAATGGCAACCTGCTTTGGCTACCGAAGCCGTAGCAGCTCCCGCTGCCGCACAAACGCAAGAATACACGCTGGCATGGGAAGCCGTTCCTTATGCAACGGGCTATGTAATCGTTCGTGACGGAAAAATGATCGCATCGACTACCGATACGCATTTCAACGATGCAGATGCATTGGAAAACGGTACATACACCTATACGGTTTACGCCGTTAATGAATTCGGCGGATTGAGCGAAGCCTCCGAACCGGTAGTTATCTCGATCGGATCGTCGGTAGAACTGAACGACATGGATCTGATCCGTGTATTCGCCCAGAACGGAACGGTATATGTGAAGAACCTGCCGGCAGGCAGCCATGTAGTTGCCTCGTACTCGTTCGGCGGCGCATTGGTAAATGAAGTTGCAACAACGGCATCGGAAGTATCGTTCGATATGCCCGCCGGTAACTACATCATCAAAGTCGTAGCCGGCGAAGGCGTTGCCGTCCGCAAGGTACAGATACGATAAACAATAACCTCATAATCGTGGAAAGGGACTGTCCGAATGCCGGCAGTCCCTTTCTCGTTTGACTAACCGGAATAAAAGCGGCATGCGGCATCGGGACAAACCAACCAGTCGCACATAAGTACTACATCATTATCCGTTCGGTCCGCAAGTATCAAAAATTACACGTATTACTGCGCCTCTGCTCTTTTAAAGCGAATTATTACAGCAATGTAAACATAAATTACACATCGTATTTTGACCGTTATTTTTATCTTTGTAGAGATGTAAATTGTGTTTCAACTCTCTGTTTCCGACTTCGGGAATAACAGGATTATACCGAGACACAGCGTTTATTGGAAATGAAACGTTTAAAATAAAAAAGAGGAATGTTCCGGATCGCCATGTCCGACAAACCATACCATGAATGTTCGTATCACGATTATATCAAAATAAATTATAGTATCACTTTTTAAATTCAACACTATCATGAAGAATAACAAAAATTTATTCCGGATGTGTGCGGCTTTGCTATTAGGGGCATCCCCCCTGTTTGCGACAGCGCAAACATTCAACAATGAAGCGGTTACAGCCACATGGCCTCTTTCGACCGGTGTCATCGAAACCGCAACAGTTTCTTTGGATGGCGCATTCACCAACACCATGTTCGAAATGGGTAAAGATGTTACCGACAAAGGTCTCAAAGCCTATGGCGGCGTAACATTCAACTGTTTCCAACCGGCATCCAAACAGAGCGGAGCCACTGCCGGTCATGAAATTTCGTTCACGCTGACACCGTCGAAAGGTCTGACCTTCACCCCGGGCAACGTAACTTTCAAAGCTATGAAAAACGGAACAGGCGGCGGTATCATCGACGTTGTCTTTCGTTCTGCCGACGGATCGGAAAGAGAACTCCAAACCGGAATCGAACCGAACCGGAACAACAATAACAACCCGGTAAGCGAATTTACCGTACCGGTAACGGACGCTACCGCATTGAGCGAAACCTCCACGATCGTATTCTACATCTACAATCTGGATAACAAAAACATCGGTATCAGCGACGTAACTATCGACGGTACGATCAACGGTACGGCGGCTTCGGTCACCAAATACACCTTGACAACCGGTGCGATGCCGGGTGAAGAAGCCGGAAACGTAACAGTGAAACCTGCCGGTACATCCTTCGACGAAGGTACATCCATCACCGTTACTGCCGAACAGAATTTCGGATTCCGTTTCGTAAAATGGGTAGATGAAAACAATACAGAGGTATCGACCGCCAATCCCTACACATTCGACATCGCCAAGAACACGACGTTGAATGCCGTATTCGAAGCAGTTACAACTTACGCATTCAGCACCCGTTGTATCAACGACTTCGAAATGCCTTTCGGCTCGATCACCTTATCGCCGGAACCGACGAACGGTCGTTACGAAGCCGGAACCGAAGTAACTGTCACAGCCAACGAAACGCCGGTAGCCCGATTCTGTAACTGGGCTGACGATTTCGAAAACTCGAATCTGACTGTTCCTACCCGTACGGTTACCGTTACGTCCGATATGGAGATCGTAGCCAACTATACGATCGAGGACTTCATCGTCGTATTCAATGCCGATAAAGAAGAGGCATACGCCAACCGCGGTTCTTATCCGTTTGCCGCAGCCTACACTTGGGACAACGAACGCAATGCCAATGCCTGTGTCGTAAAAGTAAGCGACAATACGGTATTGAAAGGCAACGGAAGCTGTCCGGTAATCCGTCTGCGTAAAAACGCAGTGACCAGCACGGTCAGCGGATTGTTCATCAACGGCTACCGCAGTACCGATATCGCATTTCAGACTCAATTCTCGACCGTAGGATTTACATCCGCCCGTTTCACCGGTACGTTGATCGCCAAGAATGCCGCTACCTGCGAATGGCAAGTTCTTTACTCGCTGAACGGAACGGATTTCAATCCGGTGCTGTTCAATGAAGCTCCGTTGATCATCGAAACCGCAACCAGCGGCGTAAGCGTCGATTTCGACCTGCCGGAAGAAGCGATCGGACAACCGACCGTATTCATCCGCTTTACCGGCTACGGCGATGCGATTTTCTCGGAAGAGGGAAAATATCCGTTCAACCAGCTCGACGAAGAGAGCGGTCTGAACTACTGTACCAACAGTGAAGCCGGTCTGGGTAATGTATTCGTGTTCGGTTCTCCGATCATCGAAGATGACAACATCGCTCCCGAAGTAAAAAATATCGCTCCCGCCAACCAAGCGACCGGAGTATCATCGAGCGGTAAAATCATGATCACGTTCAACGAACGTATCTCCGCCGGATCGGGCGAAGCCGTACTGTCTGCTGCCAATGGCGACAGAATCGTATTGGAACCGACCTACGGAAGTTCGTCCGTTTCGTTCCGCTACAACAATCTGGCTTACGCCACTACCTATACGCTGAACATCCCCTCGGGCTATGTAACCGACCGTTCGGGCAACAATGCTCCGGCTATCGAATCGACGTTCACCGTCATGGAACGCAACAAACCGGCTGCCCGCGTATTCAATGCCATCGTAGACGGCAGTCTGGAAGCCTCTATCGCTCCGAGTGCCGACGCTATCGGTCAATACAAAACCATACAGGAAGCTATCAACGCCGTTCCGAGCGACAATGCCGCTCCGTGGCTGATCTTCGTAAAAGAAGGATATTACAATGATCTGAATCATCTGTCGTTCCCGACCGGTAAATACTCCAATGGTACAGACGGCTCGACCGATGCCAGCGAGGATAGCCGTATCGTATTGGTAAACAAGCCGTTCGTTCACCTGATCGGACAGGATGTAAACAAAGTGACCATCGCCCAAGACCGTGTCAGCGGAGGTGCAGCGACCTACCCCGATATGCCGTGGTACAATGTTGCCGAAGGTGCTACTCTGGTTGTTACCGCCAACGATTTCTATTGCGAAAATATCACGATCGACAACGAATGGTGGACGAAGAAAAAAGAAGAAGGCCCGCAGGCTCTGGCTCTGTATGTGGAAGCCGACCGCGCCGTATTCAACAACTGCCGCATCCGTTCGTACCAAGATACTTATCTGAGTTCGAAAACCGGTAACCAGAACAGCGGTAACCAACAACCGCACTTCTACGACCGTCAGTTCATGAACAACTGCTTTATCGAAGGTGCAGTAGACTTTATCTATGGCGGCGGTGACGTTTATTTCGACAACTGTACGCTGAACATCGTTCGCGAAAGCGGAGGTTATATCGTCGCTCCCTGCCACTATGCCGATCTGAAAGACCAAGGCGGTAATGTAACGGAAGTCCGTACACGCTACGGCTATGTATTCAAAAACACAACGATTACCGCACCCGCCGGAAAAGAGGCAACTACGCAAGTTTACTTCGGTCGTCCCTGGCAAAATGCACCGAAAACCGTATTTATCGACACGGAATGCCGTATAAAGACTTACGACGGTTTGTGGTACTACCGAATGGGAGCTATCCCCGCCATCTTCGCCGTTTACAACATGTACGACGCCAACGGTTATCCGATGAATACGACATCTATCGAAGACTACGAATATACGGACAACGGTACGGTTGTAAAAGGCAAAGCTAAAAACAGCCTGACCGACGAAGAGGCTGCCGCATATACGATGACTGCCGTATTTGAAGGAGACAAGAGCGACGCTGTTACCGGTTACTGGAATCCGGCTCCGATGGTGGAAAAAACATCTGTTCCGGCAATCAGCAGTACGAAAGGCAGCACGACATTCTCGTGGGAAGCCGATCCGTATGCTATCTGCTACGTAGTGACCGTAAACGGCAAAGTAGCCGGATTTACGACCGAAACTTCGTACACGGCTAATCTGAACGACATCGTCAGCGTACAATCGGTTAATGAATTCGGTGCCCTGAGCGAACCTTCCGCAAACTTTACCGTAGGCGGCGGATCGAGCAGCGTCAGCGAAGTTGCCGATGCCCATATCACGATCGACGGTAACCGCGGCTATATCTCTGTACGCGGTATCGAAGAGGCAACCGTTGTCGAAGTGTACAACCTTGCCGGTGCATTGGTAGAATCGATGAAAGTAAGCCGTAACATCTCCATTGCCATGCCTGCCGGAAACTACCTCGTGAAAGCCGGTGCCGCCAGTGCCAAAGTAGTGGTAAGATAAAAATAGCATTTCATACAAAAAGAAAGCGAGCCGAATGATTCGGTCCGCTTTCTTTTTATAAATAAGTTAATTGAGATTACTTTCCGGTGATACAGTTCCAATACATAAAGGTAAAGTCATAATGTCCAACCGGCTGTGTCGCCATCGGAATTCGGGCTAAGTCGTTTACGCCAGTAAACTCCTGTCGTCCTCATCCCCGGCGCCTTGCAATCTTAGAGATTCTAACGCACCGACAATACCCCGACATACCTTCGACAATCAGAAGCGCTTGGCAATTTCATCGGTAGAGATCACCGTGAATACAGCCTTTCCGTCGGCTGTATAACGGGGCGTTTCGAGTTGCAGCAGATCCCCTGCCAGCCGTTCCATTTCGACCGGCGACAAAAGCTGTCCTACGGGTATTGCAGCGGCTTCCGCCAATACCATAGCCATCCGTTCCTGCACATCGGATAGAGCATCTCCGCTTCCTTTGCCCGAAGCGGATTCGATAATCTGATCGACCAATTGCTGTACATTCACACCTTCGATACCGGAAGGCACTCCATTGACAGCATACGAGTACTGTCCCATATCGGACAATTCGAAACCCAAAGCCGACAGTTCTTCGGTAACCGTTGCCAGTACTGCCGCCTGCGATGCCGTCAGTCGTATCATCTCCGGGAACAACACCCGTTGCGAAACACATTTCCGGGTACGGATACCGGTTATATACCGTTCAAACAGAATCCGGGTGTGTGCCCGATGCTGGTCGATTATCATCAGCCCCG
Organism: uncultured Porphyromonadaceae bacterium; assembly: GCA_900538555.1. GTDB lineage: Bacteria > Bacteroidota > Bacteroidia > Bacteroidales > Barnesiellaceae > UMGS27. The sequence continues at coordinate 312,156 of UPYI01000001.1, forward strand.
ATTTCGTGGAGGTAAGAATATATCTACCTTTGAATTGAAGATACATGGCTCCGGCGGCAAAATCACCCGACGGTGCAGCACTATCCAAGCCACTGATAACCGGTGCCGCGGGAGTTTCGGGAAGATCGGAGAATTGCATCCCGAAGTTTGCCTTCGAAGGGATATTACGCTCTTCCACCGGAGAATCGGCTACGGGAATATCGGCAGATGCCGGTTCGGTAAAGTTTTCGTACAACTTCTTCCAATCATAATCGGGCCGCGAAGGACGATAGGCAGAAGCCGACGTTCCACCGCCTCCCCCCGATGCCCGAAACGGATTGTAGGTAGTATCTACTCCCATTTGAGGTTGCGCGACCTTATCGCCGGGATGATACACGGGAATATCGGGGGCATCGTCGGTATCGAAGTCGATCGAAGGAACGGCATTGAATTTGCCCAACGATTCACGCACCGCCGCCGAAACGATTTGCCAGATCGGCTGTTCGTTTTCGAATTTGATTTCGGTTTTGGTCGGATGGATATTTACGTCGATCGTATCGGGATCGACTTTGAAGTTGAGAAAATAATTGGGCATCTCGTCCGCACCGATCAGTTTTTCATAACAACGGGTCACGGCTTTGTGAAACGCCGGATGACGCATATAACGTCCGTTTACAAAAAAGTATTGCAGGGCATTCCGCTTACGGGCGGCTTCGGGGCGGCATACATAGCCGGAAACCGTTATCAGCGAGGTTTCCACCTCCACGCTCAATAACTGGGTGTTCATGCCCTTACCGAAAAGCGAAACGATACGTTGCCGCAAATTGGATGCCGGCAAGTTGAACAATTCGGTATCGTTGTGGATCAACGAAAAAGCTATACCGGTATTGATCAATGCCATTCGTTCGAATTCATTGAGAATGGCACTCAATTCCACTTGGTTGGATTTCAGGAAACGTCGGCGAGCCGGAACATTGAAAAAGATGTTACGCACGGCAAAATTGCACCCAACCGGTGTCGATACGCTTTCCTGCCCCTCACAACGGGATGCGGAAATACGGACACAAGTACCGACCTCGTCTTCTTCGCGGCGGGTACGCAGTTCGACTTGGGCAATGGCGGCTATCGAAGCCAATGCCTCACCCCGGAATCCCATAGTACGCAGCGTAAAGAGATCGTCGGCTGTACGAATCTTGGAAGTCGCATGTCGTTCGAATGCCAACCGGGCATCGGTTTCGGACATACCTTTACCGTTATCAATGACTTGGATCAAAGTACGTCCCGCTTCCTTCAACACAATCTGAATGGAAGTGGCTCCGGCGTCTACTGCATTTTCGACCAGCTCCTTAATGACGGATGCCGGGCGTTGTATCACCTCTCCGGCTGCAATCTGATTGGCTACCGAGTCGGGCAACAGGTGTATGACATCGCTCATCGCAACTTTTCGTTTTTAATGTTTGAACTTATGTTTCGTGGTATTCAGTACCGGTGCCTGCACGGCTTCCGGTTTACGGAATATATCGTCCTTATCGGTGGGCCGCACACGGTCGTACCAAACGAATCCGGGCAAATAGAGCACATCTTCTTTCAATTCCGGAATCGGTGTCATACGTCCGCTTACGGCAGGCCACATGACCAGCTTATCGAGTTTCTGATCTTTCAGATACATGGACAGGAAACTGCTTTCCAGCCAATTGTGTCCGGTATAGGTAGAATCGCGCTCCATCGGGTAATAGATCGTACGCACATTTCCGCTGACATCGATACGCGACATGAGACCGTCGGTAAAATAAATTTTCATTTCCGTTCCGGAAAGCTGGTCATAATAGTTCCCCTCTTTATGGTCTACGGCAAATGCTGCCGACGGGATAAATGCGTGGTCGATCGTACTGTCGTTGAGAAAGACCTGTATGCTATCGCCGGTAAGCTGCTGGGTGCCGCTCCACAAAACGGGAGTATCGTAAAGGGTAATCAACGAGTCGCGCGACAGGAAAGCCACCGAATCGCAAACGCCCTGTGCATCGTTCCGGAAAAAACGGACACCGTGATATGCCTGGACGAGACGGGTGGAATCGGGCAAACGTTCCATCCGGATGGTATCGGCATGCATATACAAGGTATCGGTACCCGAGAACTCCAATATCCGGGCAGAGTCGGTAGTGAATGCGTATTCGGTCTTTTCGTTGTAAAAGCCGTATTGCCCCTGCAATATGAGGTGGTGTACCGAATCGCGCAGCGACATATTTCCGAAGGCTTCGCCATCCCCTTTATTCCGGTCGTAAAACAACGTGTCGCCGGTAAGGGTCTGCGATTCTCCGACCAACCGGGAACGTTTCAACAACATCGCCTGATCGGTTTCGGTATTGTACCAGCCCGCCGTGGAGTAAATGGTATTGCTGTCGGAACGGATCACCGTAGGACCTACAATATCGGCGACTTTGGTTTCGGTATTGTAATGCAGGGTGTCGGACGTAAGCGTAGCCCGCTCGTTTACCAACAGCACGTCGTTGCGGAAAGTGGCAATTTTCGTATCGGGCGAATAGCGTCCGAATACCGAAGTCAGGGTATTCTCGCCGTTGATGATCTTCCCGCCGGTAAAATAGTATCCGAAATTGGGATCGAGTTCGTAATTGAAACTGTCGGTATAGAGCGTAACATCGCGGTTGATCATCCGCACCGATTCGCGCAACCGGGCGATCTGCGTCTTGCCGTTATAGATCAGTTTGTCGCCATAAATAAAGAGAGTATCACCCTGCTCCATCCGCACATTGCCGTACGCATCGAGCGAGTTGTCGCTTTCGTAGAGATATGCGCTATCGCAATACATGTACATACTGTCCTTACGAAAACAGACATTGCCGCGTATTACCTGATAATCGGGACCGAGCTTTTTATCGAACGACCATTCGTCGGCACGGATCAGATAGACTTTCCCCTTTTCGTTGCGCAGAGTATCGGCAGCCGACGAAATCGGGCGCAACGGCTCGACGGAGGGTTTCTCGACGGTACGGGTCTGCGCCCATCCGCAAATTGCCAACAGGCATAAGATACCCGCAAGTATCTTATGCCCGTGGTGATGAGAAAAAGGTGTTCGGTTGTTCGTCATACGCTATTTTTTGATCCAGCCGTCGTACTTGAATTCGCAATTTCGCCACCCTTCCTTGATGCTGACATAGGTGTCGCTTTGTTTTTGGGCAATCCACTGTTGTATGGTTTCCTGACGGCGTTGTTCTTCCAACAGCGATTTGATGGTCTGGAAGTCGTCCGACAGGTTCGCCTTGTGTCCCGGTATGCGGTTTTTCAACCGTACAATCGCCACAACTTTCTTGTTTTTCATCTGATCGATCATGACGAAGGGTTTCGAAATGTCCCCTACTTCCATTCGGGAAACGATCTTCGCTATATCCTGCGGCAACTGGCTCATTTCAAATTTCGTAGTTCCGGTATACGGATTCATCATGATTCCCTTGTTGTTGCGGGTGTCTTTGTCCTGCGAGGCATATTGCGCCACCTCATCGAAGGTAAATTTCTTCTCGTCCAAATCGACACAGAGGCTGTCGAGACGTACCAAAGCATCGTTTATATCTTTATCCGCCACGGTAGGCCGTAACAAAATATGACGTGTATTGATGCGGTCGCCGCGTTTTTCGATCAACTGTATGATGTGGTAACCGAATTCCGTTTCCACGATCTTGGAGACTTTCTTGGGATCGTTGAGATTGAAAGCGACATTGGCATATTCCGATACCAGTTCACCTTTGCCCATAAAGCCCAGTTCCCCGCCACGCAACGCCGATTCCCGGTCTTCGGAGTGAAGAATTGCCAGCGTGGAGAAATCGCGTTCGCCCTTGTTGATCTGTTCGCTGAAATCGCGCAGACGTGCTTTCACGTTGTCGATCTCCTGCTGCGGAATACGGGGATTGATAGATATGATCTGTACCTCGACCTGCAACGGCACATAAGGAATGCTGTCAGCCGGCAGCCGGTCGTAGAACTTACGAACTTCGGCAGGGGTTACTTTAATATCCTGTACCAACGTACGTTGCACCTCTTGCACCACCGCCTGATCGCGAATGATGTCCGCCAGTTCTTCCCGGATTTCGGAAACGGTTTTCTTGAAATATTCTTCCAGTTTTTCTTTCGAGCCGATGTTGGCGATAAAGTGGTTGATACGAGCCTCTACCTGTTGGAAAACCGTAGCATCGGGCACCGTGATGGTGTCCAACTTGGCTTGATGCAGAAACAGTTTCTGGACAGCGATCTGCTCGGGTATGACGCAATAAGGGTCGCCTTCGATACGTTGCCCTTCATACTGCATCTGACGGTATTGTTCCTCGACTTCGGAACGGTATATCGGATCGTCGCCGATTACCCATACGACTTCGTCGATCACATTATTCTGAGCGGTTCCCGCAAAGAGAGCGAGGCAAAATGCCACCGCCGCCAATCCATGTTTTTTCTTCAACATATTTTCATCCTTTATATTCGGAGGAAGCGCAGTTCTGCCTGCGATTCCGAATTTTATCAACAAACAGGTTTCGTCTTTCTTTAATAATAACGTTTTATCGAACCGTCCCGCTCGGCTTCGCGATAAAGATTCTGCTGCAATTCCTTATTGAATTTCACACGAAGCCGGTTGGAGAGCTGCTCCTCGACCAACGGACGGGCATACTCAAACGGCATCACGCTGCCGGGCAACTGATACTCGGTAATGTGCAGGAAATAATATTCGCCGTCGGAGTTCAGTTCGAGCGTATGTGTCTTTTTCAGGAATGCGGCATGGTCGGTCACTTCCTGCGGAATGTTCGCCAACACATCCGACAAAAGTACCCAATGATCGTAAAAGTAATCGTAGTTGATCGCATTGCGCATCCCGTACTTTTCGATGTTCTCGATATCGTCCTGATCGTCGGACGAATACCATTTGCGCAAAAGATCGATATCGGGTGCCGTTTCGGGTACACGCAACAAGATGCCTTTGATCAATCCCGACTCCAAGATGAAACGGTTCTGATTTTTCCGATAGAAATCGCGCAACTGCGCCTCGTCAAAATCCTTTTCCACCCGCTCGGCGGAATAGCGGCGGCGGTATTCGTAAATGACCAAATCGCGTCGGTACTGCTCTACCGCACGGTCGATCCGCCCGGCTTCCGAGATATTTTTCCGGGCTACGTCGTACAGCAATACCCCGTCGATCCACTGCCGGATATAGGCATCGGCAAACTCCGCACTGTCCTGTGCCGACAGGTTCTTGGGCATCGCTTCGCGCAACTCGGTCCGCGACAACGTATTCTCCCCGATCTGCACCAATGCATCATGATCTGCCGGTTTCAGTTCGCACGAAACGAGCATCACGAGCATTCCGACACAGCAACTGTATTTCACCTTGTTTTTCTTCATCTCTTTCAAGACTTATTCGCTCCGTAAAGATACGACGATCGGCGCAATCTTACTGCGCATTAACCGTTTTTAGATTATCTTTATAGATAACTACCGGATATTTTCGGTTCAACGCCTTGATCCATACTTTTTCGAGATAGGTCTGATAGTCCGCCGTCACCTGTCCGCGAACGTCGGTATAGGCTTCAGGATATTTTTTCAACATTTTGCCCGAAGTAAATACTACCGGATAGGTTTTGTCGGTTGCAGGAGCCGAAGCATTGAACGAATAATGGTCTACCCAAGCGTTATCGCCCTGCGCAAATACCCCGCGCTGAATACGTACGGCACGTACCGTGTCGTTGTTAAATTCCCGATACAACGTGGTAATGACCGAATCGGAATCTATCGTCCGGATACGTTCTTTCACGGCATTCGCTACCGAATCGTTTATAGCTTGAATGACAAATCCCTTGAACCGGGGCGAAGTCCAAGCATAATCCTTACGGTGTTTCTTGAAATATGCCGCCAGACCTTTGGTATCCTGCGAAGCCTTGTCCCAAACTTCGCGGGTGCTGATCTCGAACAGCATCATGCCGTCGCGATATTCGTTCATCAAGTTTTTGAATTCGGGATATTTCGATTCCAATGTTCCTTTTTCCCGATCGATCAATGCTTTCTCGACAGAGCGGTTCAGCCAAGTATCGATAAATGTTTCGGGATTGGCAATGGCTCCGCGCACTTTGCCCATCATCGACGCCGAGAAATCGGCTACCGAAACGGTCTTACCGTCGAACGAGAAGATAGGTGCATCCACCTTGCTCCATTCGTTCCGTATCGAATCCAGCATCGTCGGCTTTATATTTTCGAGCTGCTCGATCATACGTGCTTTTTCCGGCTCGTTCACCACCAGATGATACTCCTGTTTGAGTTTTTCGATCATAGCTTCGCGAGCCATATTGCCGCGTTCGTCGCGAGCCATCATGCCGGTGATTTCGGAACGCATCTGTTCAAACGGTTTCAGGCTGCGCTTATCCAGCAATTTGATGATATGCCAACCGTAAGGCGAAGCTACCGGTTCGGAGATGTCGCCGGGATTTTCAAGGGCATAAGCCGCAGTTTCAAATTCTTTTACATAGCTTCCGATGCCGAACCACGGCAATTCGCCGCCACGCGAAGCGGTACCTCTGTCTTCGGAATATTTTTTAGCCAACTCAGCAAAGTCGCCGCCGTCGCGCAACTCCTGCATGATCTCTTTTACCTGCGCCTCTTTCTGCTCTTTTTGTGCGCTCGTAGCTCCACGGGGCAACAGCAACAAGATATGCGATACCAGACGTTCTCCGGGATCGGCACAACGGCTGTGCAGTTTGATGATGTGATAACCGAACTGGGTCTTTACCAGATCGGACACTTCGCCGGGCTGCAAGGCATAGGCTGCGGTTTCAAAAGCGTAAACCACTCGCCCGCCTCTGAATTTTCCAAGATAGCCGTTCTGCATACGCGACCCGTCTTCGGAATATTCTGCCGCCAGTTTGCCGAAGTCTTCACCTTGACGGATGCGGTCTAATATCGCCTGGGCTTTTTCCCGAGCCTTTTCATCGGCATCAACCACGCCGTTTTCGGGACGAATGAGGATGTGGCTTACTTCAATATCTTCTCCCATACGGGCATAGGCTTCACGCGCCAGCTTTTCATCGACCGACGAATCGATCAGATAGGGTTTCGCCAACTCGTCGCGGTAACCTTCCAACTCGGTACGGAACGCTTCGGTGGTGTCGATACCGGCTGCTTCGGCTTCCGCCACTTTCAGTTTATAGTTTACAAACAGTTTCACATATTCGTCGAGCGATTTATTATCGACCTGCTGCTGGCTGTTCTTATTGTAGATATACTCAAATTCCGATTTATGAATATCCTTTCCGTTTATTTTCATTACGACAGGATCGTCGGCAACTTGTGCCGAAACGGAAGAGACAGCGGCTAAGCAAGCCCATAAAAGCCATTTGTTTTTCATTGTTTCATTTTCTATTTAAAGAGTGCCGGCGCACTACGACCGGACTCGGTTTTTATAAAAAAACAGTACACTATTTTAACGGGTCAAATATAGTAAAATTATACCGGACTCGCTAAAATAGTGTACTATCGAGTGTGAAAATTTGTCTTTTTTTCAAATTTTAGCCCCGACTGTAATTCGGCGCCTCGCTCGTGATGGAGACATCATGCGGGTGGCTTTCGGCAACTCCGGCATTGGTGATGCGCGTAAACTTGGCTTGATGCAGGATTTCTATATTTTTCGCTCCGCAGTATCCCATACCGGCACGCAACCCGCCGATCATCTGATATACGACTTCGTACAGCGAACCTTTATAGGGCACACGTGCGGCAATACCTTCGGGCACGAGCTTCTTGGCATCCATTTCGTTGTCTTGGAAATAACGGTCTTTCGATCCTTTTTCCATAGCTTCCAACGACCCCATACCCCGATACGATTTGTATTTACGTCCGTTGAAAATGATCGTCTCGCCCGGAGATTCTTCCACTCCTGCCAGCATACCGCCCAACATAACGGAATAAGCACCAGCCGCCAACGCTTTCACGATGTCGCCCGAATAACGGATTCCGCCGTCGGCGATCAACGGCACGCCGGTACCTTCGAGGGCTTTCGCCACATCGTACACGGCAGAGAGCTGAGGTACGCCTACACCGGCAATCACCCGGGTCGTACAGATAGAACCCGGACCGATTCCGACTTTCACGCCGTCGGCTCCGGCTTCCACCAGATATTTGGCGGCCTCGCCGGTAGCGATATTGCCTACCACTACATCCAGTTCGGGGTATTTGGCTTTTACCTGTTTCAATACGCCGACAACGCCTTTCGAATGTCCGTGCGCCGTGTCGATCACAATGGCATCGACACCGGCTTCTACCAGCGCATCGACACGTTGCATCGAATCGGCGGTAACGCCTACGCCTGCCGCTACACGCAGACGGCCCCATTTGTCCTTGCAGGCAAACGGTTTGTCTTTGGCTTTGGTAATATCCTTGTAAGTTACCAAGCCTACCAAACGTCCGTCTTTATCGACGACAGGCAGCTTTTCGATTTTATTTTTTTGGAGAATATCGGCAGCCTGTTCCAGATCGGTAGACTGCGAGGTGACCACCAGATTGTCTTTGGTCATCACCAAGTCGATGAGTTTGTCGAGATCGCGTTCGAAACGCAGGTCGCGGTTCGTCACGATACCGACCAGCATCCGATCGTCATCGACTACCGGAATACCCCCGATATGAAATTCTTTCATCATCGCCAGCGCATCGCGTACCGTAGAGCCGCGTTTGATAGTCACCGGATCGTAAATCATACCGTTCTCGGCACGTTTTACCGTGTGTACCTGCTTGGCTTGCGCCTCGATCGACATATTTTTATGGATCACACCGATACCGCCTTCGCGTGCAATCGCAATGGCTAATTGCGCTTCGGTCACCGTGTCCATTGCGGCGGAAACCAAAGGTATGTTCAATCGGATATTACGTGAAAACTTCGTCGAGAGCTCGACATTGCGAGGGAGAACCTCGGAGTAAGCGGGGATCAACAGGACATCGTCGAATGTCAATCCGTCCATAACCACCTTGTCTGCAATAAATGACATAATGAAAGCACATTAAAATTTTATTGCACGCAAAGGTAATCATTTTTCGCGGAGTGGATCGCATTTCCGTCTGTTTTTTTACAGTTTTTTTCGCCGACAGGCAATCGCCGCAACGAAACAACCAGCAATTTCCCTCCGGCGCACCCCGTCCCGACAATACCGCAACCATACTGCGCCTACCTGCACCGACAAGACAATATGCCATAATGCCCAATCTGTTGCGTTGCCTTCGGAATTCGGGCTAAGCAGTCTCCGTCAGTAAACTCCTGTCATCCTCATCCTCTGCGCCTTGCATCTTAGAGATTCTAACGCACTGAAAAGGGGCTGCTTCAAAATGTAAGTTTTGAAACAACCCCTTGTCGATCGGTTATATCAGTCTCCGGAGCGGAGACCGATACATCCCATATTCATTTTTTTAATTGCCCATTTCGGAAAGGAACTTGATCCGGATCAAACGGATCTCCTCCTCGGTGTATTCCCTGCCGAACTCGTCGATCGCATCTTCGATACTGTCGCTTTCGCTCTCCTTGAAGTATTCGAAAATATCATCGACATGCTCGTCGTCCATGATTTCGTGCAGGAAGTAGTCGATATTGATTTTCGTACCGGAGTAAACGATTGCTTCGATCTCGTCGAGCAGTTCGTTGAAATCGAGCCCTTTCGATTCGGCAAGTTCGTCGAGGGCTATTTTCCGGTCGATCGCCTGAATAATCGAGACTTTCAGTTTCGACTTGTTGGCTACGGTGCGCACCCGCAAGTCTTCGGGACGTTCGATTTCGTTTTCCTCGACATGCGTTTTGATCACCTTGATAAACTCCTCGCCATAGCGTTTTGCTTTTCCGGCTCCGACACCGGGTATATTCTGCAACTCTTCGAGGGTAATGGGATAGGTTGTCGCCATAGCTTCCAACGAAGGATCCTGGAAGATGATATAGGGCGGCAGTTCCAACCGTTTGGCAATCTTCTTGCGCAGGTCTTTCAGTATCGAATAGAGCTCCGGGTCTACGGCACACGACGCACCGCCTTTCATCGGCACTTCTTCCTCTTCTTCGAAATCGCTGTCTTTTACGATCTTGAACGATACCGGTTTTTTCAGGAACGCCTTGCCGGCAGGGGTCACTTTCAGCAATCCGTAGTTTTCAATATCTTTATCGAGATAACCTCCGATCAGCGCCTGACGGATCACTGAGTTCCACGTACGTTCGTCTTCGCCTTGTCCGGTTCCGTACACTTCCAGATCGTCCTGATGATACGACAGGATTTCGTTCGTTTCTTTCCCCAATAAAACGTCGATCACATGATCGGCTTTGAATTTTTCTTTTAATGCAATTACCGTTTCTATTACAGAACAGAGTAAATCTTTCGCTTCCACTTGTTTCTTAGGATTTAAACAATTGTCACAGTTTCCACAATTATCCACATTATATTCTTCTCCGAAATAGTGCAGCAACAGTTTGCGACGGCACACCGACGATTCGGCATACGCCGCTGTCTCCAACAAAAGTTGTTTTCCGATCTCCTGCTCGGCGATAGGTTTTCCCTGCATGAACTTTTCGAGTTTCTGCAAGTCTTTATTTATATAGAACGTGATACACTGTCCTTCGCCTCCGTCACGTCCCGCACGTCCGGTTTCCTGATAGTAACCTTCCAGACTTTTGGGAATATCGTAATGGATCACATACCGCACGTCGGGCTTGTCGATACCCATACCGAACGCAATCGTCGCCACGATCACATCCACTTTTTCGAGCAGGAAAGCATCCTGATTCTGGGTACGTGTAGCCGAATCCATGCCGGCATGGTAGGGCAATGCGCTGATTCCGTTCACTTGAAGTTTTTCCGCCAGTTCTTCCACCTTTTTCCGGCTCAGGCAGTATATAATGCCCGATTTGCCCGGCTGACCTTTGATGTATTTGATAATATCGCGGTCGATATTGGCAGTTTTGGGGCGCACTTCATAGTAGAGGTTGGGACGGTTGAACGAGGATTTGAATACGGACGCATCGTTCATACCCAAATTCTTCTGTATATCGTGCTGCACTTTCGGTGTAGCCGTAGCCGTGAGCGCGATCAACGGACGTCCTCCGATCTCGTTGATAATCGGGCGTATGCGACGGTACTCCGGACGGAAGTCATGCCCCCACTCCGAAATACAGTGCGCTTCGTCCACCGCATAGAACGAGATGTCCACCTGTTTCAGGAATTCTATATTTTCTTCTTTTGTAAGCGATTCGGGCGCTACATAGAGCAGTTTGGTCTTGCCAGACAATATATCGTTCTTGACCTGATCTATTGCCGCCTTGTTCAGAGAGGAATTAATAAAGTGTGCGACACCGTCGTCTTCACTAAAATTACGCATCGCGTCCACCTGATTTTTCATCAAGGCGATCAGCGGGGAAATGACTATTGCAGTGCCCGGGAGCATCAATGATGGTAATTGATAGCATAAAGACTTGCCCCCACCTGTCGGCATCAATACGAATGTATCGTTGCCGTCAAGCAAATTCCGGATGATAGCTTCCTGGTTGCCCTTGAAGTGATCGAATCCGAATTTTTGTTTTAAGACTTCTGTCAATTTCGATTTTCCCGCCATACGGATGTGTGTTTAGTGGTTTATAAAATCAGGTCGTTCGCATAATTGCGCCTAACAAATTTATAAACAACTACCTTATTTTTCCAATTTTTTTCGGCTATTTTTTTTACTGAAAAGCCAATATATTCGATTTTTCCATCTTTGCTTTCGCATATTCGCGCGTAATGCGTATCTCTTTGCAATCGCTCGACGGAGTTTCGTACATGGCATCCATCATCACCGTTTCGACAATCGAGCGCAATCCACGCGCACCGACCTTAAATTCCATCGCCTTTTCCACGATGTAATCGAGCATATCGTCGTCGAACGAAAGTTTCACGCCGTCCATATCGAACAGCTTGATATATTGTTTGACGATCGAATTTTTCGGCTCGGTCAAGATGCGGCGCAATGCCGTGACATCGAGCGGTTGAAGATAGGTGAGTATAGGCAAACGCCCGATAATTTCGGGGATAAGCCCGAAGGCTTTCAGATCTTGCGGGGCAATGTACTGCAACAGGTTGTTGCGGTCGATTTCCGTCGAATTGCCTCCGCCCTTGTAGCCGACCACATGCGTATTGAGGCGTTGGGCAATCTTCCGTTCGATGCCGTCGAACGCACCTCCGCATATATACAGGATGTCTTTCGTATTGACCGGAATCATTTTCTGGTCGGGATGTTTTCTGCCTCCTTGCGGCGGTACGTTCACGATCGAACCTTCCAACAGTTTCAGCAAACCCTGCTGTACGCCCTCGCCGCTGACATCGCGCGTGATGCTGGGATTGTCGCTCTTCCGGGCGATCTTGTCGATCTCGTCGATAAACACGATACCCCGTTCTGCCGCAGCTACATCGTAATCAGCCACCTGCAACAACCGGGTGAGAATGCTCTCTATGTCTTCGCCTACATATCCCGCTTCGGTCAGCACGGTGGCATCCACAATCGTGAAAGGCACTTTCAGCAAGCGCGCGATCGTTTTTGCCAACAAGGTCTTACCCGTACCGGTAGAACCTACCATGATGATGTTGGACTTTTCGATCTCCACATCATCAGCCGATTGTTTTTGCAACAAACGTTTATAGTGATTGAACACGGACACTGCCAGATAACGTTTGGCATCGTCCTGTCCGATCACATATTGATCGAGAAATTTTTTTATTTCCACGGGGGTAGGCAGATCCTCCCGCGAAATTTTCCAATTGCCTTTTCCGGCTTTCGGCGTTTTGGGCATATACTCCTCCAAGACCATGTGCGCCTGCTCGATACACTCGTCACAGATGAAACTGTTGTCGTGACCGGGCATCAGCACAGAGACCTCGTTCTCGGAGCGGCCGCAAAAACTACAATGCCTGCCGGTTCCTTTTTTAGCCATTCAAAAAAAAGAGTTATAGTATTATGTGTGTGAAATCGTTATTTGCCGGCTCTTACCAACACTTCGTCGATCATGCCGTATGCTTTCGCCTCTTCGGCGGTCATCCAGTAATCGCGGTCGGAATCTTTCTCCACCCGCTCGAACGGATTGCCCGAATGGTCGGCAATAATCGTATAGAGTTCCTTTTTCAATTTCTGGATCTCACGGGCTGTGATTTCGATATCGGAAGCTTGTCCCTGCGCCCCACCCATCGGCTGGTGGATCATCACACGCGAATGACGCAATGCAAACCGTTTTCCGGGTGTGCCGGCTACCAGCAACACAGCACCCATCGAGGCTGCCATGCCGGTACAGATCGTCGATACGTCGCTACCGATAAACTGCATCGTATCGTAAATACCCAATCCGGCATATACCGAACCGCCGGGCGTATTAAAATAGATGGAAATGTCTTTCCCGGGATCGGCTGAATCGAGATAGAGCAACTGGGCTTCTATCACATTTGCCGTATAGTCGTCGATAGGCGTGCCCAAAAAGATGATACGGTCCATCATCAATCTGGAAAACACATCCATTTGAGTGACGTTCAGTTGCCGTTCCTCCATGATCGAGGGAGAAAGATAACTGCTCGTAATGACATGGTTGGCATACTGGTCGAGTGCCAGACCATTCATACCCAAATGCTTTACCGCATAGTTTCTAAAATCATTCACCATAATTATTCGTTTATATGTAGTATTGTTGTTGTCGTACAAAAATTTCAAACGTGTTCCTCGCTGCGGGAAGCACGGACAGTACCGTGACAAATCCGGATTATGCCGTGTGCATACGACTTTCACGCAAGGCAAAGGTATAAATAAAAACAAGTATGGAGCAAATTTATTCCACGTTCCGTTTTTTATTTATCGCTAAAAGGAGAAAAAAAAATGAAATACCGCCACGACAACTGTCACTTCCGAACAACATACGGCAGCCGCACACGGCTCTCCTCGTCCGGAATGCCCGTCCTGCACGCATATCCGGGCAAAGACATTCCAACGCACCGAAAAGGGGTTGCATCGAAAACTTCATTTCGACACAACCCCTTTCTATATTGTTATCGGATACGACTATGCTTGTTCGAACATTTTCTGAAATTCGTCGAGCGAAACCGTTTTCTCGTCCAAAGCTACGGCATCTTTGATAGCTGCCTGTATTTTAGCTTCGGTAGCGCGGTCGATCAACTGGCGACGCGAATCCTTGCTTGCCACCATTTCACCGGCATATTTTTCCAATACCTCATCGGGCATTCCGGTCATACCGTATTGAGCGAACTGAGCGGCAGCCATTTGCTTAGCCAAACTCAACAAATCGTTGTCATCGACTTTGATTTCCGATTTCTTGGCAATCTCTTCTTTGATCAAGTGCCATTTCAGATCGGGCAACATTTTTGCAAAATCGTCGTCGATCGTTTCGGCTTTCTGTTCTTTGTTCGTCGCCAGCATCCAGCGTTTCAAGAATGCTTCGGGCAAATCGAATTCACCCACATTCTTTTCGATCACACCACGTGCGTCTACCGAGAACTTATATTCGCTATCGGGTTTGAGTTGTTGTGCGATGAAGTCGCGGATCCGGTCGTAGTATTCGGCTTCCGATTTCACATTATCTTTTCCGAACACGCTGTCGAAAAGTTCCTGATTTACTTCGGCAGGTTGCAGATGCGTGATTTCAGTTACGGTCATGGCAAAATCGGACGTTACCTCGGCGGCAGCCTCTTTGTCCATGTTGAGCATCGAAGCCATTTCGGCAGGCATGGCGTTACAGCTTGCCGACGGATTGAATATCACTTTGTCGCCCACTTTCACACCGGCGAATTTAGCTTTCTCCTCGTCGTTCTTGAAATAAGCCGGCGAAACGATCGTCGATTCCACTACGATGCCGTTCGGTTTCTTCGTGCCTTTCTTCGTCACTTCCACCATCGAGCCCTTGATCAGGTCTTTTTCGTCGGTCGAAGCCTCTACCGAAACCTGTTTGCCATAACGGTTGGCAAACGAATCGCTCTGACGTTTCACCATATCTTCGTCTACTGCGATCGTATAATACGGTACATGTACATTCTTATCGAGTTGTACATTCAGTTCGGGAGCCAATGCAATGTCGAAACGGAACGTAAAATCCTCCTGAGTTTCGAAATCCACCGTCTGGTCTTCTGCCGTCATCGGCTCGCCCAAGACATTCAATTTGTTATCACGGATATAATTGTAAAGCGATTCAGCAACCAATCGGTTGATCTCCTCAGCCTGTACAGATTTACCGAACATTTTTACGAGAACACTAAACGGAACTTTACCCTTACGGAATCCGGGTATAGTCGCTTTCTGACCGTAAGCACGGAGCGATTTATTCACTTTTTCCTCGTAATCCGCTTTCGTGATCTCGATCGAGATCACAGCGTTTAAGTTGTCTGTGTTTTGATGCGAAACATTCATTCGTTCAACTATTTTATTGTTTAATTTTAAAATCAATCGTTTAGGTCACATCCGGCATCCGCCGCAAATTCGCGACACCAGCCGATTCTTTTTGCGAGCGCAAAATTAATGGTTATCTTTCGATATTCAAACTATTGCAGCGTTTTTTTATTTAACCCTTCCGACAAGCATTTTCTCGCCACAACACGATTGCCGACACCCCGAAAACAAAACGGAAAAACCGTTGCAACCTTACTTTCTCAACTGCCAGAATGCGACCGCTGCCGCAGCAGCCACATTCAACGAATCGACGCCATGCGACATCGGAATACGAACCACATAATCGGCATCGGCAATCGTCGCAGCCGAAAGTCCATCCCCTTCCGTACCCATTACGATCGCCAGCCGAGGCTCCGCCATCAAAGACGCATCATCTATACATACCGAATCGTCCGACAACGCCATTGCCGCCGTACGGAAAGCCAATTCTCCCAGACCGCTCACCGGACGATCCAACCACGCCCACGGCACAAGAAAAACCGATCCCATCGACACCCGGACCACCCGGCGGTTCAGCGGATCGCACGAAGTAGGCGTAAGCAATACGCCATCGATACCCAAAGCCGCAGCCGAACGGAAAATAGCCCCTACATTCGTCGAATCGACTACCCCGTCGATCACCACGACCCTACTCGCCCCCCGACAAACCATCTCCACACTACGGGGCAACGGACGGCGCATAGCGCACAACACGCCCCGCGTCAGCACATACCCCGTCAGTCCTGCCAGCAAATCACGGTCGCCCGTATACACCGGAATATCGCCACACCGATCGATAATCCCTGCCGCATCGCCCGCAATATGCTTGCGCTCACACAACAGAGCCAACGGTTCATATCCCGCATTCAAAGCCACATCGATCACCTTCGGGCTCTCCACGATAAAAATACCCCGGTCACCCTCCATCCGATTGCGCAACTGGCTTTCGGTCAAACCGGCAAACACCTCCACTCCCGGAGCCTGCAACGACTCAATTTCAACTATACCCATAGCTATCTCTCTCCTATCGCATATACACTATACAAACTCCAAATAATTATCCCGATTCACGACATGAAACCCGGCAGCGGGATAGGCTTTCTGAAACGCCTTAGGAACGGACGGCTTTTTGTTTCCCCATTTGAATTCCAAAGCAGTCAGATTGTCGAAGTTATCCTCTCGCAAAGATAATCATCATACCTTCAACTGGCGGGAAATACACAAAAAACACATTGTCAAATGGCGATTTTTACATTTTCCAATTCCAGTACAGAGATTCTGTTCCTTTCGAGACAGTAATTCGCTTTTAATTCTCATGGACAGAGTATCACACCTCATAAATAACCCATTTCCCTTTCGGACCTCCGATCCGAACCAAGACACCATCAGCACGTAACCGATCAATAATCCGCCTCACCCGACGTTCACTAATACCCAAATAAGCCGAAAGATCCGCTCTCGAAATAGCCGGACTTGTCCTAATCAAATCCAAAAGACGAACCTCCATACCCTTGTCCGGAATATCACGCCCCCTATGAGAACCATAACCAACCGCATCATCCTCCTTCACAAGCATACCTCCATACGAATTCCAACCCGGCTCATTCAGTTCATTCCACCGCTTTTCCGGATCATTATTCATATCATTATCAATTCGATACATTTTCGGTTCACCACTATATCCCCTCAAATCGCCACTACGCCCTTTGGAATCATCCTTATATTTTTTCGGACCGTTTTGGCTTCCCTTCGAATCACCATCACGACTCCGATCCATACGCCAAATAACCACCCGGAAATCCTCCTCTTGAAAAAACTCCGGTCTCCGCAATCCATATCCAAGACACTTATTCACAATATCCTCCGTACCAGTACCCACTTTCTCTATATAGCCATTCCAATACATCGGATCGGCAAGCAAAGGATTCGCAGGCAAAGACTTATGCGGACCATGCAACTTCTGTACCGTAAGCCCATAAGGCAATACCCCCGGATTCCAGACCTCCAACCGATCCCTAAACAACATCACCTGCACACTCGCATTACTCGTATAATCTCTATGACAAACCGCATTCACAATTGCCTCCTTCACCGCATCCATTGGCAATTCCGGACGAGTAGGAACATCACCCCTTACACCCTCCGACCGAGTCCCTACCCAATTATCGACACGGCTCATCACAAAACTCGTAGCCTGATCCACCAACTCAAAAACATCACCCCTATAAATCTGATAAGCAGGCATCGGCTTCTCTACCACATTTCCATAAAACTGCACACACTTCACCTCCGACGTAATAAAAAACTTCTGTGGCTTCTTGCCAAACAATAAAATCGCAGCATTCGCCAACCGTCCATACTCATCAATCAAATCCAGATGCGTCAATAACGCTTCCGGCGGAGTCTCCACGGAAAGCGGGAAATTACGCTTCAATCGAGCCATGTGAATAAAATTCCGCATCTTATTCTCGTCCAAATCAGACAACGACGCACCATTATCGTACGCCGCATCAAACGGACGCCAACGGATAAACTCTTTCTCCTCCAAATACCGGACCAAAGAAGCATACACCGACGTACGCAACCCATCCATATCAACAAACGTCTTCCGCACCACATCCCGCTCCACCTTACGAATCAAAGCAGCCTCCTTCACATGACGTCGCCCCTCATTCACACTCTTAATAAAAATCAAACGACTCTTACGCAACGAAGCCGCCAAATCATACTCACGCTCCGTCGGAGAAATACCCTCCTCATCCTCATACCCATACAAATTTCCGTATAAGCCCAAATAAATATCACAAAGCTCCACCTCCCTCAAATACACATGACTCACCGGAAAACCATTCGCCGGAACATCCTCAAAAATAAAAGGCTCAAAAAACTTACCCAACAAAACATCCGTACGAATATAATGACAAAGCATAGCCCGCTCCTCAGCAAACTCACTCTGCACACTACTTATAAAAACCCTTATACGCTTCATCATAACCTACCCTCCATAAAAAACAAACAACAATAAAACGCCCTTCTGGATCACCCACGCCCCATTTGGATCAAACAAGCACCTTCTGGATCACCATAAAAGACATATCTCACTGAAAAACAGTAAATCAGACAATACAAAAATACAAAAAAAATCATCAAACACAAAAAAAAACACGAAAAAAATCCCATTCATCTGGATCAAACAACAACACCCTTCTGGATCAATCCAGACCAGCCCAAGACCAAAAAAACAACATAACAAACTAACAAATAATAATATAAACAAAACAAACAACCACAACACTCTGGATCAAGCCACACCCTTTCAGGATCAAACAACACTTCTTCTGGATCAAACAATAGCCATTCCCAATGCAACAAACACAAAACAAACTAAAACACAATAACATAAACAATCATACCCTTCTGGATCAAGCAACACCCTTTCTGGATCAAACCATATTTCTTCTGGATCAAACCGTAGCCATCCCCAATCAATTAGACGCAGAATAACCTAAGACACAACAATATAAACAACCACACCCTTCTGGATCAGCACACACCACCATCTGGATCAAACAACATTTCTTCTGGATCAACACATACAACCATCTGGACCAAACAACAAACCATCCAAACCAAACACCACCCGACAAAAAAACAGAAAAACACCCAAAACCAAAACAAACACCAGACACTTCCATATTCCACTTTTTTATCGTAACTTTGTACCACAAAACCCCTCCGCACCAAACAAAACAAAAAACAACACCCACAAAACAAAAAAAGCGGAAGAAACAACAACAAAACAAGAAAAAACAACACAACAATGAAAAAAATACTCACCAGCATCCTACTACTCACTACACTCATAACCACCCAAGCAGCCACACTACAACTCAAAGACATCACCGACAACCAATACAAATCCAAAAACATACCCGACTTCTACGCACTCAACGACGACGAACACTACCTCATCGCCGACCCCACCAACACCTGTATCCTGCGCGGACAACTCCGCACCGGAACCATCACCGACACCCTGCTCAACCTCAACCACATCACCGGCGAAAAACCCCAACAATTCGACGCATTCGCCATCAGCAAAAACGCACGCACACTACTCATACACCACAACACCCAACCCATATACCGTCGCTCCTACCAAGCCGACTACTACATCTACCCCATAGGCAGCAACCAACTCACCCCGCTCTACACACACGGGAAACAACAAAACGCCACCCTGTCGCCCGACGGTAACCACGTAGCATTCATCCACGAAAACAACATCTACATACACCACGTACAAGACGGCAGCATAACCACCGTCACCACCGACGGCAAAAAAAACCAAATCATCAACGGCATCCCCGACTGGGTGTACGAAGAAGAATTCGCCATATCCACAGCCCTCGCATGGGCACCCGACGCCACCACACTATCCTACATACGCTTCGACGAAACCGAAGTACCCCAATACCAATTCACACTCTACGAAGGACACTGCCCTCAATACCCCCAATACACCCTCTACCCCGGAGAATTCCGCTACAAATACCCCTGCCCCGGATGCCAGAACTCCAAAGTATCCGTACGCACCTACCAGCTCGCCGACAGCACCACACGCACCATACAACTGCCGCTCGAAAACGACAGCTACATACCCCGTATCCAATACACCACACAACCCGACCAACTCGCCATCATCACGCTCAACCGCAAACAAAACGACCTGCGCATACACCTCGCAAACCCACAAACCGGAAACAGCCGGCAAATCATACGCGAACAAACCGACAACTGGCACGACTATGACGCCATTGCCGAAATCACCCTGTTCGACAACTTCATCGTCCTCCCCAGCCGACGGAGCGGATACCGGCACCTCTACCAATACGACCTCAACGGCAAACAACTGCGGCAGCTCACACACGGCAACTGGAACGTAACCCAATTCCTCGGATACAACCCCAAAAGCCGGCTGTTCTACTTCCAGTCCACCCAAGAAGGACCCATATACCGCAACATCTGCCACGTAAACACCCGTGGGAAAATAACCCCCATATCCCGATACAAAGGCGTAAACAACGCCTCGTTCAGCCCCCGCTGCACCTACTTCCTCAACCGGTTCAGCAACTCGCGCACACCCATGCTCGTCACCCTATGCAACGCCGACGGCAAAACCCTGCGCATACTCGAATCAAACGACGAAATCAGCCAACGCCTCTCCGACACACCCATACCCCAACAAGAATACTTCACCTGCCCCAATGACGCAGGCGACCAGCTCAACGGGTTCATGATCAAGCCCCTCGACTTCGATCCACAACAACAATACCCCGTCGTAATGGTACAATACAGCGGACCCGCATCCCAACTCGTACTCGACGAATGGAAAATAGACTGGTACCACTACTTAGCCACACAAGGATTCATCATAGCCTGCGTAGACGGACGCGGAACAGGCGGACGAAGCACCGCATTCGAAACCTGCGTCTACCTCAACCTCGGCAAATACGAAACACAAGACCAGATCGCCGCAGCACGCTACATGGCATCCCTGCCCTACGTCGATCCACAACGCATCGGCATCTGGGGGTGGAGCTACGGAGGCTACGAAACACTCATGGCTATGACACACAGCCAAGCCTACCGAGCCGGCGTATCCATTGCCCCCGTCACCGACTGGCAATACTACAACAGCATCTACACCGAACGCTACATGCACACCCCGCAAGAAAACCCCGAAGGATACTTCCAATCCTCGCCCATACACAGCGCCGACCAGCTATCCGGAGCACTGCTCATCATCTCCGGTACTGCCGACGACAACGTGCACTACCAAAACACCCTTCAAATGTCTTCCGCACTCGTCGAAGCCGGGAAACAATTCGATATGCAAATCTACCCCAACAAAAACCACAGTATATTAGGATGCCAAGTACGCCTGCACCTCTACACAAGAGTATGCGACTTCTTCACCCGACAACTCAAAGAATAGGCAAACCGTCACACACACCATGAGCCACTCCGAAATATATTCAAGACTAAAACAAGAAAATGCCCTACAACTCCTCCCCCTCGCATTCCTGTTCGTGCTGCAAGACCACTATCCCGGCGCGATCACCGCTATCACAGCCTTTGCGATAGCTATCGCCCAACGCGCACTACTCAAATGGGTACGGAAACAATACCAACTGCACCGGCAGCTCACCCTCGACATCAGCTCCAAATCGTTGGCAATCGCCGCCCCGCTCTACGCCCTGACAGCTTACTTCGCGCACCCCGTCTCCATCTTTCTATTTATCGCCCCCGCTTGGATATCTTTCTTCATCTATTTTCGAAAATTCGGTTGGAAAAATTTCTGCTTCCGCTGCAACATACTCTACGGCAGGTGGAACGAACGGGAATCAACCGGCGGGAACTGGTTCTGCCATCAAAGCCAACACATCAACCTCAGCATCTGTTACGGCATGGCGATTATCTTCGTGTCGGCACTCACAATGCTCTTTATCGAAGACCGCCTGACCGACCGTTTCGTCCACTTTATCCGATTCACCGTACCCGTCACCCTCTATATCGCCCTGCTGATTTATGAAGCCGGACGTGAAATTACCGCTTACTTATTGCTTTTGTTGCCATCAATCAATTTAGGAAAAAGAATCATCTATATCAGAATCCTGATCCTCTGTCAAGACCATATTTATCTTACCGAAAAGAAAATAAGGGTCAAAAACCACGCCTCTACCAAATGGGAAACTCCGTTATCCCACCAAAAGACTTGCAATTTAGATGACGATATTTTCCCTCACATTCAACAATACGTTGAAGAAGAAACTTTAATAAGCAATCCAGACTTAACCGAAATTTATACCTCGTCCGTTACACCTGCCATCTTAAATTGCCACACCCATTATCTGCTCCGGGTAAAAGGTAACGAACCCTACCTTGCCACATTGAGGGGCAAATGGTGGAGTTTGGACGAAATCTCCGCAGCATTTTCGGGCAATACATTCAGCATGCGTTTCAAAGAGGAGTACCA
>UPYI01000002.1 GCA_900538555.1 uncultured Porphyromonadaceae bacterium
GACAAAGACCGTAACATTGCTTGATCCGCCGACTGCAATCTCGCCTTGCTGCAAAGAGAACGACAGCCACGGGACATCGATGCCGCTGATATACCACGACACGACTCCGTTGCCTGTGTTGTATATCGAGAACATCCGGTCGGAATAGTCGGTACCGAAATCCAGAACCGAAGTGGAAAGTTCTGCCGACAACTCGGCGGAACTGTTCTCTACATCAACCCGAACTGAAACCGAGAGCAACACACCGTCGGCATCGATTGTAAATTCGGTCGTCTGCGCAGACTTGATCGCATCCCGATCAATGGAAGCCACGATCTCGCTCGACTGACCTTTTGCCGTCTCGCCTTGCATCGGGTAGAACGACAGCCACGGGACATTAACCCCGCTGATAAACCACGATACCGAAGATGCACCCGTATTATACAACAAAAGCGTAAATTCAGATTTGCCCGCGCCGAAATCCAACACAGAGGTAGAAAGCCGCACCGACGACGAACTGGTAGCCGGAGCAAGCGATATATTCCCCAGTGTACGGCTTCCGGCAAATACCGGGATTTGCCGACTAACCGCCTTATAACCAGTAGCCCGTGCTTGAAGGGTATATTCTCCCGGTGTCAGACCGGCAAACTCGTAATATCCTTCTGCGTCCGTCGTTGCAGAAAAATCTCCGGGAGAAAGCGTCATAGAAACGCCTCTAAGCAAATCGATTGTTTCAGCATCCGATACAACTCCGTAAATAGCTCCCACATCCGAAGTTTCATCGGATGAACAAGCCGATAAAAGCAAGCCGCAAAACAGCACCTGCACAACAAACAAATACTTTTTCATTATAGCTATTCAATAGATAAATACAATGTTATTCATCCCGTCAGGTCGAAAGATTCTTCATCTCTATCCGTAAAAAGACATCCGAAGTCGATTCGATAAACGTCCCCCCTTCAAAGCTCATGTCCGAAGATCGGCAAAGGGAAATACCGGTATCTTCCGGAACGCTCCAAAGCAAGGCATGCCGCCATATTGCGTTACGCCAAACGCGGGGGAAAAATCGGGAAAGTCGGAAACAGGCACAATTTTACTTGAACTATGCCGAGCCGCCTCCTATATTCTGCAAATATACAAAAACAAATTTATACAATAAAACACTTGCGAGATATTTAGCTATAATATATATAAAGATTTACACAACCCACCACTAACACTCAATATATCAAAACAAGATGCTCACCATCGTGCCTACGGTAAACGCATGGATATCGGAATGAAAACTTCCCGACCGGGTCACACCGATCGCCTCCGACGGTTGCACCGACACCGGCATATCGGAATAGCTGTAATCGCAAAACAATCTCACACCCAGATTCCGGCGAGCCAGATACGACATGGAAATACCCGTCGTCAATCCGAAGCCTACCGGCTCGGGAACTATCGTTTCACGGATCAGCGACTTTTGGAATCCGGTCACACCCAGTAACAACTTGGCACCCGGTCGCCAACGACGGGTAAGCGGATAAGAGAAATAGGGACCGATCTCCCCCCGCATCATACTGAGCGAATTGACCGGCAACAGGCTGTTTCCCTTAATTTTTGCCGGAAGACTCGAAACCGAAAACAATCCGCCGACACCCAAAAAACGATTCCAGAACCACGCTCCTTCCACACCCATGCGGGCACCCATATCGAGATTCAATTGCAGGTCACTGCCTATGCCCGGCGTTCCGGCATTCAACAGATAGCCCATATATATTCCCAGAAAAGAAGGTACATCCGCCACCTCTTTGGGTACATCATCGTTCATTTTCAGACCCTTATCCTTAAATATCAGATCGGAGAAAAAATATCCCAGTTCGGTCGATAGAATACCGATACCCGCTCCTGCCAACACATCCGAAAGCCAATGCCGGTTGTTCAGAATACGGGAAATCCCGACAAACGAAGCAACCGTATATCCGCCGATGCTATACCACCGGCTACGGCAACCGTATTCCTTGTGCAACATGGTAGCCGCCATAAATACCGTAGCCGTATGACCCGACGGAAAAGAGTTCCGGCTCGACCCGTCGGGACGACGCTCTTTCACCGTATATTTGATCGCATTCACCATACCCGCCATCAACGCTACCGAAAAAGCATCGGATACGAGCATGCGCCCCCACGAACTACGGCTTTTCACGCCGAATGCTTTCAGACCCAACATCACTACCGCCGGAGAGTATTGCAGGTAATCGTCGTAGACATACCGGAACTTAGGGACATATTCCACACGCAACGACCGGAACTCATTCCTGCCGATAGCCTGCACCAACAAACCGCCGGCAATCAACGGCACACTGGCATGGGTTATCTGATACGCCCTCGACGCCACCACCTTATCGCCCCATAAATGCAAACGGATCATTCGCGGAGTATTCCACCCGGGATAATCGGGATACGGATTTTCCAACGGAAGCCGGAGAGGTTGCGCCACGGTGTCCGCACACGACACAGACACAGTTCCGAATACCGGCAACCCAACCATAAACAAACAAATAAAAAGCAATACTCTCATACGACAATCCTTTCTGAAAGGCGAAACAGGACAATTTCGTGCCCATAAAGATATATGGCGCAAATGTACAACTTTTATTCTATATAATATATTACAATAATATAACAACCGGCTCATCCGCCAATTCTTTGTTCCGGCAATAAACAACTTGGAATTCCTGCTGTTTTATTCATAGGAAAAATTCAAGCGGGCAATCCCGCTGTATATTATTTTTTTGTACCTTTGCCGACGCGGAATGTACCGATGCCAACGAGCCGACCGAATCGAACACGGCATCGTGCATTCGAAAAGATTGTCATCGCAAAGCAGAAGTATATAAATACTTATTCAACAGGTAATTAATTTAAATACATATTCATTATGAGCAAAAAAGCGCTTCTCATGATTCTCGACGGATGGGGAATCGGAAATCACACCAAATCCGACGTTATCTACAATACGCCCACCCCTTACTGGGACTATCTGACAAAGACATATCCCAACTCACAATTGCAAGCCAGCGGCGAAAACGTAGGTCTGCCCGACGGACAGATGGGCAACTCGGAAGTAGGTCACCTCAACATCGGTGCCGGTCGCGTCGTATATCAAGACCTTGTGAAGATCAATAAGGCATGTGCCGACAATTCCATACTGAACAACAAAGAGATTGTTTCAGCCTACTCCTACGCAAAAGAACATGGCAAAAGCGTACACTTGATGGGGCTGACCTCGAATGGCGGCGTACACAGTTCGCTCGACCACCTGTTCAAATTGTGCGATATTGCCAAAGAATACGGCATCGACAACACTTTCGTCCACTGCTTCATGGACGGACGCGATACCGACCCGAGAAGCGGTAAAGGATTCATCGCAGAACTGGAAGCCCATTGCGCCCAATCGGCAGGAAAAGTGGCATCGATCATCGGACGTTATTATGCCATGGACCGCGACAAACGTTGGGAGCGGGTAAAAGTCGCTTACGACCTGTTGGTAAACGGTATCGGTAAAAAAGCCGACAACATGGTACAAGCCATGCAGGAATCGTACGACGAAGGAGTTACCGACGAATTCGTCAAACCGATCGTAAACAGCCAGGTAGACGGACGCATACAGGAAGGCGACGTAGTGATATTCTTCAACTACCGGAACGACCGTGCGAAAGAACTCACTATCGCCCTCACACAACACGACATCCCCGAAGCCGACATGCATACCATCCCCGGGCTGCAATACTATTGCATGACTCCGTACGATGCCTCGTTCACCGGCATACATATCCTTTTCGACAAAGAGAATGTAAAAAACACATTGGGCGAATATCTTTCCGACAACCGAAAAGCACAATTGCATATTGCCGAAACCGAAAAATACGCACATGTCACATTCTTCTTCAACGGCGGGCGTGAAACTCCGTACGAAGGTGAAGAACGCATACTGGTCGCATCGCCCAAAGTAGCCACATACGACCTCAAACCCGAGATGAGCGCGTATGAAGTGAAAGACAAACTGGTTGCCGCCATCAACGAAAACAAATACGATTTCATCGTCGTAAACTTCGCCAACGGCGACATGGTAGGTCACACCGGAGTCTACGAAGCAATCGAAAAAGCAGTGGTAGCCGTCGATGCCTGCGTAAAAGATACCATCGAAGCCGCCAAAGCCAACGGTTACGAAGCGATCATCATAGCCGACCACGGTAACGCCGATAACGCACTCAACGCCGACGGAACACCCAACACGGCACACTCGCTCAACCCCGTGCCCTGCGTATATGTAACCGAGAACAAAAACGCACATATCGAGAACGGTATTCTGGCTGACGTAGCCCCGACGATTCTGCATATCATGGGGTTGCCCCAACCTGCCGAAATGAGCGGCCATAATTTGATAAAATAATTCCCGTAAAGCCTGACAGCCGGCGGGAACCGCCAACAAGCCGGCGCTATCGATCCGGCACAAACGCCGAAGATAGCGCCGGTTTCATTTTTCTTGCCACATCAGAAAGAGACAGTGAATACAACCGACCACGAAAAAATTATGCTGCAAATAAACGACACGCTGATCAGCCTCGACCTGATCGAGCGATTTTTCATCTGCGATCTGGACAAATGTCACGGAGAATGTTGCATCGAAGGCGATGCCGGTGCCCCGCTTGAAGAGGAAGAACGGCACAAACTCAAAGAAATATTGCCGCTGATCTGGGACGATCTTTTGCCCGAAGCACAAGAGGTGATCAAGAGTCAGGGTGTCGCATACATCGACGAAGAGGGCGACTTGGTGACCTCGATCGTCAATGGCAAAGATTGCGTATTCACCTGCTACGACAAAAACGGACTTTGCCAATGTGCCGTGGAGAAAGCCTATCGAGCCGGAAAGACCGACTTTTACAAACCGATCTCGTGTCACCTCTACCCCGTACGCATAAAACGATATTCCGACTTTACCGCCATTAATTATCACCGTTGGAAAATCTGTAAAGCGGCAGAAGTGCTCGGAAGAAAAGAAGGCGTACGCGCCTACCAGTTCTTAGAAAAACCGCTGGTCAGGAAGTTCGGGCAGGTTTGGTACGACGAATTGAAAGAAGCAGCCCAAGCCTACCTCGACGAATACGGAAAATAAAACTCCGAATCGTTTTGCATCCGCATCCGGATATATGCGATACCGGAACCGAAAGGGATATAAAAACTTCTATAAACCGAGTTCTGTTGCATCCGTAGGGGTTAGGCAAAAAAAATAATCGAGTTTATTTTTTCTACACTCACCTTTTGCTATATTTGGCTTATGCCCAATATTGAGCGGTTCGGCATAAAAAATAATCGAGTTTATTTTTTCTACACTCACCTTTTGCTATATTTGTACTTCCGAGATGCTGGAACGCGCAGGAATAAAACAGGATATACACCTAAAATTCTTCCGGACCGACAGCTATCGGAAGATGAATAGCAACCATTTTTAGAAATTCAATTATGAGAAAAAGCTACTTTTTTTTAATCGCCATGCTTATCGGACTGACGACGCAATTCGCCACCGCACAAAGCACGAACGAGACTTACACCAACCTATTGGACAATCCCGGGTTCGAAACGTATAAAAGCAATGCGCTATTCGGCGACACATTCGACGATTGGGAATTCAATATGGGATCGATCTTTGTCGAAAAAGACCGCGTATTCGAAGGAGAAACCGCCGTTCGCATTTACGACACACAAGTAAACAACCTCAAACCCTACTTGGCACAATTGGTTTCGGGGGTAATCAATCCGTTTACCGAAGGTGAAAAATATCACTACCAGATCAGATACTGTATCCTGAAATCGACCGGGATGCAAGATATTACACTGGCAAGCAGTTGGAAGCAGTCGGACGATGATCTGGCTCACGACAGCAGCAAGTTGAACGGGAAATCGTTCACCGGAGAAATCGGTGTATGGGAAACCATCTCGATAGAAACGACCGTACCCCCGTTGGACAAGACATTGCTCGGGCAGGTAGTATCGTTCTATTTCCGCATAAACGTAGCCGAGAACTGCGAAGTTCTGTTCGACGATTTCCAATTCATCAAAACCGGCGAAGCAGAAGTCGTGCCGCCCACCGGAGGCTTGGTTATCACGCCGTCCAAATTCGACGCATTCAGTACGAAAATCAATGTCCCGGTATCGCAGGAACTGACACTGCAATCGGCGGCAATCGAAAAACTGACGTTCGAGATCGTAGGCAAAGACAACGCACAATTCTCCGTATCCACGTCGGAGCTCACACCGACCGGATCGGATAAAGTCACCGTGACCTATAACCCGACCGCAGCATCGGCAAACCATACCGCCACATTGTTCATCGACTGTCCGGGGCACACGGAATACTCCACCTCCATCAGCCTGAGAGGCTCTTGCTACGATCCGCAGAACCCGCCGACCATCACGGCAAGTCCGCTCAACCTCTCCGACTTCAAGGCAGACGCCGGCATGGTACATACCCAAAACGTTTCGGTTTCCAGCCAAAACATTCTGGACTATTACATCACCGCACAGATCGTATCGGCATCCGAACCCGGAATATTCACACTGAATTCGAGCGCCGTCCTTAAAAATGCGGAAACCACGATGGAAGTATCGTTCCGCCCGAAAAAATCGGGAGAATACACCGCCACCGTAGCATTGAGTTCGATCTACGCAGAAACCGTATATGTTTCATTAAGCGGTACTTGCACCAAGAACGGAGATGAATTGCCCACCGAAGGCGACGAGCTCGTATTGGTAACCGACAATCCGCGCGTATTGCTGCACGAAACCTTCGACAACGTCGAGAAGAACAAACCGTTTGCTATCGACGGCTGGAAAAACGTAGCGGTAAAAAACAAACGTGCATGGTGGGGTTATCAATTCGACGATGGAGAAAAAGCCGCCAAAGTAACCGCTTACAACTCGATCATCACCGACGAAGTGCCCTATGAAATGTGGTTGATCACGCCCGCGCTCGATTTCAAGAATGCAGCGTCTAAGATCTTCACTTTCCGGGTAATGGGAACCCTGTTGCTCGAAACATCCGACTCCGAACTGGGACTCTATTATATCGTGCCCGATGGCAACGACGGAATCTACCGTGAAAAGATTACAGTCGATATACCGCGTATAGCCGATTATAACGATGAGTGGTTCGAATTTCACATCGACCTCACCGGTCAGGAACTGGAAGATGTATTCTTCATGGGATTCTGTTTCAGCTCCACCGGAGGAACCGCCTCTTCGACCAGCTACTATATCGACGACGTATCGTTCGGCAGAACCGATCTGCCCGCGATCACTTCGCCGGAACAGATTATCGACATCAATTGCAAAGTAAATGAACTCGGCACGTCGAAAGAAATTCTGGTGAGTGGAAGCAACCTGACGGAAGAGATCACCGTATCGGTCGGCGGAAGCAACAAGAGCAAGTTCGAAGCCTCTGTCGCTACATTGCCCCAAACCGGCGGATCGTTCACCGTAACATTCAGCCCCGAAGAAATCGGTTTGCACGAAGCCTATGTAAAACTCTCGTCGCGCGGCGCAGCCGACCGTTATATCATTCTTTACGGACACAGTTCTGCAACCGGCGGCATTGACGAAACCGAAGCTCCCGCAGCCAAGATCATCGGCGGAAATGAAGCTATCGTCATTTCTGCGGCACAAACTGGAACTGCAACGGTCTACACGACCGACGGACGACTGACGGCTCAAAAACAGATCGAGGCGGAATCCGTAGAAAGCATCACACTTCCGCGAGGAATCTACGTAGTTCATTTCACGTCTGCCGTACAGAACACGACACAAAAAGTAACCGTAAAATAATCGGATAACCATTTCCGGACAAGCAAGGGGTTGTATCGAAATGAGAATTTCGATACAACCCCTTTTCTGTGCGTTAGAATGTCTAAGATGCAAGACGATGAGGATGACAGGAGTTTATTAACGTAAACGACTTAGCCCGAACTCCGATAGCAATGCAGCAGATTGGGCATTATGGCACATCGTCTTGTCGGTACGTTATCTTGCCGTATATCGTACAAGATACGGACACTCACGAGCAGGCAAAAAAACGGGAATCCGCCATGCGGCAGACTCCCGTCGTCAAAACCGTTCAAACCCGATTAACGAACGGCTATGCGTTTGGGTTCAGCTTCGACCGGAGCAGAAACTTTCGGAATCGTAACCGTAAGCACTCCGTTCTCCTGTTTTGCCTGAATCTCATCCTTGCACACATTATCGGGCAAGATCAAAGTTTGTTGGAATTGAGAGTAGGCAAATTCCCGGCGAAGGTATTTTCCCTTTTTATCTTTCGGGGTCTCTTCCCGTTTGGTTTCAACCGTAATGATCAGGTGATCGTTTTTATCGACCGTCACATTAAAATCCTCTTTGGTAATACCCGGAGCGGCAATCTGTACCTCATACTCCTGATCCGTTTCAATGATGTTGATAGCCGGAGCCGAACTACTGGTCTTAGCAATCCATTCATTGCCGAAGAAATCATTGAAAATGCCGGGCAACCAGCTTTGTTGATGTTTTGTTGTCGGTGTCATACACTAAACCTCCTATTAGTTAAACATAATTTCTACCGCAGAGGAACAGGATGAATACCCACGGTGTACGAATAAAACAAACCGGCGGAGCAAATTGCTCACGCCGGCGGTGTTAAAATAAGTTGAATCTTATGGCTGGGCAGGCCGTTCCACCACAATATCGTAACGCAACAGATCGTAATACACTCTGAATGGAGTACCCGGCTTCCGACCTGCCCCCGATTCTACGTAATAATACCGTTTAGAGGTATCGAAACTCGGTATCTCCAACCGGCGGGTTTTATCCGGAAGGATATCGCAATCGACCGTCACATCCCGATAATCGATCATCTCGCCCGACAAGGAGCGATACTCCAAACGTAATACCACTCTGGATATGCGATACGGCGTATGATTACGCAACAGAAAACTCTCTTTCCCGTCCGACAACGGTTTATCGAACGAAAGCATTTCCACATCGGTCGCCATGAACCGAACCGGAGATACCGCCTTCTCCTGCCTCTCCGGTTTTGCAGGAGCAGTCGGGATGACAACTTCCGGCTTCGACTCCTCTGTTTCGTAAAGATAATCCGGTCCCCGCTTCGATAACCGGGGCGAAGCCGACCATACATCCATAGCACAACTTCCGAATCCGAATAATAGCACTATAAGCACAAAGACACGCCGCATAATCAAATTTTTGATTTTCACGAAAATACGAATATTCCGCATGGTTTCCAATAAAACCGATACGTATTTTTCACAGACTGCGTTAAAAAAAAGAGAAAAAAAGTATGCCCAATCGTTGCACAGCAAAAAAAAATGCTCTATATTTGCATCACCAAAACGGAAGATAGCGATCTTCCCACTCTGGAAAGAGATGGTGCGGTAGTTCAGCTGGTTAGAATACATGCCTGTCACGCATGGGGTCGCGGGTTCGAGTCCCGTCCGCACCGCTCATACAAAACGCCCGAAGTCAAAAACTTCGGGCATTTTTATTTCTAACTTATGGTTTTCAATCAGCACTTCGTCGGCATAATCGATTCAAGTTTCCACTTGATCGCTTCTACTCTCGGCTTGCAGTTTATTTTAAACTTTTGATTTTCAATAAACGCTTCGCCTCGGCATAATCGGTTCAAGTTTTCTCTTGATCGCTTCTGCACTCGGCTTGCAGTTTATTTATAGCTACCGGTTTTTAACGAAGTAATTAGGACTAATGGTAAAGAAGCAGGCTGAAATAAGTATTTATACACTCGCCAATTGCAGACTAACGGACTAATTGCAAAAAACAAAAGACAATATCCAAACAAAAAGGCATCCCTTGCGAGACGCCTTTTACACCTTTTTTATAGTGCAGATATCGTGACCTGCCGATATGGGCACTTAAACTCTACCAACTGGTACGTTTCCGAACTTTGGAATCAAAAAACCGAGACTTCGATCGACGGCTGTATTCTCTCCGGAAATACGCATTATCTTTCCCTCTATCGAGGCAACACATTCACTTTCAGCTTCCGATATGCCCGGTCGGCTTTGGCTCGCGCCTCCTCTACCGTATCGGCAATCGCCAGAATCACACCCATACGACGATGCCCTACGACCTCGGGCTTTCCGAAGATGCGGATTTGTACACCCTCTTCGGAGAGTACCTCTTCCAGATTGTCGAACACCACTTTGTCGGTATCGCCTTCCACCACGATCGCACGAGATGCCGACGGTCCGTAGAACCGCACAGCTGGAACCGGCAGACCGAGTATCGCACGGGCATGCAATCCGAACTCCGACAAGTCTTGCGAAATCATCGTCACCATTCCCGTATCGTGCGGACGAGGCGAAACCTCGCTGAACAATACATCGTCGCCTTTGATAAACAGCTCCACACCGAAAATACCGTACCCGCCGAGGGCATTCGTCACCTTACCGGCAATCTCCTGCGCACGCTGCAACGCCACTGCCGACATCGCCTGCGGCTGCCACGATTCACGATAGTCGCCATCGACTTGAATATGTCCGATCGGATTCAGATAGGTAGTTCCTCCCGAATGACGCACGGTGAGCAATGTGATTTCATAATCGAAATCGACAAAGCCTTCCACTATCACACGGCCGGCTCCGGCACGACCGCCCTCCTGCGCATTTTTCCACGCATGATCTATATCGGCGGCTGTACGTACGACACTCTGTCCGTGGCCCGAAGAACTCATGATCGGTTTTACCACACACGGCATGCCGACAAAAGCAATCGCTTCGTCAAACTCTTCGCGTGTGGAAGCGAAACGATAGGTGGAAGTGGGTATTTGCAATTCCTCCGCAGCCAGACGGCGAATACCTTCCCGGTTCATCGTCAGGTATGCGGCATGAGCCGTAGGAGTAACCGAATAGCCCTCCGATTCCATCGCCACCAGCGTATCGGTAGCGATCGCTTCTATTTCGGGTATGATGTAATCGGGCTTTTCTTCTTCGATGATTTCCCGCAATTTTTTACCGTCGAGCATCGACAGCACATGATTGCGATGCGCAACCTGCATGGCCGGTGCATTCGGATATTTATCCAACGCAACCACTTCCACTCCATACCGTTGCAACTCAATAGCCACCTCTTTGCCCAGTTCGCCGCTACCGCAGAGCAGGGCTTTCTTACCGACACTTGTCAATACAGAACCTATCTTTGTCATCTGACTTTAATTTTTGTTTCGGACAAAGATAGTGCAAATCTATTGAGGTTGAAACCGTTCGGCGATCTATTTTTCACCAAGTTTATTTTTCGCGTCCGTGCTCCCACCGGGATACTATGCCCGGTCGGGCACACCGGTTATTCCATGTGCGAGCCGTCGCAGAACGGCAACGAACGGGATTTTCCGCAACGACAGATAAACGCCCGCTGTTTGATTACCATCTCTCCATTCGGAAATACAATCCGCACATGTCCGCCAATCCGCAACGGACCGCACTCTATTACCCGGACTTCCACCTCCGGCTTCATCGGAATTACAGATTTTATCATCGCCTGTCGATTTTTTAGTTAGAAATCAATTACCCTAAAAACAGCACAATACGCCTTTTTGTTTGCCGACAGGATACAAAAACAGGGGTGTAGCCACACCGGCAACACCCCCGTTCTATAATTACACTCTTGAAAAATTATACAAGAGCCACTTCGATATCTCCTTCAACTTCCGAGATCACAATCTTACCTTCACGAGCCAACCATCCCAAAGCGGCATACAATTCTTTGTCTTTCAGTTTGGTGGCTTTTTTAATACCTTTCGCTGTCAATTTACCGGATTCATTCAACGCAGTCCAAACAAGTCCGGACCAACTTCCGATTAATTCTACGTTCATTTTTTTCCTTTTAAATTAATACTAAAATTATACTAATATTTATTAGTCGCTACAAAGATAAGACTTTTTTATCTTATTTGCTAATTTTTCGGCTCAAATATATAACATTTATTTTTACAGCCCCTTATTTTGATTTCGATTTTCATAAAAACGAACTCTTGAAATTACAAAACAAAACCGCTTTTATTTTGTTCGGGAGTCTATCGATCCGGGAATTGCCCCGACTTGGCAATAACAAGTTTACCAGCTAACAATCAACACATTAAAAGAATCCCTTTAAAATAAAAAACAGATCTGTCTTCAAATGGGCTTCATACAAAAAAGCCTCCGGAAAAATATTCTTCAACGATCTTTCCGGAGGCTCAATATCCCATTCGGGGTCTCTCGAAATTATTTTACGGGAACAAGCGAAATGGCAAATCCGCCACCCGATGCCGTCTTGATTTTCAGTTTCGATTTGGCTGTAACCGTTTTC
Organism: uncultured Porphyromonadaceae bacterium; assembly: GCA_900538555.1. GTDB lineage: Bacteria > Bacteroidota > Bacteroidia > Bacteroidales > Barnesiellaceae > UMGS27. Next base: position 12,373 of record UPYI01000002.1, read on the forward strand.
GTTTCAATAACGTAATCGGTCGGGTTGTTGCGATAATGCGCATTTCTACCGTCGCGGTAAATGGTAGCGACATATTTCTTTCCGGCGGGAAGGAAATCGAACGCAACAGTGGAGACCCGGGGCGATTCGCCATTGGTGCCACCGACAAACCAATTTTCCGAATTCTTGGCACGACGGGCTACCGTAAGGTATTCCATCGGCTCGGCTTCGAGATAACGGCTCTCGTCCCAATCGAGTGCGACATCTTTGATAAACTGGAACGCATCGAGATACTTCTCATACGTTTCGGGCAGATCGGCTGCCATTTGAAGTGGGCTCGACATGGTAACATACAACGACAACTGGTTGGCAAGTGTGGTATTGACCCACGATTTTTTGTCCGGATTGTATTTGGTTATATCGTTCTCAAACAAGCCGGGCGTATAATCCATCGGACCACCGATCAACCGGGTGAACGGTAAAATGGTCGTATGCCCCGGCTTGCTGCCACCGAATGCCTGATATTCCGATCCGCGAGCCGACTCGTTGCCGATCAAGTTTGGCCATGTACGGCATACGCCGGTAGGACGTACCGCCTCATGCGCATTCACCATGATCTTATAACCAGCGGCTTTCTCCACCGCATATTGATAATGGTTTACCATACGCTGCGTATAGTGATGCTCCCCTTTCGGGATGATGTCTCCGACGTAACCGCTCTTCACTGCTTCATAACCGTTGTCCACCATAAACTGGTAGGCGGCATCCATGCGGCGTTCGTAATTCCGGACAGCCCCCGATGTTTCGTGATGCATCACCATCTTCACACCTTTCGACCGGGCATAATCGCGAATGCCTTGCAGATCGAAATCGGGATACGGGGTAACGAAATCGAAAACATCTTCCTTGAAGTTACCGAACCAGTCTTCCCAACCGATATTCCACCCCTCTACGAGAACCGCATCGAACCCGTGTTCCGCCGCAAAATCGATATAGCGTTTCACTTTTTCGGTCGTGGCACCATGCCGTCCGTGAGGTTTGGCATGAAGATAATCGGTTTTCCCGAGGTGGATATTCGGATAATCGCCCGTATAGCTCCAATCGCTCTTACCGGTAATCATCTCCCACCACACGCCGATGTATTTGACCGGATGGATCCACGATGTATCTTCTATCTTGCAGGGGTCATTCAAATTGAGGGTCATGCGCGATGCCAGAATGTCGCGGGCATCGTCCGATACAATCACTGTCCGCCACGGCGTACGGCAATCGCTCTGCATATACGCTTTATCGCCATTGACATCGGGGGTAAGCCACGACTTGAAAACGAAATTCCGGTCGTCGAGATCGAGGTGCATGGCAGGGTAATCGATCAAAGCCGCTTCGTGAAGGTTGATATACAACCCGTCGTCGGTTTTAAGCATCAATGCTGTCTGCACGGCAGTCGGCGAAAACGAGGTCTGTGAAAGATTCCCTGAAATGGAAGAGGTCATCAACTCCCTGATTTCGGAAAGCCGGCAACGCGTATAGTCATATTCCTGTGTATCGTAATCGCCCGGAATCCAATAAGCGGTCATATCGCCGGGCAAAGCAAATTCCGTACATTCGTCCGTAATGACAAAATAGCTCAATTCGTATTGCTGAGGAAATTCATAACGAAATCCGAGACCGTCGTCAAACAACCGGAACCGTATCGACATGCGTCTGCCCGTATCGTTCTGTTTCAAACCGACCACCATTTCATTATAGTGGTTCCGGATCACGGATTCTTCGCCCCAGACCGGACACCATGTCTCATCGAACGAATCTTTTCCGACCGATTCGACGGTAAAGTTTTCGAGCAACGGAGAAGTATATTTGATCTCAAATCCGAGTCCGCTCGGTTTTATCACATTTCTCCCTTTGTAATCGAGCGTATAGGTAGGTCTTCCTTTTTCCGACAGGAAGAAATTCATCTTCACATTGCCGTCGGGAGAGGAAAGTTCGGTTTCTTCGGCGGATACGGGCAACAGGGCACAAAGCATAACGCCGAATGCAATCAGTTTCTTTTTCATTTTCAATACTTTTTTGATCATTGGAAAAGGTACATCCATTATTTTTTCACCAACTTCACGGCAGCACCTCCACCCCGTGCCAACGGAATAGAAAGACGTGTCTGTGCCGTAACCGTCCGCGTTTCGATTTCGACCGGATAGGGATTCTTCTCCCAGTCGGCATCATGCCCGTCGCGATAGATCACCGCCAGATAATCGCATCCGGCATCCAAGAACGACAAGTCGATCTCCGCCGTACGGGCATCATATCCGGTTGCGGCTCCGACATACCACGCATCCCCGCCTTTCTCCTTACGGGCAACAGTGATATATTTACCGATCTCCGCTTCCGGATAGAGCGTGCGATCCCAATCGACGGGACAATCGCAAACGAACTGGAACGGACCCGGATTCGCCTCATAATTCTCGATCATATCCGCCGCCATTTGCAGAGGCGAATACAAAATTACGAACAGAGCCAGTTGTTTGGCAAGTGTGGTGTTGGGATGCGTTTGCGGCATACCCGGATTTTCAAAATTGAATATGACCGGCGTAAAATCCATCGGACCTGCCAGACCGCGCGTAAACGGCAGCGTCACCGTATGATCGGGCGGGTTGCCGCCATCGGCATTCCACGCATTCCATTCCTGACCGCGCACACCTTCCTGCGTCATCAGATTGGGATATGTTCTCTGCAAGCCGGTCGGGATTACCGGTTCATGGTTGTCGATAGCCAGCCCGTACTTTGCCGCCGTCTCGATCACCTTACGGTAATGGCGTACTCCGAACTGGCTGCTATGCCGTTCTTTGTCGTCGAGCCGGTCTCCGACATATCCGGTCTTCACGTAACGCATGCCATGCCGCCGATACAATGCAAAACCCTCCTCCATCTGGGATTCGTAGTTGGCTACACGACCGCCGGTTTCGTGGTGACCGATCAAAGCCACCCCCTCGGCATCTCCGTATCGGGTGATCCGGTCAATGTCGAAATCGTCATACGGTTGCTTATAGTTGAAATTCCACGACTGCCAGTCGGGATTCCACCCCTCCACCAATACGCCACCGAAGCCATTCTTTGCGGCAAAATCCATATAACGCAACACGTTTTCGGTCGTCGCTCCATGTTGTTCGCCCTCGTACCATGTATGCGTTTTCATGTGATAGCACCACCATACGCCAATATAGCGTTGCGGTCTGATCCACGAAGTATCCGCAATCCGACACGGTTCGTTCAGATTGAGCATGATACGCGACGACATCATATCGCCGGCATTTTCGGCAATGATCAACGTACGCCACGGACTTACCCGGACATCGGTCACAAATACTTTTTCGCCGCTGCTCCACGGCGTAAGGGCTGCACGCAATGTATTGCTGCCCGGAGACGACTGCACATTCATGGCGGCGAAATCGGTCAGGTTCGCTTCGTGAAGAGCCAGATGCAATCCCTTGTCCGTCCGCAAGGTCACAGGAGTGCTTGCCCAGCCGATCCGGTCGATCGGCAACTCACGAAACAATCCCTCGTAAAACCGGATACCCTCGACCGGCAACGACCAACTGGTATGATTAGCGGTAAAGGCAAACTCGGTGAGTTCGTCCATAATCACGAAATCGCCCAATTGCTTCTGTCGCGGAAACTCATATCGGAAACCTATACCGTCGTCGAATACACGGAACACGATAGCGACTTTTCGTCCCGGCGCCATTTTCTTCTGCACCAACGTCACCGTCATCTCATTATACGTATTGTCGATAAGCGACTCTTCGCCCCATACGGGTTTCCATGTTTCCGTAAAGCTGTCCCGCCGCACATCGGCGACCGAGAATCCGGCAGCCATATCGGGGGCATCCTTCAATTGCAGTCCCAAACGCGAGGGGGAGAGAATCGTCTCCCCCTTGCGTATAACCGAATAGAAAATCTTTCCCTCTTTCGTCGTCTCAAAGCTCAATACGATATTGCCGTCGGGCGACGCGACACGTTGTGTTTTACCTGCCGAGACATACAGGCAGGTAAAAACGGCAAGCAGGGAAATGATGATATTTCGTTTCGTCATTTTACTAAAATATAATCGATAAAGAATAGTCCGTTTCCTTGACCTCTGCGGATGTCGATATCGTTCACGCCCTTTTCGAGTCTCAGTTCGACACTCTGTTCCGACCATTTATATCGATCCGGGAACGACAGCCGGGCTTCACTCCCGTTCACCCCGACCGATCCGGTGCCCGGTTCGTCGGATGCGGCGCGTCCGCTTACGACCAGCGTGTAATTACCTGCGTCCGACACCTCAACGGCAAAAAGCAAAGACGCATCCGCTTCGGTAAATGTACCTGCCGATCCCATGCCGCGTGCTTTCTCGGCAATCTGAGGCAGGTCATCGTCATTCAGTCTCCAATCATTCCGGCAGCCGGAAAGCATAATCGCGGCAACTGCCAGAAGAAATAATATTGTTTTTTTCATAATGATAGTCTTTTTCATGTTTATACGATCGGGTTATTTCTGTATGGTTACTCCGCCACGAAGTCCAGCCACTTCTGCTTGAAAACATTTATCGGGAGCGGTGATACGCAGAATCCGGCAGCCGTGCGCCGGTACGTTCACCCGGTAAGAGCCTTCGAACGCGCCCAGATCGGAATGCGACCACAGGTCGCGCACATTATCCACCTTACCGTCGGTGATACCCAGATCCTTGACGAAATTCACCGACATGTTCGACGCGCTCTCCTCGCGGTTGAACAGTCCTACGATCCAATCGCCGTCGGGCAACTGTCCGAACCAGCGCGAACTCGCCACGTCGGACGGATTGGTCGATGCAGGGCGTGCGCTGAATCCCGCCTTATTGAGGGCAAGAATCTCTTCGTTCTGATAAAAGCGCTCACAACCGTTTGCCGTATCGTACTGGTCGGCAATGGCTATCGGCGAACCGGTAATCGCCATCAACGATACCCAGAACTGGCGTTCATTGTCGTCGGCACACGTATTGAGACGGATAAAATCGCCGTCCATTATGATTTGTCCGCGGGCTGCGACATCGCTGAATCCCACAAAGCCGTCGAACACATTACCCCATTGCGCCCAACGATCCTGCTGTACGCCCCGCCGGCGGTTACTGATAAAGTCCCAGCCTCCGCCAAACACATCTTCGCTGATCCGGAACAGATCGCCATAAGGAATTTCATTCGCCGCATGATCGAAGCAGTTGGGCATGACCAGCGAAACGAATATCTCATCGCCGGCTTCCTCTTTGATCCAACGCAAAGCCTTCACGTAACGGTCTGTACCATACGAATCTTCAAACCAGTTCAGGAAGTCGATACGGAGGAACGAAAATCCGAGTTCGATAAAATAACGCACATATCCTTTCACCCATTGTTCGGCACCTTCCTTGTCGGTATCCACCCAATAGATAAAGTCGTTGAAATTGGTGTTACCCTTGATGTCGCGGGTTCTCTTATCCGAACCTTTGATCGGCAAGTTCTTATCGTAAGCCGTTCTCGTCATCCACAACGGATCGTAATAGATACCCGTTTTCAGACCTTTCTTTTTGTTATAATCAATCCAATAGCTAAAATCGTGTACCCATCCGTCGTTGTATTTGGTGATATAACCGTTCGCATCGACCGTTTGCGCCTGTTCGATCCAGCCGTCGGTGCAAACCATATCGAAACCATACGGCAGGAAATTCTCAGCCACCCAATCGACCGAATTTTTATAACGGCTTTCGGGTAGTGGCTGGTCGGTCACAAAGCAATGTTCGTATGCCATCCAATAAAGCGGACCTGCACCGTGCCGCGTAAATTTACTATCGCGAGCCTCGACCGTCATCACAGTCAGGAGGAGAGCGATTCCACAGAATATTATCTTTTTGAAATTCATCATATTCAAGTTTTTAATCGTTTATTTCCGAGCCGTAAAACCGGCTCGATTCTCTTTATTTATATTTGTAGAATAGGATTTTATTCTACACTCACCTTTCACTATATTCGAACCTATTTGATCACCTTCGCACTTCCTGCATCCGTACGCACGACATAAACACCTTTTGCCCAAGACGACATATCCATATCTACGGATGTCGCGGCAACATAGAGGCTCCGGACAAGCAATCCCGATGCCGTATAGATCTCAACGCCGTTCAACGCTGTTCCGGCAACGATCGAAAGCTCCGATCCGTTGGCACGAACGGCAAACCCGCCGGCAGACAAAGACTCGACGGCAGTCGGAGTCCAAAGGCTCAAAGTCATTTTAAGTGTATTCAGGTCTACAACGACTTTATAATTATTGTCGCCGCCTTCGGCAATTCCCCAAAACCAGTCGGAGATACCGCCTTCCATGTCGTTCGCAGAAACCTTCATATCGTAAGTTCCCGGCTCTACCGCCAACACGCTGTTCGTTTCAGAGGTCGGAGTGAAATACACCGTCTTATCCCATGAAGCCTTTGGCGTACAGAACTTGAACTGTTTGTTTTCCCCGTTCCAAACTATCTCTCCGTTCCATTCGAATACGCCGTCACCGATTTTAGCCATTTCGAACGCGTCGTCCGAGAACCATTTCCCGGTAGCGTTCCCGAGCATATACAGATTTTCGGTCGATGCCGCATCGAAACCTTGCGACTTGTCTTCGAGCAAAGTCACAATCACTTCGAGCGATTTCGTGTCTACCGATATACGATACACGCCAGCCTTGTACATATACAGACCGAAGAACGCATCGACACCCTGCTGTCCGTTTTGCCAAGTGCAGGTGCGCAGTTTATATGTACCCTCCGATATCTTTTCGATATAACCATCGTTTACGGCAGCAACCGGAATAAGGTAAGTCACTTCGTTCCATGCACCGGTAGGGAAACAGAACTTGAATTGTTTGTTGTGATTGTATTCCACACTCCGGAAGTAATCCATTTCACCTTCCCATTCGAATACGCCGTCGGCAGACTTCGTCATTTCCAGCGGGTTGTTCGAGTCGAACGAATCGGCAGCCAGACCGAGCATATACAGCCGGTCGATAGACAGCACCTCTTCCACCCGGGTCAGTTCGAAAGTCATCTCAGCCGGATTGACAACAATTCTATATTTGCCGCTCTGACCTTCGGTAATCCCCCAGAACCAGTCTTTCAGCCCTTGCGGCGGTTCTTGGTTCGTCGGATATTCCGCCGATGCCATCATCGAATGAGTACCGGGAGTTATTTGTCTGACGTTACCGTTATGATTCACCTCCTCGGGGACAAGATAGGTAATTTCGTTCCAATTACCAAGTGCCGTGGCAAATTTGAAACATTTGTCGTTGTTCGTGTAGTTGAGGTTTCCTTCCCAGACGAATGTGCCGTCCGATTGTCTTTCCAATCGTCCCGCTTCCTGAGATCCGCCCCAGATGCCGTTCACTTCGCCAAGCATGAACAGTTCGCCTGTATTGACATTGATTTCGACTGCATTTGCCGAAATGGCTGCCGCCATCGACAAGGAGGCGGCAACACATTTTAATACGGATAATTTCATGATTCTATATTTAGTACAATCGTTTTATTTTTAAACTTTTGGTTTTCAGTAAACGCTGCGCCCCGGCATAAATCCTTCAAGTTTCCACTTGAAGTCACCGGCTCTCGGTTTGCAGCTTTTTAGTTGATTCTGGAAACATAGAGCGTCATACCTTCGGCATCGACTTCGATACGGTAGTTGCCGCTATTCTCCTGTGAGATTCCCCACGACGCGCTCAACGGATTGCCCGGACCGCGCAACTTCTTCATTTTGTAGACACCTCCGTCTTCCACCAGTTCGCGGAAGTTATCGCTGTCGCCGGCTTCGGGTACAAGGAATGTCACTTTATCCCAGTCGCCTTTGGACGTAATAAAGTTGAACTGACGGTTGCCCTCGGCGGTAGTATAATACAGTTCACCCTCCCATACGAAGCGGCTCAGGCTCTCGTCGTAAGTCAGTTGTACACCGGGATTGTTGGAATCGCATCCCGCACTGCCGGCTACGCCCTGCATATACAGTTCGGTTATCTCAGGTTCTTCCAGCCCCCGTACTTTCTCCAACGTAACGGTGAGAGCCTCGACATCGACGGTGATCTTATACACCGCACTGCCGTCTTCCGGAATTCCGAAGAAAGCATCTTTCAACGTGCCTTCACTTTCCGAACAACGTTTCAGTTTGTGTGTACCCGGAGTAACGACTTCCACATAACCGTTGTCCGCCGCATTCTCGGGAATAAGGAAATCGACTTGATCCCAGGGACCTTTGGCTGTACAGAACTTGAATTGTTTGTTGTCGGCATTGTACAGGATCTCGCCTTCCCAAGTAAAGATATTCCCGTCTTCCGAATCGAGATACAAGCCGTTTGCCGAATCCCATGTATTGGCGGCACTGCCCAACATATACAACTCAGGTTCCGGTTCGAGTTCGCCGAGGAAACGGGCGGCAATGGTGATCGCTTTCATTCCGTTCGAAGCATCGATGACTATTTCGTAATTGCCGCGCTCTTCGATCTTCCATTTGCTGTCGGGGTTTCCGGTAGGCACATATTCTACCGCAGGATCGGCAACGCCGTTCCGGTCGATGACGGTCCCGTGGGTGACAGGCATAAGGAACTCATCTTCCCATTTTCCATTATCGTTGATCGGGCATTTCATTTCGCCTTGATATAAAGGACCTTCGTAACGGAATACATTGGTCGAAACCTTTTCCATCGGATAAGGCATACTTATATTCCAGCCGGCAGGTGTGGCATCGCCGATAATGAAAAGCTGTTCGAGTTCAAGCTCTTTTTCGCCGAGTTTCTCTACCAGCACGACTGTTACGGTCATCTCCTTCACATTCAAGAAAATGTCGTAAATACCGTCTTCACCTTCGTGAATCCCCCAGAAATGGTCGTCAAGGTCGCCCGTCAGTTGGGAACAGATACGGGCTTGGTTAGGAGCTTCCTCTCCGAAAGTCGCATAAGCATACTGCTTGCCGGAGACTACCCCAGCCGAAGGAATGATATAGTAAATCTCATCCCAATTTGCCTGTGCGGTACAGAACTTGAATTGTTTGTTGTCGGAATAATAACGCATTTCGGCACGGTAAGAGAAGACGTTCGGATTGTCTGTTTTGTCCATTGCCAGCGCATTATTGGAGTCGAAATTATTTCCGGCTCCATATCCGACTATATACATATTTTCGTACAAAGGGGCATCTCCCGCCTCTACGATTCTAAGATCTTTTTCCGCATCGCAGCCGCTTATCGTTACTGCGGCAAACAAACCGGCGAGCAGAGAAAGGCATTTATATATTTTTTTCATGATTGCATTTTTTAGTGGCTTAATTTTTGGCATATCCGAGATTTTGTTCCAGTTGATGATTGGTTCTGATCGACTTGCTGGGTATCGGATAAATGCGGGTATGTTCATCGCTATCGGGTGTTTTGTCCCACCACGATCCGGTATTGAACTTTCCGAAACGGATCAGGTCGATACGCCGACGGCCTTCTCCAAGGAATTCACGTCCCCATTCGTCCAGAAGTTCCTGCTCATTCAATACGACGCTACCTTCCGGTATGTACAGGTATTCGTCCCATTTCTCTTTCGGATAGTTCCGTTTGCGCACCGAGTTCAAAAGAGTACCGGCTTGCGAAGTCTGCCCCGCACGGAAACGGCATTCAGCCAACGCATAAATCACTTCGGGAAGACGTATCTCCGCATAGTCCGCTTCCATTTGTCCCGACTCGGCGTCGCTGTACAGCGGATATTTCACATAATGCCAGCCCGACTGATGGTCGCCCGAACGGAGAGTGCTGACTTTGTTGGCAGGCCACTGGTTGGGACGCAGCCCCTTAAATTGACCGACCGCATCGCGGATATACAGTTCATAAGATCCGTCGGGCGAGGTCATATTGCCGCTTACACCGTTCTTAACGACCGGTATCGAACCGAACAGGAACATACCTTCCCGTTGGTTGTTACCCAGATTCTTATACAGTTTCAACCGATAATCTTCCGGATAGGTGCGGAATTTCTGCGCCGTGTTTCCGAGCGTATAGCTATACAGGTTTCCGTTCAAGTCGTAGCTGGGAGTCAAAGCATATTTGCAGTTGTGGTCACCGCCTTCACATTCCGAGTCATTGACATAATACTCCATCTGCTGCGGAACGCTCCACCAGAACGTATCGCCTTTGTAGAGCCAGAAAGTATAATTCTGGCTGCTGGGGAATCCGAAAATAACCTCATCCGACAAATCGTTGTTCCAGTCGAAAGCCTCATCCCAACGGTCGCCGGGGCGATATACGCCATACTCGCCGTTTATGATATTCTCGGCATATCGGGCGCATTCGGTCCAACGTCCCTCACCGATATAGATTTCGGCATTCAGATACAGACGCACCAGCAATGCAGCCACCGCTGCTTGTGTCCATTGTCCCTGATTGATCCCGTTTCCGCCTGTTCCGGCTTTGGCACTGACCAGTTTCTGATCGAGAATCTCTTTCAGTTCATCCTCGATGAATTTGAACAGTACCTGCGGAGAAACCTGTTTCGACGAGGCAGGATCGGGTTCGACCGATGTATAGAGAGGCACATTGCGGAATTTATCCAGCAAACGCAGGTAGAGCCAGGCACGCAATACACGGTTCTGGGTTTTAAGGTTGTTGAACTCGGCTTGCGAGAATCCGAATTTTTCCGGATCCAGACGGTTAAGATCTGCCATCATATAGTTTGCCTGCATGATACCGGTATAGCAACCGTCCCATTCCGTATCGAGATACTGCGACTCGGCAGTCCATTCATGATAATGAAACTCACGCCACTTTCCGGCATCGTCCCACCAGCCGTCGCGAGTACAGGTGATGATCTGGTCGGCAGGAAGTTCATTGAGAGGAATGTTCGTCTGAATGCTCCAATAAGCATGTTCGAACGGACGCATAGCCGCACGGATCACATCCTCCTTCGTATTGTAATAGTTGCCGCTCATCACTTCGCTGTGGACAATCTCGTCCAAGTCGGTACATCCGGTTACCGACGCGGCGGCAAAAAGGCATCCGGCTATTATGGTTTTATTTATTTTCATCTTCTTATGGTATTATTAAAGATTAGAAATCGAGTTGCACTCCGAAAATAAATTGTCGGCAACTGGGATAATACGTACGCCCGCCTGTCGCACCCGGCGTCAGACCGTTCGTCTGAACGGTAGACGGATCGACACCGCTGTAACGGGTGAATGTAGCCAGATTCTTGGCAGTGAACGAAGCTTTGACCGATTCGAGGAAACGGGCTTTCACCTGCCAGGTATAGCCGAGCGACACCATATCCAATTTCACATAGTCACCCTTTTCGAGATAGTAATCGGTCACTACGTTTTTCCCTTTTATCCGGGCATTTTTGGTATATGCCTTTTGCAACACGTTGCCGGTGAAACTCTGCGTACCGTAATAGAAGTCGTGTACATTGAATATATCATAATCGAATGCCCCGCGCAGGAAGATCGAGAGATCCCAATTGCGCCAACGGAAATTATGGCTCATAGACGCCGTAAACTTCGGGAGTCCGTTTCCAACGATCTGTTTATCGTCGTCGTTGCCGTTGGCTGCCGGTTTGATATTTCCGTTGCGGTCGTAAATCATGAAATTGCCGTCCTTGTCGATACCGGCATATTTCCACATGTAGAAATTACCGACACGTTCCCCGGCTTGTACGCGTTGAAGGGTATAGAACGGATAAGGATCGGACGTGGAAACCATATCCTCATACTCCTGTCCGACATACTGCGAGTTGCTGAATTTGACAAACTTGTTGTCCATAGTCGCCCCGATGAAGTCGATTGAGTAACTGAAATTCTTCATCCGCACCGCATCGACGTGAATATCGAATTCGAATCCGGAGTTTTTCATCGTACCTACATTGACATATGTGGTCGCATGCAAATAAGGCGGCACCGGGACATTGTAATCGCCCAAAAGGTCTTGTTGCTTACGGCTGTAATAGTTCAAAGAACCCGACAGACGGTTGTCGAACAAAGCGAAGTCGATACCGACGTTCCAGTTCTTCGCTTTCTCCCAGTGCAGGTCGGTATTGACATTCTTGCCGGGTCCCCACACTTGCAGCCATTGTCCGTTATAATAGTAGTATCCGAATCCCGCCATAGTACTCAGCGACTGGTAATTCTTAAAATCCTGATTACCGGTTTCGCCGTAGTCCCCGCGAATCTTCAATTCATCGATCCATTTCACATCTTTCATAAACGGTTCTTCCGAAATTCTCCATCCGGCGGAAACCGCAGGGAAGTTACCCCATTTGTGATTCTTACCGAAGCGGGAAGAACCTTCATGGCGCAAGGAAACCGTGAGCAGATAACGGCCTTTCCAGTCGTAGCTGGCACGTCCGAAAAACGAAATCAGTTTGGATTCTTCCGCCCAAGAGCCGACACCCACATGACCTTCTTCCTTATCCCAGTCGCCGGTGCCGAGATTATCCGCACCGATACCGTCGTTCACAAAATCCTTATTCGATCCCGACAGACTTTGATCCCGGATCTGTTGGTACGAATAACCCACCATCGCCTTAATATTGTGACCGTTGAACGAACCGGTGTAATTGGCAAGCCATTCGAGAATGATCTGCGACTGTTTCGAATAAGAGCGGGAACCTTCACCCTTATACCCTTGCGCCATAGCCAGCGAAGAGGTAGACGGACGGAACCAATAATCGAAATTCGACGATTCGTGACCGGCAAAGGTCAGGTGCGTGTTCAAGGTCTGGTCGTATTTGGAATCTTTCAGGAACAACGGCAACAGATTCAGTTTGACCGTAGCGTCGTAATCGAGCAATTTCGTTTCCGAACGGTTATCTTCCAACGCCAGCATTTCCACCGGGTTGTATCCGGCAGACTGCCCCAGAATGGGGGTATATTGTCCCGGATTGTCCTGGTCCATGATCGGTGTCGTAGGATTGATTTCCAGTGCATTCCGAAAGACATCCCACGAAGCGTTCTTCCGTTTGATCAAACGGGGAGCGATGTTGGCGACAAAGGTGAACAAACCGTTACGGGTAGTCTGGTAGATGCTCGCCCGTCCGCCGTACTCCTCGCGCGAAGAATACAGATCGACACCGTCCGACTTGCGGTAATCCAACGAAGCACGATAGTTGTTCGTTTCAGTTCCGCCGTTCAATGTCAGTGTATGCTGGTGTGTCCAGCCCGTACGGGTAACCGCATCCAGCCAGTTGTCATTTCCGCCGAGATCGTTACCGTAACCGCCCGGAATACGTAACGCGCGGTACTGTTTCGCCGTCATCATATCCAGTTCATGATTCGCCACACTTGCCGCTACCGAACCTACATACGACGAATGTATCTTACCGTCGCGAGCTCCGCGTTTCGTAGTGACAAGTATCACACCGTTCGATCCGCGCGTACCGTAAATGGCTGCCGCCGCACCGTCTTTCAGCACGTCGAAGCTGGCAATATCATTGGGATTGATGTTGGTAAGATTTCCTCCGGGAATACCGTCTATCACAATCAGCGGACCCGTACCGGCACTTCTCGACGATACGCCGCGAATCTGGATGCTCGCCTGATTGTTAGGGTCTGCCGCACCGGTATTGGTAATGGAGACACTTGATACCTTTCCTTGAATCATCATGGAAGCGTCGAGCGAAGTGGACTTTAAAAAATCTTTCTCACTGATGTGGGAAATGGCGGAAGTCAATTCCTTTTTGTCCATCGTGCCATAACCGATAACCACCACCTCGCCAAGCAATTCACTATCCGGGGTCAGCTTGATTTCCAAGGTCGTTTTACCGTTCACCCGAACCGTACGGGTTTTATAGCCGACATAGCTGACTTCCAATTCCGCATCGGAGGCTACTCCGGCAAATGCGAATTTTCCATCCATGTCCGTAGCACAAGCCTGCGATGTGCCTTTTACTTTTACAGAAGCTCCGATCAACGGATCGTCTTCCTCCGCATCGACAACCGTTCCGGAAACCTGAATCGTTTGCGCCTGCAACGGAGCAGCCCAAACCGATGCAGCCAACAGGAACGAAAGCGATGCCATCCTAAATACTAATTTCATTGAAAAATAATTTAAGGTTAAAAAAAATTTTTCAACAAAATTAAACGCCCTCTATCCCATCGATTTTGTATAAACAGAAAATTAAGACCGAATAAAAATTCAACTAATTAATAAACAATATATTAGCAAAAGCGAAACAGACTAAAATTTAAACTCGGATTTAAGATAAAAACACCCGATCGAACCCGCATCAAGGCTTGGGGATAGCCATGATACGATCGTCGAATTCGTTCTTGGGGACAAGCGATTTCGACTTCACTTTGGCTTTGTAAACATATACGGTGTTCGTCGATAAGTTGAGATATTTGGCAACTTCTATGGGATCGTCGATACCCAGCCTCATCAATGCGAAAATACGCATTTCGGTAGAAAGTTCTCCGGCAGAGTTCAACGTCACCCGATGCTCGGCGGGAAACAGCTTGTTGTATTCGTCGATAAAGTTGGGAAACAATTTCATAAAAGCACTGTCGAATGTGGAGAAAAGCCGCTCCCACTCTTTTTTGATACCCATATCGTACAAATAACGTTTCAGATCGTCGTACTTCCTTTCGTTCAAAGCACGTATCGCCGATTTGCTCATCTCCGCAACTTCGTTCACATATTGGTTGGCTTTGATCGTTTCGATAATATAACGGTCTTTTATATCATTGACTTCTTGCAGATGGGCATTCAGGTTGGAAAGCGATTCGTTGATATGGTCAAGTTCTTCGGATTTGCTGCGTATGATTTCGTTCGATTCAGCCAACTGGCGGCTGCGCCGTTTCAGCTTGATATACATATAGAACAGCAACAGGGCTACCGCGACAAACAACACGACCGCATAGGTACGGAAAACAAGTTTGTTACGGACGAAATAATAACGAGAACTTTCGATCGACGGCAGGATCGCATTGATCTCGATCTGCCGGATACGGGTATTATAAGCCTTGGCATCGTCGAGTGCCAGATGAATATAGCGGCTTGCCCGATCCAGATCGCCCCGTTGTTGCAGCAGAGATGCCAGATCTTTGGCTGCGGTAGTTTCCCGCGTCGAAGAACGAATATCATGGATAGCCGAAAGGGCGGCATAATAAATGGCGGCATCCATATCGCCGAGCCCGATCGCCGCTTTCGCCAACAAGGAATAGGTCACCGCCTTCTGGTGATTGTCCGACGGATAGCTGTCGAGCAACAAGGTAAATCGCCGGATGACAATATCGGGAATGTACCGCCAGATCTGGTCCTTCTCGATCGCGGCATGGTCATGCTCATAACATCCTGCCGGAGTCAGTTGCAGCACCTTGTCGTAACACTCCTCCCGATGATGGGCATACGAAACGCCCAACTGGCTGTCTCTCCCTACGAACGATTCGAGATTCTGATACAAACGCGCCTTCAACGCATAATAGTAGGCATGAACACTCTCCGGAAGTGCATCGACATCGATCAGCTGATCGGTCTCCGCCGCCTCTTTGAAAAAGCCGACAGAGGTATAGCCTTCGAGCAAAGCGACATACGAAACGGCAAGCTGGGCAGGATTCCCGTTCTGAATCGCCACATCACGCATACGCCCGGCATACGCACAGAGAGAATCGAACTGAAAGTTCTTGTATTCATCGTATATGGCACGATACAAATCGAACCGGGAGTCGCCGGAAGTCGTATGATTCAATTTAAGCCGGAGCGAAGCCAGCCGGTTCTTCTTTGCCGTATCGTATGCTTCCCGGTTGCCGATTTCCGTGTCGAGCAAACTCAATACGGAGTCGATCTGGTGCGGTGTTACCGACGAAGCCGCAGCCACAGGGAAAATACAGAAAAGCCCCGACAGGAGGATATACAGAAAAAACGGTGCAGCAACAGACGGAAAAGTAAAATAACGATTCATACGAATAGATATGTTTTTCATGTAATGAACAATTGCACTTATCGCCGTAACGAAGAATCAGCCGGCAACGATGTTTACTTCGACAAAAGTAATTATTTTATAAATATAAACTTTTTCCCATAGGAAAAAACATATACCGGATATGCTTCGACGGCACACGGTTCAAAAATCGATCTTCGACGGCGAAACGCCGAAATGGCGTTTGAACATTCTTGAAAAATAGGCAATGTCGTTGAACCCGCAATGCCAACAAGCCTCGGAAACATTCCGTTCGTTCCAAAGCAACAGGGCATACGCATTCTCCAAACGGACCCGGTTCAGATACGAAAAGAAGGTTTCGCCGGTGTGCCGTTTGAAAAAAGTACAAAACGCACTCCGGTTCATTCCCACATGAGCCGCGGCATCTTCAAGGGTGATCCGGCGCATGTAGTTGCACGACACAAATGTCTCGATCCGCGAAATCCGCCAAAGCGCGGTATTCTTCGGTATATATCCCGAACCGACGGCATACGACACGGCACGAAACAATCGCGACAGGAGAGACACGACACAAACCTCTTCCGGCTTCTCCTCTGCCAGAAAATCGGACAGCGCCTCTTTAAGCGCCCGTTTATCTTCGCCTTCGAACGATTGTGCCGAAACAATCAGACGGAACGACGAGATCTGCTCGCTTAAAGCGGGAAATGCGACGGCAAGGGCATCCAGCAGACGATCGCCGAAACGGAATGTCATATTTTCAATCACCGGCACATCTCCGGGCTTAACGACAAACTCCCAGCAATGGGGCATGCCCGGTGGGACAAGAATCAAATCTCCGGCAGAAAACCGTCCGGTATCGTCTCCGAGCGTACGTATCCCCTCGCCGACAACGACATACGACAACTCCCACGTCTCCTGCGTATGCAAAGGCGCCTGTTTCTCCGGCGAAAGAATCACATGATCGAACTCGTATGTTTTTTGCATGGCGGTCTCCCCCTCCCCGATTTGAAAATATAATCCAAATATAGACAAATATACTCCAAATGCCAAGTCCGGATATGATTTAATTTTGCGATTGCTTTTAGTCAAGCATCAGTCTGAAACAAACACATATCAATAAAGAGGATAAAACAACAATCACTATGAACAATTCCGTTTATCTGGCATCGAAACCCCGTTACGAAATACTCGACGGACTTCGGGGCGTAGCATCGATACTGGTAGTCTTATTTCATATTTTTGAAACGTATTCGACTTCGGCTGCCGACCAGATCATCAACCACGGCTATCTTGCCGTCGATTTCTTTTTTGTCTTGTCGGGGTTTGTCGTCGGATATGCTTATGACGACCGTTGGAGCAAAATGACGACTTGGGGATTTTTCAAACGCCGTCTCGTCCGGCTTCAACCGATGGTAATCATGGGTACGCTTATCGGTGCCTGCCTTTTCTATCTGGGGCAGGACGGATTCCCCCTGATCGGGCAAACCGGCGGGTGGAAGTTCCTGTTGGTGACTTTAATGGGGTGTTGCATGATTCCCTGCGGGATGGGAATGGATATTCGCGGCTGGGGCGAAACCAATCCGCTCAACGGCCCGAACTGGTCTCTCACCTACGAATACATCGCCAACATTCTGTATGCGTTGGTTATCAGACGGTTCTCGACATGGTTGCTGACGATATTCGTCGCCCTCTCCGCCTTCCTCACCCTCGATCTCTGTCTGAATCTGAACGTATTCGGATTACTGACTCCCGAACGCGATTCGAAAATGTTTACCGTGATCGGCGGATGGAGCCTCACTCCCGAACAGATTTACATCGGGTTCACCCGATTGCTGTACCCGTTCTTCTGCGGACTTCTGATTTCCCGTATCGGCAAATACATCAAGGTGCGCCGTGGATTCTGGTGGTGTTCTTTCGCCCTGATCGTACTCTTCGCCATACCTTGTGTGGGCGGAGCCGGCTCGATTCTGAACGGATGGTACAATGCCGCCTGCATTCTACTGCTCTTCCCGTTGATCGTCTCCATAGGAGCCGGAAGCACGATATCCGGCAAACGGAGCGAGAAGATCTGCTCTCTCCTCGGAGGAATCTCCTACCCGCTATATATCACCCATTACCCGTTGATATATCTCCAAGCAGATTGGGCGTTCAATCATCCCGACGCGTCATTAGCCGCTCACATAGCAACATCGGCAGGCGTATTCATCCTGTCTGTGGCAATTGCATACGCCTGTCTGAAATTGTACGACGAACCGGTACGCGACTGGCTGAAACGGCATTGGCTCATGAAAAAGTAATCGCCGGATAAATTTGGTGTTACACGCCACTTGCACTATCTTTACATCGTGAAGATAATGCAAGTGGTTTTTATTTACGGCTGCATACCTGCCGTGCCGGCAGGCTTCGACCGGCACACAGAGTAGCTCCGTTTTTGACTATTATTCTTATGGGGAAATTTGAAGTGAACATACTGGGCTGCGGATCGGCACTGCCGACCTTGCGCCACTTGCCGAGCGCACAAGTCCTGAATATCCGCGAGAATCTGTTTATGATCGACTGCGGAGAAGGGACCCAGTTGCAGATGCGCCGGATGAGACTGAAATTTTCCCGGCTCGGGCATATCTTCCTCACACACCTGCACGGCGATCACTGCTTCGGGCTGTTAGGGCTGATCTCGACCCTGGAACTGCTGGGACATAGCGGCGAACTGGTCATTCATGCTCCGGCGGATGCCGAACGGGTATTTCGTCCCCAACTCGATTTTTTCTGCCGCGACATGGCAACACAGATCCGTTTCGAACCGGTATCTACCGGCTCTCCGGCAATCATACACGAAGACAAGGCGTTCCGGGTGACCTCATTCCCGTTGAAACACCGAGTCCCCACAGCCGGATATCTGTTCGAAGAGAAACAGGGCGAACGGCATCTGATCGGTGATATGGTGAAGTTCTACGAAATACCGGTACGGCAGATTCCCGACATTAAATCCGGAGCCGATTTCATTACGAAAGACGGCACGGTGATTCCGAACGAACGGCTGACCCGACCGGCAACCCCCGCAGTGCGTTATGCCTATTGTTGCGACACGATGTACCGTCCCGATCTCGCATCCCGGATAGACGGCGTAGACCTGTTGTACCACGATGCCACCTACGGCGACGGATTGGATGTACGGGCAAAAGAAACCATGCACTCTACTGCCCGGCAAGCAGCCATGCTGGCACGCGACGCACAGGTAAAACAATTGTTATTAGGACATTTCTCGGCCCGCTACGACGACGAAACCGCGTTGTTGCAACAAGCCCGCGAAATTTTCCCCAATACGATTCTGGCAAAGGAGGGGCTGAACATCCCGCTGGGACATCCGTAATCGGGCTACCCCCATCCCGTAAATAGTTGCACCGATTAAGCCGGGGCGCAGCGTTTATTGGTAATTAAAAATTTAAATTTTATCTATAAATCCGCACGGAAACAAAATATCATACCGCATCATATCGGTCGTTTTCTTTTCCTTGTTCTTCTTCGATTCATTCGGGACATGCGAAAAGAAAATCAAAGATTTCTATATCGAATATATGCAGAACGCAGAGCACGACCCGACATTGAATGACGCCCTGTGCAATGCCTATATGACTCCGGAACTTATCTCACAGTTGAAAAGTTATATCGAAAAATCGGATGTAGACCCTATAATCCGTGCCCAAGACGTAAGCGAATATGCCGTCCGATCCGTGTCTGTGACATCCTTGTCCGACGGGTGGTATATGGTCAGATATAAATGGGACAGCAACAGCAAGTACACGGAAATCCCGTTAAAAGTATGCGATTGCGACAACGCCATGAAGATTGTATATATCACGCCGATATGGCTTGGAAACCGATACGGAGACAAATTGCTGCAAAAATAAAGCTACCTCTTCGTTGCCCGGGTTGTTTCCTTGTCAGGCAAATCGTTCAAAAGCGGTCGGGCAATCATCGGAAGGCTCGCTCAACGAATAATTATTTTGCAACTCTCAATGCTTCGACCATTCTCCATCAAGGTAAAAATATACATTCCGGAGGTAAAGCCCTGCGTCGGGATGGAAACTTTCGTCGTTTCGGGATCAACAGCCTGACTATATATACGCTCCCCGTCCAACGACGAGACCGATATAGAGCGGGGCGTATTGTTCCCGGCTGGGATGGTGATTGTGATCGGTGCGCCATGATTCGCCGGGTTTGGTGACGCAGAAATACGGTTCTCGTCACGAATAACCTTAGCTACACCGGTCGATTTGTCTATTCGATAGAAACGAGTCGTATGTACATAATCCCGATTCTCGTTGTACCAACTAAATTCGGCTTGTGCAAGAATACAGTTGTCGGACTTGAAAAATTCGATCGACGCATTCCCTTTGCAATTGTCGGGAATAGGGAATGAATAGATTACAGTTCCGTCTTCTGAAACGACTTCAAGTCCGGTGTAACGGACGCCGAAACGTTTCTGACGAAAATCTTCCTCTCCATCTCCGTCACGGTCGGAAGCTGTTATGCCGAAAAGATATTCGGCAGCATCCCGATAGTCGGGGTTGAAGGAGTCGCTCATTCCACCGCCCTCGCAGACTTCCGCTTTATATCTCACATATTCGAACTTTATGTCATCGTTGAAGAAAGTTTGAGAGAATGGCAGATAAACACCTCCGTTCCAGTGGTTCATATTTGCCACATCTATACAGCGAGGAGTACAGAAGTTGCTTACAGGCACATCATACCATGTCGAAACGATCCACCCGCCGTCGCATTTCGGAACTTGGGTAGAATAGGTATATAAGAATCCCCACATATCGGCGGCATCGAGATAGGTCTCGACTTTCGTCAGATACTCGGAATATGGGTAATAGCCTCCGGGCTGGATTTGCAAAGCGATATAAATTGTCGAGCCGTCCGAATAACAATTGGAAGCAAGACCCTCGATAGAGATCGTGGGATCCAGATATTTATTGTTGTCGTAGAACCAATCGACGAAAGCCGATTTTCTGGCATCCATATCCGACACGGAGGGCAAACCGTTTGTATCGGAAACAGGAGGGACTACGCCGGACAATTGCATCCGCTCTTCCGTGATGATTTTGGTCTTTACGATCGAACCGGTAGATTTGCGTTCTTCGGTAACTGTGTACGGATGGAGAATCTGAAAGTTGAACGATTTCAGCGGATTCAACTCAAAATCGAAAATTTGAGCCTCATAGTTCGTACTCCCCTCTGTATAGCCATATTCGTCATCGGAAAAATAGATGGCGGCTTCTCCGTTTTTCATAAATGCGCCGGGAATAAATCGGGTAGACGCATTGTCCATTTCCGCTACCATAGTCTGTGCATGAGCGCAAACGGCAAAAGTAAAAGCGATGATTGATAATGAAACGACTCTAAGATTCATGGTTATTTCCAATTTATGAGTGACAGTCCGGCTGAAAAATCGACACCAGATATACAGCCGTTTCGAGAAAACGAAAAGACGATGTGTCAGAATGTCCAATCTGCTGCGTTGCCATCGGAGTTCGGGCTAAGTCGTTTACGTCAGTAAACTCCTGTCATCCTCGACGCCTTGCATCTTAGACATTCTAACGCACCGAAAAGGGGGTGTATCGTAAACTTAAATTCCGATACAACCCCTTGTATTTTATTTATCGGTAATATTCCGATTATTTGCCCGAAAGTTTTTCTTTCAAAGCAGAGAGAGCTTCGATGTCACCCAACGTAGTTTTTTCTATGTTGTTGTTTACTACCGTAGTCTCTTCGGATGCAGCTTTCTTAGATGCTTTTTTAGCAGCAGCCTCTTTCTTAGCTTCATCTTCGAAGATGCGGCTGTGAGAAAGGATGATACGTTTAGCGTCTTTGTTGAATTCGATTACTTTGAATTCGAGTTTTTCGTCTACTTGGGCTTGCGTACCGTCTTGTTTTACCAAGTGTTTCGGAGTAGCGAAACCTTCAACGCCGTAAGGCAATGCGATTACCGCGCCTTTTTCGAGCATTTCAACGATCGTACCTTCGTGGATCGAACCTACCGTAAATACGGTTTCGAATACATCCCACGGATTTTCTTCGAGCTGTTTGTGACCGAGGCTCAAACGACGGTTTTCCTTGTCGATTTCCAATACCTGAACATCGATGTCTGCACCGATCTGAGTAAATTCAGAGGGGTGTTTGATTTTCTTCGTCCAAGAGAGGTCGGAGATGTGGATCAGACCGTCTACGCCTTCTTCGATTTCTACGAATACACCGAAGTTTGTGAAGTTACGAACTTTTGCTTTGTGAGCGGAACCCACAGCATATTTCGTTTCGATATTTTCCCACGGATCGGCTTTGAGTTGTTTGATACCCAACGACATTTTGCGTTCTTCGCGGTCGAGCGTCAAGATAACGGCTTCTACTTCGTCGCCTACTTTCATGAAATCTTGTGCGCTGCGGAGATGTTGCGACCAAGACATTTCAGATACGTGGATCAGACCTTCTACACCCGGAGCGATTTCGATGAATGCACCGTAGTCAGCCATAACCACTACTTTACCTTTTACTTTGTCACCTACTTTCAGGTCGGCATCCAAAGCATCCCACGGATGAGCTTGGAGTTGTTTCAGACCGAGAGCGATACGTTTCTTTTCATCGTCGAAGTCGAGGATAACCACATTGAGTTTTTGATCGAGGCTAACCACTTCTTCCGGATGAGAAACACGTCCCCAAGAGAGGTCGGTGATGTGGATAAGACCATCTACGCCACCCAAGTCGATGAATACGCCGTAAGAAGTGATGTTCTTAACCGTACCTTCCAATACTTGTCCTTTTTCGAGTTTGGCGATGATGTCTTTCTTCTGTTGTTCGAGCTCGGCTTCGATAAGAGCTTTGTGCGAAACAACCACGTTTTTAAATTCTTGGTTGATTTTAACCACTTTGAATTCCATCGTCTTTCCTACGAATACATCGTAGTCGCGGATGGGTTTAACGTCGATTTGCGAACCGGGCAAGAATGCTTCGATACCGAATACATCGACGATCATACCGCCTTTCGTACGGCATTTGATGTAACCCTTAATGATCTCGTCGTTTTCGAGAGCAGAGTTCACACGATCCCAAGAACGGGTAGCGCGAGCTTTTTTGTGAGAAAGAACCAATTGTCCTTTTTTGTCTTCCTGATTTTCGATGTAGACTTCTACGGTGTCGCCTACTTTCAGATCGGGATTGTAACGGAATTCACTCATAGAGATGATACCGTCCGATTTGTAACCGATGTTTACAACGGCTTCTCTCTTGTTCAAAGAGATTACAGTACCTTCGAGTACTTCTTTGTCTTTGATGGTATTCAAAGACTGGTCATAAGTATTTACCAACTCTTCGTGGCTCTTATCACCATACACTTCGCCTTTTTCAAAGGCTTCCCAGTCGAAATTTTCTACCGGGCTGTTTTTAAGTTCGTTTGACATGTTGTTAATTAGTTGATTTCCTTTAATAAGTTAGACATTATATGGTCTGTTAAAATCGGGGCGAAGATACGGAAGATTTCCCAATCCGCAAAATAATTCATCAACTTTCGCCGCAAATCCGAAAGTTTTTCGTTTTCAGCATATTTACGGTAATCGGCGTACTTGTACCGGCATCCTGCTCCGGATGGTTTTCCGATGTGTTTTTATACTTCATAAACAGGAATACGGTCCGCCGGGTTTTTACTTTTTTTCATTCTCCGGATAAAAATATATTAGAATTATTTTTATTTTAGAATAATTCCAACTATATTTGTAAAACAAAAAAGAAACCAAAGTAATCACACCTATTAAAAACAAAAAGACATGAGTATCAAAGGAACAAGAACAGAACAAAACTTATTGAAATCTTTTGCCGGTGAATCGCAAGCCCGCAACAGATATACATTTTTCGCCAGTGTAGCCAAGAAAGAAGGCTATGAGCAGATCGCCGCGATCTTCCTCGAAACCGCCGAACAGGAGAAGGAACACGCCAAACGTTTCTTCAAATACCTCGAAGGAGGTATGGTGGAAATCACCGCCTCTTTCCCTGCCGGAATCATTTCCACCACTGCCGAAAACCTGAAAGCCGCTGCCGAAGGTGAAAACGAAGAGTGGAGCGATCTCTACCCGCAATTTGCGCAGATCGCCGAAGAAGAGGGCTTCAAAGAGATTGCCACCACATTCCGCATGATCGCCAAAGTGGAAGCGGAACACGAAAAACGTTATCTGAAACTGTTGCAACGGGTAACCGACGGTTCGGTGTTCCGGAATGAAGAAGAGACGGAATGGCAATGCCGCAACTGCGGGTTTGTCATGAAAGGCAAGTCGGCTCCGGAAAAATGCCCTGCCTGCGCACACCCGCAAGCCTACTTCGAACGGAAAAAGAACAATTACTAATCGTTCACAACAACGCACCAAGGGGTTGTGTCGGAAATGCGAATTTTCGATGCAACCCCTTTTCGGTACGTTAGAATATCTAAGATGCAAGGCACTGAGGATAAGGACGACAGGAATTTACCAACGTAAACGACTTAGTCCGAATGCCGATGGCAACACAGCAGACCGGACAAGAATGCACATCGTCTTTCCGTGTGTCGGAACGGCTAAGAAGTTCCATATTCCTTTCCCGGCTCCATCGATTCATATAAGTCGGATTTTTGTCGTTTTTCATTCCTGATTTATAATTTTTTCGATCGATAAAACTATCTTTGCTAAGTTTTTCACCGAATAGCACATTTTCCCGAACCGGTTCATGAAGCATCGTATATACTATATTATCGCCATTTTACTCTTCCTTGTCGCCTGCCGCAGCCACCGCAACGAAGAAAAAGCGGTGCGATTATACGAATACGGAATCGAACAGGAAACCTCCCAGCCCGATTCGGCTGCCTACCTGTTCCGTCGGGCATTGAGTTTTACACACCCCTATTCCGATCTGTCGGTCGAACTGCATCTGCGGCTCGGGAATCTGCTACGCACACATCATCTGTACAACCGGGCGTTAGACGAACACAAGCTCGCTTTGAAAGAAAGCACCCCCGATCGTCCGACAGCCCTTACAGCCAAAGCATTGCGTGAAGTAGGGAAAGATTATCTGTATCAGAATCATCCCGACAGCGCACTCCAATACATACAAAAGGCCCTGACATTGTCGGAAGCCGCAGCCGACACGACAGAAATGGCTGCCGCACACAACAACCTGTCGGTCGCATACAGTGAACTGAACGATCTCGGACACGCCATACGGCACGCATACAGAGCTATCGGCTTATCGACCGACAGCATACTGATATACCGCACATATTCCGCCATCGGTAAAATGTACCTGCTATCGGGGCAATACGACTCGGCATTCCATTACAGCAGGCAAGGCACCCTCAGCCCCAACCTCTATACACAAGCCAACAGCTACAAACAGCTGTGTGAAATCGCCCTTAAAACCGGCAATCAACCGCTTTACGAACAGAGTATCGCATCGCTCGACCGTGCCAACGATTCGATCGAAAAGATCAACCGCACCGAGTCGATGGGAGCCACCGAATATCAATACGATCTGGAACAGATCCTCTATACCGAAAAAGCCCGATACCATCGCTGGATTGCCGCCGTCATCGTCATAGCCCTGCTCATACTGTTCTTCTACATCCAAAAGAGGAAGAACAGAGACAAAGTGTGGCGGTCGCAAATAGAGGCATTGCGCCATAAATTCGAAATAGACCGGGAACTGCCTGCTCCCTGCGACGGTTCGCCCATCGCCCGGCAGATCGACAACGAGCGCAAGGAACTGCAAGAACTTATCGACAAAAAAGGTGAAATATGCGCCCTCTCTTTCATGCGTACAAAAGCATACAAAAACATGAAAGCGTTGATCGATGCCAAATCGGAATCGGTGCTGAACATCGACGAACAAAAGGAAGTGGCACAATCGGTACACAAAGCGTTCAACGAATATATCGACGCCCTGAAAAAATATACCAAACTGACATCGGACGAAGCAACCCTGTGCTGTCTGATCAAATGCGGGCTCAATACCAAAGAATGCGCTGTTTGCAAGGGGGTAAGCCTAAATGCCATCCGCACCCAAAAGAGCCGGATCAAAAACAAATTATCCTGAAAACGCCGATATTGCATTTCAGGATACACAATCCGTTGTTTATCAATTCATTGCATGGGTATAAGGTAATACGTATTTTTATAACACGCTGATTATAAGAATTATAGAATAAACCAATTGTAACATCTATTTTTTGTAATATCGGTCTGAGACCGCTACTTTTGTAGAAGATAAGCTATGCCATAGCACAGGTCAGACAATCTGGTCTTTGTATCGGCTTACATTTTTATCTTGCAGTTATTTATAGGTATAGTCTCCGGCAAAGCTGCCGACGAAGGTAAAACATTCTCTAATCATAAAAATCATATTGTTGCTTATGAAAAAATTTACATCTATCTGTATCTCCGTTCTCCTGAGCGCCAACCTCATTTCGGGATACGCCTCCCGCGGTGAACAACTGGCAATTTTGTCAGAAGATTTCTCGGCATTCACCGAAGGCACAGAAGCCGCTCCTGCCGAAAGCGAACTGTCTACATGGCAAGAGCAGATTCCGGCGGAATTCACACACGACATACAATGGAAAGGACGGGGCATACATCAAGCCGGCGGAGTATGCGCCGTACTCTCCTACGACGACCGCACCTACGGAGAGACGCAAGGCTGGATACAAACCCCGTACACCGACGTGCGTCTGGACGACGGCAACTTCACGCTCCGGTTCCGCGCCCGTTCGATGGACAGCGCACAAGACTCGCTCATATTGTACCTGTACGACCGGTATAGCTCCAACTACTACACCAGCGAGAAACGCACCATTACCGACCAGTGGCAGACGATCGAAGTTCCGTTCCAACACAATTTCGGTATGGGTAGTCGTCTGGCTTATATACAGATCGGGGCATACAACGGGGCATGGTTAGTAGACGACATGGAGATCGTACAAGACGTGTACGACATCTGTTCGCCCCACGGTATCGCCCCCAAAGATGTGACCTTCGAACAATTCACCGCCCGCTGGGATGCCGTATGGTCGGCAACCTCCTACCTCACTTCGGCTTATTACTATGCCGATGAAGCGAAAACGGAACGTGTGTACATTGCCCGCGACATCGAAACGACGGAACGGGAATGCACCGTTACCGGAACGGAAAAAGGCAAGACCTATTTCTTCACGGTGAAAGCGAAAAACGAAAAATACACTTCCGCCGAATCGAACGAAGTACAGGTATATGTTCCGATCCGCACAATGCCTGTGCCCGAACTGGCTGCCCCGACCGACATCACGCTAACCGGATATACCGCACAATGGCAACCCGTAGAACGTGCCATGGGATATGCCGTACGCCATTTTCTGAAACACACCGCATTATTCGACGAAGAGTACACTCTGGTTCATGAAGACCTCGAAACCATCACCGACGGCACACTGGATTGGCCCGGTTATTTCTACGACTACGATCTGGACAAATACAGCAAAACGCCCGGCTGGGGTGTCAATATGGGATGCACGGTAACCGGCATGATCGGTATCGACAACTACTACCGCCGTTTTGAAGAAGGCAAAATCACTTCGCCCGAATTCGACCTGTCGCGCAACGACGGCAAATATACCGTGCAATTGAACGTATATGCAGTCAATGCAGGCGACACGGTCTATGTAGACAGCTACCGCGAAGGCGAAAAAGAGCATCGCGAATACCTGATGGAAACAGTCGGGGAACACTCTTTCTCGGTAGACTTTACCAATGGATCGGCACAGACGCATTTCACGATCACATTCTCCGGATCGGACAAAATGTTCATCGACGACATCTTCATCAAACAAGTACTGAAAGCCGGCGAAAGCCATACATCGGCACTGGCATCGTTCGAAGTGGAAGGTATCGACAATACGTCGTACACCTTTACCGATCTGGCTGGCGAAGCAGGCGATGAATATCTCTATTCCGTAGCCGCCTGGTCGTGGTCGTTAGACGAAGAAGGCGTTTGGGGACCCACCGTATATTCCGAGTATTCCGAACCCCAATCCGTAAAACTCTCGTCCTGCATCCGGACTGCCGACCGCACAGCCGATAAAGTCTATGCCTCTAACGGCACACTGCATCTCGAACTCTCCGCCAATGCCCGCGTACGGGTTTACACCGCCGAAGGCAAAACGGTACTCGACAAACCGGTCGCAAGCGGCAATCACGAACTGAATTTACCAGCACACGGATTATATCTGGTACTGATAGATACCCGTTGCTACAAAGTGTGCCTGTAACCGGTATCTCAAAAATAAACCTTAAAGGGGTTGTATCGAAATGAAAATTTCGGTACAACCCCTTTAAGGTGCGTTAGAATGTCTAAGGTGCAAGGCGCAGAGGATGAGGACGACAGGAGTTTACTAACGTAAACGACTTAGCCCGAACTCCGATGGCAACGCAGCAGATTGGGCATTATGACACATCGTCTTGTTACATCCGCTCCAAACAAAACCCGTTCAAAAACATTATAAAGAATAGATACTTAAAAAATACAAACGCAAACAATATTTTTCTCTTTTGCCAAAAAGCAATATATTTGTAACAATAAAAAAACTCCGGACATGATGCAATTTTTAGAAAACTACCACCTGACAGGTCTCATAATAGGCATAAGCACATTCCTGATTATCGGGATGTTCCACCCGATCGTCATTCATGCAGAATACTATTGGGGGAAACGTTGCTGGTGGTTATTTCTGATATTGGGAATAATCGGTATAGCCCTTGCGCTTTATGTCGAGAACATATTGGTATCGGCTCTGCTCGGAGTATTCGCGTTTTCTTCGTTCTGGTCGATCAAAGAAATCTTCGAACAAGAAGAACGAGTACGCAAAGGCTGGTTTCCTAAAAATCCGAAACGGAAATACCCTTTCTAACCACTCGGAACAACACACATCGAAATGACGAAAAAATTATCTGTCATCATACCCGTTTACAACGAAGAAGAAACCATCTCCACCTTGATGGGGAAAGTACTCGGAGTACAACTGCCCGACGGAATGGGCAAAGAATTGATTGTCGTAAACGACTGTTCGACCGACCGCAGCGACGAACTGATCGGACAGTTCATCCAATCGCATCCCGATGCCGAGATCAAATATATCCGGCAAAAAAAGAATCAAGGCAAGGGCATGGCAATCCGTACCGCCATTCCGCACCTGACTGGTGACTACACGATCATTCAGGACGCCGATCTGGAAACCGAACCGGAAGACTACAACCTCATGCTTCCCCTGCTCTTGTCGGGCGAACACGACGTCGTGTACGGATCGCGGTTTCTGTCGAAAGAAAACCGGCACACCTACCGCACATTCTATATAGGCGGAGCCATGGTGTCCAAAATCACCAACCTCCTCTACGGGCAGAAGATAACGGACGAACCCACCTGCTACAAAATGTTCAAAACCTCGCTGCTGCAATCCATACCGCTGAAATGCACCCGGTTCGAATTCTGCCCCGAGGTCACCGCCAAAGTATCCAAAGCCGGGCATAAAATCGCGGAAGTGCCTATACACTACTATCCGCGCTCGATCGCCGAGGGGAAAAAGATAAAATGGTACGACGGCATCGAAGCCATCTGGACCCTGATTAAATACCGATTTACCGACTGACACCAATGAACACGAAAAAAACAAACGCTTTCGATAAGACGAAAGCAGAGGCGGACAAGTTCGAGCGATGCCGGGGCGAGAAAAAGCGCATGGATACGAACCATCCGGAGCAGCCTGCCGCATCGACATCCGCACGCATCTTGCGCAACCTGCTGTTTGCCGCGATAGCCGCAACAGCGGTCTATGCAACCATCCACTCACAACCCGGATACAAATGGGTCTACAACAGCCTGCTGAAAGGCAACATGGAGATGATCCGGCAATACCCCAATCTCTCCGCCGACCAGAAACTCGAACTCAAACTGCGCGACAACTACACATTTGTACGCTATATCAAAAACAGCACGCCGCAAAACGCCGTCATCGTATTTCCCGACTGGGCGGATCTACGCGATAAAAAATCGCCGTTCTCGAACGACATATCCAACAAGCTGTACCTGTCGCGTTACCTCTATCCCCGCAAAGTCGTATTGAAATCGGAATTGGCTGCGCAACCCGATCTGCATCCGACGCACGCCGCCATCATCTGCGGAGTAGGTTTCGACCTGCTTACCTATCCCGTCGAACAAAAATTCGAACACGGAGTTATCCCTATCGTCTCACCCCACACCAAATAAATCACACCCATGCTTACGCTCGGCATTCTGCTCACATTCGTCACCGGATTGTTCCTGATCCGTTACATCTCCGATAAATTCACCCTCAGCGAAACAATCGGACTGGCATTCCCCGTCGGGCTGGGTGTACAAACCTTGCTCATGCTTCTCATCGATGCCGTCGGCATACGCCTTTCCGCGCTGTCGGTCGGAATCGTATCGCTGGCGATCATCGCCGCAACCGGTGCGCTGATCGCATTACGTGTCCGGAAAAATCCCGGATTCCAGATTCTGCCCGAACTGTCGGTACAACCCGGACAATACAATCTGGTATGGCTGCTGTTCGTCGCCCTGATCGTCTACTTCGAATACATGAACTTCTCCAAGTGTATGTACTTTCCGGTCTACGACAAAGACAGTATCGCCGTATTCGACCCGCTGGGATTCATGATCGCCAGGGAGGGATGTTTCGGCAACCTCAGTTTCTATCATTCCACGGCATCCGTACACGGACCCGGCAGCCACATCACCTATACGCCGATGCTGCACCTCAGCTACGCCTATGTATATCTGTTCGGAGCAACCACCTCGAAAATCATTCCCGGACTGCTGTTCCTTTCGTTCCTGATAGCCTTTTACAGCATCACCAAACGAATCGCAGGACGCACCTGTGCCGCGATCGCCACATTCTGTACCATGATCACACCCGAAATGATCGCATTCTCGTCGCTCTCCGCCACCAACGTCATGCACATGATCTTCGCCTCCTTAGGCATCATCTACATCGCGGTATGGCTTAAACGGCACGAACGGCACGACCTGTATATCGGATCGGTACTGCTGGCAATCAACCTCTGGATGCGCACCGAAGGCGTGGTGTTCATCGGTGCGGCGTTCTGCATGGTAGCTATCGACGCGCTGTTGAGAAAACAATACCGGACAATGATTCCGATAGCGGCGGCATTCCTGCCCGCACTCATCTGGACGGCATTCATGAAACTCAACGGACTTTATGCCGAAAGCATCGCCATCACCCGCCCGTTCTGGGATGGAGAGAAAGCCGGCACGATCTACCGCTACATGAGACTGCTCTACACAAACACGACCTACTATGGCTGGACGTTCGTCGCGTTCATTCCGGCAATCGTCCTGAATATCATACAAGCAGTCCGGAAAAAAGATAATTTCTATCTGGCGGGAATGATTCTGCTGGCAGCATTCGCCTACGCTCTGGTTCTCTACCAGATCGACTACAAATGGGATTCGATGCACAACGTTCTCAGCTATTCCGCCAAACGGTTTCTCTTCTGCTTCGTGCCGTGCGTATGGTACTATCTTTTCTCGCAGGAACTTGTCGTCAAGGCAGGCAAATGGATAGACAAATACCTTTGCTGGAACGAAAAAATTAATTTTATGAAAAAGAACAAATAAAAGCCTTTATTCCATAAAATAATTTTATATTTGTATTCCAAACAAAGAGGAGACCTCGCGAAACAAGCCGGTGCTATCGGGCTCGGTTCCGGTCTATAAGTTCTTTGCAAAAATAACAATCTAACCCAAACTTGAATTATGAAGGAAGCTATTGATTGGTCAAGTCTGTCTTTCGGATATATGCCGACAGACTACAACGTACGCTGCACCTACAAGGACGGCAAATGGGGTGATCTTATCGTCACCGATTCCACAAGTATCGACATCCACATGGCGGCAACCTGCCTCCACTACGGACAAGAAGCATTCGAAGGTCTGAAAGCCTTCCGGGGAAAAGACGGCAAGATCAGAGTATTCCGTCTGGAAGAAAATGCAGCCCGTCTGCAAAGTTCTTGCCGAGGCATCATGATGCCGGAATTGCCGACCGAAATATTCCGCGAAGCCGTTATCAAAGTCATCAAAGCAAACGAACGTTTCGTACCGCCCTACGAAAGCGGAGCATCGCTCTACCTGCGCCCCTTGCTGATCGGTACGTCGGCACAAGTAGGTGTCAAACCCGCCCGGGAATATCTGTTCATGATTTTCGTCACACCGGTAGGCCCGTACTTCAAAGCCGGATTCAAACCGACCCCGATGGTTATCCTTCGCCAATACGACCGTGCCGCTCCGCTCGGAACAGGTCTCTATAAAGTAGGCGGAAACTATGCAGCCAGCCTCGTTGCCGGAGAAAAAGCCCACGACATGGGATACTCCGCCGTGCTTTACCTCGACGCAAAAGAAAAGAAATATATCGACGAATGCGGTCCGGCAAACTTTTTCGGAATACGCGGCAACAGCTACATTACGCCGAAGTCGTCCTCTATCCTGCCTTCGATCACCAACAAGAGCCTGATGCAACTGGCAAAAGACTTGGGCATGACCGTCGAACAACGTCAAGTCCCGGAGGAAGAACTCGCTACATTCGATGAAGCCGGAGCTTGCGGTACGGCAGCCGTTATCAGCCCGATCGCCCGTATCGACGATTTGGATGCCGACAAGAGCTATGTATTCTCCGAAAACGGAGAAGCCGGTCCGGTCTGCACGAAACTCTATCACAAACTGCGTGCTATCCAATATGGCGACGAACCCGATACGCACAATTGGGTGACTATCGTAGAATAATCCCGACCTAATAAAAACAAAAAGGGGGTGCACCGAAAGATGCACCCCCTTTTCGATGCGTTAATCCCACCTTCCGGAACGGATCTTCGCATCGGGGACAACGCACATCACCATTTCGCGGTATGTTCCACCACATTGCCATCGCCCATCGTACAGGCTTGCAACGAACCGGCATGCGCCTGCACACACAAATAGCGCATCACTTCGTCCGATGTATTACGCAGATTGCGCACGCCAGCCGGAGATACACGCACGACACTGCCCGACGCTATCGGGAATAAATCGTCATCGACCTGAAAATCGCCGCTGCCGCTCAGCACGACATACAGTTCCTCATTCTGTTTATGGCTGTGAAAGAACGGCACCGCCTCACCGGGAGAGAGCGTTCCCACCGACACTTCCATTGCAGTGAGCGACAGTACGTCTTTCAAAAATGCCTTACCTACGAATTCGCTCAGGTTCCCTACGGTAGCAGCCGCATAATTCGCACCGCATACCTCTTTTTTAATTTCACTCATAAAATTCTTATTTACAGGTATTATTTCAATACTGGTGCAAAGATATTCCACCGGCATCTTCCCCGCAAGAAGGCACTCCAATCACCGATAGTTACCGACAGGTTACCATTGCTGACCCTAAAACCGTTACAAAAACAATTTTAACAAGTTTTAAAACCTCCGTTTCCGGCACTTGCAAAAGCCGAAGATATTACTTACTTTTGTAGCCTAACCATAAAAACAGAGTGTTTATGAACCGGAACCCGCTACGAAGTGCAGTATATCCCGGTTGCCCGATCCGCAATATCCTTGCCCGCATCTGCGACAAATGGTCTCTGCTATTGATATATACTTTGAAAGAGAGGGAATGTATGCGGTTCAACGCCTTGCAGCGCGAAATACCCGACATCTCGCAAAAGATGCTGACCGTCACCCTTCGGACACTCGAAGAGGACGGATTGATCGACCGGAAAATATATGCCGAAGTGCCGCCACGGGTGGAATATTCGCTGACCGCACGCGGCAGATCGTTACTGCCGGTAATCAACGAACTGATCGGCTGGGCAATAGACAATATGAATCCCATATTGACCGACCGGGAATTAAAACAGAAATAATCATGGACGCAAAAAAACTATTCGAAAAATATTATCAGCCGGGCACCCCCATCCACGACTTGGTATGGCAACACTCTTCGTTAGTAGCCCGGAAAGCGATGCAGATCGCCGACGAATGTCCCGACCTGCATATCGACCGGGATTTCGTCTACGAAGCCGCCTTACTGCACGACATCGGCGTATTTCTCACCGATGCCCCGTCGATATGCTGCACCGGCAGCGAGCCTTATATCCGCCACGGCATTTTAGGTGCGGAACTGCTACGCAACGAAGGCTATCCGCTACATGCAAGGGTATGCGAACGGCATACCGGATCGGGGATCACCCGCGAAGAGATTATAGCACAAGGGCTACCGCTCCCGCCCCAAGACCTGCTGCCCGAAAGTCTCGAAGAAAAATTAGTCTGCTACGCCGACAAATTTTTCTCCAAATCGCACCCCGACCGGGAAAAGAAAATAGAGAAAATCAAAAAAGGATTGGCTGCTTACGGCGACGACTCGATCAAACGGTTCGAAGAGTTAGAACAGCTCTTTCTGCCTAAAAGATTTTAAAATAAGGGCTAACTGCTCAAAAGTAGACTAATTTTATGTACTTTTGTGCGATATGTACCTATTGGGTGGACGGATGTCGAAAAATAACAAACTATATATCATCCTTTTCGTAATCTTATATACTTTGTTTCGGGCGCAATTTGCGCTCGGCGATGCGGTCGCACCTACCCCCGATACACCCCGTAACCCGATCGACACCACCGGCTTAGCCCAACAGCCGCAAGACACTGCCTCCCTCCGGAACGACAAAGGGAAACGGGCATCCAAAAAGTCGGGTCTGAATGCCATCGTCGATTACACAGCATCCGACTCGATCGTCTTTTCCAACGGCAACATGGCGAACATGTATGGCAAAGGTGTCGTCAAATACGAAGACATCGAGTTGAATGCGGAGATTATCCGGATGAATATGGACAGCAGCACGGTATATGCCGTAGGGCGTGTCGATAGTCTGGGTGAAGTGATCGGAAATCCGGTATTCAAAGACAAAAGCGGCGAATACGAATCGAAAACGATGAACTACAACTTCAAAACGGAAAAAGGGTTCATCACCGAAATCGTCACCCAACAGGGCGAAGGATACCTCACCGGCGGGCAGACCAAGAAAATGGAGTCGGGAGAGTTCTACATGCGCGACGGAAAATATACCACGTGCGACAACCACGAACATCCGCACTTCTACCTGCAACTGACCAAAGCCAAAGTACGGCCGAAGAAAGACATCGTCACTGGTCCGGCATATATGGTACTGGCAGACGTGCCGCTACCGCTGGCAATTCCG
This sequence comes from uncultured Porphyromonadaceae bacterium, assembly GCA_900538555.1. Taxonomy (GTDB): domain Bacteria; phylum Bacteroidota; class Bacteroidia; order Bacteroidales; family Barnesiellaceae; genus UMGS27. The sequence goes on from UPYI01000002.1 coordinate 47,586, forward strand.
TTCGGATTCTTCCCCTTCACCAGCAAATACTCGTCGGGTATCATCATGCCTACTTTCGGCGACGACTATACCCGCGGATTCTACCTGCGCAACGGAGGTTATTACTTCGCGATAAACGACTACATCGACCTGGCACTGACCGGCGAAATCTACACCAAAGGTTCGTGGGGCGTAAACGCCCGCTCGGCATACATCAAACGGTACAAGTTCTCGGGTAACTTCGACATCGGCTACCTCGTCTCCGTCTACGGCGACAAAGGACTGCCCGATTACTCGAAGATGCAGAACTTCAAAGTGGCGTGGACACACACTCAGGACTCGAAAGCAAGTCCGAACATGTCGTTCTCCGCCAGTGTAAACTTCGCTACGAGCGGATACAACCGAAACGATATAAACAGCTACTACAACTACAACAGTTTTACGGAGAACACCAAAAGTTCGACGATCAACTTCACATACCGTTTCCCGAACTCACCGTTCAGCATCTCGGCAACGACCAACATCACCCAACGGACACAAGACTCCACACTCAACGTATCATTGCCGAACCTGACCATCACCATGTCGCAGATCTACCCGTTCCGGCGGAAAGTGGTGGTAGGCAAGGAACGCTGGTACGAAAAGATACAATTGTCGTATAGCGGACGATTGCAAAACTCCATCCAGACCAAACAGGACAAATTCTTCAAATCCAGTTTGGTGAAAGACTGGCGGAACGCCATGTACCACAGTATTCCGATCTCCGCTTCATTCACGGCATTCAAATACCTGAACATGAGTGTCGGACTTACGTTCAACGACCGTATGTACACCAACAAGATCACGCAGGCTTGGGATCCGCAGGCTTCTGCCGTTGTGCGCGATACCACCTACGGATTCTACAACGTCTACGACTTCTCCGGATCGATGAGTGCCAGCACCAAACTGTACGGATTCTACACGCCGCTGAAATTCTTGGGCGGCAAAGTAGAAAAGATCCGTCACATCTTTACCCCGACCATCAGTTTGTCCGCCGCCCCCGATTTCAGCAATCCGTTCTGGGGATTCTATAAACGTTACGAACGTCCCGACATAAACGGCGACATCGAGGAGGTCATCTACTCGCCGTTCTCGCACGGGCTATACGGCACGGCACCGTCGGGCAAACAGGGTGTGGTCACATTCGGCATGTCGAACAATGTCGAAATGAAAGTGAAATCAGACCGCGACAGCACCGGTGTACGCAAAATATCGCTGATCGAAAACTTCTCGGCAAACATGGGCTACAACTTCGCCGCCGACTCCATGAATTGGAGTAACTTAAATACCTCGATCCTGATCAAACTGACCAAAGATTTCAACCTGAACCTGAGTATGACATGGGATACCTACACCTACCAGCTCAACTCCTACGGCAATCCGGTGCGGGTAAACATTCCGCGGTGGAAAGCAGGCAAAGGTCTGGGGCGGTTGTCAAGTACAGGTACTTCATTCTCATATACGATCAACAACAATACATTCAAGAAAAAAGAGAAAAAACGAAACAAGCCCGAACCCGAAGCCGATGAAATGAATGTCGCACCGCCCTCCAACCCGTTGGACGACCGGTACGGCGAACAACGTAACCGGAAACGGGAAAGCGCCGACGACGAATACGACGATGACGGATATTTGAAATGGAAAGTACCGTGGAGCCTTTCGATAAACTACTCCATCAACTACGGGTACGGAACATTCAACAAAAAGAAAATGGAATACAACGGGAAGATCACACAGAATCTCAGCTTCTCCGGCAACATCAGTTTTGCAAAGAACTGGACTTTCACACTCTCGTCGAGTTTCAATTTCGACACGGGCAAAATCGCATACATGAACTGTTCGATCACCCGCGATATGCACTGTTGGACGATGAGCGCCAGCTTCATCCCGGTGGGACCCTACAAATCGTACAACTTCCACATCAGTGTGAAGTCGTCGCTACTCTCCGACCTGAAACTGGACAAATCGGGCAACTCGTACCGCAACGCGCTCGACTGGTACTAACCGCTCCGATTTTTACAACCGGATTGCATCGGAATATCCGTACATTTACGCGGTCGAACAGACACAGCAAATCTAATGATATATGGAAAACGAACTGTTGCTGGAAAAACTATCGCATCGGCAGATCAAACCTACCGCCGTACGGTTATTGGTGCTGAACGCCATGATCGGAATGGAACGGGCATTCTCCCTTTCCGATCTCGAAACGGAATTGGACACGGTCGATAAATCCACGATTTTCCGTACAATCAATCTCTTTCTGTCGCATCATCTGATCCACGCCATCGACGACGGATCGGGATCGCTGAAATACGCCGTTTGCAGCGACCGGTGCATGTGTTCGATCAACGACCTGCACCCGCATTTCTATTGCGAAATATGCCACCGCACATTCTGTCTGGAAAAGATGCACATACCGGTCGTGACCCTTCCCGAAAACTTTTCGCTACACAGCATCAACTACGTACTGAAAGGAGTATGCGGAGCCTGCCAAAACAAAATAAACAACTAATACAAAACCACTTACAGACGCGTTCCGTTCAAAATTCCTTTTAACTTCTAAAAAATATACTTTCCCTTTTTTCTCTGCGAATTGCTTTGTAACTTTATCGCCGGAAACCAAAATCACATCCGTATGCATCCATTTATTCACTTACACGTTCACACCCAATATTCTATCCTCGACGGGCAGGCATCCATTCCGGCTTTGGTAGAAAAAGCCATGCACAACGGCATGAAAGGCATGGCGATCACCGACCACGGAAATATGTTCGGCATCAAGGAATATTTCAATCTGGTCAATAAGAAAAACGGCGGAGTGAAAGGTGAAATAAAGGATCTGAAAAAGAGACTGTCGAAAATAGAATCGGGCGAAGAGGCGGTGGAAAACCGGGAAGAGGAAATCGCCCGGTGCAAACAAGCCATAACCGATGCCGAAGCCAAACTGTTCAAACCCATATTCGGCTGCGAAATGTATGTAGCCCGTAACGGAATGAACAGCAAACGCGCCGGTATAAAAGAAGACCAGAGCGGATACCACCTCGTTGTATTGGCAAAAAACCTGAAAGGCTACCACAACCTGATCAAATTGGTTTCCAAAGCATGGACGGAGGGCTATTATTACCGTCCGCGTACCGACAAAGCCGAGTTGGAAAAATACCACGAAGGATTGATCGTTTGCTCGGCTTGCCTCGGCGGCGAGATCCCTCAAAAAATTATGAAAGGCGATCTGGCAGGAGCGGAAGAGGCTGTACTGTGGTTCAAAAACATCTTCGGCGACGACTACTATTTAGAGCTGCAACGGCATAAACCTACCGTCGAGCGTGCCAATCCGGAAACATATCCGCTCCAACAATCGACCAACGAGGTTCTGATCGAACTGGCACATAAGCACAATATCAAATTAGTCTGCACCAACGACGTGCATTTCGTGGACGAAGAACATGCCGAAGCACACGACCGCCTCATCTGCCTGAGTACAGGCAAGGATCTGGACGACCCGAAGCGGATGCTCTATACGAAACAGGAGTGGATGAAAACGCAGGAGGAGATGAACGAAATATTCAATGACATCCCCGAAGCGCTCGAAAATACACTGGAAATTCTCGACAAGGTGGAGATGTACAGCATCGACCATGCACCCATCATGCCGACATTCGCCATTCCCGAAGAGTTCGGTACCGAAGCGCAATACCGTGAACGGCTCACCGAACAAGACCTGTTCGACGAATTTACCCGCGACGAAAACGGGAATGTGGTGCTCAGCGAGAAAGACGCACACGACAAAATAGAGAAGCTCGGCGGATACGACAAACTGTATCGTATCAAACTCGAAGCCGACTATCTGAAAGAACTTGCCCTCAAAGGTGCCGCAGAAAAATACGGCAACCCGTTGTCGGACGAAATACAGGAACGGATCAAGTTCGAACTGCACATTATGAAGACCATGGGTTTCCCCGGCTACTTCCTCATCGTGCAGGACTTTATCGCCGCCGCCCGCAACATGGGTGTATCGGTAGGTCCGGGGCGTGGATCGGCAGCCGGATCGGCTGTCGCATACTGCTTGGGAATCACTAAAATCGACCCGATCAAATACGACCTGCTGTTCGAACGGTTCCTCAACCCCGACCGTATCTCTCTTCCCGATATAGATATCGACTTCGACGATGACGGTCGTGGCGAAGTACTGAACTGGGTAACCGAAAAATACGGGCACGAAAAAGTGGCGCACATCATTACATACGGTACGATGGCGACCAAACTGGCGATCAAAGACGTAGCCCGTGTGGAACAGTTGCCTCTGTCCGAGTCGGACCGGCTGACGAAACTGATTCCCGACCGCCTGCCCGAAGTAAACGGGAAAGCACCGAAAATCAATCTGAAAAACTGTATCGCCGCCATCCCCGACCTAAAAGCCGCTTGCGAATCGGAAGACCCGAAGGTGGCGGAAACCATGCGGTTCGCCCAAATGCTCGAAGGCAACGTACGCAACACCGGTGTGCATGCCTGCGGTGTAATCATCGGACGTGACGACATCACCGACTGGGTGCCCGTAAGTACTGCGGAAGACAAAGTGACCGGCGAAAAAATGCTCGTGACCCAATACGAAGGCAGCGTGATCGAAGATACCGGTATGATCAAAATGGACTTTCTCGGACTGAAAACCCTTTCGATCATCAAAGAAGCGGTAGAGAACATCCGGCAAACCCGCCACTTCGTGCTGGATGTAGATAATATCCCTATCGACGACCCCAAGACCTACGAGTTGTACAGTGCCGGAAAAACGACCGGAACATTCCAGTTCGAGTCTGCCGGCATGCAGAAATACCTGAAAGAACTGCAACCTTCGACGTTCGAAGACCTCATCGCCATGAACGCCTTGTATCGTCCGGGACCTATGGATTATATCCCGCAGTTCATCGCCCGTAAACACGGACGCGAACCGATCGAGTACGACATACCCATCATGGAAAAGTATCTGAAAGATACCTACGGAATCACCGTCTATCAAGAACAGGTGATGTTGCTGTCGCGCCTGCTTGCCGACTTTACGCGCGGTCAGTCCGACGGACTTCGTAAAGCGATGGGTAAGAAACTGAAAGACAAACTGGATGCACTGAAACCGCTATTCATCAAAGGCGGGGAAAAGAACGGACACGACCCGAAAACCCTCGAAAAGATATGGGCTGACTGGGAAAAATTCGCCTCGTATGCATTCAACAAAAGCCACGCCACCTGCTACTCGTGGGTAGCGTTCCAGACAGCCTACCTGAAAGCGAACTACCCGTCGGAATATATGGCTGCCGTACTGAGCCGAAACTTGAACAACATCGCCGATATCACTAAATTCATGGACGAGTGCAAAGCGATGAAAATACAGGTGCTCGGTCCGGATGTCAATGAAAGTCAGCACAAATTCTCCGTAAACCACAAAGGCGATATCCGATTCGGATTAGGAGCTATAAAGGGTGTAGGAGAAGCCGCCGTGCAAAGCATCCTGCAAGAACGCGAAGCTAACGGTCCGTACAAGTCGATCTACGACTTTGTGGAACGCATCAACTTGTCGGCTTGCAACAAAAAGAACATCGAATCGCTGGCTATGGCTGGTGCATTCGACTCGATGCCCGATGTGCGTCGGGAATTTTTCGCCCCCGGAAACAAAGGCGAAGAATCGTTCCTCGACATATTGGTACGCTACGGACAAAAACTCCAAAGCGACAAAAACGAGCAACGGCTCTCCCTGTTCGGCGATATAGCTCCGATCGAGACCACGAAGCCGGCATACCCCAGTGCGCAACCATGGACACTGCTCGAACGGCTCGACCGCGAACGCCAGTTGGTCGGAATGTACTTGTCCGCACACCCGCTCGACCCGTACAAACTGGAACTGGAATATGGTTGCAACACCCGAATGACCGATTTGAAGAACAGAGAAAACCTGATCGGCAAGGAACTGACCTTCGGAGGAATCGTCACCGATTTCCGTGAGCTGATCGGGAAAGGCGGCAAGCCGTTCGGATTCCTGAAAATCGAGGACTACTCGGGTAGTGAAGAACTCCCGCTGTTCGGCAAAGATTATGTAAACTTCCGTAACTTCGGCACAAAGGGTTCGTTTATTTACGTCAAGGCAACCTGCCAGACCTCTGCTTACAACGAAAGCCGTATCGAAATCAAAATCAACAGCATCGAATTCCTCGAAGACCTGAAAGGCAAATTGCTACGGTCTATCACCATACGTATGCCGTTGGACAAAGTAAAAAAAGGCTACATGTCGTTGCTCTCCGATGCCATGCCGGAAGCACACCAGCATCGAGCTGAGGTCTATTTCCATATCTACGACAACGAACTGAACAAATCGGTGAAACTGCATTCGAAACGCCGTCCGCAGATCACAACCGAGTTGATCGACCTGCTCCGGGAAGACGAGGACATTTCTTTCAAAATTAACAATTGACCTCTTGACAGGCAACAACAGTTTCCGTAAATTTGTCCAAGCAAAAACAACAACGATTATTACAAATCTATAAAAACACATATTATGGCTCTTAAAATCACAGACGCAAACGCAAACGAACTTATCGAATCGGGGAAACCCGTAGTTATCGACTTCTGGGCTGAATGGTGCGGACCCTGCCGCCAGATCGCTCCTTATGTAGACGAACTCGCCGCAGAATTCGAAGGTCGTGTAACCATCGGAAAATACAATGTAGACGACGATTCCGACCTGAGCGCAACATTCGGAATCCGCAACATCCCCACTCTGCTCTTCTTCAAAGAGGGTAAATTGGTAGACAAACATGTCGGATCGACATCAAAAGCCGATTTGCAAAAGAAAATCGAAGCTCTCCTGTAAGATCCGAGCCTATAAAAAAGGGAACGGGTGCAGCCGAATGCGGTCGCACCCGTTTTCTTTTTTTTCATTTCCGGCTTATCGCCAAACGGCACAACCGATTTCTTTGCATATTTCAGAAATAAAACCTATATTTACAAACACATACAATCCTATCGTGCGAATTGGTTCTGAATAAATAGGAAGGAGGAATAAATGAATAAATACGAACGCCTGTCCGTTCGACGTCGTCTGGGGCTCGAAATCGCCCGCAAAATGCAAGACGAATTAATCGAAGAGCATCCGCTGAAACAATTGTTTTGGGAGTGCACCTTGCGATGCAACCTGCATTGCCGGCACTGCGGCAGCGACTGCAAAAAAGTTTCCGACCGACCCGACATGCCCAAAGAGGTATTTCTGAATGTACTCGACACAATCGCACAAAAGACCGACCCGCACAAAGTATTCGTAATCGTCACCGGAGGCGAACCGCTTATGCGTGAAGATCTCGAAGAGTGCGGTGCGGCAATCTACCAAAAAGGATTCCCGTGGGGTATGGTGACCAACGGACTATATCTGTCGCACGAACGGTTTCAACGGCTATTGGCAGCCGGACTTCATACGGCAACTGTCAGTCTGGACGGATTTGCACAAGAGCACAATTGGATGCGCGGGCACTCCCACAGTTTCGACAAAGCGGTAAATGCGATCAAGTGCATGGCAGAAACTCCCGGTTTTATCTTCGACGTAGTCACCTGTGCCAATAACCGGAACTTTCCGTATCTGGAAGAGTTAAAAGAATTCTTAATCGAAAACGGAGTAAAACGATGGCGCATCCTCACCATCTTTCCGGTGGGGCGTGCAGCCAATGACCCCGACCTGCAACTTTCAGGCGAACGGTTTCGCGAAGTAATGGAATTTATCAAACGCAGCCGGAAAGAGGGGCGCATCCATGTAAGCTACGGATGCGAAGGATTCCTCGGCAACTACGAAGGCGAAGTGCGCGATCATTTCTTTTCTTGCCAGGCTGGAATCACAGTAGGCTCGGTTCTTATCAACGGAGCCATTTCGGGATGTCCCAGCATCCGGGCGGATTATCATCAAGGCAATATCTACGAAGACGATTTCATGGAGGTATGGGAACGTAAATTCTATCCGCACCGGCATCGGGAATGGATGCGGCACGAAGAGTGCGCGGAATGCAAATACTTCCGATATTGCCGGGGGAACGGGATGCACCTGCGCAACGACAAAGGCGAACTGTTGTTTTGCCATCTGAAACGATTACAAACTACTAAATAAATCACATCATGAAAAAACTTATCACCCAATCTCTGTCCGCGTTGTTGTCTTTATTAGGATTTTCCGGATGTTCCGGATTTGGGTTCGGGCTCTGCGAATATGGTACGCCGACTACCGACTATCAGATAAGAGGCACAGTAACATCGGACGACGGATCGCCTATAAAGGATATTCGGGTCACCATCGCCCAGTCGGAATGGGATAGACAAGATACGCTATACACCGACCAAGACGGGAAATTCGCAAGCAAAATATTAAAGGACTGGTACATAGGAGATCAAACAGTCCGCTTCCACGACATCGACGGCGAGGCGAACGGCGGCAGATTCAAACCGGATACTCTGCCCGTACGCAATCTGGATTCGAAGAGAATAAAGAAAGGCGACGGAGATTGGTATCAAGGCTTGTATGAATTGAAAGCAGATATCGCACTGTCGAAAGAATCGGACGAAGAAGCCGAATAACACGCACATCCGGCTCTTAGACATTCCAACGCACCGAAAAAGGGGCGCATCGAAAATTTCATTTCGACACGCCCCTATATAATCAAAGGATTCGGATTACGAATCCCTTTCCATCCACCGGTACGGCTACAAGATTCCTTGCGCCATCATCGCTTTGGCCACCTTCATGAATCCGGCAGTATTCGCGCCTTTCACATAATTGATATATCCGTCGGGTTGCGTCCCGTAACGGGTACACTGTGTATGAATGTCGTGCATGATCTGTTTCAACTTCTCATCCACCTCTTCTGCGCTCCAACTCAGCTTCATCGAATTCTGTGTCATCTCCAATCCGCTCACCGAAACACCTCCGGCATTCGCCGCCTTGCCCGGGGCATAGAGTATTTTCGCTTTCAGGAACTCACCGATCGCTTCGGGCGTAGAAGGCATGTTCGCACCCTCCGACACGGCAATACATCCGTTTGCCAACAAGGTACGGGCATCATCTCCGTCTATTTCATTCTGTGTGGCACTCGGCATGGCAATATCGCATTTTTCGCCCCACGGACGGCCACCCTCTACATATTTGCAACCATACTCTTCGGCATACTCGCGAATGCGTCCGCGATAAAGATTTTTCAGTTCAAAGATATATTCCAGTTTCGCTTCGTCGATACCGTCGGGATCATATATATAACCGTCGCTATCGGACATCGTCACCACTTTTGCACCCAAAGAAATCAATTTCTTCACCGTGTATTGTGCCACATTACCCGAACCGGAAACCGTTACGACCTTACCTTTCAAGTCTATGCCGCGTGTCTTCAACATCTCCAACAGGAAATAGACATTTCCGTATCCGGTAGCCTCGGGACGAATCAACGAACCGCCGAATTCCAATCCCTTGCCGGTAAACGTACCCGTATTCTCACGCGCCAGCTTCTTATACATTCCATACATATAACCGACCTCACGACCGCCGACACCGATATCACCGGCAGGGACATCCGTCTCTGCTCCAATATGCCGCCAAAGCTCGGTCACAAAAGCCTGACAGAAACGCATCACCTCCATATCCGACTTCCCTTTCGGAGAGAAGTCCGAACCGCCTTTGCCCCCGCCCATAGGGAGCGTAGTCAATGCGTTCTTAAAAGTCTGCTCGAACGCCAAGAACTTCAAGATCGAGAGATTGACCGACGAATGGAAACGAATACCGCCCTTGTACGGACCGATCGCATTGTTATGCTGTATCCGATACCCCATATTGGTGCGTACCTTTCCGCTATCGTCTACCCACGACACCCGAAATGAAAAAATCCGATCGGGGATGCAAAGCCGCTCGATCAGATTGTAACGATCAAACTCAGGATGCTCGTTATACACATCCTCGATTGTAGACAATACTTCTTCTACCGCCTGATGATATTCAGGCTCATTCGGGAAGCGACGTTGCAAATCGCTCAATACCTGTTTTACGTCCATAAGCTTTTAAGACTTGGAGATTTTTTACTTTTTTACCTTTTACCCCTATAACCGCGGGAGGACACTCTGAAAGTCCATTCCCCCGGTTTTCTTTTTAATCGACGCAAAGATAATTCTTATTTTGACAAAAAGAAAGAATTTCTACAATTAAAATATCAAATAAAAATATTTATTCGTATAATTATAAAAAACAGATACAGATTCGATGCTTTTCGATTAAAAAGAAAACCAGACCGGCATACATCCATACGACCGAGCGATATACGGCAGAACCGAAAGCAAAGCACCGGAAGGGAAAAAACAGCTCCCGAAAGGCACATATTCGTACATTTCGGGAGCTGCTTTGCAAAAGGTTTCGAACCTTTCAAGGCTATCGGTTCGCACTACGATTGCACCGGATAGATTCCCCGGGCAGCAGCGCGTTCGAGCAGAAAGCGGAATGCGGCATCCCGCTCGTTAGGGATCACGCCGTCGAGTATCGCATCTTTGATCTCCTGTTTCAGAATACCGACTATCGGCGACGGTCCCACACCGAAAGTCGTCATAATATCATCGCCCGTCACCGGAGGTTGCATATTCCGGATACGGTCTTTCTCTTCGATCTCCTTCAACTTGCGGCGTACCAATTCGAAATTATCACGGAAACGTTTTACCTTCTCCCGGTTCTTCGATGTTATATCCGATTCGCAAAGCATCATCAGGTCGTCGATGTCATCCCCGGCATCGAACAGCAAACGACGTACCGCCGAGTCGGTCACGATCTCTTCTGCCAGAACAATCGGACGCATGTGCAACCCGACTAACTTCTGCACATATTTCATCTTTTCGTTCAACGGCAGTTTCATTCTCCGGAATATCTGCGGAATCATTTTCTCGCCGACAAAATTATGATTGTGGAACGTCCAGCCCAGCCGGGTATCGTAACGCTTAGTCTTCGGTTTACCGATGTCGTGGAACAACGCAGCCCAACGCAGCCACTCATTCCGCGAGCGCAGCGCCACATTGTCCAGCACTTCGAGTGTATGGTAGAAATTATCCTTATGACCGCGCCCGGCTACCGTTTCTATACCTTTCAGCGCATCGAGTTCGGGACAGACATAAGGCAACAGCTTGCATTCATCCAACAAGATAAAGCCTTTCGACGGCTCGTCCGAGCGCATGATCTTGCCCAACTCATCGGCAATACGCTCCCGCGAAATGATCTCGATACGCTCCCGGTTGCGTTCGATTGCCGCAAACGTAGACGGCTCGATACGGAAACGAAGCTGCGTGGCAAAACGGATCGCCCGCATCATCCGCAACGGATCGTCACTGAACGTAATATCCGGATCGAGCGGTGTACGGATAATCCCATTGTCCAGATCGTCCATACCGCCGAACGGGTCTACCAGTTCGCCGAAGCGATCCCGGTTCAGACAGATCGCCATCGCATTAATGGTGAAATCCCGACGGTTCTGATCGTCCTGCAACGTTCCGTCCTCCACTAACGGTTTGCGCGAATCGGAACGATACGACTCCTTTCGGGCTCCGACAAACTCGATCTCTACCGGTTCGTCGCTCCGCTTCGGAAAGAACTTCACTTGCGCCGTACCGAAATTTTTAAATACCGAGAGATATGCCCTGCCCAGCCGATCGCGCTTGATACGCTGCACAAGCCGCTCCGCCAATTCTATACCGCTGCCCAATGTGACGACATCGACATCTTTCGAGGTGCGATAAAGAAATATATCACGGACATATCCGCCGATCACGAAACACGGACGGTTCAGTTCATCTGCCGTCTCGCCGATCCATTTAAAAAAATCATCGCTTAAACTGTCTGCTATCAGGTCTTGCATATTCACTGTTTTTGCTCCGCACAAAATTACATCTTTTTATTCAATATCGAAAACCGAAGCCGATCGGGGGCAAAGTAAAACCGGACAATGAAAAACGCTCCATACCCGCGCCTGCCGGACTGCCGCCGTTTCCGGGACCGACCGTTACAAACCGACAGGGGCGACCCGAAAATAAATCCGAATCGCCCCGTCTGCTATTTTAAACTTCCGGTTTTCATTAAACGCTACGCCCCGGCATATTCGGTTCAAGTTTTCACGCGACCGCTTCTGCACTCGACTTGCAGTTTATCCTCAAATCCTGTGAGCGCAAATGCGCAACACACAGATAGCCTCACGTACTATTTACCGACGTTTGCCTTTGAAGAACTCACGCATCAGCGAGGCGCATTCCGCCTCCAACACCCCGCTTGTCACCTCCGTTTTCGGATGCAAGGCGTCAGGGGCTAATTTCCCGAAACCGCGTTTTTCATCTGCCGCACCATACACCACACGAGCGATCTGCGACCACCCCAACGCTCCGGCGCACATAACACACGGTTCGACCGTAACATACAGTGTACAATCGGTCAGATATTTTCCGCCGAGCCGGTTCGCTGCCGACGTTATCGCCTGCATCTCGGCATGCGCGGTCACATCGGTCAAAGTCTCGGTCAAATTATATGCCCGGGCTATCACCTGACCTTTGCACACCACCACTGCCCCGATCGGAATCTCATCGCGTCGCATCGCCTCTTCCGCTTCGTGCAACGCCATCCCCATGAATTTCTCGTCGATATTTTCCTCTGCCATTAATCTTCCAGATAATATACAATGGTAGACACTACCCTTACATTTTTCAGATAAGGCGTATTCGCATCGCGGTTCTCGATCGAGAACTGACCCTGATAAGCCGTTTGTATCTTGCCCAACTTACTGTCCGAATCTTTGGCGAACTGCTCTGCCGACGCGCGTGCATTTTTGGTAGCATCGGCAATCATGCTCGGTTTCAGTTCGTTCAGCCCCGTAAACAAGAACTGCGTACGGTATTCATAATCGCCCGATACGATCGCCACGCCATTTTCGAGCAAAGAAACCTGTTCGACCAACAACTGGCGCACCAGATCCACCTTCGACGACGAAACGGTGATCACCGAAGTCACGTTGTAACGATAAGGCACAGTCATATTGTTGTAGCGTTCAGCTTGCTGGTCGATGATCTGCGGCGCAGCAATCGAAATCTCCGACTCGTCGATCCCCTTGCCTTTCAGAAACGACACGATAATATCGTTCTTGCGGTTGATCGTACGGTAAATTTCGTTCAGGTTATTTCCCACCTCTTTATACACCATAGGCCAGATCACCTTGTCGGCAGCCACTTCACGTTCGGACAATCCGCGCACCGAAACCGTGCGGTTCTCTTTTTTAGCCCGTACTATGCCCACTCCGACACGTTGTCCGAGCAGCCCCATTCCAAGCGCCAAAATAATGGCGGCAACAATTCCTTTCGTATTATTCATTGCTATACTGTTTTATAGGTTTCTTCTATGTAAAACAACATGCGCACGCCTCCGGTTTATCCACGCCCCGGCAAACGGGCGGCAATAACAGATAGTAAAAGTACCTATTTTTATTTTATATTCAAATGTTATGCATTTATTTATTCCACGCCTCGACCGGTACGACAGATTCCGGCACCCGACCGAACGGACATTTATTTCACTCCGTTTCGTTGGAACATCCGTCGGAAATCATTACTTTCGTTGTCGGATAACCGGACTATGGCACAACACAACCAATTAGGGAAAAGCGGAGAGACAATTGCGGCGGAATATCTGACGACACACGGATATATCGTCCGCGACATCAATTGGCGCAGCGGGAAAAAGGAGATCGATATCGTAGCCTATCGCGACAAGACCTTGGTGATCGTCGAGGTAAAAACCCGCAAAAGCGACCGGTACGAACTCCCGCAGGATGCCGTTTCCGAACGAAAAATCCGAAACCTGATGCTGGCTGCCGATGCGTATATCCGCGCCTACGACATTCGGTTCGATATCCGATTCGACATAATCACCCTCATCGGCGACGAAGGAAATTTTCGTCTCGAACACATCGAAGACGCATTCTTTCCGCCCCTGACAACCCATAACAGACGATGAATATAGAATCGCTTCGCGACTACTGCCTGTCGCTTCCGCTCGTTACCGAATGCTTTCCGTTCGACGAAAGTACGTTGGTATTCAAAGTGGAAAACAAAATGTTTCTTTATACCGGGCTCGACCGGGATGAAAAGGAGATCTGCGTGAAATGCGATCCCGAAATAGCCATACAACTGCGCGAACGTTATCCCGAAGTGACACCGGGATACCACAGCAACAAACGGTTGTGGAACTCGATACAGCTCTCGCCTGCCCTCAAAGACGATCTGATAAAAAGCTGGATATGCCACTCCTACGAAGAAGTAGTGAAGAAACTGCCGAAAATACGGCGTACGCAGATCATGGAACTAATAGCTCGTTGCGAGATATGGAAACCGATCGAAATCTGATTGAAAGGTTGCCCGAAACGGCATCCACCAACACCTACCTGAAACAACTGTGCCGGGAGCGGATCCTGCCCGAAGGATATACCGTATATACCGACCGGCAAACCGCCGGCCGCGGACAACGAGGCAACTCGTGGGAGTCGGAACCGGGCATGAACATCACCATGACCCTGCTGTTGCGTCCGGTGCATATTCCGATACGGGAACAATTCCGCATCTCGCAGGTAGTGGCATTAGGTGTCACCGATATACTGGGCAGGGAAACCGACGGTTTCTCCATCAAATGGCCGAACGATATTTACTGGCACGACAAAAAAATTGCCGGCATACTGATTGAGAACACGCTATCGGGAACAGAATACAGTGAAGCGATCGTCGGTATCGGACTGAACGTAAACCAACGGCAATTCGTGTCGGACGCTCCCAACCCCGTCTCCCTGCGGCAGATCACCGGACACGATTACGACCTCGGGGCATTGTTACGGCAATTGGTCGAAGCCATCCACATACGCTATGAGCAATCGAAGAGTCCGGCTCACACCCTGCACGCCGAATATATGGAACGGCTTTACCGCCGCGACGGATTCTATCGTTACAGCACACCCGGCGGAGAGATATTCGAAGCCCGCGTCGCCGCCATCGAACCCGACGGATTTTTATGTCTGGAAAAACGGACGGGCGAAATGAGCCGCTTCGCGTTCAAAGAGGTTTCATTTCTTCTCTAACAACCGTGCCAATTTTTTCGAAATGCGCAACCTGAGCGAGCGGTCGCTTTCGTCGAGCGTCGCCAGCCGGTTGTCGATATCCTGCAACACGCTGCGGGTATAGGGAGTAGACTTTATGCTGTCGATATACAGATAATAGGCTTTCGCCTGCAACAGTTCCAACGATGCGGTGGTTGCCAGCGACAACAGATCGTCTTCGCCGACTTTTCCGGGAACGGTGTCGTGCAAAAGCATCTGCGCGTCCCGAAAAGCCAAAGCCTGCTTTCCTAATCCGCGATGATACCCGCCCAAAACAGCGACAATATCCAGTTGCAAGCTATCCTGTTCCAGAATAGATTTATACAACACCATAGCCTCCTCGGTCTTATCCGACTCAAACAAAGCATCGGCTTTCGCTTTCCGGATCGTCAGATTATCGGGAGTTGTCGCCAACAGGCGATCTGCAACCGCTATCGTGTGCTCCGGTTGTTTGCGGTATCGATAAAAGTCGAGCAAATAAAGGTTTGCCACACGGGCGAGCCAACTCTTACGCGCTTGGGTATGCAACAGCAACTTTTCATACAGCGAGGCATCCCCCAGCCGCCGCGATTCGAAATCGACACCTTTGAAAATGGAATCGACCGGAATACCGAACTGTTGCGAACGGTCCAGATGTTTCGCCGCCTGATCGACACGCCCCAAAGCGACAGATGCGATCATTGCCCGTACATAATACACCGGCTCCGTCGGGTACTGCCGCAGCAACTGTTTATAACAGATATTCGCATCGCTCCACTCCCGGCTTTCAAAATGCTCTGCCGCCTTGCGCGACAACTCGCCATTCGCCCAAGCCGACGGCATCGCACCGGCAAGCAATAACAAAATACACCCGATCAATTTCGTTCTTACCATAGCTGTTCCATATAAATCCGAAAAGAGAATCACAGGAATCGGAGGGCCCCCGGCCGGCGTTGGCAATTCCGATTCTTCGAGTCAAATATACTCCTTTTTTTTGCCATATTGCAGAAGATAATTTATTTTTGCATAACATAACTAATTATCAATCTTATGGCAACACAATACAAACGAATATTACTTAAACTGAGTGGCGAATCGCTCATGGGAGAGAAACAATACGGCATTGACGAAAAGAGAGTCGGCGAATATGCATCGCAGATCAAAGAGATCGCGGCTATGGGAATCGAAATCGGTATCGTGATCGGCGGCGGAAATATTTTCCGCGGGCTAAGCGGTGCAGCCAAAGGCGTAGACCGGGTAAAGGGCGACCAAATGGGCATGCTGGCTACGGTCATCAACAGTCTCGCGCTCAGCTCCGCACTCGAAGCGATCGGACAAAAAGCCAAAGTATTCACCGCTACCAATATGTTCCCGATCGGTGAGCATTACAGCAAATGGAAAGCCATTGAAGCGATGAACCGCGGCGAGATCGCGATCATGTCGGGCGGCACCGGAAATCCGTTCTTTACGACCGATACCGGATCGGCACTTCGCGGAATTGAAATCGAAGCCGACGTCATGCTCAAAGGCACACGCGTAGACGGCATTTATACCGCCGATCCCGAAAAAGACCCTACGGCTACCAAGTTCGACAAAATCAGCTACGACGAAATCTACACACGCGGCTTGAAAGTAATGGACTTGACGGCAACCACCCTCTGCAAGGAGAACCATCTGCCCATTATCGTATTCGATATGGACACTGTAGGCAATCTGCGGAAAGTAATGAACGGGGAAAACATCGGTACATTGGTCTACTGATCCGGCTCACATCGATACGACAACAGTTGGAAATTCAAAGAAATCGTCTTATATTTGTAAAATCGAAACAGAAAATAAAACCGGGCGGTACGATCTGCCCGCAAACCGGTATCGCACCGATTTTCCCGTTTCGTCTATGAACCGTTCAACGATAAATATTTAACCCTTATGCAAGACGTAAAAGCATACCTGAGCGCAGCCGAAGAAAAAATGGAAATGGCTGTCGAATTTTTGGACGACACCTTGGCGCGGATCCGTGCCGGCAAAGCCAGCGCACGTATTTTGGACGGCGTACGCGTAGACTACTACGGTACCATGTCGCCGATCAGCAATGTAGCCAACATCACCGTACCCGATGCACGTACGATCGTTATCACTCCGTGGGAAAAATCGATGTTCAAAGTGATCGAAACCGCTTTGATCAATTCGGAAGTCGGTATCACCCCCGAAAACAACGGCGAAGTGATCCGCCTTTGCATCCCGCCATTAACGGAAGACCGTCGTAAAGCGTTGGTAAAACAATCGAAAAGCGAAGCCGAAAATGCCAAAGTGAGCGTGCGGAATGCCCGTCGCGATGCCATCGACGGTTTGAAAAAAGCCGTGAAGGAAGGTATGCCCGAAGACGTATCGAAAGATGGAGAGAACGACGTTCAGAAACTCCACGACAAATACATGAAACGTATCGACGAAGTGTTTGCCGCCAAAGAAAAGGAGATCCTGACGGTATAACCGCACATAACGGAGAGATCAACCTTCCGGACATAAACAGCCGACCTCGCTGTAAAATATTTTGCAGCGAGGTCGGCTGTTTTATTTCATGCACGATATAATGCCGTAATTAAAAAAGGGGAGTCGGAAAACAGGCTTCAACAGCAAACGAATCCGTTCTTACCGTATTTGCGGACTATATTGTAACTGCATTTCTCTTGGATAAAACGGGCTGTAATTTCCCCGAAACACGCTTGGACCTGAGCGAAATCGGCATTCACGATATCCGCATATTCTTCCACGAATCCGCCTATCGCATCCGGTAAGCGCGTCATGGACACCTGCAATCGTCTGGATAGAGCGAAAGCATCCTCCTTACTCACCACTGCAGCTACCGAACAGCAATATTCGGAATCGATATAGTCGATATGTTCGATCTTCACGACAAGATTCATACGGTCGTCAAAGCCCACATACAGGTCTTCGACAACAGGTTGATCTTCGTCGGAACTCATGATGTGATAACTGCTCCAAAGTTTCAATGACATGATATAAAGTTTTAACGGATCACATACCCCAACGAGATACCCAATGTAAAGTTTTTTCCATCGCGCAACCATACCCCGGTTTCCTTATGCCGGTAGGCATCGGTAAAGCTCGGCAGATACGAGAAATGCAGACCGACCTGAAACGACGGAGAAATCAACACCCGAACTCCTGCCGCACATTTCCACCCGAAAATTACGGCATTCGAATGAAACGAAGCCAACGGATTTCCCGGATTTTCAAGATCTAAATTTTCATACGATTCCGAACTGCCCACTTTAAAATCGAGACGAGGTCCTACCCCGATATAAGGGGTAATGCCATTGAAATCGTATTTGACATTGAACATCGTATTCAAGGTAAGATAATCCAGATTCAATCGGGCACTACCTTTTTGGGAGATGCCCATAGCATCGGTCAATATATCTTTCTCTTTCCCTCCTTTTCGGATATATCCTATCTCACTGGTAAGGTCGAACCATCTATAATTCAGATAATCGACAGCAACCGCACACTGAAAGTTATTGGCATTACTGCCGAAAAAATCGATCGAAGGGACTTTCGGATTGTGATAACGCATCGAAGAACCTGCCCAACCGAGCTCTACCCGGACAGTCTGTGCCGACATCGACAACGAAAAGACAAACAAAACGGATAAAGCAAAGATTTTCCGCAACGACAGAATAATTTTCATACTCTTTTATTTCTAATTAGACAACATATACAAATCCGAACTTCCCCTAATCGATATCATACAAACAGTTCACAGAAATCGAATCCACACCGTTAGATTCCCACACGCAGCTTTTTTCCTATTTTCAATACCGACATTACCAAAAAAGTGCGAACTCATATTTCTTTCATATTTAAAACGTTTTTATCGAAAAATTCGTATATATATTTACATTTTAATCTTTCCACTTCCAACAAACGAGACATCCCGGCAGAAAGCGAGTTCATTTGCTTCTGCTCTCGCCTTTCACTATCTTCGACTACGTCTTAGATACCCCTCCTTAGCAAACTTGCAAATAAATTTGCGTTTGCACCCGACTTATTCGTATCTTTGACTACGTCTTAGATACTTCGCCTCAGCAAACTTGCAAATAAATTTGCGTTTGCGCTCGGCTTATCCGTACTTTGACTACGTCTTAGATACTTCGCCTCAGCAAACTTGCAAATAAATTTGCGTTTGCGCTCGGCTTATCCGTATCTTTGCGCTATGCGCGAATATAGGATGCTCGACGGCAACCGACATCATCCTTATTCCGAATCATTATTTTTACAAAAAAACATCCTCATTGGGAATGAACGGATTAGTCATAAAAAATACAGGCAGCTGGTATCAGGTGCTGACAGACGAAGGGACAACGATCGAATGCAAGATCAAAGGGAATTTCCGCCTGAAAGGTATCCGCAGTACAAACCCCATCGCAGTGGGCGATCGTGTAAAAATCGAAATCAATAAGGAGGGCACGGCTTTTATCTACGAGATCGAAGACCGGAAAAACTATATGATCCGGCGGGCTTCCAACCTCTCGAAAGAGAGCCATATCTTGGCAGCCAATCTCGATCAGGCTTTATTGATCATCACGGTAAATCACCCGCAGACCAGCACCACCTTCATCGACCGTTTTCTGGCTACCGCCGAAGCCTATCGGGTTCCGGTCATATTAGTTATCAACAAAATGGATACTTACTCCGACGAAGACCGCGAATACGTCGAGGCTCTGTGCCACCTCTACCGTACGATCGGCTACGAATGCCAGCCCATATCGGCAGAGACCGGCGAAGGCTTAGACCGGATACACGCCGCCATACAGGGAAAAGTAACCTTGCTATCGGGAAATTCCGGCGTCGGGAAATCGACTTTGATCAACCGGCTGCTTCCGGGGCTGAACCTGAAAACCGGAGCCGTATCGAAATCGCACCATAAAGGGATGCACACGACCACTTTCTCCGAGATGTTCCCGCTGCCCGAAGGCGGTTATATCATCGACACACCCGGAGTCAAAGGCTTCGGTACAATCGACTTCGACACACGGGAAATCGCCCACTACTTTCCCGAAATATTCCACGTATCGCGGCTCTGCAAGTTCAACAACTGCACTCACCGTCACGAACCGGGTTGCGCAGTTCTCGCTGCCATCGAAAACCACGAAATCAGCGAAAGCAGATATGCAAGCTACCTGAGCATCATAGACGACAGTTCAGACGGGAAATACCGTGCTCCGTTCTAAACCGACCGACAGATACCGACAACACGAGGGGTGTACTGAAATTCAAGTATTCAATACACCCCTCGTGCTGTAAATGCTTCCGAAACAATCACTGTTGCGGAATCCGCAAAGTCTGCCCCGGACGTATCGTATTGCTGCGCAACTGGTTCGCCCGTTTGATTGCCTCCACGCTCACCCCCTTGTATTTTTGAGAGATCGACCAAAGACTTTCCCCATCGGCAACCTTATGCGTCAGAAAGTTTTTATAAGTCTCCTGTTGCGAAACAGACTGCCCCGAGCGTTTCTTGTCGGTCTTGACCTCTTTCGGCGCCGACTTTCCGCCATAATAGACCGCCAACCGTTGTCCGGCACGTATATTGTTATTCTTCAACCCATTCCAACGTTTCAGATTATTTACCGAAACCCCATATTTACGGGCGATCGTCGAAAGGGCTTCCCCTTTCCGCACCCGGTGATAGGTGAGGTCGTTGCTATATCCGGCAGGTTCTACCCGTTCACGATGGGCATAGTATTGCGAGCGGTGCGAGAAAATCGTATCCTGCGACTCCAAGAAAGCATAAACCTGCTGCGAAGGCAACGTCAGGGAATAGGGCTTGATATTGCCCGGTATCACACCTGCCCGATATTGGGGGTTGAGGCTGCTGATCTCCTCCTCCGGAATATTCAATATATCGGAAATCTGTTTGAAATAAAGACGTTTCGAAATCATGATCGTGTCCGTAATCAACGGACGCACCGTAAGCGCCGGACAAATATTATGCTCCTCATAATAGTGCATCACATAATTCGCCGCAATGAATGCCGGCACATATCCGCGGGTTTCACGGGGCAGATAACGGTAGATCTCCCAATAGTCGGTCTTACCGCCCGAACGGCGTATCGCCTTGTTCACATTGCCCGGTCCGCAGTTGTAGGCGGCAATTACCAACGTCCAGTCGTGATAAATCCGGTAAAGGTCTTTCAAGAAACGGGCAGCCATCGCCGACGAAACGATCGGGTCGCGCCGCTCGTCTACCAGCGAGTTGATCTCCATACCCAGATGTTTCCCCGTACCCACCATAAACTGCCAAAGCCCGGCTGCACCCATACGGGAAGTCGCTTTCGGCTGCAACGCCGACTCGATGACCGGCAGATATTTCAACTCCAACGGCATATTCTCCCGTTCGAGCGCCTCTTCGAATATAGGCATATAATATGCCGACAAGCCCAGCATACGGCTCACCATCGGACGCCGTTTCTGTACATACATATCGATATACTGCCGTACGATACGGTTGTACGGCAATTCGATCACCGAGGGGATTTGCGACAAGCGGCGGATATACACCGAGTCGGGATAATCGACATTGACACTTTCTTCCTGACACTTCTCGTCCACCACGGCATATTGCCTCATATACCAGTCGGAAAACAAGTTATGCACATCCTCCTCAAAACTTTCGGGATAAACCGTCACCGAATCGGTCAATGCCGACAACGAATCGACGGGTGCGGTCACTTCCGGAGTCACCGCGTCGGCATAAAGCGGAGCAAATATGCTCCCCCACGCCAATAATGCAACAAATATCTTTTTATACATCTTTCTTGTTTTAACTGTAACCCACCGGTCAGAAACGGATCGCACACTGCAATCCGACCGCCGGCAGCATCGTAGGCTGTTCCTGAATCAACGCCGGCTGCCACTGCAACGACACATCGGGGGTAATATCGAAATGATAGAGCTGCGCATCCACATAGGCATCGATCATACACACCAAATACAACCCGATCATGGAAATGATGCAGAGGTCGCGGTTGCGGCGGTACGAATCCTTGCGCGATTTCAGCACTTTGGTGAGCCACACCTTGTCTATGTCATCTTCCGAATACTGGGACGAGAAAAAATTCATATAGCTGTTGGTGTTCGGATCACTGTCCATAATATCGATATAGGCTTGCTGGTAGTCCGACAGCATCTGGCTGTTCCACGACGTAGCGTAAAACAAACCGGCATAACCGCCTACTACGATCGGCAGTTTCCAATAGCGGCGATTGTAGATCTGTCCCACTCCGGGAAACAACGCCGAAAGCCATACGGCACGCATCGGCTTGGGATTGAACCGATGTTCCGGCTCTACCGTCACATCCATCGTATCGACCGATACGACAACCTGCGATTCGTCGATATAGATCGGCGTATCTTCCATATACAGAGCCTTTACCTCTCCATCGGTTGCCACCGGTTCAGGGGGGACGGTCGCAGTGGAATCGGACAGAAAATACGGACTCTCGCGTACGACACCCGCATCATCGCCCCAAACCGGGAGCACCGCCGCCATACACAAGATTCCGCACCACAGTTGCCGAAGCACTCCGGTACGGAAACCATCTCGCACTATGTAAAAGCCCTTTTTCAATACAACTACTTCAATTGGTCGAACAAAGCCATCAACCGTTCCAATTCCTCCTCGTTCCGGAACGGGATCGTGATTTTACCTTTCCCCTTATCGTCGCAAGTGAACTGCACTTTGGTGTGGAAAAAGTCGGATAAATGGGTTTGCAGAATGCCATACTCCTGCGACATCTTCGCCTGTTTTTTCAATTTCTTCCGGGCTTTTTCGCCACCGGAAGCCAGCATTTTAGCCCGCTCCTCGACAGCCCGTACCGACAAGCCGTTCGCCAGAATATCCTCATAAATTTCCAATTGCATCACCGGATCGGCAATCGACAGCAGCGCACGGGCATGCCCCATGTCGATACGTTTGTCGCGCAACCCGATCTGCACTTCGGCAGGCAGATTCAGCAGACGCAAATAGTTGGCTACCGTCGTCCGTTTTTTACCCACGCGCTCGCTCAGCCGTTCCTGCGTGAGATGATACTGCTCGATCAGCTTACGGAAAGTCAATGCAATTTCAATCGCATTCAGATCTTCGCGCTGGATGTTCTCGATCAGAGCCATCTCCACCAACGTCTCGTCCTCTACCGTGCGCACATACGCCGGAATCGTGGTCAGCCCGGCAATGCCTGCCGCCCGGAAACGACGTTCGCCGGCAATGATCTGATACGAATCACCGCCCGTTTTCCGCAACGAAATAGGCTGGATCACGCCCAATTCGCGAATCGACGCCGCCAACTCGTCCAATGCCTCGGCATCGAACTCGCGACGGGGTTGATCGGGGTTAGGCACGATCTTCGACAATTCCACTTCGCTGATCGAAGACGACCCTTCGGTCGCTACATCGTCCATGGTGATGAGAGCGTCCAATCCGCGTCCCAAAGCACTTCTCTTCGGTAATGCCATCTATTATCCTCCTAATTTCTTTTTATCAATTCTTTCGCCAAACTCATGTAATTCTGACTGCCTTTCGAATCGGCATCGTACAGAATCGCCGGAATACCATGACTGGGAGCTTCGCTCAACTTCACATTCCGCTGAATCACCGTATTGAAGATCATCGAATCGAAGTGCCCTTTCAGTTCGTCGTAAATCTGGTTCGCCAGACGCAGGCGCGAATCGTACATCGTGATCAAAATACCTTCGATCTTCAAACCCGTATTCAATTTCGATTTGATAATCCGGATCGTGTTCAACAGTTTTCCGATTCCTTCCAATGCAAAATACTCTGCCTGTACCGGAATGATCACCGAATCGGCAGCCGTAAGTGCATTGACCGTAATCAAGCCTAACGACGGAGAGCAGTCGATCAATACATAATCGTACTTATCGCGTATCCCCGCCAATGCCCGGCTCATGACTTTCTCACGACCGGGGAAGTTCAGCAATTCCAACTCTGCACCGACCAGATCGATCTGCGATCCGATCAGGTCGAGGTTTTCCATGCACGAGGGCATAATAGCCTCCGTAACCGGAACGTTATCGACCAAGCACTCGTAGATGGATGTCTTTATCGCCCGGATATCCACACCTAAACCCGACGAAGCATTGGCTTGCGGATCGGCATCGATCAACAATACTTTCTTTTCGAGTACCGATAACGATGCCGCTAAGTTTATCGCCGTAGTCGTTTTACCGACTCCGCCTTTCTGATTGGCAATAGCTATGATTTTACCCATATTCAGTTTTCTTTTTTCCAACGCAAAGAAACCTATTTTTATGATGAAGCGAATCGCCAACGAGCTACAAACTAACCGATTTGTTGATAAGTCACCCCTTTTGTTGATAACTTGAAACCGGGCAATTCGCACACCGGCGCACGGGCAAAGTACCGGAAACAGAGATTCCGATGCCGGTCGAAGCGGCTCTGCAAAGATAGGATATAAATTAAAAAAGTACGCACACAGCGGGAAAAATCCCGGTAGCCCGGAATATAAAAATAGTGAAAAAGGAACTGCACCCCAAAAGTTTTGTATCCAACTTCCGAGGTGCAGTCCTTCACGACACACCGTCTTTCCGACCGGACGATGAAAAGTCATCGGCTCTCCTTAAATGCCGGTCTTCATTCCGATATGCCGCTAAACAGGTCGGTATAACAGATCTCGCCGCTTTGAAGCACGATATACGTACGCCCGCTATCATAAAACAATCGGGCAAAAGCATTGTCCGCCAACCGCATGACTTCTGTTCCGGTAAACAGATACAACGTCGATGCCGTACAGAAAAGAACTCCGGAGTCGGTCAGAGCCATATCCAAAAGCGGCTCTTCCGTTTCGAAAAGCGAATTTGCGATCTGCTTCCCGACCCCGTAGAGCGTATTGCCGGCAATGAACAACATACCGTCAGCCGTATGTTCCACCCGAAGGATATCATCGGGCAGGGTAATCTGCAAGGTCATCTCGCCGTCGGCATACCTGCCGCTGTAAAGCGAACTGCTCCCGTCGTCGTACACGACCACATCGAACACACTGTCGTTCACCGCAAAAAGCCGGAAGCACGGCGTATCGAAATCGGCAAGCAACGTACAAGCCGCACTATCGACAACATACACCTCACAGCCGTTACGGATCAAGAACCGTTCATCGGTGGCGACCAACTGATCGTACCAGATATGATCGAGCAACAGGAACGATCCGAAATCGGGACAAAGCGAACGGTCGAGCGATTTATATTCACCGTCGCCTACGTTCATAAACAATCCCATACCCGGAATCGTAGTGATGTCGTCTATCCCGAAAGGCTGCTCCCAGACAGTCAGCAGTCCGGCATCAAGAGTATCGAGAAACAACGAATCCGCCAACTGCGCTTCGGCAGATATGCCGCCACCCGACAGCACCGCCGACAACAATATATATTTTATACCCTTCTTCATCTCCTATTCTTATTTTTTCGTGACACAGTTTCCATTGCTTAATGCCGAACATTTTACAAAAACACCACGGGTATCATTTCCCATATTTCCGATAGTCATATTCTCCATTATTTCTTTATTTTCCTTTGTAACCTCGTAATACAACTCCGTCTTAGAACCTGCTCCTTTCGGATACAAAGGTTTGCCGTTTTGGTGTATTCCCGCAATCCGGTCTTTCTTCGCTATTTCCTCTTTCGAGCCGGACAACGAAAGCTGGGGAACGTCGCTGTCGCCCTGCTTGGCGGAATTTCCCGGATAACTATCTTGCCGGGGTTTGTCTTGTTTCTTCGAAGAAGCCGACGTGCGGTCATCTTTCATGTCGGACGGTTGATCTGCCGAGGTTTTCTGGTTCCTCATATCCGACGGAGTATTTGCAGCCGGACGTTTCGCATTATTGCCGGGCTCCGTCGAACGGCCATCCGGTCGAGACATACCCCGGTTATCCGAAACACCGGTAGAAGGAGCAGGCTTCGCGGACTTTCCTCCGTATCGATTTCCGGTAGGACGTTGCACAGGATATTGCGAACACTGCTGCCCCTTGCCCGAAGTATTCGGACGAATGCACGGATTCTGTTGTGTGCCCGACGATGTCAGATGCTGCTTCTTCACAGACCGGTTCGAAGCCGGAGTTCGTACCGGACGCCGGGCGGCATCCTCCTGCGCTTTCTTTTTAAAATCGACCGGTTTCCAGTTTATATACGGATGGGCGGTCTCCCTGCCCATGCCTCCGCCCCACTGACCTTGAACCGGACCGGAGCCGGGCCATACCACCGAATCCGGGAAGCGTTGCATTTCCGCCCTCGACCTGTCCGTCTTTTTATTTCCCGTACCGACTCTACGGGCGGCAGCTCGCGGTGCAGCCGTCACCCGGTCCTGTTGTTGAGGCCTCGGCGGCTGCTTATCGAGTACCGTCTGTGCGGAATAGTTCGAATCGATTTCCCGGGCTTGCCTTTGATGATTATCGACCGATTGTTGCACCTGCCTTGCCTTTTCTGCCTCCTTTGCCTGTTGGGCTGCTTTTTCTCTCCGGTGTTTCGCTATTGCTTCATCCATCTTCCGCTCCAAAACGCCTCTATCGACATGTTGCGCTTCCATAGTCAGAGCCAGCGCAAACGAGAGCAGCACCGATAATACGATTATGCGTTTCATGATTTTAGTTTTATAGTGAATAATAAAGTTCCAGTTTTATTTTTTTGTTTTTCTTACCCCGTTTCACGGTGATCTCGACAAGGTCGAACGGATTTTTGCGCCCTATTATACGCTCGAACTGTTCGAACGTTTTTATCGCAAAACCATCCACATGGGTGATCAGATCGCCACGTTTCACCCTGTACAGAAAAGCCGGCGATTCGGGCAACACCTTTACGACCACACACCCCGTCGAATCGCTTCGCCCCTCTATGCCGGTGAAGGGACGCAGTCCGGGCTGATGTATCCGGCGCACATCGGAAAATTCCTCTTCGCCTTGAAACGAAAGCTGTTCTTCGCACCGGTATATCATCTTCTCCGTTTGCATCCGGTTAAGCATCCGGAATCTCGTTAGGCTTGTAGCGGCACCGATCGCCGACTTTGCCAAACGACAAGCTTCCGTTCCTTTCAGAAGTTTCCGGTCTTTCTTCGTCACCGCAAACGGAAAGTAAAAGTCACCATTACACCAAAATAAACTATCCTGCGGTTCCACGCGGGTAAACAGCGTATGCCACTCCTCATTCTTGACTTCCGGTTTATCCGAACCCTTCACCCGAAGATATGTATAGTATATGACGGCGTCCAATTGCCGGTCATTGACCTTGCGCAACCGCCCCTGCAACACAAACACCACCTTCGACGGAGTGAACAGTTCATCCAAAAGCATCCCCGACAAAATCGACAATGATCCGCCAAGCAAGTTCCCCTCCAAAGATCCGCCTCCCGCAATTGTCACCGCATCGGTCAAAGATCCGCTGATCTGCCGAGTCATGGCATGGAGGTCCGCATCGGGATTCTTTAACTTCTCGTTCGACCAGACGGCAAAAATGGAATCGCCGGCATAGACCAATTCCGACTGCGCGTCCATTCCTTGCCCGCGCCACATAGACATAGCGTTCTTCAATATATCGAATTGAGCGGCAGGAGCGTATTCCTCGGGCAGATGATACATCCGGAAGATCGGTGAACCGTCTTTCCCGGCAATAACTTTCAGGATCATCTTCGGGCCTCCGAAATGTTTCGTTCTCAGATCCGAAATCCATATTCCATCGATTGTCCGGTCTACGGG
This sequence comes from uncultured Porphyromonadaceae bacterium, assembly GCA_900538555.1. Taxonomy (GTDB): domain Bacteria; phylum Bacteroidota; class Bacteroidia; order Bacteroidales; family Barnesiellaceae; genus UMGS27. The sequence goes on from UPYI01000002.1 coordinate 75,541, forward strand.
CACATAGTTACGGATCTGTTCCAAATAGTCGCGCAAAACAAGCAGATGCGCCTCCCGGTCCGTGCCCTGTCCGGCAGGAAACGCCTCGATATCCGAAATCGCCCGGTGAAGTGCGATAGAATCGCCCTCGACGGTAGCCGCATACTCCCCGCGGTAATAACTGATTTTCAGCCGTTCGGGATCATCGAATGCCGCGAGTGATTCATAAAGGTCGGCTATGGCAAGGGCTTCGACCGGTTTATCCCTGTCGTTATAATACTCATCCATGTGCTGTGCCAGACAACGCCGGCACTTCGCCTTGCCCGCATCGTCCTGACCGCCGTAGAATACCAACAAACTCGTCATGGAAGAATAAAAATCCGCCCGCTCTGCTTTCGCCTGCACATAGAGCGACAGCAGACGTTCGAAATGGTCCATATCCGGGGCGGTCGTCCCTTTCGCCCTCTGCTCGGTCTTTACCCGGCTCTTTCCTCCGCCGGTCTGGGCTGCCGCCAAAGGATAAAATAAAAACAGCGGCAGACACATCAAAATAATTCGCCTGATCATAGTATTGCGATACGATTAAGTCAGTGACGGCTTCTGCCACCGTTATAAATAATAAAAACCGGTATATACAAAAAAACGTGAAGCCGAACAGATTGCCCGTTTCACATTCTAAAAGGCCTTCGCATTGCCCGGTAAGTCAGAAACGAGCAACGGTCAAGCCCCACGCGATAATCTATATAACACCCCTTTTTCCCCGTGACGTCACGAGAATTGCCGGATGTATACAATCATCCCACAGAGCGCATCCATTGCTTTGAGTGACTTACCTTTTGAATTTGCGAAGTTCTTAGAATGTCAATCCAAAGCGCACAGTTACGCCTTTTATGTATATAATCCGTCTGCCTTTCCCGCTCCCGCCTCCCATGAGAAAAACGGACTGGACGGCAGACCGGACAAAATTACGAATATATTTTTTAAAATCAACACGTTTTTACCGAACGTTTCCGATTCACGTCTTCCATTATTTCCTTACCTTTGTAGAAAATAAGTTGATATGAGCGATTTACAGACATACGCCGAAGCGGTAAGGATCATAAAAGAGGCGATATTGCGTAGTCAGTATCGTGCAGCATCTTCTGCTAATAAAGAACAACTATCATTGTATTATGGTATAGGTTGCTATGTTTCTAAGAACTCCCGTGAAAACTTTTGGGGCAAAGGTGCAATAGATGCAATCAGCCAGCAACTGCAAAAGGAATTGCCCGGACTTCGTGGTTTCTCGGCTGCCAACATCAAATTTATGCGTCAGTTTTATGAGACTTGGTGCGAGGATTTGAAATCGCTAACCGCAGTTAGCGGAATAGGTGATGACAAATCGCTAACCGCAGTTAGCGAAATTGATACCCAATTGTTAATACCCTGCGAAATCCCTCAAAAAGAGGATTTTGACATTACCTCATTCTTAGGATTAGGCTTCACTCATCATATGATTATAGTTCGCAAAGCAAGAACACTAGCCGAGCGTCTGTTCTACATTCGTCAAGCCATTGCAAATAAATGGAGTAAAGAGGTATTAGCAGCAAGAATAGAGGATGATTTGTTTAATCATCAAGGCGAGATTGCCAATAATTTCATTCAGAAAATACCCGATGTCCGCCAATCATTGAAAGCAATAGGAATGTTCAAAGATGAATATCTGTTGGATTTTATCAATGTAGAGGAACTTGGAGAACGTGATAAAGAGGATATTGATGAACGGGTTATTGAACAAGAAATCATACACAACATTAAGAAATTCATTCTTACTTTCGGTCGAGACTTTGCGTTTGTAGGCAATCAGTACAAATTAGAGGCATACGGAGTTGAGCATTTCCCAGACCTTATATTCTTTAATCGAGGGCTGAATGCATTGGTTGTAATAGAGTTAAAGAAAGGAACATTCAAATCCTCTTACTTAGGTCAGTTATGCACCTATCTTCGTTTAGTGGACGACCAAATGCGTAAGCCACACGAAAACCCATCAATCGGCATTGTACTATGCAAGAGTGCGGACAAAAAGTATGTGGAGTATGTAATCCAAGACTACGACAAGCCATTAGGCGTTGCCACATACAAGACCTCGGATGAAATGCCAGAGAAATTAAAACAAGCATTGCCCGATATTGAAGAATTAAAGAAACTGCTATAATTAATATGCAGACAAAAGAAAATAATCATCATTCTCTTTTCGTCTGCATTTCTTTTTGTACCTTTGTGCCATCAGGGTTATAGCATTGAAGCATAACAATGAAGAACTCAGAAATACGAACGGTTGCTATCTCGTTACCCAATTTTCAAGCAATCCGACCAACCGATTTATTCTAAGCGGGTTATCTTTTCTTGCAAAAATTACGAATATATTTTTTAAAATCAACACGTTTTTACCGAACGTTTCCGATTCACGTCTTCGCATCCTTCCCTTGAAAGAAAAAAGTTTCTTTATCCTGCCGGTATAGAAATGTCGCGATTTTCATCTAAATTTGTACATCATTATTTCAAATTTATTATGACAGACTTGATTCGCAGAAAAGAGCGTCCGCTCATCCTGATTACCAACGACGACGGCATTCAAGCGCGGGGAATCCACGCGCTGGCACAAACAGCATCTTCATTCGGCGACGTGGTGGTTGTCGCACCCGATGCGCCCCGTTCGGGACAATCGGCGGCAATTACCGTCAATGTTCCCCTCCGGATCACCCCCGTAAACGGGAATTCGGAATATCGGGAATTCAGCATCAACGGCACACCGGTAGATTGTGTGAAGCTCGCCATGAGCGCACTGCTCGAACACCGCCCCGACCTTGTATTATCCGGTATCAACCACGGCTCGAACAGTGCTGTAAACGAATTATACTCCGGCACTATGGGGGGCGTATTCGAAGGCGTGATGCAAAACATCCCTTCCGTCGGCTTCTCCCTCTGCTCACACAAAGCCGATGCCGATTTCTCGAATTGCCGCCCGATCGTAGAAAAGATAATCCGCTCCGTCCTCTCCGAAGGACTACCCGAAAATATCGGACTGAACGTAAACATCCCGACAGGAGAAGTAAAAGGAATCCGCGTGTGCCGTGCCGCCCGTGGATACTGGACCGACGAATACGAACACCGCATCGACCCTGCCGGACGTTCCTACTACTGGCTGACCGGCAGATTCCTGAACACGGAGCCCGATGCCGAAGATACGGACGAATACCACCTGTCGCGAGGATACGCCACCATCGTTCCCTGCACAGCCGACCGTTCGGCAATACCCGTATTCCCCGGCTTCAAAGCATTGGAACAATAAACGTCCACAAGGGGGTGTGTCGAAATGAAAATTTCGGTATAACCCCTTTTCGGTGCGTTAGAATGTCTAAGATGCAAGGCGCAGAGGTTGAGGACGACAGGAGTTTACTAACGTAAACGGCTTAGCCCGAACTCCGATGACAACGCAGCAGATTGGGCATTATGACACATCGTCATTCCACCAGCCCGCAAGAACCCGCTCTTCTTGCGGGCTGGCAATTTCATACCCTACCCCAATTCCGGGCACACGATTCTTTCCGGGCAGCAAAATATCTGATTTACACCCCCGCCCAACCTATACTTTGATTCAAAATTACGATCGGTTTGCTCGATTTTACCCGTCTTACCGAATCTTACTCTCTAACTTTGCCGCAACAAACATACCGGACGACAAACCGTCCGAAAATACAATCCTAAAAAAAACGACCATGAAAAAAGTCATCGCTTTTCTTACCGGTGCAGCCATACTATTCGGGGCTTCCAATACCGGTGCAGCTAAAAAAGTCCATTCTATTGGCGACAGTACCATGGCAAACTATGATGAATCGGCAACCGTCACCCGCGGCTGGGGACAATATCTCTCGTATTTCCTCGACGGCATCGAAGTGAACAACCGGGGCAAAAGCGGATCATCGAGCAAAAGTTTCTACCGTGAAGAGGCTTATTGGACCTCCGTCAAAAAACAACTGTCGCCCGGAGACTATGTCCTGATTCAATTCGCCCACAACGACGAGAAAAACGGGGGTATGGACGGCGACGAAGTGAAAGCCTACTACTCCTCTATCGGCGACGAAACATCGGCTACGGCTACCGATTACCGCGGTACCAACCCGACCACAACCTACAAGGAATACCTTCGTAAATACATCGACGAAACCCGGGATGCGGGATGTACCCCCATCTTGGTAGGTCCTATCTGCCGGATGTATTTTTCGGGCAACAACATCCGTCGGAACGGTCGTCATGATCTGGGCGACAGTTTCTCCCGGCTGACTGCCGACGGCATACTGACCGAACAGAAAGTAGCAGCCGACGACCACTCGATGGATTATGCCTACCAGATGCAACAGGTTGCCGCCGAAACCGGCGTCCCTTATATCGACTTGACCTCCGCCACTGCCGAACTTTACCTCAGCTACGGACAAAGCGACTGTATGGCGATTCTCAGCGACGGAGACGGCTCTACGCACCTCAGCGCCACAGGCGCAGCACTGATCGCCCGGCGTTTCGTACAACTGTGCAAAGAACAGGAAATCCTCTCGGAATATGTATCGCTCAACCCCGAACTGTCGGTTGCCCCTTCGTCTGCCGACCTCGGAAACGGATATGTAGGGCAAACCCTTTCAAAAGAGTTTATGGTCACCGGCTTCGACCTCACGCCCGCTTCGGGCACAATATCCCTCGAAGCCTCGGATGGTGTGGAGATTTCTATCGGGCAGGAGACTTGGGGTACAACAGGTAGCATGACCTATAACGGCGGCACACTGATCGGCAGGTTCCAGGCAAGAATCCGCCTCGCCAACGAGGGGCTCAACAGCGGCACAGTCACCCTCTCCGCCAACGGCAAATTCACGGTCATTCCCGTTTCCGCAACAGCCATCACCCTGTCGGGCGATACCGAAGTCGAAGCCTATTGGCGGCTGGAAAAAGACGACTCCTATACCGTTACCGGTCCGGTCTCGGTCATTCCCGAATCGTGGCACAGCATGGAAGTACAACGCTACGCAAACCCCAATGCCAACACGACGTGGCCCGAATGGACCGGCTTCGATGCCTCCCGGAAAACGCAACGTAACCTCATCGAGGGCGGCAACTGGCCCGCAGGCGAAATCGACGAAGTCTCGACACGCTACATCGAATTCGGCATCACCGCCATGCCCGGAACGACACTCGACATCGACGAAATCAGCTATTTCATGTGCGGCTGCGGGGGTAACGGCATGTGTGTCCATGTATGGTATTCGACCGAGGACGATTTCTCGAATGCTGTCCTCATCTACTCCCAGACCCAGATGCCTGCCAACAACATGCTCGACGGGAAAATACAACCCGTTATCCGGCTTACGGGTGGCAAATCTCTCCGTCTGCGGTTCTATCCGTGGTACAACAATGCCTCTTCCGGCAAGACATTCTGCCTGTCCGATGTCCGGTTTCACGGATATGCCACCCAAACGGGAGGTTCGGGAATCGACGGTACGTCCTCTCCGGTCCACAAAACCGGTTCGGCGTTTTACAATCTGCAAGGCATAAAAGTGCATACTCCGGTCAAAGGCAACCTGTATATCGAACACAGCACATTCTCAGACGGAAGTTCACAGAGCAAAAAGATAATTTTTTAGACACACTGCAAGCCGGAAGCAAAAGACATCGAGTGAGAAGCTTGAATGGATTGTGCCGAGGCACAGCGTTTATCGAAAACTGAAAATTTAAAACATAACTATTTGCCATGAAAAGAAGAACAATCAACTCCGTTGCAGCTATCGGCTTGGCTTGCCTATGGCTTCCGGTTGCTGCACAAAATTCCATCCTGTTGGCTTCATGGACATTCGAGCACGGCTATACCGCCACGTCTATCGACGACCGAAACATGCTCTATACCCCCAATACGGATGCCGCGGAAGATGTTACCCAATGGTTCTCGTCCGTTACACCCCATATCCTCCCGACCGAATGCGAGGGGAAAACCGGCGAATTCGTTCTGTCGGCATCAAGTCCGAACAGATACTGGTCGTTCACCGGAGGATACAATACTCGTATCTTCCGAATCGAGAATACGGAAAGCATCTCCGTTAGCGACTTTACCGACCCGTCGCAGCACCAAGTATATTACGAAGTTTCATTCCCCACCAAAGGCTACAAAGGGATTTCCGTTGCCTATGCAATCGCACCCGGCAACAACACGGTAACACCTGTCGAAATGGTTATCTCGACCGACGGCGGCAACACATGGTTCGACGCAGGAGCCGAAAACACATCCGGCGCATGGTTCCAATATCAGGACAATGTCGTCTCCATATCGGCAAACGACAAAGAGCATGTTATCGTCCGACTGCTTCCCACCTCGGGCGCGACGAACTGGAACTTGAAATATCTCACGCTCTCCGCCTCAGAAAAAATCGAGGACACCGTAGTGTCCGAAACCGGTGCAACACTGACGTGGGCAATCGACCGGGGAGCGGAATCGCCGACGACAGCCGTCTCGTCAGCCGGGGAGGTATTCTCCTTCGCCGAATTCAGCTACGGCTCGAACCTCACGGTCAAAGGCACAAGAACCGACGGCGGTATTTCCGCCACCATGTTCCAACCGATTACGGGGCAAAACAGCGAAAACAACGATGCCAATGCGCTTATTTTTTCCATAAAGCCCAAAAACGGACTGACCTTGCGGCTTAAAGAATTCTCGTTCCAAGCAAGCAAAGTAGGGACGAACGGAGGAAAATACAACGTAGGCGTAACCGTCGGAGGAACGGAAACCATCGTCAAGGAAAATGTAAATCCGCAACTCGTCAAAAATCCGCCCTATTTTACGGCAGAAAAAATAGACCTCTCGGATTTGGGAGAGATCACCGGTGAGGTGTACATCAAGATATATATACAAGCATTGGCGAACGACCGGCAATATGCCTTCCAGAATTTCGTACTGACAGGCGATATAAACGGAACGATACAACCGGTACCTACCTATACATTCTCCATGAAACCGGCTATCGCCGGAGCCGGTTCTCTTTCGTGTTCACCCGCAGGGGCAGAGTTCGACGAAGGGACACGGCTCACGGTATCTGCAACCGAAAACTTCGGTTACCATTTCACCTCATGGAGCGATGAAACAGGTGCGATACTATCCACCGACAATCCCTATTCGTTTGAAATCGCAAACAATACCAAGTTGGTGGCGAATTACAGCCAAAACAATGTGTATGCACTCCGGCTGAACATCGAAGGCGGAGCCAACACCAATCAGATACAATTCGCCCCCGAAGGGAATGTAGTCGATGGAATACATTACTACGAGGAGGGTACGGACGTACAGCTCACTGCGATCAACAATCGCATCCTTACGTTCAACAACTGGGATGACAACACGACCGCACCCGTACGCATGGTCCGGATGAATTCGGAAAAACAGGTATCCGCACGTTTTTCTGCCGAAGACTACATAGTGGGCTGGGACTTCTATTTCGACCAACCCAACTCCGAACGTGCCGCCGACTATAAAGACGAAAGCGACAACGCCGGACTTTTCAGCCTGCGCGATGCCGACGGGCATACCTCCACTTGGCTGACACGGGGTATCTCAAACGGTGCCGAGAATGGCAAATGGGGTGCCCGTATCTGGCGGAAACTTTCTGAAAAATACTACTTCGAGATGTCGTTCTCGTCCGTAGGATATTCCGGTCTTATCCTTGCCGCATCCCTCGGCGTAAGTTACAATACTTACAGCACCATTCAAGTTCAGTACAGCATCGACGGAAGCACTTTCGAGACATTCGGATCGTATCAACTCCAAAACGGATGGACGACAAAAGAAATAACACTGCCCGCCGAAGCGGCAGGACAAACACGCGTATGGATACGGTTCATGCCCGACTACGAATCCGGGCTCGTCGGGAACACCTCGGACTATGACGGGCTCTGCCTGTCGGAACTCTTCGTGCTTGCCGACAAAGATTCGGCTAACGACGATACACCGCCCGCTCTCGTCCATATCGTTCCGGCAGACCAATCGACCGGTGCATCGGCACAAGGATCCATTATCCTTACCTTCGACGAAAAAATCAATATCGGATCGGGCGACGCCCGACTCAACGGAGTTACCCTTACGCCTAAACTCAGCGGTAAAAGTGTCGTCTACAATTATTCCGGTCTCGGCTACGCCACACGCCATACATTTACAGTACCGGCAGGAGCTATCGTAGACCGTTCGGGCAATGCCTTTGAAGGAATAACCATCTCGTTCACCACGATGGAACGGACACAACCCGAAGCACGGTTATTCGATGCTATCGTAGCACAAGACGGTACAGGCGACCACTCTACCGTGCAAAGTGCCATCGATGCATCCCCCGCCGACAGAGTGAAACCGTGGCTCATATTTGTCAAGAACGGACAATACAACGAGCATGTCGAAATTCCCGAAAACAAACCCATGCTCCACATCATCGGTCAGGACCGTGACAAGACGGTCATTCTTGACGACAAACTCTGCGGAGGAGACAACGCTCTCCATGTAAGCGTAGGTGCAACGGTAGTAGTCAAATCCAACGACTGTTTCTTCGAAAACATCACACTCGAAAACTCATACGGACATGAGTTGCAACAAGGTCCGCAAGCCCTTGCTCTGAACACGATCGGAGACCGCACGATCTTCAACAACGTCGCCATGCTCTCCTATCAAGACACATGGATCACGCCTTCCGCCTCGAACTATCGTGCCTATGTAAGAAACTCGTTGATCGAAGGAGCAGTAGACTTTATCTACAACAGCGGCAATATCTACATCGAAAACACTACGCTTTACATCAACCGGAAAAGCGGAGGCTTCATCGTAGCCCCCTCGCATGCTGCCGACGTACTCTGGGGATATGTCTTCAACAACTGCACCATCACCGCACCCGGCGTGCCGTCCGAAACGAGCGTCTGGTTGGGACGCCCCTGGCACAATTTTCCAAAAACCGTATTCCTCAACACCCGTGCGGAAGTAACCATTCCCGCCACCGGCTGGTATGAAACAATGGGTGGGCTTCCCGCAATCTGGGCTGATTGGAATACCACCGACGCACAAGGGAATCTATTGGATCTTTCACAGCGTCGCGACACCTACTATTACACCGACGCATCGGGAGAGAAGATCTACGGGACAGCCAAAAACCGGCTTACCGACGAAGAAGCTGCCGAATACACCGTCAGCAATGTCCTATCGGGCGACGATAACTGGGAACCGGTCATAAAGACCGAGGCGTGCGAAGCACCCGTAGCCACTATCGACGACAACCGGATTTCGTGGCAAGCCGTACCTTACGCCATCTGCTACCTCGTCACACGCGGAGACGAAGTAGTCGGGTTTACCCAATCCATCTTCATGGACTACGATGAACCGTTGTCGGATTCTGCCGATGATAACCTGTACATTCAAGCCGTAAACGAATTCGGAGGACTTAGCCCGAAAGCGAAAGTCCGCCCTAACCAAAGCACAGCTGTAACAGACAGCCGCCAAGATGCCGAGCCTATTTCGACCGACTACTACGACATGCAAGGTCGTCGCATCGGCTCACCGACTACCGGTCTCCACATCGTCGTAAAAACATTCGCTTCCGGCAACACCAGCATAGAAAAAGTAATGATCAGATAGCCCCGGCAATCCGCCCGACGGAGAGCATACCGATAGCGAACCCGCCTTGCGGCATCCGGTAAAGAAACAGGGGCATCCCTCAATAAAGACATCCGTGACATAACCGACAGATCACGGATGTCTTTTTTTTCTTACTTGCATTTACCCGCCTTTTTTCTTAGCTTTGTATCATTAAGTCTACCGCCATGCCACGTTATATACTCACATTGCTGTTGTTCATGATTCCCGTGTTGGTTTCGGGACGCCCTTATTGCAAAGTGAAACATTATGACGAAAACGACGGACTTTCCCAAAGGCTCGTCAAAGGCATTGTCTGCGACCGGGACGGATTTATATGGGTCGCCACATGGAACGGGCTCAACCGGTTCGACGGTCAGACATTCTCTCCGATCCGCCCCGACATGACCGAAGGTGTCTACCGCTATTCGAACCGCATCCGCGAAATCAGACTGTCGGCTGGCAATAGCCTGTGGTGCAGAATCGACGAACAGATTGTACGCTTCGATCTCGATACGTTCAAATTCACCGATACCCAAGCACAACTTGAAGAGAAACTCGGACACCCTCTATCCTTCACGCGAATCATGCCGGCTCTGACCGGCGAAATCGTAGCGAGATGTGCCGACAGCACCTACCTCCGGTTTCCCGATACCGACCGATTGGATTCCGTCGAACAATCCCCCTCACGACCCGAACTCACATTCCTGTCACCACACAATCGCCGGCTCGGCAATGTCGGACACTACCGGCATAAGGATCTGCTGCTTTCACAAAACGACGGACAAGGTGGAATTTGGCTCATCACGCGGCAAGGAGATATACTACACAGCACAAGATCAGACGGGAAAGAATTCACCCTCCTCGCCACGATCGACGCCCCCTCCGGATCATTACACTACGGTTGTGCCGACAAACAGGGTAACATCTGGCTATGCAGTTCCGTAGGTGCGTTCTGTATCACACTCGGCTTTCTTCCTTTCGAGGAAATAACCCCACCCAACCCATCGATGATCAGGGCAACCTTTCGAGATTCGGACGGACGTATCTGGCTTTCGGAAAGCGACCAGCAAGCCGTAGCCCTTTACGACCCGGAACTCACGACATGCCGCTATCTTACCCGCAACGGCAAACTGTCCGATCACTTCACCCCCTTCGGTGCCCCGATCTATTGCTTCGGCGAAACAGACGGAGGTGTGATATGGCTGGGAGGCAAACCCGACGGACTTTTCCGCTTGATACCCGGCAAAGGCGACGGATTCGAAGTAGAACATTTCGTCCCCACATCCGACCCGTACACCGCCCCCGCATCGTCGAATATCTACGACCTCGCAACCGATTCCTCCGGACGATTATGGATCGCGACCATGGGCAAAGGAATAGAAATGGTGGCATCGCCGTCGGCATCGCATCCGCAATTTATCAACATCACGACATTACCCGATTATCCGCCCCAAGCTACATCGGTACGCCGCATCTCAATTATCGGCGACACCGTGCTGCTCGCCGCCACGACCGCCGGACTGCTGACCATGTCACTGCCACCGTCCGATACGAAATTCGCACTCCATTCAAACCATCCCGACAGAGCGACATCACTCGGCAACATCGCCGTAATGGATGTCAATATCGGCCTGCAAGGGCATATCCTCGTAGCAACCGAAAGCGACGGAATCAACATCCTCACATCACCGCCCTCCCTGTCGCTCGATTCATGGGAGTTCCGGCACATCAATACATCCACCGGCGCACCTTCCGACATCGCCCATGCCATCGGCTTTTCTCCGGAAAACGAAAAGTATGCTGTCGTCGTCAGCAACAACGATGCCTACATGCTCGACCCGACAACGGGGAAATGTATTACCTTCGGATTCTCTTCGCGCGACCGGAAAATACGGTTCAGCGATGCCCGCCCCCTACCGTTAGGCAACGACCGCTGGCTACTCGGTCACGACAGTGGAGCCATCATCCTCCATACCGACAGTATGATACACTCGTCATACACTCCGAACCTCTTCTTCACATCGGCATCCATTCAGAACCGCCTTGACACCCTGCTGTCACCGTCATGTAAAGAACTGACTCTGCATCCCGGAGAGCGAAATATAACGCTCCGCTTCTCCGCTCTCGACTATACATCGCCCCACAACATACACTATTCGTATCGGCTCGCACCCGAAAAAGAATGGAACGACCTCCGCCACTCGCGGGACATCACGTTTCTCGATCTTCCGGCTGGCAAATACGGACTGGAAATACGCTCCACCGACAATTACGGCAGATGGCTCGACAATATCCGACACATTCGGATCGAGGTTATCCCTACATTCTGGGAAACACGTCTGGCGAAAGCGCTCTATGTCTTTGCCGCACTCCTCACCCTTTGTGCCATTACATGGATTGTCGTCTATATCCGGCGGATGAAACGGAAACTGCACGAACGCCTCGAAGCCTACCTGAACCTGCCGGAATCGCCCTTAAATACCACAGCCGAAGAATTATCGCTTTCGATAAACGATGCCGACAAACTTTTCATGGACAAAGTCATGGACTTCGTCAATTCGCACATTGCCGACACAGAAGTTACGGTCGATGACATGGCACAATTTGTCGCTGTCAGTCGCAGTAGCCTCAACAGGAAACTACGTGCGACGATCGGTGTTTCACCCGCCGAATTTCTACGCGAAAGTCGATTGAAAAGAGCCGAAAGCCTTCTGCTTACCACCGACCTTCCAGTCAAAGAAATCGCTTACAGTTGCGGATTCTCCGATCTGAACTATTTCGGGAAATGCTTTAAGGCATCGACAGCACTGACACCCAGCGCATATCGTGCCGCTCATACGGAAAAAACGGACATCATTAGAAATCCCTCCTCATCCAAAGAATAGCTCGGCTTCTTCCTCTTGACCATGTGAATCAGCGGGAAACATCCATTCTCCGTACCCAATATCCCGTCTATTCTTATTCATCTTCTAATGATTCGTGCAGGTCACAGTATACTCATCCCGACCTTGTTCTGGTGATTCAAAATAAAAAACTATAATAATCTTTTAATCAAAAAATTACAATTATTCTCCATACGACCGATATTGACATTTCGGTTCTTTGTCTCCCGATCTCGTCCCAGTCGTTTATAAAGCAAGAAGAATCATAATCTGTTTATAATTAACCAATTGCAATCTGTCTTTCTATACAATCCATATCGACATTTCGTTTTTTGTGTCCCGATTTTGTCCCGTCCATTTATGGAAACAAAAAAGTTGTAATCAGTTTTTAATCAGCTAATTGCAATTAATTTTCTATACAATTCATATAAATTTTACGATTCTTTGCGGCCCGAATTTGTCCCGGTCGCTCAGAACAAAAAAAATGCAACCAACTTTTAATCAAGTGATTGTGATTCTATTTCCAAGATTTTGTCGGGATGAATATTACTGTGACCTGCACGAATCATTAGAAAATGAATAAATTCTTTGTAATTCAGCATTTTGCGCCATAGGTGTTTTTTTTAAAGGTTTGTGTCCCGAATTTGTCCCGGCAGCCAAATACGACCAACGGCGTAAGCGTCTAATTATTAGACACTTACGCCGTTAAAAATAGGCATTTTGTCGGGGTGAGATGATTTGAATCGCCCGATTTTGTTTTTGTAAATGTCTGATTTTCAATGTAAATAACATTTCTTTTTTGTCGTTTTTGTCCCGAATCTGTCCCGGTACACATTATCTAACTATTTAATATATAGGAATATAGACACCGAACACTATACGGCATTGGCAGAGCCGGCAACCCCGGCATCCTGTCCGTACATTTTTTTTAGCAACTCGTTTTCTTTTTTCAGCGCGCCGATCTGTTCGGCTTGGTTCTCGATCTTTTGGTCGCGCCGATCGATCAAGTCTACCAACTGCATTTCGAGCGGATTGGGTGCTGGTGGTTTGGCACCGGAAGATTTCCGGCGGCCGGTTCCGTCGATCTGAACTTCATCGAAAAAGTAGCCGACGGGAATATCGAGGTAGCGCGCTATATCTTCGAGAAGTTTTATTTTTATTGATCCGGTATTGATCGACCGGATCAGCGTTTGGGAGGACGTATTAATGGCTGCTGCCATTTCTTCTTTTGTGATTCTTCGTTCCTCTAATATTTCGTTGATTTTGTTCAAGTTAGCCATACAGACAAAATTTTTGTTTAAATTTTTTTTCAAAAAAGTTTTAATATCTCGTTTTATTTGTTTTAATTCGCGTTTACAAAAATATTAATCACAATTAAAGTTAGTAATTAAATTCAAACTTGCAAAACATGGACAAGAAATTAAAGGATTGGTATTTAGACCTGCCGCAGAAAGACGTTCTGGCGAAACAAAAAGAAATCATAGATCGATGTTTCATCACGCGAGCGGTGTTCTACAATTGGATTAAGGGGGCAACGAAAGTTCCGGAAGTCTGCCGACCTATCATTAACGAAATCGCCGGCGAGCAATTAATTTATAATTGACAACAAAAAACAAAACAATATGGAAAACAGGCTTACGTGCGAGGAAATCGAACAATTATTGGAAGTCGATACTAAAATTAGCATATCGCAAAGCGAAATAAATAGATTAGAAATACATATAGAAGGGAATCCCTTTTCGATTTGCGCTTGTTTATGGTGCGCTGCAAAATTGAACGACAAATTTAGATTGGCTCTTACGAATGCAGCAACCATTCTTCAAGAAGAAGAAGAAGAAGAAGAAGAATAACTCTATCGAATGAATACAGATCATCCCATATACCAATATTTACGCGACCGCCTGAAAGCGTGCGGAATTGCCGAGAAAGAGAACAGGCGTACCGTCTCCGACAGCGACGGCCGGGTAAATAGTGGTTACCCTATCATCGCCGCCGACGTCAAGCAAGACGCCCTGGCGATCACATATACACATATCGACGGATCATTGGTCGAGATCACAGAAGGTAAACGGATAATTCCTTTTGTACGGTATCGCTTGCGTAATCCACAAGAATACGAGGATGCAACCGGAAAGAAACGGAACATGAAGTACCGGCAGCCAGCCGGTACTCCCGTCTATCCTTACTTTCCGCCGCTGATCACAGAACTATATAGCCGGGTAAGGTTACCCAAGAAAGGGAGGCCGATCAACGTGCGAACCCTGTATGTAGTCGAAGGCGAGTTAAAGGCGCTGGCGGCAAGCAACCGGCTTAACCTGCCTTTCATCGGTTTAGGCGGAATCCAGAATTTTCGCGACAAAAACCAGAACCAATTCGTCGAAGGGATTCGAGAAGCGATCTTCACCTTCAAGCCGCGAAACGTGGTATTACTGTTCGATGCCGACTGCCTGTCGATCAAGTACGCCGAGGGTAAGGAACTGGCAGAACGTCTTAGCAACTTTCATTCCGCGGTCGTTTCCTTCCGGGAAATGCTTAAAACGTTCTCCGTCGATTTCTATTTCGCGCATGTATCGACGAAGTTCACGCACGGCGCTAAGGGTATCGATGATCTGATCGATTCGATGAAGAGCGACCAGATAGACGATATACGCGAGGAACTGGAAAGCCTGTCGGTCGGCGAGAAGTATTTCTTTTCGATCCAAATGCTGGGTCCGGGTTCGGACAATAAGCTGCGTAAATACTTCCTTCTGGATAGTCCGAGTTCGTTCTATGAATTTTTCCGATCGGAGATCGGCACGAAGGTATTCGTATATAAAGGATCGAAGTACTACTACGACGGAGAGAAGGTTTGCCGGATGCTTTCGGACGAGATCAAGAAGTTCATCCTGATCGATGATACCTACTATCGCCGTACGTTCGACATCGACGACCACGAAAACGGAGTAAATACCGAAATAATCCGCAAGGTCTCGAAAGCGCAGGTATTCCGAGAACTGAACGGAGACAAACGAGCGATGGAGCAGATACCGTTCTTCTACGAGATGCAGTACCGGCCCTGTCCTTTCGGCGAGTTCCGGCAGACGATCTTCGAGACCAACGAAAACGGTCTGACGCAAAGAATCTACAACAAGTTCCAGCCGATACAGTATCATCCAAGCCCGGGGAACTGGGAGCATATCGAGAAGATATTACGACATTGCCTTTGCGACATTAATCAGGAAGGCGAAACGGTATATGAATTCGGATTGGATTATATCCAGATGCTGATCTACCAGCCGAAAGTCCGGCTGCCTATAATCGTGCTTGCGAGTTTAGAGCGCAACACGGGCAAATCATCTTTTATATTTCTTCTGAAAAGAATTTTTAAGGAGAATATGAAGGTACAGGACGCGAACGGGTTCAGCAACCGGTTCACGGGTCCTTATGCCGACAAATTGGTCGTCGGCATCGACGAAGATATTGCCGGTTTCGACAAAGACGAGATGCAGAACTACATCAAGAGCTTAGCGACGGGCGAATACTTCCGCAAGGAACTGAAATCGAAAGACGCGGAAGAGACACGAAACTATATACATCTGATTTTGACAACGAACAAAGAATCGAACTTCACCAAAATATCAAACGACGAGAACCGGTACGCCGTGTTCCGAGTTCCGCCGCTCGAAGCCGACGATCCGGATATTATCACCAAATGCGAACAGGAAATCCCGGCATTCCTGTTCTACCTTTCGCAGCGGAAAATGAAATACCCGGCACGAGAAAGCCGGCTACACTTCCGGACATCGGCGTATATCACCAATACCCTACGACGGTTGCAGGATCGGTCACGGTCGAAGCTCGACAAGGAACTGGAAGCGGTCGTACTGGAATACTTAGACACGTACGCTATCGACGAATGCTACCTGACGATTAAAGACCTGGTGAACATGATCACGGAATCCGGATCATTCCGCGTTTCGCGTGCCGACCTGTCCGACTACTTGAAGTTCGAAATGCGGAAATCGCCGGAAAAGAACATGAAATACAAGAAGCATGTAATGAACTACGATCCGGTTACACGGATGGAGGTACCCGGATATATCCGGAATACCGGTACACCCTACCACCTGACCCGCAAAGATTTTGAAAGAGAAGAAGAACCCAAACCCAATACCACCACATGAAAAAAATTGCATTACTATCTATCGTGCTGTTCCTGGCATCATGCAGCACCCATCGCGCCCCCGTCGTGGAGAAGATCGCACGCGATCGGATCGTTCAGGTTCCGACACCGGCAGATACTGCACGGGTAACCATCCGGATCGTACCGACACCCGAAGGAGGAATCGAGATTCGGGACATCGACCAGGCGACCACCCCCCGCGCCAAAGTGCGGGTAGAAAGCGACGGAAAAAGTTTGACATTTACGGCGATCGTGGATGCAGATTCGATACCCGTCGCCGTGACTGATACGCTGATCAGCTCGACACCGGCACCGCCGAGCGCGACCGATCGCTTTTTTGAAAAGTTCGACGCGACACTTTGGCTGATCGTGATCGTATTGGCTTTAATTCTTATAATGAGAGTATTAACATTAACAAAACAGTAGAGATGAAAAAAAAAGAAGAAAAACGCGCTAATAGATACTTAGAGATAGATAGAAGATTAGCCGAAGAAGAAAAAAATGATTTTGGAGAGAAAATTTACATCGAGTGAGATTGAGTTGATCAAAATACAAGCACACTGTATTTTACAGAGTAGAAAATTAATTGATGAAATCCATGATCGGATGGACGAATTGGAAAAATCTATTACCAAAACTATTTTAGGACCCGAAATTAAAGGTAAGAGGATAATATATATACCATATAATGATACGAATGCAGTTGTAATACCATCCAATGTAATAGACTTTATACAATATAGATTAGACCTTGAATCCTTTAAAATAGAAAGATTATG
Organism: uncultured Porphyromonadaceae bacterium; assembly: GCA_900538555.1. Lineage (GTDB taxonomy): Bacteria > Bacteroidota > Bacteroidia > Bacteroidales > Barnesiellaceae > UMGS27. The sequence continues at coordinate 93,022 of UPYI01000002.1, forward strand.
AATATCGACGAATTGATCTACCCGAACGTGTACGTATGCACGGCGACGGTAGTGTCGCACGAATCCGACCTGTTCGGAGGCGACAGCGACCAATATAATGTGATGATACAGATCGAGGTCGAGGATAAGACCGCGAAAGTGTTTTACAACGGCTATGCCGACGGACGACCGGCGCAGCTCGAAGAAATCCGGGTGCGACACGGCAAGGTGGCAGCCGTCGATTACTACCTGTCACGGAAGCCGGTAGAACGGCAGATCAACCGGATCGTCAAACAGGCGATCGACGAGTATCGCAAGACGGAATGACTTGCGTAAAAAAAATATCCGATCCGTTTGCTAATTCGATGCAAAGGCGTATATTTGCAGTACTTCTCCGCAACAGAAGTTATTGTCATAATTTACGAGATCGGATATTATTTTATCCGACTTGAACGTATTAGCCGTTCGGAATCCCTTATATCCGATACTCGTATAGACGTGTATCTTCTGTTGCAAGAAGTGGGAGACCGGACGGCTCTCTTTTTGCCCGTCCGATAAAAATACAGGATAATATGCAACAGAATGTATTAAACGAAACGCGGCTTGGCGATTGCACGCTGCGTATCAATGCCGACGGCAAGAAGACCGTCGAAATCGACTTCACCAAATTACAAGAGCTTAACGACTGGATCGACACATTGAAGGGTGTACAGACAATCGATGCGATCACATCGTTCTACGAGGAGCCGCAGGACGAAGAACAGGGTCAGATCGCGATGGCTACGTTCATGAGCTTTTACCGCACCGTGTGCATCGTCGCAAACCGGGTGCGGAAATTATGCCCGGAAGAATGGCTGACGATGCCGCAACCTGTCCCGAAATTAGGAATATAGCCGGATGCGAAAGGGTGGTTTATCCACCCTTTTTTATACATTTTTGTGATAAAAAAATACACTTATAATTTGCTTATTATTAGTATTTTATGTATCTTTAAATCCAAATCCTTTAAAAATATAGTATATGGAAACAGCCCAAACAACCCCGATTTCCCCGGACGAATTGCCGGGAAATAGCCAAAATTTGACAAATCACGACGACGAAATCCAGACGCTGGAAGCCGTCGATCCGATCAACCCGTACAACCGCGTATCATTGGCGCGCGACAATACCAACGTACCGGTCGAAGTGTACCCGCTTGCAGCACGATTCCGATATGTATTCCTGTCGAACGACAATAGCACGGTAACGGCAACCTCTAACATCATCCGGGTAGTTACGATCGGAGATGCGAGCGATAAAGACAACCGGATACGGATATTGGCGACAGGGATGGCGTACCACACACTGATCCCGAACACGGTCGAATACTTTTCCGTGAATCCGGGCGACCAGATCAATATCATAGTCGGAAGTACCACCACCGCTTATATTACGATGCCATGATAGGACGGTTCTCACGCATGGGCTTTTCCGGGCAACCGGTGGCAGCTCTCAACCAGACGAAAGCGGTCGTTACCCCGACCGCACAGGGCAACCGGTTAGACTATCTTCCGGCAGCCAAAGCACAGGTGAACGGCGATACCTTGTCGTTCATCGGGACGGGTTACCCGACCGTCGAACTGATTTCGGGCGAAAATTATCAACTTAATTCTTAGATTATGGCAAAAATTACACAAATACAGGTAGCCGGTACGACCTACGATCTGCCGGGGTCGAACATTCCGGAACAGATCGACCAGTTCTTACTGTCGCGCGGAATCAAGCGATCGGCTAATGGTCAATATACATACAGAAATCATTCGCTTCTGCCAAGCAATCAATTTGAATACGGTCGGAGGTTAGCACTGCAATATTATTTCAATTGTTTTTGGACGTACCAAACGCTGGAAGGTGCAGCGTTTCAGTTAAATAATGATACGTATATAATTCCGGAGCCTCTGAACAGGATGTACGGCACGAGCCAACCGGTAAGCATACGAAGCTATTGCGACAGTCTGTCGCTTGTGCAGTACGTGTACATCGGAGGCGTCAAAGTATATAACGCGGTGGCGGCTTTCCAGAGTTGCGAACAATTGCAAATGATCGTCGGGTTTATCGACGTGTCTCCGATCACCGATCCGGCGGCATTGGAAAACATTTTCTACGGGTGTGAAAAATTGACCAGCTTTCGGTTAATGGGTCTTTCGTGCAATCTGGACCTATCGTACTGCGAAAGCATGAATGAAGCGACGCTTTCGCATCTGATCGACGATGCCATTGCACAGCCGGACGGATTTACGATCACATTGCCTTCCGGGTACAAGTACGACACGGCGATCGATGAAGCAGCCACGGCAAAAAAAATAACCCTGATAAGTTAGCCTATGGAAGAGTGGGTAACGGTAATTGTAGCGTTGGGCGGTTTCAAGTTGATCGAGTTTGCGTATAATGTAGCCTTCAATCGGCATACGGATCGTCGGAAGAACGAAGCCGCAGCCGATTCGGTGGTGGTTGCGAACATGCAGATAACAATAAAAACGCTATCCGACCAGCTGGAAATCGCGAACCGTCGGAACGAGGAGCGCGATAAGAAAGTCGATTACCTGTTTGAAAAGTTGGAATCCGAAAGAAGGGAAAAGATTGAAGCGAACAACCGAGCGTACGAGATGGAACGAAAGTTTTACGAAACGCGTTGTAATGTAGATGATTGTGCGAACCGAATGCCACCGCGTGAAAAATTGTACGAGAAATCCGGGATTTAATTTCGGGAAAATGCTTATAATACTATTCCGTCGGGATCGAATTGTTAAAAAACGGGGAAACACCAAAAAATAGTGTCTTTCAATACGTTTTTTACATCGATCTGATATATAGTATTTTAAACATAAAAAATAGATCGGAAAAGTGTTAATAAAACGTTAAATAGAAAATAAATCGCAAAACAGAATAAAAAAAATAAATTTCTGAAAAAATTCATTTTCATTTTTACTTTTTACTTTTTACCGTAAAATTTGAATTAAATGATTAAAAATAAAAGAGTTATAAAAATAAGAAGGTCGGTAAAACGCGGTAAAATGCGGTAAAACACAACTACCGTTTTTACCGTTTTCCATACGATCGGAGTAAAACGGTAAAAGGTAAAACGCGGATCGATGCTATTTTACCGATGTATTTTACCGCGATAACAGCCTGTTTTTAATTGTTTTAGTTCAAAAAGGTAAAAAGGTAAAAGAAAAAATGGAGGTATTGCCTAAAAATAAGATACGCTATATTTACGTGATTTATTTTTATTTAATCGGTGGTTTTTACCCTATTTTTCAGTGATATGTTTTAATTCTGTAAAATGCTGATTTATTTACGATTAAATGTTTTATTCTTCTATTTCTACGGAAAATCCAAAAAAATAATAAAATGTTAATATGAAATGTGTTCGGCAAAAAACCTTATCGAAAATATTAGGGTTCTCAAAATCAAAAACTTGCAGAGTTGTAAAGATGTACCGCGACGACAACGGCCTGAAACCGTACACGCCGATCGTCTGGGAACTGTTCGCCGAATGGATCGGCGTACCGGTAGAATTGGGCGATCGCTACCTTAAAGAAAAATAAAATAACGCCGATAATTCCGTTTATTTCATTAATTCCAAGCTATTTACACGCTCTTAGTATATTCGCCGAAAAGACGATTAAATATGGACGTAAAAAAAATAGCATTGATCGGCTTAGGCGGCTGGCTGCTGTACCGGCTGACCCAAACAGTACAAACCGGTCTGGCGCTGGCGAATTTCAAAGTAACGCCGGCATCGTTCAATATCCATTCGGTAGATAAGAAGGGGGTCGTACTCCGTGCCGATATGAATATCGACAACCTGTCCGATCAGGTACTGTATCTGAATGCGATCATGATGCAAGTATCGATGAACGGCAAGTATTTAGGATCTAAGAATCTTCAAATCCGATCCTATGTGCAACCGTTCCGTACCCTTCCGTTGCGGGCAAGCCTGACTGTTCCTTATATGACGCTCTTATCGCTGCTTTGGAACTATGCGCAACAGAATCGATCCAGTTACCCCGTATCTATCGGGATCGCCGGATATGTCGTTGCCAATAACCAATCGTTCCCCTTTTCGAACAATTTCAGCGTCGATATACCGTCGCTGCCTCAGATCATGGACGGGATCAGCAATATATCGAACGGGTTAAGCAACGCATTTGACTTTTCGAAATTCCAAACCCAAATAACCACACCGACCGATGAATCATCATCCACGATTACCCAGGGCGGAGAACCGGCGAACGGTAACGCATAAAGCCGGAACTACCGACGATATTATCGCAGCGGTCGTCGATGTCTACAATAATTCGTACGACCAGGTAGATGAACTGGCGCAATCGCTACGTCGGGGATCAGTGCGGGAAACGTGCCGGGAAATATTCGATACGATCGACGATCATACGACGTATATACTTGACCCATTCCGCAAGCAATTGATCAAGACGCCGGCGCGGTTCTGGTCTGACGGGTTCGGAGATTGCAAGAGCTTTGCCATTTTTATCTGTTCTTGCTTGCGGTGCCTGGCGATACCGCACTGTTTCCGGTTCGCCTCCTACACGCTCGACAGTGCCGAACCGACACACGTGTACGCCGTGGCGATCGACGAAAACGGGAATGAAATACCGGTAGACCCGGTTTATAAGATCGACGGGATCGGGCAATTCGGAAAAGAAGTAGATTATTGTCACAAAAAAGATATGAGAGGAACCACAGAGATTTCGAGACTGTCGGGCATCGGTTATCCCGGCTACCAGGCGGAGATAACCAGGCTTCCGGAACAGGAACTGACCCGTCAACAGCAAGACTTGCTGATCAACCTGAACATTTTGCAGATATACGAAGAAGGAAAAGCGAAACGGGCGGACGAACTGAAACAAATTCGCAACCGTATCGATGTCGCATTGCTGGCGCTGATGGCGTACCAGTCGGGGTACCCGGCATCGGTGGTAACACCGGAACAGATGCTGTCGGCACTGGTACTGATGATCGAAGGCGGACGATTCGATCTGCCGGTCGGATTATCGGAAGAGGAAAGAGACCAGGAACGCGCGATACTGTTCGGCGACATGGTGACGATCGGAAAAGGTATTGCCGATGTGAACCCCGACGCCTATAAACTGATATACGCCTGTACGGCTGGCGATCTGGTAGCACAGCTTTCCGGAATCGGAGCTGCTACCGACGTGCCGTCGGAAGATCAGGAATTCGACGAAGCCTATCGCAAGAACTTCCGGAACGCCAAAGCACAGGGCAATATCGCAGAAATACAGAAGAACTTGCGCGAAGGTGCCGAATACTTCATGTACTGTTTTATTCCGGAATCGGAGCTGTCGGATTATCCCGAAGCTGTCACCACCAAGCGCCGGGAACATGAAGCCTATATGAAGGAGATACAGAAGTCCGGATGTATGACAGTCGCACAGGTGAAAGCCACCCTGAACGCGCAACTGACGGCCCGTTGGGGTTCGCCGGAAATATTCCTTGCCGGCGTGAAGAATGGGAATATCCCCGTAGAATCGGCATCGGTCGGCGTGATTTCTGCCACCGTCGCATCGATCATCATTGCGGTAGTTACCGCGGTGATCGCCGGAATTTTCGCCCTACTCGAAAAAATGCTGGACGGTAATTCATACGATGCGGGATCGTTCGACGCTTATGCCCCTTCGATGGACGATGGATTCATATATAACGACGCTAACCCCTCGTTCGGAACCGGCGGAAATGATTTAACCCGTGCCGGTTCGACTCTGTCGAAGTTCTTGCCCTTCGTCCTGATCGGCGCGGTGCTGCTGCTCCCTTCCGGCAAAAAAAAGAAGAAAAAATAATTATACTAACCCCTTTAATACTTGTTCATGTTATGAAGCTAAAAAAATTCCCTAAATCGCCCAAAGAATCGGCATCCATTGACGTATGGAGAAAGTACGAAGCAAAGGTCCGCGAAGTGAAGAAACACAATGACGCTGTCAAAAAGAAAGCCTTTGAGAAAAAACGCCTGATCGAATCGATTCGTAAACAAAAAGCCTAAAATTATGAAGAAAAGAAAAAGCATGAAAAAGGGCGCCGGCGATATGTTGGTGTCCGTAGTCGGCGGCGCTGCTGCCGGTTTGGTTGCCGTGGCAGCCGATAAATATCTGGTTAAAAATGTAGATCCCCTCTATACTGGTATCGGTATGGTCGCCATTGGTGCAGCTCTTCCGGCATTCGTAGCCATGAAGGGCGTAGCGGAAGCGGGTGCCGGTCTGATCGCCGTCGGATCGCAAAAGATTGCCGACAAGTACCTGAACCCGTCGAGCGTGGCAGGAATGGACCGCGTTTACCAGAAGTCGCGGTTCTCGACCATCGGATCGCCGCAACGTTCGGCAGACCGATTCCTGGAACCGGCTATGTCTACCATTTCCGGAACCAAAAAAAAAAATAAAATGAACGTGATCGACTAACCATTTAACCCAATAGAATATGAATCCTGAAACGATTTTTTTGAGAAAAAGATTTGAGGAGATCAAAGCGGAAGTACAAACCTTCGACAAAACGCTTGTTCCGCAATCCTCGTATATCCGCATCGACCAGACGCTGGAAAACGGTGTCGGAACCTATACTTTTGATCCGCTGCTGAACAACGGCGGAGCCGGTCCTCTCGAGAAGAAGCTCGATAAAAACGACCTGTTCTTTATCTCATCGATCAACCTGGCAATTACGGCGACTAATAAGACGCTCCCGGCTGATGTCGTGTTCCTGAACACGATTAATCCCGATAAGCTGAATACTTGCATTTCTGCCGCCGGTTTGGCATCCTTGAAAACCGACTTGGCAGCCGCAACCGGGTTGAATACCATATTTAACGGTTTCATCTCGTTGAGAACCGGGCAAACGGTCTCTTTGCAGAATTTCCCGACGTTGCGTTTCTGCCGGATTTCCGATACCGACGCATCGATCGACGGCGCATCAGTGATCCTTCCGGAACGCGTGCTGCTCAACGGTGCAAGCGACCAGCGGTTCGAATTGGTATTTAACGGTCAAAATACCACGATGCAGAATGCTACGACACCGGCATATACATTCGGCGTATCGCTGTTTATGTCGGGATTCCTCGTTAAGAGTGGCGCACGCATCGTCGAACAGCTGACCCCCAACAAGTAAACGTTGTGTGAATAGCTCTATATTGTTTTGTTTGTTTACCGGCGTCGCGTGATCGGCGCCGGTATTAAAAAAAATACCTTATGTTCCCGATCCCTATATTGAATTGCGAATCGATCCGAATACCTCTGAAAACGGGTCAAGACACCTATTTTTTTCGAACCGCGGGCGCTCTGACGTCCGAACGGATTGCGGCAATTACCATACCGCACGGCGCCAACAGTCCCGGAAGTTTCCCGGACGGCGAAACCGTGATCGATCCGTCGCAGGTATATATATCGCTGGTAGATATAGACGGGAATGTCTTATACAGCAATATACCGGGATCGCAGTTTTCAGCAAATTCTTTGAATTATCCGGCAATCGACCGGGTGATTGATTGGGAACGATCCTACATCAAAGTATCCGGAACGCCGCAGTACCTGATACTGGACGATACGGTATTTACCTGTAATGTCTTTACGCGGTCTGCCGCATCCGCAAAACAACCGCGGTTGAATTATTATGCGATCGATTTGCCGGTCGTCGCCGGACAAACCAATCACATCGAATTCACGAACCGACTGCAAGCCTTACGCGGCCGAAATATCTATGGAGTAGCATTACCGGTATATGCTTTCTCCCAAACACAACAAAACCCTTATACCGGTACGATCAGCCTGTATTCGACGGACGAAAGCCGGTTTATTGACCGGGCGTTTCTCGATAATTTCCGGATGTCGGATTTATCGTTTGTTCCCGATCCAGAAATCAGGACGATATTATCACATCGATCGTTGGGTATGTTCATCGAACCGACGCCGATCGACTTCGAACGTTCCTATATGAACGTCTATATTCCAGAAACGACACTTAACCTTATAACTATCATATTGATCTATGAGTAATTTTGCCCACATATCCTACAATTCGCCGGTGTTCTCCGGCATCCATACGATCGCGATGAACCCGAAGCGTTCGGATCACCGCGGGTACCCCGACCGAATCTATTTTCCAGACGAACCAATTTTGCGTGGAAAAAAAATAAAATCGGTAATGGTCTATGCCAACCCGACGGCAACCACGACCGGCGCGAATGGCTATTGGATGGATTCGACGCCGATCAGTTCTGATATATTAAGCCTGTCGGTTACCTTCTGCGATCAGGAACGATTCGAGTTCATGCGGAATTACCCGTGCTATCTTCTTTCGGCGTATAACCAGCAATTCCCGATAGATCGGCCGGTAGACCTGCTCGATAGTTATATATCGTTGCGTAGTGCCAATTACGACGATATTACCTATCTGTTTGTCTTTTTTTACGAACAAATTAACCAGTCGTATAACCAGCGCGGCCAGACGAATTTCGATAATATCGAATTTCAGATCAGTACGACACCAGGCATCCGATCGATGATGCCCAACTATCCCCCGCTGCAAGACAAACGTATTCGCAATATATTGATTCAGGCTAATTCACTTTCAGGCGACATCGAGACGCCGAACGGTTACCCGATCGCCGATCTGAAATCGAAGTACATCTCCTTAATGTATCAGCGCGATATACTGTTCTACCGAGTACCGGCGGAAATCCTCTACCAATTTAACGACCGTTTCCGGTTGCGGATGGCCGACATACTGGTAACACTGTCGAACTGTTACGTCGAGACATCGCCCGCTGATACGAACTTAGTGGCCGGCAATTCGATGATGTTATCCTTTGAGTATCTACCCTAATAATTATAGCCATGATAAAAGGTTTGGATAATCTGAAAACGTGGATCAAGGCGAACCGCCTGATAAAATGGAACGTAAAAACAAATCCCGATAAGGACATGTACGTATTTCAGACGGACGACGTGGACGATGATATGGCAACCAAGATGGAGAAATTCGACTTGGTAATATCCACGCTATCGCCCGGTCGATATTACGTCGATGGCAATAAAACCAACTCGACGCGCGGGTGGTTTCGAGAAACCTTTATGTTACTGCCGCGGGATATTCCGACGGATGATCCGGAACTGGCGCCCGAACAGGCAGCGCCGGCACAACCAGCTGCCGTGTACGGAACACCCGACGAAATCAACGCCCGCATATCGTGCGCGGTCGAAAACGAGCGTTTAAAAATAAAAGTCGATCGGATGAAAGAATTGATCGACGAGAAAGACGCCTATATCCGCGAGCTGGAAAAAGAAATAGAAGATAGCGCCGATAATTCCCCATTAAACAAAATGGTATCGGCGATCAATCCCTATATCCCGGCAATTGCGCAGCGGTTTTTCGGAGGGGCAACCCCGGCTGCCACTTCTTCCGGGATCGCGGGTGTTCCGGATGATCCGGAAACATCGATCGACCAGCTGCTGGACCGGGTATCTGTCCTTTTCGACGAAGAAAACCCGGTTGCCTTTCTGCAACGCCTGTTAGTCGTTCTTGAAGCGAACCCAACCTATATACCCATGATTAAAGCCCTGACGAAAAATGAGTAACATAACCTTTAACCCCAATTACCAGAACCGCGGCGCCTATCCCCGTTTCGGATCGATCGGCGTATATGATCGGGCGGGAAACCTGCTGTATGAAGCGGAAGGACTGGCGGGAATCCTCACCGGGTACCAGGACGACCGATCGGGTGCGATACCCTGGTTGGAATTGATACCCGTCGATGGAATCCATAAGTCCGGCTATGTCCAGGAAGATAAAGTAGAACTACGTATCGCCGAAGAGATCGCCCCGTATAATGCGCAGGTCGTGATCGATGAACTGATCGAGAACGACAAACAGACGCTTTCCAATTTGTTGGTATGTGCCGGCATTATCGAGAAGCTGGCTAAATCGGGAATCGATACCAGTTCGTACCGGGCAAAGGTTCGGGAACTCTATATCGATCTGTACAACCGTAACCAGGCATTAGATAATAGTTACCTTATGGAAGATGTCCAGGTCGGCGAAAACTCGATGAAGGAGTTCGGCGCACCGTTGGCGAAGATCGTAAACGGCGAAGCGTTGGGAATCGTCCTGACAGCTACTACCGTGTTGATCATCGTCGTTTCTGCCGTCGTAGCCGGCGGTCTGGGTACAGCTGCATACTATGCCTATCGAAGTTCGGCGTATCGATCGGGAAACGGTCTGAAAGAATCTGCCAACCTTCGTAAGGCGTTGGAACAGGTTTCGCCGGAAGTGGCAGAAGAAATCAGAAAAGACCTGAATAACCAATTAGAGAATGCGTACACCGCCGGCGCTGCCTCTAACCTGTTGTCCGGCGTGAAACTGGTCGGAATCGCCGTCGGCGCTATCCTGTTATATCGGTGGATCATCCCCAAACTATAAGCACATGCAAGACTATTCTCTGATCAACCTACCGCCCGAAGAGATCGCCTCCCTGAAAGATCAAGGACTGGTGGTCTACGAAGAGATACCCGGATCGCCGTTCCGATCGAAGAAGTCGGCGAAACGCGGTATTACCGCTTATATGGAATCGAAAGCATACCCGAACGATTCATTATCGTTCGTAACCCGGCAGATCGAGAACGAACGGGAAGAGGATATGTACGGAAAGGGAAAGTACGACACGGTGTTCAATTTCCAGCTGAACACGCAGAACGGCGTTCCGGAATTAAAGCCGGCGATGCTGACGGTAGAAGACTTTGCCATCCGCGGCGCTGCTGAAACAAAGCGTATCGAAGAAAAGTACCTGAAAGGTGCTGCCATTGGGTACAGCGATCAATTGAACGGCGTAACGGTTACCTACCGCTGTTCTTGGATCAACGTAAAGGCGCAGCCTTATAACGAATCCTTAACGATTGCCCGATTCGACATAAATCAGACGGAGTACGGACGGGTGGTCGTACTGGCATCCGGAAACGATGATATGTTATCGATCAGGCATCGTGCCGAATTGGTGCTGACAGGTCAATTCGTAGACAACCTCGACGGCAGGTGGCATCTGGTGAAGTTGAACGGATCGTATAGACTGGCGACGAAACGGCTGGCGAACCAATACAAGGGCGTCCAGTTCAACGACGCAGAAGACCACAGCTTTATATTTAAGTACGGATTTGTGCGAGAAGATTGTATCGGAGGATTGGAAGTGCGGCCGGAAATCAAAACGCAAAAGCTCCTGATCCCATACTTCGAATATGATATTGGTATCGGAAACAATAAGACTATATACGCCGATCCTATGCCGATCGAATACACCGAAGAGCCGGCGTATATGGTCGGCGGAACGTTCGAAAGCCTATTGCGCCGGGTGTATCGGAATAAAGAGAATCCGCAGTATTTCCGCTACGATTATGTATATCGCTATAACGGCCAAAACGGTATGTGCTATTTCTACATGCTTACCCGTCGATGGAGAGTGTACGAACGCCGGAACCGGGAATCGCCGCTATATCCGCTATCTGTTCCGCGTGTGCAACCCTTCTATAACCACGGGAACCCGAACTATATCGATACATTGGTCTCCGATCTGAATGCAGAGGCAGAGACCGAACGGAAGTCAAACAATACAGTGCTGGCAGCCTTAGCGGCCGGGCTGCTGGCCTGGTGGAAATTCAGATGATTATGAGCTACGAAGACTATATCAAAGAAAACCGGGAAGAGTTTATCGCACGGACCAAAGAGATCGCACGGCGGATCGGTGCCGATTACGGCGACCTGATCACAGTCATGTATATCGAATCGAAGCTGAACCCGAAGGCAGTAAACCGGTATTCCGGAGCAACCGGCCTGATCCAGTTCTTGCCATCAACGGCGAAAGCACTGGGAACGACGACCGACGATCTGGCCGAGATGTCGAACGTCGAACAACTCGATTACGTCGAACAGTACTTCTTGCCGTACGCCGGCCGTGTCGGAACATTGGAAAACCTATATTTCGCCGTATTCTTTCCGGCGGCGATGGGAAAGCCCGAAGACTATGTATTGGAAACGAAATCGCAGTCGGCCGAGCTGATCGGAAAGCAGAACCCGGTATTAGATACGAATGGAGACGGCGTAATTACCGTTCGCGACGTGAAACAGTATCTGTCTACCAAGCGTATTTCCTCCGGAATATCGTTCGGTATTGTATTGGGTGTCCTTCTGATCGCAGGCGCAGCACTGTATTTAATTAAATAAAATAGCATGAAAAAAATAACGATAAAGACATTTCTATTGCAGGAAAACGGCATCGTCGATAAAGAACGTTTCGTGTCGCTGCAATTCCGGAACCAGGGCGAAACGCCGGCTACCGTACAGGGTAATATCGTGTTGCAGCCGGGAGAAACTGTAAACCTATCCTTCAACGATCAGGAAGTAGTCATCGATCAACCGTTCGTGGTTCGGTTCGATGGGTTAGCCGGAAAAAAAAATTCCGTCGTAGTCATCGCCGGAGTGTTATTAGATTAAGTGTTATGTAAAAAAAGATCGACAGCAGCCTGTCGATCTTTTTTTTTAGACATCAAAGAAGAAATCACTTTGTTTTAACGATTCAATATGACGATCGTCGTCTTCGTCGAAGAAATTATCAAATTGAAGAAGTTCGACAAAAGTCGCTGCATCAACCTCCCTGTCAGATGGTGTATAGTCGAGATCATCGACTCTTTTTTTGTACTTTTTTAAATACTCAACTTCGTCGTTATAAACCTTATAGGCTAAGTTCCTGTCGATAGTCTCGTATTGGGTTTTATCGACGGTATTCAGGCGGTAATCATTAATTGCGGTTCCTACCTTTACAACATATAATCGCCGGGCTCCATTCGGGAATGACTTACGAACAGGGGTTGAATTTCTCGACCGGTATCGATCCAGGTCGGCAAAAAATGCTTTATAAGTGCCAAACTCATCTAATGCACTGTCTAAGTAGGATATAAATATGTCCTTTACATCTTCCGGATCGCCGTAAAAATCTGAATTAGCCGAATCATCATATACAATTCGCTTATCCGAATCATCAGTCAGAAGTCTATAATGATCTCCACTGACACTTTCTTCCATTATGAACCGCTTTCCGCGGTGGGTAAATCTAAGATTGTCTGATTTCTTCATACTATTGTATTTTTTTTCTCAAAGGTAATTTTTTTTTTTAAAATTACAATATTAATTCTTTGATATTTCGATCGATACCTGTATATTTGTAGAATTAATAGTTTATCACTTTTAATTAAAAAAAAAAGAAACGAAAGAGGTCGGTAGATTTACTCCACCTCTTTTTTTTATTTAGAATTTTCCTTTAAACCCGGCAATCAATGAATTAGCGTCTGCCACATCATGCGGTGTATAAAGGTCTGTAATCAGCACGGAAGAGTGCCGCGCCTGATCTCTGACGCTGATCGTATCGACCTGACCTTTCAGCATGTCCGTAACGCCGGTATCTTTCAAGGAGTAGAGCTTGTATTCAACGGGCAAATGCAATGCCGAACGCACGTCGCGATGCCAGTAATCGCGGAAGTTCTTGTCGGCAATTCGATCGGCGCCCGGCATGAAGTTCCGGCTAAATAGATAATGATTGGAAGGATGTGCGAATATCCCTATATCGATCATCAGCTGGGCGACGCGATCGGGCAACGTGATCTGGGCGTCCTTTCGGTTCTTGGTGCCATGAGAATGTAATATGATCAACTTCTTATACAGACGTATATCGCCGATCTGTATATAGGTTAATTCTTTCGGCCGGATAAAGCAATAATATATCATATAGCACGCTAACAGGTAATGCCGATTATGATCGTGCAGCCACTCCCCTATATTAGCCAATACGTCGGCCGGGATATTGGATCGGTTCTTTCTTCGGCGGCCGCGTGATCCGAAACTGTCGATCCCGTCGGTCGGTTTGGTCTTTAAATAAGCGCGGGACACGAGAAACGACGAGAACAGGCGTAGCCATGTCAGGTAATTGTCGCGGGTCTGGGCTTTGTTTTGGCGATCGATATAGATATAATCGAGGAATTCGGAAAGATAAGCGCGGTCTAATTGATATATATAGGTAATCGGAAGTCGTAGCGAGGAATTATAATCGATCAGGTTGCGAAGGTACGACATATATCCGACATAGGTATCCGGCCGAATATATCCGTCGCGTACGTATCGATCGATCAGGTTTCTATACGCATCGCATGCGTCGGAAAACGTAGTGTACGCTTTGCCTCCTTCGCTCTCTATCCACGGGTTCCAGCCTGTACGAAGCTGGGAGATCAGCCGGGCGATCAAGTCGGCCGCATAAACCCGCCGCTGTCTGATCGATGCGATCGAATTCAGCTTTATTTTTTTTCTTTGCATTCGATTGGAAACCGGATCGAATGCAAAGAAATCCACATACCATTCTTTCCCGGTGTGCAGCTTTGGGATAGTAAATGATTTAATTCTTTGTAATTCAGCATTTTGCGACATAGGTGTATTTTTTTTAAGGTTTGTGTCCCGAATTTGTCCCGGCAGCCAAATACGACCAACGGCGTAAGCGTCTAATTATTAGACACTTACGCCGTTAAAAATAGGCATTTTGTCGGGGTGAGATGACTCGAACATCCGACCTCCACGTCCCGAACGTGGCGCGCTAGCCAACTGTGCTACACCCCGATTGGTTTTGCGAGTACAAAAGTAGATAAAGTTTTTGGAACAGCAAAAGAATTTCAAAAAAAATATCCACTTTTTTCATTTTTCCTTTTTTATCGCCTCTATGCAGAAAAAGTCAATAAAAAATTAGGAAATATCGAAAACCTGTTGTACATTTGCACTCGCAAATCAAACGATGGTGCCATAGCTCAGTTGGTAGAGCAAAGGACTGAAAATCCTTGTGTCCCCGGTTCGATTCCTGGTGGCACCACTTCAAGAAAGCTAATTATCTTTTTCAGATAGTTAGCTTTTTCTTTTAAGCGAAGTTATCCATCCAAAGGAATATTATAGCTGACACAAAATCAGTTGGTGGAGATATTCCAAACGAGTAAATCAAATGTAAGCGAACATATTAAGCATATATTTGAAGATAAAGAGTTTGATAAGAATGTGGTTGTTCGGAAATTCCGAAAATCATATCAAAGTTGCCATCGGAATTCGGGCTAAGGCGTTTACTCAGTAAACTCTTGTCGTCCTTCTATGCGCCTTGCATTTTAAACTTTTAGTTTTCAATAAACGCCTTGTCTCGGCATAATCGGTTCAAGTTTTCTCTTGACCGCTTCTGCACTCGGCTTGCAATTTATTTTAGACATTCTAACGCACCGAAAAGGGGTTGCATCGAAAATTTATTTCGACACAACCCCTTCATTTTTAAAGGATAGTGAAGTGCTTGTTTTATCTAATCAATACTTTTTCGGCTTTACCGCCGGCGACGCGGATATAGATGCCCGCTGAGGGATGAGCAACGCGGATTCCTTGCAAGGTGAACCAAATCACTTCGCCGGTGTCGGAAGTTTCAACCGTGTCGATCCCCGTCGGAATATCACGCCCGAACACCTCCAACTCCCGGATGCTCGTTCCATACCCCGTGGCTCGTTCCACCCCGACTATTTTCACATAACGTCCCATCGCTCCGTCGAGGTAAATCACATCGTCGGCATCCTCGCCGGAGGCACCCGACAAACTGAAACCTTCGCGCGAAGCGACTTTCCGGAAAGAGCCTTCATCTTCGGTCTGCGACACGAAGATATCGTAATGCGTCGCATAAGCCGGACGATCCCAATAGATATTGATATGGTCGAGACTGTAAGAGTTACCGAGATCTACGATCACCCACTGGTTATCCTCGAACTTGCTACCCCAACGCGTACCGAGGTCGCCGTCACAAACCTTACCGGCAGCAAGAGCGTCGTTTTCTTGCGAACTACTCCAAGCTCTTTTGCCGAGAGCCAGATTGATTCCGACAATACTGTATTCGACAGCGATACCGTCGCATTCCCTCACGGTTTCATTTCCGAAGGCATCGGTTGCCGTCAGAATGATTTTGTACGAACCGGACGAGAGCTGGTCGAACTCCGTACTCCATTTTTCGCCGGAGGCTATAGCGCACGAGGCTGTCGCTACCGTCTGTCCGTCGCTTGCCTGCAACTCGATGTTCAGGAAAAGTGCACCGGTTTCGCTTGTGGCGGAAGATTCAACAGCGATCGAACCGTTGCCGGTCGTATATTCCAACGTAGAGATCACCGGTTCGGCTACCGAAGCATCCGGATCGAGACGGCTAATCCCGAATACCCGAAGTTCCTTAATACTGAATCCGTATGCCGAGAGGAAACGGATATCGCAACAAATGCGGATATAGCGTGCCGGCACAGTCGGGAATGTCAAAGATTCTTCTCCGCCTTTGCAATCGGATTCCTGATAAAAATCATACCAGTTATCGCCGTCGATACTCGACTGCAAACGATAAGACCGGGCATAAGCACCCTCCCAGACAATATGGATACAATCGACAAGGTAGGTGTCTTCCAAATCGACGGCAAGCCACTGGTTGTCGTCCCATTCACTTTCCCAACGGGTGTCGGTATTTCCATCGACAGCGAGCGAAGCACGACCGCCGTCGCCTTTATACGACGATGCGGTAGCCGTCTTGCCGAGAGCCAAATTAAATTCGCCGAGAGCCTTGACTTCTACCGTGCATTGCGCCAATCCGGCGAAGTCGATCGTATAGACACCGATCTCCGACGAACGGAACTGTGTCGATGCCGCATCGTAGACGGCTTCCGGCGCAACTTCGCCGGAGGCATTCCTGACAGTCACAGATATATTGCCGGCATCACGGCTATACGGTGCCAGATATTGGTTCATGACCGTAAACGGTATTTCCACCGGTTCATTGCAAACGGCGATATAAGTATCGGCGTCCAAAGCGATGGACGCCGGACGTTCCACATCATTGACAAAAACAGAGGCTTTCGACTCTCCGACATCCAGTATAGAGGCAGTGACCGTATAAATTCCATGATCGAGAGGCGTAAACAGATTGCCCGAAAAGCCGGCTTCTTTGTCGGCGCTCCATACAACAGCTATATCGTTACGCATATCGCCACCCCGGGTATACGCCACAGGGGCAAGTTCGATCTCCGTTCCCGAGTCGATCACTTGCGGCAATGCAAAGTCGATACCGATAACGGCATCGTCAGCCACAGAGTCGCCCAAGCCGTACACCGACATTTCGTAGCAGGAGTAACCGTAAGCCGATCCCCGTTCAAGTCCGCGCATACGGATGTAGCGACCGGTCGCATTGACAGTCGTGACTTTCTCTCCGGCACCCGGCGCACGTTCGGTCACAACCGTCCGCCAAGCCGTTTCCGCAGGAACTCTCACCGGTGTATCGACTCCGGCATATCGGGCTGTAAAATCCATCATTTCACAACCGTCCTGTGCCACCTGAATATCGTATTTAGCAGCAAAAGCGGCTTCCCATACGATCGCGACACGCGAGATATAGCAATTCTCCCCGAGATCGAGTGTCAGCCACTGATCGTCGGAATGTTCGCTTCCCCAACGGACACCGAGGTCGCCGTCGGTAGCACCCGGCGGAAGTGATCCCACATTCTCTGCCGACGAGGCATAAGTATCGGCATGAAGGGATACAAGGGGGAGCGGCGGCGTGACGAATATCTGCTTCGAGGCAGATGCGCCCGTCTGTACGCTGGCAGCCGTCAGGGTATACAGCCCGGCATCGGCAAAGCAAACCTCCGTATCGAACTTGCCGCTACGGCCTGCCGTGTCGATATAAGTCCATTCCGTATCGGAAGGTACATTGTCCGTTTCATATTGGTCTACGTAATGAAACTCCACAGGAATCACCGTACCGCGTTCGCACATCTCCGGGAGATTCTCGATCCGCGCACTCATGGGCTGCGGTTTTTCATTGACCGTGAAAGCGATCGTACAAGCCACATCGCCACAGGTAAACAACAGGTCGAACTTCGAACCGATCTCCGCATCGGCATCGACCGTCAGACGACCGTTTTCGAATACGGCAGGCGCACCGGAAGAGAGCGTCGCTTCTACTCCAAGACCGGAAATACCGGCTCCGTATTGGTCGAGCACCCGGCTCTTTATCGTAGTAGAAGCCGCCGGCGGAATAATCATGCCTTCGCTCGATACAGCTTCGATAGAGGTTACCACAGGGTCTGCACTGATAGCGGAGATCCTGCCCGGGGCAGCAGTCACACTTTTCACCACCCGTCCGGAGGCATCGTAAAACCGGACGACACGGTCGCTTTCTCCGGGGTTATACACCATATACGTAGCTATACCGTTTTTGACACATACCTGTGCCGTCGGTATATCGGCATGGATCGAGAAATCCGGTTCGCCATAAGTCAGATGGTTATGAATGACGAAATAAGAGATATGGGACGTGCTGACGCTCGTCGCTATGTGCATCTTCCGTTCAAGGGCTTCGTCGAAAATGGCGGCAGCGGCAGCCGGATCGTGACGCTGATAGTAAGCCAAAGCCACATTGCCCCAGTCGTTGGCAGCAAGAGGTTCGATCGGTTCGTTGTTTACCGTATTGACCGTACTTTCGAACCAAGCATGGGAGAATGTGGAATTCGCCCCGCGGATCATATCATCGAATGCCCAGCCCACAAAATCGGGATCCCAAGAGAGATAATCGAGCGCGGGAGAGATCGGCATCCACTGGATACCGTGCATGAAAAGCGGATCGCCGCCGAACCAAGTCCACCAGCCGATACCTTTTCCGGTTATGTTGGAGTTGTAGGCATACGGATATTCATCATAGTTGTAGTTGCCTTTGCGGCCGTTCTTTCCAGCCCACGGTTTCCGTCCGCCCTCGTTGGCAGGACGCGGGGCATCGACATCGTACCAATATTCACGGGTCGCACGAGCTTCGGTATTCCACCCCCAGATTCCGGCATCGCGCATATCGTTATCGCCGAGAGCCACACCGAGGAGATAAAGTCCGCCCCACGACTGCATGGCTTCGGAAGTAGATTCCTGTCCGTTGCCATTGTCGTTACCGTGATCGCCAAGTCCGCCAGCCCACGAGTGTCCGCACCAGATATCGAGCGTACGCATAAAGGGGAAACGGCGGTCGTTGCGGTCCCAGTTGGCATAATCTTTGGCAATCATCGTCAGCAGCTCGCCGTAATCGCGGGCAAAAGCCTTGTCCTCCATACAGAGAAGGGCGGCAGCATACGTGAAATAGCCGTAATGGAAATGGTGGTCGTTGAACGCATCCGAGTCGTAAGAGACATCGAATCCGAGCATCGCTCCCCACCGCGGATAATAACTGAAAAAATAATTGTTTTCGCCGGGGGTATATGTAAGCCACTCCTTGAATGCGTCGCGCAGACGGCGTTTGCTCTCTTCATAGACTGCGGTATTTCCGCTCTCCTTGGCAAACGACATGTTCATCGCCATCTGCACAAGCCCCTTGCCGCCCCAATAGGTATCACCGCCGAAACTTCCTTTGGTTACATAGTCGGTCATCAGCCGGTCAAGCACTTCCTGTCGGAAACCATGTTCGGTATCATTCCCCTCCCGAGGTGCGGCATAGGCAGGGAGCATCCCCGAGAAACGATAGGAATACGAATAGGTGCCGTTTTCCGAAACGGCAAGTTTGAGCGTACCGCGCGGAGTCATGAAGCCCTGTTCGTCCATGAACGACATGGAAGCCCCTTGAAGGGCATACTTATATACGTGAGGCAGGAATCCGAGCAACGACGGAGCCTGTGTACCGGGAGTACGGAGGTTTTCCGACTCAACATTCAGGAACGTAGTGACACGAGCGTTCTTCTCGTCGTAGTTCCAGCTCACACGTGTATCGCGGGGAATAGAAACAGCATAACGGGCAAACGCGTCGAGATCGTCTTCGGAACGGAGCAGTGCCACCACGACCCATGCCGTCCCGACCTCGAAATTAAGATTGCCGTCCTTGACTTCATAACCAGCCCCTGCCGGATAGTAGAGACCGTAATAGTCGCCGTCGAGACGGAAACCCAATACGCCGGGCTTATCTGCGAACTTGACAGGTGCCGTGCTGAATCGTATCTGAGGAGCCAGACGGTCGAATTCGAACCACGTAAAGGGCGTACCGTGAGCTGCCGTAACCACGATTTCACCATCCTCCTTGACAGAAGGCATACGGAATACGACATCCCAATCGTGCCAGTCCGTAGCGATAGCAGCCGTCGCCGTATATTTCGGACTTCCGACCGTAATCGAAGTGCGGCTTTTGATCTCCTTGCCATAGTCAGCCCAATAGGAGGGATAATTGACCTGTACTCCGTCGTCGAACGTGCGCAGCATGGCGGGATAACTCCAAAGAGCACCGCTGAACTGGTTGTTGATAATGTCGGTCCACCAATCGTTCGTCGGTATCGGACGACCGGGAACTTCGAGCGAACCATCGGACAAAGCAGGCAATTCGTCGGCATAGATCTTGCGTGTAAGCATAGCCGTAGCATTGAAACCCGGTCCACCCGGTTCGGTTTTGGCTTTATAGGTGGGAGGGACAGAAGCGATAGAACCGCTTCCTACCGGCACGACCATCTGCGCCGAAACAGCAGAGGCAAAACAAAAAGCCAATGCCGTCGTCACAAAAGCCTTATATCGGCAATATAAATACATAAGTTTAAAGATTAAGAGTAAAACATGATCGTAATTTTCCCACCTGCCCGCTCTACCCCGAAAAGGGGGTGATCCGTACCTCCGTCATATCGGTAGCGGAGCTGTGCCCGTTCCTGTTTTTTATAGAAAAAGCCCGTCCCGCATTACATTCCTATAACGAGACGGGCTTTCGAATTAAGTAAGAAAATCTACGATTTAATATATCTACTTATCGTACATATACTTTCTTTCCGTTCACGATGTAAACACCGGCAGGAAGCGATACGGTCGCCTCGGAAGCAGGTACATTGGCACGTACCACAATTCCTTGCAAATTATAGACCCGAACCGGAGCATCGGCATCGACCGCAATACCTTCGATAGCGGAAGGAAGTCCAGTCTTTACATCTTCACCGTAAGCGGTCACACCCATGATCTTGCTCTCATAATCCGACGCATTGCCGGTAGCGTGAATCCGGATGAATTGGAATCCGTCGGCAAAAGCGGCAGGGATAAGAACTCGATCGACCGGATTAACACCGCCCTTGAACTGGCGACCCGAAACCGAGAAGATTACCTCCGCTCCGTCGAGCGCAGCCTCGGTAGATGCCACACGGACAGTATAGTCGGATGCACAAGCCGCTTCCCATTTAATTTCGAGGTATTCCGCTTTCACATTGTCGCCCATATCGATCACAACTATGTTTTCAGCCTGTTTCGGGAAAATCAGACTGGCGACACCCGGGTTACCGAGTCCGTGGTCGGCAACCGGCTCGCCATTCAGCCGAACGGTCGCATCGGACAAAGCCAATGTCGTTTCCTCGGTAGGAAGGTCGAACACTTTCACGGTCAATGTCGTCGTTTTGTCTCCGGCTGTAACCGTGAACGTACGTTCTCCTGCCGTATCGAACGAGAATGTATTGCTTGTAGCTACCACATCGTTGCACTTCAACTCATATTCCGGCACAACCATGCTCATGCCCCATTGGTCGATACCCGACACTTCGATGACCGTCTCTTCGCCGACAAGCAGGGCATTGCCGCCTGTCGATGCAATCGCCAGACTTTGCAGTTCGGCTTTTTCCGACGACTCTCCATAAATACGGATCTCATACAAGTTCAGACCCCAACCCTGATTAAAGTAGACTTCGCTTTCGAACTTGACATAACGCACGCCTTCGTTCAATCCGAAGAAACGGTCGAGACGTCCAGCCTGTGCCACATTCAAGTTTTCATACGTGTAAGCGGGTGTATAGGTTTCTCCGTCTTCGCTGACCGAAACCGTATATTTCTTGGAGTTCGCACCTTCCCAGTCGAGCGTAACGGCAGAGATGTCGTATTTCTTACCGAGATCGATGATCAGCACCGGATTCTCACCTTCGGGAACATTGTAGCCGTCACGACCGGCGAACCATGCCGATTGAGTACCGTCGATCGCTTTATCCGCACGGTCGGCACCCGCATCGTTTTTGGCATTCGTCGAAGCGGAAACCGGCGAGAGAAGCGTATTGGCATCAGCCACTACAATCGAAATTTCATCGGAGAAATCGCCATAGACCGCTTTGAACACAGCCACACCGGCCTTTGTAGCGGTAAATGTTCCATCTGCCCATGTTCCACAGTCGCCCTCTACCGTAAGAGTGGCTTCCGCATCCATAGCTACACCGTATTGGTTCTTGACAGTAGCAACAACCGTAGCCGTTTCGCCGGTGAACAAACCGGTAGAGGAGGCTTCGATTTCGAGCGAAGTCGGGATTTCCTGTGCAGCATATTCACCGTCGATCATAAACTCGAACAAGTGCATGCCCCACACCTGACTGGCGTTGCAAAGCAGTTTGATATAACGGGCATTGACCGGAGTTTCCAATACATCGGTATGCTGATGGTTACCCAGACCGGCAGCCTGCGTGTATGTTCCGATTTCGATCCACGCCGGTTCTTCCGCACCTGCAGCTTGTTCGGTAGCATAGAACAGCGTATAATCGGTAGCATAGGCATTTTCCCAATCGGCACCGATCGCTTTCACGATATATTCATCTTTCAGATCGACATAGAACCATGTACCGTTCAGGATTTCAGCACCGACTTCCCATCCGGCAGTACCGAAAATACCGTCGATCGCCAACGCCGCTTTTTCCGTCTGGTGGCTGGCATAAGCCGTTCCGTTGATCGCCACATTATTAGCTGCCGCCCAATTGTAATTGACATAAAGCGTAACCGTAGCCGAAAGTTCTCCGGAAACTACGTTCAGCGTATAAACGCCGATCTCATTGCACGAAACGCGGTGTCCATCGACAACGACACGCTCATCGGCACACGAAACCGTATATTCCACTCCTTCGATCGCGCTACCCAGAATATTATATCCTTTCGCTACGATCTCGACCGTTTCACCGGCTGTGATCGTAACAGACGTTTTATCCGGACGGATACTGGTCGGCACATTCAGATCGCCGGTGATATTGCCGGCACGCACCTCATGGCAACAGATACCATAAGCATTTGCCAGTCCCGAATTCTCTTCGGTGTACACCAGGATGAAACGTCCCGTATAATTTCCCGATACCGTCTGACGCAACGTTGCGCCATCGACACTGTATGTCCCTACTTTCGACGAAGCGAGAGCATTCAGATCATCGAGATTCTTCGCTTCGAAAGCATTGGCATCTTCGCCGATCGTCACGACCGAATAAGCGGGAGCCGCATCGGTTACATATACAGAATAAGACGAAGGGCATGCAGCCTCCCAAAAGATTTCGATATCGGTAAACTCTTTCGTTTCTCCGAGATCGACATAAAACCAACCATGCTCATGGCTCGGACGCGCCTGCCAATTGGAGCCTTCATTGCCGTCGATCAGACTGCCTTTGCTCCCGTCGTTCGACGAAACCACAACTTCCGCACCCACTGGAATAATATTTTCCACTGCATTCCAGTCTATTGCGGCAGTCGCAGACATCGCCATCGCAACCAAGCCGGCAAATACATAAAATCCCTTTTTCATTTTCAAACAGAATTAAAGGTTAATAAAATTAATTCCTGACATATACTTTTTGTTTTCCCACGATATAAAGTCCCGCGGGCAGACCTTCGATAGCCTCCGCAGGCATCACCTGCGAACGGATTTTCACACCTTGCAACGTATAAACATCCACCGGACTGTTTTCACCGGTTACAATATCATTTATGCCCGCTCCGCTCACCAGCCGGAGGGTAGAGATGCGGATACCGCTCGGCTCATACGGGTTACCGTCCTTGATCCGGATCGTCTGTTTCCCGGCAGAAAGAGCCAGCGCGAATTTTTGTACGGTGTATGTTTCATTATTTCCCGAAAGCGTAAACCGTACGGGAGCAGCCAGTTCCGCGCCGTCGGTTCCGTCGGCATCGACCGCATACACCCCGATCGTCGGATCGAAGCGCACCGGTTCGCCCTGTCCCGAAACAGTCAGTTCGAGCGTATAATCGCCGCTCTCCGGAACATCGATCTGATAATCGGCAGAAGCTCCGGCATTGAACGAGGTGATCTCGATCGGCCGCGGACTCTTCTCGTTCGCGCCTTTACCCAACTGGATTCCGCCCTGCGAAATGTATTCGCTGGCAGGGATCAACTCGGCAACCGGATGATATACCGACTCGTCGAAACTGCTCATGTACACATAAACATATCCCTGCTCCGACAACTCGCTGACCTCCAACTGTCCGTTCTTCTGACGTTCGAGCAATCCGTAACGGGGTCCGGTCTGCGAACCGTCCGTATTGTATTGCCCGATCGGCTTGAACCATGCGTAGCGATAGATCCACGGCGTTTTTTCGAGCCATTCGAGGCTCTCTATCATCGAGGCGATCTGGGTCGATTGAGCCACCTGTGCATTGGGATTTCCCTCTTCGGGCCAATAGCAGAACTCGGTCACCCAAACATCTTTTCCATATTTCTCGTGGAAGGTCGTAGCAAAACTCTTCATCACGCCCAAGCCGCCGTAATTATGAATCGCCACATAATCGAAAGCATCGAGCCCGACCAATGCCACAAACTCATCCATCCATTTCACCGGATCCTGATAAGGCGGATTCGGCGAAAAGTTCAATGCCGGAGAAACCAGTTTCAATCCCAGTTCGTCGGCAAGTGCTTTAAGCGCAGGCCATGCCTCCGCCGCCGCAGTCGGCGTCATATTGGCTTGGTTGGTAAAATTGGGTTCGTTGAAGCCCAGAATATATTTCACATTCGGATGCGCCTGACAATATTCGCGGATCTTGTCCGGATCGTAGTTCGCATTCCACGTCATCGGTACGAAATCGTAACCGGTAAAATCAATAACCTGATTCTTATATCCGGCTTTCGGAGTCGCCCCCCATGTATAAAACCACGACACACCCGGAGTCAAGGCTTCCATCTGGCAACCCAACGAGAAGCTGTCTTCCCCTATACCCCGTTTCGGGCTTTTTGCTGAAATTTCCATACCGGCTGCCGATAACATCACGGCAGCAGAAAGTACGATAGACGCTATATTGAATTTCATATTGAGTTTATTTTAAACATTTGGTTTTCAATAAACGCTTCGCCTCGGCATAATCCATTCAGGTTTCACCGGATAGCTTCTGCACTCGGCTTGCGGTTTATTTTAAAAATTAACGGATATGAAAGCTGACGGGCGTACCGGATTGGCAATCCGTTCCCACCCAAAGATTAAACTCACCCGGTTCGATAATTTTCTCCGCACGGGCATTATGATAACCCAACTCGGCAGCCGGCAGTTCGAATGTTACCGTCTGCGACTCTCCCGGCATCAACAATATTTTCCGGAACGCTTTCAACTCTTTGACCGGACGGACCAATGAACCGACCAAATCGCGGACATACAATTGCACCACTTCCTGTCCGGCTACCTTGCCCGTATTGGTGACTTGGCAAGCAACCGTAATATTTCCATCGGCAGACATCGTAGCCGACGAAAGTTGAGGCGTGCCGTATTCGAAAGTCGTATAGCTCAAACCGTAACCGAAGGGGAAAAGCGCACCGTCGCCCGCATCGAGGAAGAAACTGGTACATCCGGTAGAGGTCTGACCCGCTTCGCGCGGAATTTCGTTGATCAACGTCATGCCCGAAGCCGGACGACCCGTATTCTTGTGGGCATAATAGAGCGGCAACTGTCCGACCATACGCGGCAGCGAAACGGGAAGTTTACCCGACGGATTGACCTTGCCCGACAATATATTGGCGATAGCGGGGCCACCCATTGTTCCGGGATGGAACAGATAAACGACCGCAGCCGAATTTTCAACCACATCACCGATCGTCATCGGGCGTCCGGTCATTATCACACTGACAATCGGTTTGCCGGTCTGTTTCAACGCTGCCAGATAACTGCTTTGCGCCCCCGGCAACGAAATGTCGGCACGGCAATGCGCCTCGCCCGAAAGCACGGCTTCCTCGCCGCCGAAGAAAAGTATGACATCGCATTTGGCAGCCGCCTTGCAAGCCTTTTTAAAGGCAGCCGTATTCCGGTCGCGGCTATATTCGAGTCCGGGAAGATAAACGACATTCTCTTCACCGTACATTTCGCGCAGGCTTTCCAAAGGCGTTACGGTATGTTCCTTTTCCAGATCGAAACACCACGTTCCGTTCTGATCGTGTTTAGCATCCGCCATCGGTCCGGTCACGAAAATTTTCCTGACACCTTTCAACGGAAGGATACCCTTGTCATTGGTCAATAACACGGCACTCTCCTCCACAGTACGGCGGGCGGCATCCAGATTCTCTACCGTATAGAAACGTTTCGAAGTAGCCAGATCGACATACGGATTTTCAAACAATCCGAGGCGATATTTCAGACGCAACACGTTACGTACCATTCCGTCGATCACCGCAACGTCCAGTTCGCCTTTCTCCACCAGATCTTTAAGATGCCCGATATAGGCATATCCCTCCATATCCATATCGACACCGGCATGTGCAGCCTGAGATGCAGCCTGACGCAGATCGGCTGAAAATCCGTGAGGAATCATCTGCTGGATAGAACCCCAGTCGCTCACCATCAGACCGTCCCAGTTCCATTTGTCACGCAACACGGTACGAAGCAGATAGGCATTTCCGGAAGAGGGCACACCGTTGATATCGTTGAACGAACACATGAATGTAGCCGCTCCTGCATGGGCGCCAGCCTCGAAAGGAGGCAGATAAACATCGTGAAGGAGTTCGGTCGGAATCCAGGTCGTATTATAATCCTTTCCGCTTTCCGATGCTCCGTAAGCGGCAAAATGTTTCACACATGCCGCCATCGTATTCGGGCGGGAAAGGTCGTCGCCCTGATACCCCTTAACGGCAGCTACACCCATAGCGGCAGTCAGAACGGGATCTTCACCGTAGCCTTCGGCGATACGACCCCAACGGGCATCGCGGGCGATGTCCACCATCGGCGAAAATGTCCAGCGCACGCCCACCGACGAAGCCTCGTCGGCTGCGATACGCGAACCCTCCTCCACCAGCATGGGATTCCATGTAGCCGCCTGTCCGAGAGGAATCGGGAATATGGTTTTGAAACCGTGGATCACGTCGCGGGCAAAAACCAACGGAATACCCAACCGCGAATTTTCCACCGCTTCTTTCTGCAAGCGGTTCACCGTTTCAGGATCGACTTCGTTGAGAATAGAGCCGACCACACCTCCTTTTATCTGAGATACCATCGGTTCCTTATACCCGAATCCGGACAACTGGTTCAATTGCCCGATTTTCTCTTCCAAAGTCATCTTACCGATCAGATCGTCGATTTTCGTTTCCATATCCGTAGCGGTAACTGCTCCGACAGAGATCGAAGCTGCTAAAAGCGTCGATAATAAAAAAGTTTTCTTCATATTCGTATTGTCTTGTTTTAGCGTTTTGTTTCTACTGCATTCTCCGCCACAGCGGCAAGCCCCTCGTCCGTTTTCTGATAAACCCGGACATAATCTATCCACATGGAAGCCTCCCCGGTCGGAAGCGCAGTAATCTTCGATGCATCATGGATACCGGGGAAATTCCCGCCGACAGCCAGATTCAACAACAGGAAATTGGGTTTATGAAAATAAAAACCGTTTTCCTCGGGAGTAGCCCGTTGGGAAATATCCATGCTGGCATACGGTTCCGGTATATCGTCCACAAACATGTCGATACGTTCGGGTGTCCATACCAGAAAATAGTGATGGTACTCCCCGTCCTGCAAACTATATTCGTTCAGGCGATCGCCGACCTTTTGCCGGTGGCTTCCCGAATTGACACCCCAATGAAACGCCCCGTTGAACAGACGCTCCTGTGCCTGTGCGGCAATACCGTTGGCATGACCCATTTCCAGAATATCGGTCTCGCCGCAATAGGGCCAGCCCTGTTCGTTAATGTCGTTTCCCATCATCCAGAATGCGGGCCAAAGTCCGTCGGCGGTCTTCGGCAATTTGATACGGGCTTCCACGACACCATAAGTAAACGCATACTTCCGGTTGGTATTCAAACGTCCCGAAGTAAAATCGTGATCTTTATATTTCTGTCTGCGGGCGGTAATCACCAGATTCCCGTTTTCGATATGCACATTGCGGGGGTCATCGACATAATACTGCAACTCATTGTTGCCGCAACCCGTACCGTTCACCTCTACATTCCAGCAGGTACGGTCGAGGGCGTCGCCGTCGAACTCGTCGCTCCAAGCCAATGTATAGCCCGCAAGATGTGACGAAACAACCGGTTCCGAAGCCTGAACAGGAAAAAGAGCCGCAGCCGTCATTCCCGTAAATATCCCCAACAATCGTTTCATCGCTTTCAATCCAACCATGCTATTTCAAGTTTAAATTCGTCTAACAATATAGTATCACACCGCCACCGAGAATCCGACTAACGGACAAATTTTACAGAAGCTGACTTACCGTCGGCAGAAACGGCTTTGACTACATACATACCGGCAGGAAGCAGACCGAGAGAATACTCCGTCACATCGGATACCGATACGACCAGTCTGCCTGTCACGTCGTAGATCATCACCCGACCCGGAGCAGTGAGTTCGACCGACTCTCCGGCAAGACGCACGGCAAAACCGTCGGTTTCAAACGCATCCACGTCGGACGTACCGATATCGCCTTTGTCGAGAGCAAACAGGGATTCGTCGGTTGTACCTTTCTGATAGATCTTAACGTAATTGACATACATCGATGCCGTATTTCCATTGGCTTCATTCAGTGCCGTAATTCCCGCCGCATCGTGGATACCGGGGAAATTCCCGCCGACAGCCAGATTAAACAGGATAAAGTTCTCCTTATGGAAATAGTTGCCAGCCGACCATTCGTTGTTCGGCTCGTTTGCCGGAATATCCATTTTAAAATAGGGACCTTGCACCGGAATTTTATCGAGATCGACATACATGCTCACCGACTGCTCGTCCCAAATCAACGTGAACAGGTGGAACTCTCCGTCTTGAAGGCTGTAATTCTTGGTGATCGATTTGGCATGAGAAGCAGCAGGCCAGCCTTGCCCCCAGTGGCAGGCACCATTAAAATAACGGTCCTGTGTATTGTTATTGATTCCGTCCTGATGACCGAATTCCATTATATCTATTTCGCCGCATTTAGGCCAGCCGACCTGATCGTAGTCGTTGCCCATCATCCAGAAGGCAGGCCAAAGACCATTGGCGGTCTGGGGCAGCCGGATTGCAGCTTCGATTTTTCCATGTGTGAAAGCGACGCGGTTTTTCGACGTTATGCGACCGCTTGTAAAATTTTTCCCGAGATAGTTCTCGCGGATTGCCGACAAGATCAAGCAACCGTTGCCCTGCTCGTCTTTACCCAAACGTACATTACGCTCGGAATCGGTATAATATTGCAACTCGGCATTTCCGCCACCGGCACCGTTCACTTCGATTTCCCAACGCAAGGGGTTCAGTTCCTCCGCATCGAAAAGATCTTGCCATACCAATCTGAAACCATCGGTTTCACCTGTGCCGACCTGTGGTTCGACCGCATGAACTCCAAAAGCAGTTAAAGTCAATAGCGTAAAAAATGAGAGTCGTATTTTTTTCATTTCTATTTTTATTTTTCAACGATAAAAAACTAAGGTTCAATATCTTATATCTTTACCAAAACCATAAGAGAAAGGATGGCGAAGACACGTTGCCGAAGTCCCGGCACGACCTCGCCATCCTTTAAAGAGCTGAGACTAATGTCTCTTCAACATTCTTTTTTACCTGAATTATTTCACCATGATTTTCTTCACGGCATTGCCGGCTTTGGCGATATAAACACCTTTGGCAACATCGTTAATACCCATAACAGAAGAGTTTACGCTCTTAACCGTTTTACCGGTAAAATCATACAATTCGATCGATTGCGCACCGCTTACGTTGATCGTATTTTCAGTAACTACAAATACCACTTCGTCTACGGCTACACCTTCAACAGCACCGGCATTGGTCGGAGTATAGAAATAGATAGCATCAAGCGACACGTTCGATCCGGCAGCATTTCCGGCAAGGAAAGAGAGGATATTGCCTGTCCATGCTTCACGCGTTGCACCGTCTTCCGTTTTTGTCCAATCGAAAGCAGGCCAGATCTTTTTAAGCTGGGCAAACGTGATATCAAGACCTTGCCACTCTTCGCCCAAAGCTGCGCCGACAGCCGGGAATACAGTACCGTTATCATCGAACGATGTACCGAGGGCTACTTTGGCAGCAGCACCGGCATCGCAAATGATCAAAGCAACCGAAGCCGGAGCAGTGGTAGCCGTACGATAAGCCAGATGGAAGTGAGTATCTTCGGTGAAGTGAGCGATATTGACAGAGCTGGGAGCAGCGCAAGCGAATCCGGCTCCCGACCAACCGGCATCACCGGTAACATTAACCGAAACATACCCGTCGAAGTGCATGCCTACACCGGGATAAGTATCATCGCCGGGGTTAAAACCAGCCCAATACCAAAGGTTACGGGTTTCATTGTCCGGACCGATTTGATTAACGGTTGCTCCGGCTTGTTCGAAAGCGGAAACAGACTGTGCATCCAAAACAACAACATCGACAACAGCGGGAGTACCTTTACCTAAAACGACACTCGCTTCGGGTTCTACATTGTACTGTGCATTTGCACCCATCGCCAACATGGCAGAAGCTGCCAAAAAAGTAATCTTTTTCATACGAATTAAAATTAATGAGATTAGTAAATTATTTAATTTCAGGGGAGCGGCGAAGCAAGCCCCAGCCGCTCCTCTGTTGTTTTATTCCGATTTTAATATCCGGGATTCTGTTCCATCGGGTTGAGGTGGATCTCTTCAACCGGAATCGGGAACAATTCGTTCTTTCCTTCAATGAAGTTCGCCATTTCGGCACGAGCCTCTTCCGACTCGGTGCTGCCGTACGTACCCACGGTCTTGTCCATGATCTTATAGGCTTCACCCCACCGTACGATATCGAACCAACGGTGACCTTCCATTCCCAACTCTACCCGACGCTCGTGACGGATTGCCTTACGAAGCGATTCGGTATTGTCGGTGTAACCGTTATATCCGGGGAATTCCGGAAGGACATCGGCTTCCGTCGCATTGGCGCGGGCACGGGCGCGAACCTCTTCCAACGCCCATTTGGCTGCCGCCAGATCTTTACCGCTTTCCATCGCCGCTTCGGCATAGAGCAGTAACACATCGCTGGCACGGATCAACCGGTAATTGAGCGGACTGCGCGAATGGTGTTTCAATGCCGGATAAGTACCGTCCTCCGCAAAGGCATACTTCATATTGAAATAGGGACTTCCGAGATAAGTCACTTCGATCTCCTGTTGCTCTTCGTCGTCGGGTACACCGATCGTTGCAGCCAAACGAGGATCGCCCGCCTCGAATTCATCATACAAGTTCTGCGTAGGGTGATTCCAGCCCCAGCCTTTGTTGTCACCCAGTTTCGAACTGCGCGAACGGACAAGTATCGTTGTGAACGTTCCGCGGGTAAATCCGAATCCTTCGCCGTAATCGCTGGTCGCATCTTCCATATATTGGATTTCGAACACACTCTCCGGTCCGTTTTCTCCGGCAAGCGTGAAATTGTCGGCATATATCGGGCACAGGCTGTATTCGCCTTTCTTATATTGGTCGTCTACAAACGTCTTGCCCCAGATATAGGCATTGTCGTAATCTTTCATATACAGATAGGCTTTACAAAGCATCGCCTGACAAGCCCCTTTGGTCGCACGTCCCAGATCGGTATCGGCATATTCGCTTTTGTTCCAAAGCAACGGTTCGGCTTTGAGCAGGTCGCCGATGATGTGTTCGTACACCTTTTCGGCTGTCGCACGGGGTTGTTTCCATTTCTCGCTCGAATCGACAACGAAGTCGATAATAGGCACACCGCCGAATACCCGAACCAATTGGAAATAGTAGAATGCACGCATGAAATATGCCTCGCCCAAAAGGCAATCGCGACGGCTTTCGCTCATGGCATCATCCGGATCGACCGACGGAACCTGACGAAGAACGAGGTTGCAACGGGCGATACCTTGATATTTCGCCCGGTAATAATCGAGCAGAAGCGTATTCGAGGCATTCACCTTGAAATTGTCGATATCGTAAGCATCCGGACCGTCTCCCACATTTTGTCCGCCTTTCAGAGCATCGTCCGAAGCAATATCGCCGATATACCATTCCGAGAAATACGATTTGTTGTATTCCCAAGCCAACGGAGTATAGGCGGCATTGACCGATTGTATGGCTACCTCGCCGCTGGTGAAAAAGTCATCGAGTTTAGTTTTACCGGGAGTCTCCTCGCTGAGCCAGTCGTTACAAGAGGAAAAAGCCCCCGCAACCGTCAAAGCACATAAACCGATTATATATTTTTTCATGATCGTCTGTTTTTTTGAATTGAATTAGAATACGATATTCACACCGAATATAAATGTACGCGACTGAGGATAGTTACCGTAATCGACACCGCCGCTCACTTCGGGATCATAACCCGTATATTTCGTCAGCGTAAAGAGGTTGCTTGCCTGAACATAGAAACGG
This sequence comes from uncultured Porphyromonadaceae bacterium, assembly GCA_900538555.1. GTDB lineage: Bacteria > Bacteroidota > Bacteroidia > Bacteroidales > Barnesiellaceae > UMGS27. The sequence continues at coordinate 125,654 of UPYI01000002.1, forward strand.
CAATTCTGGAATCCGGCAGGTTTCAGCACCTTCGACGGCAACGAATATCCCAACTGAACGTTTTTCAGACGGAAGTAAGAGCCGTCTTCGAGGAAACGGTCGGAAATCTCGTAGTTGATCGAGTTACGCGGATTGGCAATCGTTCCGTTCGGATTGTCTTTCGTCCACGCATCTTTCATAACCGGACTGATAACAGAAGAAGTACCGTCGCTTTCGAGGAATGCACGCTTCATGTTGTAAATCTTGTTTCCGCCGACACCTTGGAAGAAGAGTTGAAGATCGAATCCTTTCCACCACGCTCCGAAATTCAAACCGTAGTTGAGCCACGGAATGCTCGACCCGAGGTCCATACGGTCTTCATCGGTGATCTTTCCGTCGTTATTTCTATCGAAATATTTCGAATCGCCGGCATGATAGGGAATATCCAATGCCGTATAACCGTCCAAGTATTCAAGCGCCTCTTCGTCGGTTTTAAAGATTCCCAGATTTTTATAACCGGTAAAGTAATAGAGCGAGTGACCTTCATCGACCATCTGCACCATTCTTTCGTTGGATGCCCATACCGGAATCGAAGAACCGCCGTTCAGGTGGGTCAGCTTGTTGTCGATAAACGAGATGTTACCGCCGATCGAGTATTCGAAATCATTGACGGTGTTGCGGTGTTCGAGCGATATTTCGATACCGCGGTTGCGGACATCACCGACATTCGCCGATCCGGCATAACGGTTTCCGACAAAAGCCGGAGCATTGACAGGCATCAACATATCGGAAGTATTGCGGATAAATCCGTCGATAGAACCGGTCAAACGATTGTTCCAGAATCCGAAATCGATACCGAGGCTCAATTGTTCGGTGGTCTCCCAACGACCGCCCTGGTTGATCCACGTCAAAATCGTCGCACCGTTTGCCAACTGTTGGTCTTTACCGAATACGTAATCGACGAAAGTAGGTCCGGTATTGAACATATTCAGCACGAATGCGTCGTCGCCGATCTTGTCGTTACCTACCTGACCCCAACCGAAACGGAGTTTCAAGTCGGTCACATCGGTCACATCTTCCATAAAGCTCTCCGAGCTCAAACGCCAAGCCAGTGAGAACGAAGGGAAATATCCCCACGGATTCTCCGGGAACTTGCTCGAACCGTCGGCACGGAAATTGACCGTAGCCAAGTAACGGTTATCGTAATTGTATTGGGCACGACCGAGCCACGAGAAACGGCGGCTGCGTCCTACGCTATCGCCGGGACGGCCGAAGTCGTCGGTCACCTGCGACAAATACCAGTTGGTCTTCACCGGATTCAGAATGGTCGAACCCGAACTTCCGATGCTGTAATAGTTGTACTCCTCGACGGTTTGTCCGACCATCACCGAGAAGTCGTGACGACCGATCTTACGGGCATAGGTCAGGATGTTATCGACGTTCCAGTTGAACGTACGCGCCATCGACGAGCTGAGGAAGTTCGCATCCCGTTTGTCGTATGCCGAAACGAGATAAGCGTCCATAAAACTCTTGTCGGTCGTCAGTTTATAATCGAAACTGAATGTAGAACGGAATGTCAGGTGTTTGATCGGGGTAATCTCGGCAAACACATTACCGATCCAACGTTCGTTACGGACTTTCGGATGAGCGTATTCGACCATGCTCAACGGGTTGGTTACATTTTTGAAGTTCGAACCTGCGCTGATACCGCCGCTCAGATCCGCACCCTTGCGGTTGGTCGATCCTTCGGGATAGCGGGCGGGGTCCCACGGAGCCATAGCAAAGGCAGCCGACAGGATGTTGGCACCGGCACTTGCACTGTTGTCGCCGCTCTCATACGCATTCTTTGCCGTAGAGGAGGTAAACGACAAGTTCTCTCCGATCTTCAACCACGAAGTAGCTTTATAAGAGGTATTCAGACGGGCTGTCACACGGTTGTAATCCGATCCGATAATGATACCTTCCTGATCGAACCAGCTCGCACTCATCGAATAGGTGAATTTATCGCTGCCGCCGTCTACCGACAAGTGGTAGTTCTGAATCATGGCATCGCGGAACACGACATCCTGCCAATCGGTATCGACTGCCGAATAGTCGAATCCGTCGGGATTCTTCTCCGGATCGTAAACTGTCGGATAATAATCGGATGCACCTACACCCATAAACGCATTGAGCCACGCATTGAATCCCCGTTCCTGATAGAACTTCTTGGACGTTCCCGTACCGTTGATCGCTACATAAGTATCGGCAAAATCCTTGGCATTCATCACATCGAGTTTTCTCCAACGCGACTGTACACCGACATACCCGTCGAATGTGATCTGAGCCCGTTTGTTCTGGCTTCCCGAACGGGTAGTGACGATAACGACACCGTTCGCACCGCGCGAACCGTAAATAGCGGCAGCCGAAGCGTCTTTCAGAATCTCGGTATTCTGGATGTCGTTGGGCGACAAGAACGAAATATCATCGGTGATGACACCATCCACTACATAAATAGGAGATGCACCGTTGATCGTACCGACACCGCGGATACGCACCTCAGCCGCTGCACCCGGACGACCGGACAACGAATTGACCGTAACACCGGCAGCCTGTCCCTGCAAGGCATTCGCCAAAGAAGAGGCAGGCGTTTTTTTCAGTTTATCGGAAGCGATCGACGAAACCGATCCGGTCAGGTCGCTTTTGCGTACCGTACCGTAACCGATTGCTACAACCTCCTCCAACATAATCGTATTGGAAAGCGTGATGTCCATCGTACCCGCAGCATTGACTACTTTCTCTACCGATTCGCATCCCACATAGCTGAAACGAAGTGTCTCACCTTTTTTTACCAAGATGCTATAATCGCCGTCGATACCGGTAACAACCGCTTTGGCTGGATTTTCTTTCACTTGGACCGTCGCGCCGATCAGCGGCTCTCCGTCTTCAAGGGAAGAAACCACACCTGTCACTTTCAACTCCTGGGCATACACCGATACGCCAAGCAACATAAGCAAGAATAAAAGGATTTGCTTTTTCATGTGTTTACAGGTTATTAAAATTTGGTTTTTAACTGTTATAATTAATTTCTCTCATCAACAACCGAAATACCGCCCGCTTCAAAAATCCATTCCGCTGCCACGATATTCACGCCACAAAAGTAATATCTAAGACAAGCCGTGTCAAGGATTTTGATTTACAAAAACTCTACACAGACAATTACAAGACCATACATACACACTACAACACATAATTAATAAACTTATTATCAATTAATTATAATTTATATGTTTTACAACATATTTCACAACAAGATAACATTATCAAAAAAAGTGCATCTTTACATCGAGGAGAGATTTTAATCGAAAGCCATGAAAAAAATTCTTCAACCGAATCCTATTTTTCTATTGTTTCTGCTGTTGCTCGTATCGTCGGCGGCACGGGCGTCATATCCTTTGGTCAAAAATTTCACACGCTACGACTACCGGAGTGCCGACCAGAACTGGTCGATAGAGCAGGACGAACAAGGCAGGATGTATTTCGGGAACAAAGATGCCCTGCTGGTGTTCAACGGCAACTCCTGGGAGAAATTCTATTTGGAAAACTACACCACCGTGCGGGCTTTGAGCCTTCAAGACGACGGGAAACTATATGCAGGAGGTACCAATACGTTCGGATATTTCACACCCGACTCCATCAACGGCATGATATACCACTCGTTAGTGCCGACATTAGGAAACAGCCGGTTCGACTTCAATGAAATATGGAATATCCATACGGCAAACGGGCATTTCTGGTTTCAATCGGATTTTCACCTGTTCAATTACGACAAAGAGAACAACACGACCTCGGTCGTCCCATTCGATTACAAGCTCACCACCTCCGCCATGATCGGCGACAAACTCTATGTCGCTTTGCTCGACAAAGGGATCTGGCGGGTCGATGAGCTGAAAAGCTCGCCATTGGAAGGCAACGAACTGCTGCAAGGGAAACGGGTGAATGCCCTGCTTCCGCTGCGCGGACAGATACTTATCGTCACCGATTTCGACGGATTGTACATGTATGAAGAGGGACGTATCCACCCCTTTCCTACAATCTTCGATTCGTTCCTGAAAGAGAGTCAGGTATTTTGCGCCGCGATACAGGACGGGAAAGTGGCGTTCGGTACGGTAAGCCACGGCATTCTGATCGTCGATTTCAACGGCAAGGAGGTGGCATACGCCAACCGGCATACCGGTATGCAGAACAATACGGTGCTCTCGATCTATTTCGACCGGAACCACAACGTGTGGTGCGGACTGGATAACGGCATAGACTATATCCTGCAAAACTCACCCATCAGCAATCTGATGGGATCGGGGCTTATCATCGGTGCCGGATACGTCTCCAAGCTCATCGACCGCACCCTCTATCTCGGCACCAATCAAGGTCTGTTCGCGATCCCCTACCCGATCCCCCCATCGCCCAACCTGCCCCGATGCAAGGAACTGCTCAAAGGGCAGATATGGGATCTGGAAGAGATCGACGGCACTCTTTTCGTCTGCGCCGACGGCGGATTGTTCTCGATCCGCAACGGAGTGATGTCGGACATACCGGGGCTGTCGGGCACACATACCATAAAAAAGATACCCGGACGGAAAGGTTGTGCCATCGCCTCCACCTACGACAACTACTATCTGCTGACCGAAAGCGGAGGAAAATGGAAAGTGAAAAATCCGATCAGCGGATTTTCCGAGTTTACCAGCAAATTCATATTCGACGACTTCGACAACCTTTGGATAAGCCATTGGCTGAAAGGTATATACCGGATTCACCTCGATCAGGATCTGCATCGGTTCGACAACGTACAACTCTACGACAACCGGTACGGACTGCCGTCGAACGATTTCAATTCGATCTGCTCGATCGGCGACAACATCTATTTCTCGACCCGGCAAGGGCTGTACGCATTCGACTACCATCAGAACAAGATGATCGCACAGACCCTGCTGAACCGGAAACTGCCGTTACCGAAACTGAGCCACATATTCCAAGACCCGGAACAGAACGTATGGAGTCTGTCGGCAAGCGAAATCGTAGTGGCGAACTACACGCCGTCGGGTACCTACGACCTCGATTCGGTAACCTTCACTTCGCTGGCTGACAAATTGATACCCGGCTTCGAGCACTTGAATTTCGTCCGTCCGGGCACCGTGATATTCTCCTGCCGCGACGGGTTCTACGAACTGAACGACAACAAGCTCTCGTTCGACCTCGCATCTCCGTCCGACCTGTTCGTCAGCCGTGTCATTGCCAACAACGATTCGACAGTCTACTACGACATACTCGGCTCTCCGATCCAGAGCCTGACCCTGCCCTACGATCTCAACACCTTGAAGTTCGAAGTCGCCACCCCCGAATACCGGGCAGACAAAGCCGTATCGTACAGTTTCTTCCTCGACGATTTCGACAAAGAGTGGAGCCCGTTGTCGCTTTCCGCAGTAAAAGAGTACACCCGGTTGCCCGAAGGAGATTATACCCTGCACGTGCGATCGGTCAATACCTACGACCGTTCCAACGGCGAAACCATACTCCACCTCAAAATACTCCCCCCGTGGTATCGCAGTATCTGGGCAAAAATCTTCTATCTGTTACTGATCTTAGGGGCAGGCTGCGGATGCTATTACCTGATCAGGCACATGGCACGGCAATCGGCTTTGGCTCTTGCCCAACAGAAAGAAAAGGATCTGATGGAACAGCGGCGTATCATGGAAAAAGAGACTTTGGAAAAAGACTATGAGATCGAACAACTCAAAAGCGCACAGCTCGAACAGGATATACGGCAGAAGAGCGAAGAAATATCGCGTACGACCATGAACATCGCACAAAAGAACGAACTGCTGATCGAAATATCCAAACGGATCGACAAGATCAAAGAACTGAACGCCACCGGGCAAAAAGAGAATATCGCCTACCAAAGCGGAAAGATCCAGAACATCATCAAAGAGAATATGAGCCGCGACAGGGATATGAAAGATTTCACCAAGAACTTCGATATTGCCTACGAGAACTTTACCAAGATCCTGCTCGAACGGCATCCCGACCTTACGCCCGGCGACCGGCTGATCTGTTGCTATCTGAAAATGGGATTGAGTTCGAAAGAGATCGCCCCCCTGCTCAATATCTCCTTCCGCAGCGTGGAGATGCGCCGATACCGGTTGAGACAGAAACTGAATCTCGAACACGACGACAACCTCATCGACTACATCCAAAAGATTTAGTCCGGACCGATAAAGAGAGCCTGCCGCACCGGGAACCAAACCGGGGATCTCCCCCCAAGTTCGCATTTCCGGTGCGGCAGGCTGTCCGATCATCACCGCCGTGCGGCGAAGCATATATCTTTGTCCGTGCGGATTACTTCACCCACATTTTCTTCCCGCCTACAATGTACAGACCGGCAGGCAGATTGTCCACGGCAACAGAAGCCGGCACATGGGCACGTACGATACCGCCCTGCAAGTTGTACACATCGACCGGACGTTCGGGGTCGTCGGCAGCGACAGCGTCGATACCCGTACCCGAACCGCCGCCGGCACGCAATACCAGAGCCACGATATTGAACGGATTGCCGGCTTCCTTATTCCCTTGAATCATCAGACGGTCGCTGTTAGCCAAATTCGACACGACATCGATATTTTGCAGATCGACCACCGCATGATCGGCGAAATGTTCGATCGCTCCATTGTCCGCCCAAAGTCCGTTATCATCCCAAGAGTGCATCACCTTGATAAAATAACCGGCATCCTCGCCTCTGTCGTCAGAGAAGTAAATATCGAGGTAACGTTCGCCCTGATAGTTTTTGAACGCCTCTTTCCAAAGTTCGAGCGTATTCCAGTTGTCTACCCAGAAATAGCCGCCCCAGATCGCACCTTCGGGCATCGTGAACCCGTCGTTCTCCACGCTGACCGTCTTTACGGTGAAGTCCGCACCGCAAACTTCCATACCGAACTGTTTCAGTTCGTCCAGCATTCCGGCAGTAATATATACTTTATAGTCGGGAGCATTGTCGCCCAATACCGTATATCTCGTGCCCGGAAGATGCTGCCCGTCGGCTTTCAGTTCGATCACATCGGTCGTATTCTCAAACGTAAAATAAATGTAATCGCCCACCTTTACATCGGATGCAAATTCCTCCGCCCCGATTTGCAGCGTGGTAGCCCAAGTTACCTGATACGGTTCGCCCGAATAAAGCGATTTCACCTGTTCGGCATTCGCAGCGGAAAAAGCTGCGGCAATTGCCAAGATCGAAAATAATGACTTTTTCATTTCGTTTCTTATTTTAAACTTTTGGTTTTCAATTAAACGTTGCGCCCCCGGGATAGCCCGTCCAGAGCTTCCGCTCCCGGCTTGCAACGGCTATTTATTCTTATTATTTTTTGCTGACTTTCAGACCGGTAATAGCGATTTCGCCGCCATACGAATTAATCGACCAGCAATTGCGGGCAATCCCGTAAATACGATTGGTATAAGCCACCTCGTCGTTTACATAGACCGATACGACGGAATTGTCGGTCACCACCGTAATCCGGTACACACCGTCCGACGGCGTGGGGAAAGGATAGCCGTCGATGCCGGCAACGAATCCGATACCCTCTTCGCCCTCTTCCTCGAAGTTGATTTTCCGGATCGATTCGTTTTCGGGATTGAATACGATCGAATAGTAGCGTTTGGAATCCGAACCGCGTACGAGCGAAATGCCGAAACGGTCGGTCGCGGAGCGGGTCGTCACCGTAAACGATATGCGGTTTTCCGCTCCCAATCGGCTCATGAGCGAATAGCTGTCGCCCGTCAGCGTAAAATCGGGAATCGTTTCGGCTTGGGCAAACAGTCCGGCAATCGCCGGCACTTCACCGAGCGACAACGAGCCGTCGGGATGTTGCACCAGTTTATGGGCAACAAGGTTGCCTGCCCATTCAGGTTCCGACGGAGCCGCACCCACATTGAGGTTATTGTTTCCGGCGCGGGTCGGACACCAGCCCCACATATACCGGTCGGTACCGTCGGATGCCGTCTTGCCGGCATAAAATCCGCGGGAATTCAAAAATCCTTCGTGCGAATCGGGCCATACGACCGCCGCTTCGTCTGCCGTGCAGGCACGCAGTTCGTCGAGTGTACGTCCTTTGAAATATTGCACGCGGCGGATCGCGGAGTGCATTTCGGAATAGACCAGATACCACCAATCACCCATTTTGAACAGATCGGGACATTCGTAAAAACGATCCCATACCATAGTCATGAATACACCGGCAGAGCTCCACGAACGGAGATCGGACGATACGAATTCCGCCAGAACACCTTTTCCGTTGGAGGTGGTGGAAACCAGCATGTGGAATTTCCCGTCCTCACCTTCGAACACGAACGGATCGCGGAAATCGGTACGGCTATACGTATCGCCTCCGGTAATCAGCAGCGAACGGTCTTTCGTCCACGTTTTAAAATCGGTCGAGGTTGCCAGCATCACCGCCTCGCCGAAGCCCGTAACGGATGCGTCGGCAGAGTGTGCGGTATAGAACGTATAGTAAACCCCTTCGTGGTAAATCGTCGATCCCGTACCCAAAGCCGCATCGATCTCCGTCGCCGCCCCGCAGGGTATCAATTCGCCGAGCGAAGTGTAACTTGCCGCATCGGCAGTCGATACCGCCCAGATCGGGTGGTAGGTAGCTACCGGATTCGGGCGAAAATCTTGAAGGTACATTATCTTGAAATCGCCTGCCACCGGATCGTAAAACGGCATCGGGTCGCCAACATATCCTACATACGGTTTATAATAAATATCCTGTTTCTGTGCATCGGTAGAGGCATAGTAGGTGTCCGTTCCCTCCCAGTCGCGATGGGTAAGCACGGGATCTTCGTCGCCGCAAGCCGGCAGAGCGATCAGCGCAACCGCCAAAGTCGCTATCGAAAATATAGTTCGGTTCATCATCTTATTCTATTTACAGGTTACTGACAAAGATAGTTAATCGCATTCCGGGTAAAGGTGATCCTGTTTTCCCGGTACGGGTTGTCCGTCCCGTTTTTATCGTACCATTCGTAAGCCGGAGTTCCTACGGTAACGACACGCCCCGATACGAATCCTTTCAATGCTTCGTACGGTTCGAATTCGGCGACAGTCACGCAATCGGGATCGTAATCGTGTCCCGACGCCAACGCTTTCGCTCCGGTACGCTCCTCCCAATCCGACATCGTACCGTACTTCCCGACAAGCCATTGCAAGGTACGCCCCGTAGCGGAACATCCTGCCGACAACAAAAGCACACGTCCGTCGGCATCGGGCACAAGCCCTTGATAAAGCGGATGCTCCTCGTGTCCGGTAATGGTGAATCCCAGATCGGCAGTCAAGGTTTCAACGCTCTCGCCACCCGACATATCGTTCGGGCTCTGCTGGTCGCGGGCTATACGCCATACATCGTTGATATACCGTGCCCCATCGCGGGATGCCAGTATAGAACCGCCGTGCAGCCAATAGCTGTTGAACGCATCGCGCGAATCCCAAAGCTGGCTCGGCCAGTCGGTCCAGTCGAAGTGACACCAGATCATCTTATAATCTTCGAGTTTTACTTTCTTGTCGATCACTTCCTGTATGGCGACATAGGTCACATTAGGCACATTCTCCATCATCCACTGGCATGCCGCCCGCGCTTCATCGCCTAATTGCGCCATCGAAGCCGCATTTCCGACAAAGGCTTTCGGAGCTTGCGACATTTCGCCACGAACCACCGAGACGGTATAGTCGATCCGGGCAGTACGCAAGGCTACGGTAAAGATTTGCGGATCGGTAAAATCCATTTCCGTACCCGCAGCGGGCGTAACCTCCGCCCCTTCGGTCGCCGTATAAGCCGGCACCATCGCCGTCACATCGGCATCCACCGGTACGAACACCGTGATCGTGCGTGCCTCGTTGTCGATCGAGCCGGAATATATGCCATTGAGTGTAAACGAAAGGAATTCGACATTATCGTGTTTGACGGTCATCGTATAGACCGAGAAAGCGTCGCCATTGACTACACGGATCGCGCGGGGTACTACGCCGTTGAATTCCGTGCCTGCCGGCAGATCGGCGGTGGCACCGGGGCTTAGAACGATCTCATCGACCGTGAGCCGGGAAAGATCGGTACTTACCGGAAGATCGACCCGGATCGTACACGCCGTATGGTCTATATCCCCCGCGAAACCGCTTACCGTTATCGACTCCACCCGCGTATCGCCGTCCAGTTTCAGATCGGCGGCATTATCGTCACAAGCTACGGGCACGACAAGCAAGAGGGATAGCAATGCCCGATATATAGATTTACAAATTGTTTTCATGGTTGTCCTAATTACCAGTTTCCGATATTTTGTGTATAGTGTCCGTTCGACGCGCTCACCTGCGAGTGAGGAATCGGCAGATATTCATTCTTGTTCGGCGTAAACGACGCTCCGGCATATATGGCACAGTTGTCGGTCTCTTCCGCATAATATTGGTTCAGTACGGCAGCCGCCTCGCCCCAGCGCACGAGATCGAAGAAGCGTTCGCTCTCCATCGCCAGTTCTACCCGGCGTTCGTGCTTCACGATTTTCATCGCTTCGCTCTGCGAATAACTGCCTGAATAGGGACGTACATTGAGACGCACCTTGTAGAGCGATTCGTAGTCGGCGATCATCGCCGTACTCAGCCGTGCCCGGTTGCGGATCGAATTGACAATCGCTATCGCCTCCGTTATGCCGCCCTCTTCATTCAGTTGTACAAGAGCCTCGGCACGCATAAGCAGCACATCGGCGTAACGCAACACGATACGGTTCATCGGCGAACCCCACCATGCTCCTTTCACCAAATATTCTCCGTCGGGATCGACATTGTGTTTCAACGATACATAATATCCGTACAACCCGTTGCTACGGCTCCAAACCGCACTGCGGTCCATGATGTAATTTTTGTTGAACATATAAGGAGTGCCGGGCAAGCCTACCGTAAGGAACAGACGGGGATCGGCATAATCGGTTGCCGAATCGTAATCGTCGGCATTGAACGTATCGAGCAGCGGCAAACCGTTGGCATCGGTGCGGAAAGCATTCACCAAATTCTGGCTCGGTTTATAGAAATCGCATCCGCCGTCGGTCACGCCCGGGATATTGGGCACGATCAATCCGTACGACCAGTTGCAGTTGCCGTGGGTAGTACCGTCGTTGAACGAATATTGCATTGCCCAGATCGACTCCGCACCGTTTTCGTATTGGGGTTCGGGACGGAAGTTGTTGTGGAAATCCGCATCCAGACCTACACCCGAAGCCGTCATGATAGCCGGGTCGGTGTATTCCAGCACCTTGCGCAGGTCGTCGCGGTCGATCGAAGTCACCGCGTGGCTCTCCTTGTCGTCCTGACGATATGCTTTGTACAAGTACGTCTTAGCCAGATAGGCTGCTGCCGCTGCACGGTTCGGTCGTCCCACCTCGTCCTGTACGGCAGGCAGATGATCGAACGCAAACTTAAAATCGTCGGCAATCACCTGCCAGCCCTCGTCGTTCGAATAGGTCGTATTGCTCAATTCGTTATACTCCGACGGCGAGAGGGTTTCGTCGATAGCAAACGCCACCTGTTTGTACAGACGTTTGAGCAGGAAATGTCCGTGCGCCCGCAGGAAACGCATTTCAGCCACACGGGTATCGCGCTGCGGATAAGTACGTTCGTCCATGGCAGTGAGTACTTCCAGCGCGGCATTGGCACGCGAAATCACATTGTACAGACGCTGCCACATATCGGAGATATTCCACGCCGTAGTCATGATGCCCTGCGATATTTCGAGAGCATGGAACACATCGCCGTCCTCCGTTCCGTTTCCGCCCTTATATGCGTCGTCGGAACGCACATCGAAATTCCACATCGAGAACGAAGAGTTGATGTCCTCTGCCGAAATCCAACCGGCATACGCCGAAATCACCAGATTGTCGATATACCGCGGGTCCTGCACCTGCTCCTTGTCGAGCGTGCCCTGAGGACGCGGATTGTCCAGAAAGTCGTCACAACCCGAAACGGTGAAACCGGCAAAAGCGCAAACGGCTGCATATATAATCTTTTTCATATAGAATCGGTATTAAACGTTGTTTTGATTAGAAGGTGACATTGAATCCGAAAGTGACATTCGTCGGAATCGGGTATCCGAAGTTCGGATTTTCGGGATCGACACCGGTAAATTTCCGGCTCTTGATCGTCAGCAGATTCTGCGCACTAAGATAGAAGCGCAACTTCTGCATCCGGATGCGTTCGGTAAGCCGCGACGGCAGCACATAACCCAACTGTATATTGCGCAATTTCAGATACGAACCGTCTTCGACGAAGTAGGTCGATACCCGTTTCTCGTTGTTCACATCCGAACGGCTGAGCGCCGGAATGGAGGAATCGGAATTCGACGGTGTCCATGCCTGCAAAAGCCGGTCGCCCTTGTTGAGGAAGCCGATGTTCAGACCGCTCCAAAGGTCGGTCTCCTTCTTCATGTCCGAAATCACATCCACGCCCTGTGCACCTTGCCAGAACATCGTGAAATCGAAATCGCGGTATTGCAGATAGACATTGATACCATATGTGAAATCGGGCGTAGGATCGTAAATCCATTTCTGGTCTTTCTCGGTGATATATCCGTCGTGGTCCAGATCGCGCCAACGGATGCGTCCCACACCGGCACCCTCCTGTATGGCATGGTTATCGACTTCGTCCTGCGAGCGGAATATTCCGTCGGCTACATAGCCCACCTGTGCACCGTAAGGATGTCCGATCACACTGTACACGCCGTTGCCTCCGAAAGTGCCATTCGCAGCCACCGTAGCCGGAAGGGCGGTAATCTCGTTGCGGTAAGCCGAGATGTTTGCGGTAATTTCGTAACGGAAATCCGAGGAATGCGTATCGCGCCAACCGACGTTGAATTCGATACCTTTGTTTTTCATCTCACCGGCATTGATCCACTGCGACGAACCTTCGCCCATAGCGGCAATACCCATCATCTCGACCAGAATATCGGTCGTCTTTTTGTGATACAGGTCGAGCGAACCGAACAGGCGCGAATTGAGCACCGCCCAGTCGAGACCGATATTGTATTGCGTCGTCGTCTCCCACTTGATATCGGGGTTGCCGATCTGATTCCGTTTGAAACCGGAATTCAGGATAGACCCGCCGTTCGTTCCGCCGATGTCGTAAGACGTACCGTAGCTCTGACCGCCCGATTCATTGACACCGTAATGGGGCACGTAGACAAAGAAACGTGCCAGATTGCTGATCTCCTGATTACCGGTCTGTCCCCACGAGAGGCGCAGTTTCAGATCGTCGAGCCAATTTGCCGACTCCATGAATTTTTCGTTATTGATACGCCAGCCGAGCGATACCGACGGGAAAGTGGCGTAACGGTTGTTGCGGCCGAAACGCGACGAACCGTCGTGGCGCAGTGTGACGCTCGCTAAATAGCGCGAGTCGTACGAATAGTTCACCTTGCCGAAGAACGACACCAACGAGAAGCCGTCGCCCGAACCGTACGCCTGTGCCGTACCGACACCGGCATCGGGCCACATGAAGTCGGTATTCAATATGGAGAATCCGGTTTTATATCCCGAGAACCAGTTCGAAGTCTCACGGTTCAGCTCCATACCGAGCAGGGCGTCGAGGTGGTTGCGTCCGAAATCTATATTGTAGCTCGCCACCAGGTTCCACATCCAGCGCAGCCAGTGTTCCTGCTTCGCCTCCACGGCGTTGGTCGAGTTGGCTACGTTGCCTTCCGTCACCGGATAGGTAAAGATACGCTGTTGTTTCTGCGAATAGTCGATACCGAAAGTGGTACGCAGGTTAAAGCCCTTGAACGGAGCCAGATTGATATAAGCGTCACCGAACATACGCCAATAGGCATAGCGGTTGTCCTTGTTGCGGATCAGGCGCGCCAGCGGGTTTTCCCGGTCGGGATAACCGCCGACCGGTCCGGCAAATTCTCCGTCGGTCGTATATACCGGCAGCGAGGGATTGGCTTGAAGCACATTTTCCAGAAATCCGCCGGGAGCCTGCACCTCATCGGTACGGTTCACCGTGAAATGTTCACCGATCGTCAATATATCGGAAATCGGTTTGAACTCGGTATTGATACGCGCCGAGAAACGTTCGAAATCGGAATATTTGATCACACCGAGATTCTGGTAATATCCTAACGAGAAAAATGCGCTCATCTTGTCCGTGCTGCCGCCTGCCGAGAAATTGTAGTTCTGCACCATGCCGGTACGGGTAGTTTCGTCGAACCAGTCGGTATCCGCCGCCGGTGTCGTTCCCGCCGCATCGAGGTATTTCGACATGGATATGGAATTGAGTTGCGGATAGCCGTTGCGGTCGTATCCCCAGTCGTAGCGATAGCCCAAGCCGTTCGTGTTGGGGTCCTGCCCGTCATTGACATACGCCTGCCACATGGCTCTGCCGTACTCCTCCGCGTTGAGCACGTTCATCCGATTGACATAGAATTGCGCTGCAATCGAAGCGTCCAGATTAATCTGTATGCCCTTCCCGCGTTTGGTCGTAATGATAATCACACCGTTCGCCGCACGCGAACCGTAGATAGATGCCGATGCCGCATCTTTCAATATCTGTATCGACTCGATGTCGCCCGGATTCAGTTCGTGCATGCCGCCTTTCGTAGGCACACCGTCGATAATATAAAGCGGGTCGTTGTTGTTGAGCGTACCGACACCGCGTATGCGCACCGTTGCCGATCCGCTCGGACCGCCGTCTGCCGAAATATTCACACCGGGCACTCTGCCTTGCAATGCCTTGATCGGGTTGTTCTCGTTCTGCTTCGCCATGTCGTTGATGTCGATTGCCGAAATCGCTCCGGTCACATCGACCTTGCGTTGCGTGTTGTATCCCACCACGATCACTTCGTCGAGTATTTCGCTATCCTCTTCGAGCGTAACGGAGAGTTGCGCGGATGCCCGTACGGTAGTAGTCTTACAACCGACATACGAAATCTGTACGGAAGCACCTTCGGGCACTACCAGCGTGAAGTCGCCATTAAAATCGGTTGCTGTTGCATTGGAAGCGGCATCTGCCTGACGTACCGTCGCGCCGATCACCGGCTCGCCGTCGCTTTTCAGAACGACATTTCCTTTCACCGTAATCTGGGCTGTGGCAGAAATCCACGGTAAGAGAAA
Source organism: uncultured Porphyromonadaceae bacterium (assembly GCA_900538555.1). GTDB lineage: Bacteria > Bacteroidota > Bacteroidia > Bacteroidales > Barnesiellaceae > UMGS27. Next base: position 140,798 of record UPYI01000002.1, read on the forward strand.
TCCCAGAATCAGAAGAAGTCGTTTGGTTGTCTTCATGTCCATTAGTTTTAAGATTATGTGATTAATGACTGTTGTTTCGCTATCGAAAGCGACACAAAAATACCGCCATCGGGCAAGCCCGGCTATCACGAATGTTTCAATTGCTATCACCTTTGTTACATGAAACAAATTTACAACCGGATGTAACAGACGTTATATTCCGCACAGTCATTCTGCAAACCGCATCTAAAAAGTATCCGCCCGGTCGCGGCAAGAACGCAGTCCGCCATACGACCGGACGCAACCCTCCGTCCGGGATCGATTATTTATGGGTGATTTTCGAGGTCCGCTTCTGCACTTCGGTCGGAGCTTCGCCGAAGTAATCGCGATAACATTTGGTAAAATAGCTCGGCGATGAGAAGCCGACGCTATACGAAATTTCCGACACCGTATCTTCGGTCGTTTTCAACAGGACATCCGCCCGTTTCAACCGCAGGATACGCAACAGTTCCACCGGAGAGAAATTGGTCAGCGCCTTCAATTTGCGATAGAACTGAATGCGGCTCATCCCCATCCGCGATGCCAGATCCTCGACCGAAAGTTCCGAGTCGGACATCTCTTTCTCGACCAGTCCGACGAACCGCCGGTAAAATTCATTGTCCGGATCGGACGGTTTCGGTGCGGCGGCATACGGTTCAGCCGGGCGCACCGGCACGGGACGCGGGGCGGATATTTCGGACGAGAGAGCCTGCTGTATCCGTTTGCGGTTCAGTATCAATGCGTCGCAACGGGCAAGCAACAGACGCGAATCGAACGGTTTAGCCAGATAGGCATCGGCTCCGCACGCATACCCTTCGATGCGCTGTTCGTCCATCGAACAGGCGGTAAGCATCAGCACCGGAATATGCGAAGTGATCATTTCCGCTTTCAGCCGCCGGCAGGTTTCCATACCGTCGATACCCGGCATCATCACATCGCAGATAATCATATCGGGGATATACTTCGATGCCAGCTTGATTCCCTGCAAACCGTTTGCCGCCTGAATCACGGAATAGTCGTCGGCGAGCAACGAGCTCACCAACTGGCGTATATCGGCATTATCGTCGATGATCAATACCGTTTTCGATTTTTCGTTCGGCTCGGTATCACCGGCTTCCACGTCGGTCAGCTCGTCCGAAACCTGTTCTTCCGAAATGAGTTTGCCCGACTCCGACCGTTCCTCGACATGCGTCACCGGCAGGGTGAAAGTGAACACCGTGCCCTTGCCCGGTTCGCTTTGGGCTGTAATCGCACCGCCATGCAACTCGACAAACGATTTCACCAACGCCAGCCCGATACCCGACCCGTTGGCATGTACATGATCGGCTTGATAGAAACGTTCGAATATATTCCGCAGATTCTCTTCCGTCATGCCGGTTCCGGTATCGGAAACCGTCACCGTGAGCCGTTCGCCGTCCGATGACAGCGCGACCCGTATCTCGCCGTTCTCCGGCGTATATTTGACGGCATTCGACAGCAGATTGAAAAAGATCCGCTCCATTTTTTCGACATCGACCGCCAACGTATAATCCCGATCGGGCTCTGTCGTCAGCGACAAGCGGATATGCCTTTTCAGCGTGACATGGCGGAACGAAGCCACCCATTCGGCAACAGCGGCAGCCAGATCCGTTTCGGTGCGGTTCAACGACAATTTGCCGTTCTCATACTTCCGGAAATCGAGTATCTGGTTGATCAGGCGCATCAATATCTTCACATTCTTGTTCGCCAGCTGCATCAACGTATGTTGCCGGTCGGTCAGATTATCGGCGGCAGCCAGCTGTTCCACCGGGTCGGCGATCAAAGTGAGCGGCGTGCGCAGGTCGTGCGACACGTTGGTAAAAAAGACTAATTTGGATTGTGTGGCATGTTGCAGCTGTTCATACAAATGATTCAGTTCGTCGCGCTGCTGTTCGAGTTGCCGGTTCTGTTCGTTCAGCATTTTCCGATGCCGCACGATACTCCAATAAGAGCGCAACAATATGAATATCAAAACCGTGAGGAGCACCAATATCACCACCACCGCATAAAGCAGGGCGGTTTGTGCCGAATATCTGTTCCAGAAATCGTCCACCTGATTTTTCAGCAGCTCCATTTTTCGCGTTTCCTCTTTCAACGATTCGTTTTGGAGCAACAATATATCGGCGTTGGAGAGATCGACCGCCGAAGATACCGGCAACAGCACATGACGCGCGTAAGGCTCGCCTTTGAGTATCGCCATAGCCGTACGTACCAGCCGATGCCCCTCGGTAGGATATAGGAATGTGGCATCGATCACCCCGTCCGCCACAGCCTGAATACCGATATTCGGGGCGGCATCTATACCGATTATCCGTATGTTGTCGAGTCCATGCGCCTTCGCCACTTTCGAAGCCCCTATCGCCATACGGTCGTTATGGGCATAAATAAGATCGACTTCGGGATAAAGCGACAGCAACGAATCGGCTACCCTTACCGCATCCTCCTCATTCCAGTCGGCATATTCGCTTGCCAGCAACTTTATGCCGCCCTCTTTCGCCAGCCCCTCCACAAAGCCCTCGTGCCGTTCGCGGGCAGGTGTCGAACCTTTCAATCCGTAAATCTCGATCGCCTTGCTGCCTGCCCCGACCATCTGCCGGGCATAATGCGCAGCCGAAATCCCCAAGCCCACATTGTCTACACCCTGATACGCCGTATAGGTATCGCCATTGATATTCCGGTCGAATACCAATACGGGAATACCCCGTTCGTAAACCTCCTTTACAATAGGAGTGATGGCTTCCGCCTCGTTGGGAGCGACGATCACGATATCGAACCCGTTGTCGGCAAAGTAACGTATATCGGCTATCTGTCGCGCATTGTCGTCGTCGGCAGAGCGGATCTCGACCGAAATGTCGTCATGAAACATCGCCTCGCGCAAAATCTCGTCGTTCATCTTCTCACGCCAGTCGTCCGACGAACATTGCGACACACCGATACGATACGATTTTTCCTCCTTACAAGCCGACAGGAGCAGGGCTGTCAAAAGCCATACCGCTATATATACCCCGATTTTCCGCAATTCAACAAGCATACTCGTGTACGATTCTATGGTTCATGGTCTCCGTAAATCCGGAACAAACCTCATTTATTTAATATTTAAGGTCTTCTATCCTCGCGTATAGCACAAAGATACGGATAAGCCGAGCGCAAACGCAAATTTATTTGCAAGTTTGCTGAGACGGAGTATCTAAGACGTAGTCAAAGATAATGAATTTTTATAATTCCCGTACGCACCTTGCCGCAGCCATGTAACATAGATGGTATCTTATGAACTATTTTTTATAGCCCGATCCGTTCCTTTCCGTTAATTTTGCATTCGAACAACCAAGAAAACACATTTGTTATTTATGATTGGAATAAAAAAATTACAGTTAGCCTTAGCCATGAGTCTTCTTCTTGCAACAGGAAGCTATGCGGAAAACCCTTCCGGATTCCGGCTGAATTTCACCAAAGAAAACAATTGTCTCGTACAAGTCACCGAGCCGAAAAAATTGTTGTTGCTCCCCATCGAAGAATCCATGCCCGAAGCCACCGTGCAGGTGCTTGCCAACGGGAGAACGGAGCAAACCATTTATGTACGGCTGGCGATAAACCATATCGACTATTTCGTGCCGTTCGATCTGACACCGTACGACGGACAACAGGTCACATTAGATATACGCACCCAAAACAACGGTTCCCACTCGCGTAATATAAAGGATGAAATCTGTTGGAAAGAAATCGCACTCAGCGATACGTTCGACACCTCCAACCGCGAACCATACCGCCCGCTGTACCACCATACACCGCTCTACGGCTGGATGAACGACCCGAACGGCATGTTTTACAAAGACGGCAAATGGCATCTTTACTACCAATACAATCCCTACGGGTCGTTGTGGCAAAACATGCACTGGGGGCACTCCGTCAGCGAAGACCTCGTGCATTGGGAACATTGTCCGCTGGCTATCGCACCCAACGGATTCGGTTCGGTATTCAGCGGCAGCGCAGTAGTCGATAAAGCCAATACTGCCGGATTCGGCAAAGATGCGGTCATTGCACTCTACACGTCCGCCGGATTCTGCCAGATCCAAAGCCTCGCATGGAGCGACGACGACGGGACACGGTTCAATATATACGAAGGAAATCCCGTGATCGCCTACGAACGCGAAAGCCGCGACCCCAATATGTTCTGGGATGAGAAAAGCGGCAAATGGGTACTGATCCTCGCCAGTGCGCTGGATCATGAAATGCTGCTCTTCTCTTCGACCGACCTCAAAGAGTGGAACTTGGAAAGCCATTTCGGACAAGGGTTCGGCAGTCAGGACGGCGTATGGGAATGCCCCGACCTGATGGAACTGCCCGTCAGAGGAACCGACCGCAAAAAATGGGTACTGGTCTGCAATATCAACCCCGGCGGCCCGTTCGGAGGTAGCGGCACACAATATTTCGTAGGCAATTTCGACGGCAAACAATTCAAATGCGACACGAAACCCGAAGTCACGAAATGGATGGACTACGGGAAAGACCACTATGCAACCGTATCGTGGAGCAATGCCCCCGACAACCGGCACACGGTAATCGCATGGATGAGCAACTGGCAATATGCCAACGATGTGCCCACCCGCCAGTTCCGCAGTGCAAACTCCCTGCCCCGCGAACTCGAACTGTTCCGCGCCCCCGACGGAGAACTTTATCTCGCCGTCACCCCCTCGCCCGAAGTCGAAAGCCTGCGCGATACGCCTGCATCCTACAAAGCGACGAACATTTCAGCAGGACCGGGACGCAACTTCAAACTGCCCGCCGGGAACGACGGCATCTGCGAAATCGTACTGGATTTGGATGCCCGCAAGGCGAAACAGATAAACATCGTACTCTCGAACGACAAAGGCGAGAAGGTGACCATGACCTACCGCACCGATGCGCAAACTTTCTCGATGGACCGCAACGCAAGCGGCAAAACCGATTTCAGCAGCGCATTCCCTGCCGTCACCACCGCGCCCCTGCACAACCGCACCGGGAAATATACCCTGCGCCTGTTCATCGACCGCAGCAGCATTGAGGCATTCGACGGAGAGGGACGCTTCGCCATGACCAACCTCGTGTTTCCCTCGTCGCCCTATACCGACCTGACCATCTCTGCCGACGGCAAACCGGCACGTATGAAATCTTTGAAAATTTATCCGCTTAACCCTAATAAAAAATAATCGCAATGAATAGCAATAACACACCTGCCACCGGAAACCGGAACTTCATGATCCGGATGATACCGGTCATGCTCTGTTTCTTCGCCATGGGATTTGTCGATCTGGTCGGCATCGCCTCGAACTATGTGAAAGCCGACTTGGGCTTGACCGACTCGCAAGCCAACATTTTCCCGTCATTAGTATTCTTCTGGTTTCTGATCTTCTCGATCCCGACCGGTCTGCTCATGAACCGGATCGGACGCAAGAAAACCGTCATACTCAGCCTTGTCATCACGTTATTCTCGTTGATATTGCCGCTTTTCGGCGACAGTTTCGGCATGATGCTGGTCGCCTTCTCGCTGCTGGGTATCGGTAACGCCCTGATGCAAACTTCACTCAACCCGTTAGTAAGCAACCTGATCAAAGGCGACAAACTGGCAAGTACGCTCACGTTCGGACAGTTCGTGAAAGCGATTGCCTCGTTCCTCGCGCCCTACCTCGCCATGTGGGGAGCTATCGCCGCCCTGCCTACATTCGGATTGGGTTGGAGGGTATTGTTCCCTATCTACGCCATTGTCTCGATATTGGCGATCGCCCTGTTGGGAGCTACACCGATCGAAGAAGAAAAACCCGACCAGGCATCCGGATTCAAAGCCTGCCTCGCACTGTTGGGCAAACCGTTCATCCTCCTCTCTTTCTTAGGAATCATGTGCCATGTCGGCATCGACGTGGGTACAAATACGACCGCTCCTAAAATCCTGATCGACCGGCTCGGCATGACCATCGACGACGCGGCATTCGCCACCAGCCTCTACTTCATCTTCCGTACCGCCGGATGCCTGATCGGCTCGTACGCATTGAGCCGCCTGTCGTCCCGCTTCTTCTTTACCGTAAGCGTTGCCGCCATGCTGATTGCCATGATCGGGCTGTTCTTCGCCAACGTCCCTTATGCGATCTATACCTGCATCGCGCTGATCGGATTCGGCAACTCCAATATATTCCCGATCATCTTCGCACAGGCACTCACCCGGCTTCCCGAAAAGAAAAACGAAGTTTCCGGTCTGATGATCATGGGCCTCTTCGGCGGCACGATCTTCCCGTTGGCAATGGGCTTTGCCAGCGACTTTGTCGGCAGCCAAAGCGGCGCCGTAGCCGTCATGCTGATCGGCGTATTATACCTGACTTTCTACATCACCAAAATCAATAATCATCATGAAAAATAACTTAGTCGTAGGTATGGGCGAAGCTCTTTGGGACGTTCTTCCCGAAGGGAAAAAAATAGGCGGCGCACCTGCCAACTTCGCATACCACGTTTCCCAATTCGGAATAGACAGCTATGTTGTCAGCGCAATCGGAGACGATAAATTAGGTGCCGAAATACTTCAAAATTTCAGAGAAAAGAAATTGAACTGCCTCATCGAAACCGTGCCCTATCCCACCGGAACGGTACAGGTGGAGATCGACCAAGCCGGCGTACCTCAATACGAAATCAAAGAGAATGTGGCATGGGACAATATACCCTATACGCCCGAACTCGAAGCATTGGCAAAACAGACCCGTGCCGTATGTTTCGGTTCGCTCGCACAGCGGAACGTCGTATCGCGCAATACCATTTCCCGTTTCCTCGACGCCATGCCCAAAGACGACACGTTGGTCGTTTTCGATGTCAATCTGCGGCAGGGGTTCTACAACAAAGAGATACTCTGCGAGTCGATGCAACGGTGCAATATCCTTAAAATCAACGATGAGGAACTGGTTACCGTCAGCCGCATGTTCGGGTATCCCGGCATCGACCTGCAAGACAAATGCTGGATTCTGCTCGGGAAATACAATCTGAAAATGCTGATCCTTACCTGCGGAGTAAACGGCAGCTACGTCTTTACCCCCGGCAACGTCTCGTTTGTGGAAACGCCCAAAGTGGAAGTAGCCGACACGGTAGGCGCAGGCGACTCCTTCACCGCCACATTCATCTCGTCGATACTCAAAGGGAAAAGTGTTACCGAAGCGCACCGCGCCGCCGTAGAAGTTTCGGCTTATGTCTGCACACAAGCCGGTGCGATGCCGGTGTTGCCGAAGAAATATACCGAATAGGAATATCAGGCACAACGCCATTACATAAAAACGGGGTTGTACCGAAATTCTCATTTCGACACAACCCCGTTTCGATGCGTTAGAATGTCTGAGATGCAAGGCGCCGAGGATGAGGACGACAGGAGTTTACTGACGTAAACGACTTAGTCCGAATTCCGATGGCAACGCAGCAGATTGGACATTATGACACATCGTCGTTTTTATATCCGAAGGAAATACCTCCCTTACTCGTTCCCGTTTTTTCAGAACCGCACTGCGACTTTCTCGCTTTGCTGCCCGATACGCAGAATATAAATGCCGGCAGACAAACCCAATGCATCCCAGCCGAGCAGTTCTCCGTCGGCGACAGAAGGCAAAGTGCGGTCGGACAACATCCGCCCGTCTACGGCATAAACGGTAATGCGCACCGGTTCGGCAGATGCGACCAGACAAACGCCGTTACCGGTTATCCGATACGGCTTATCCGATACGGTACGGTCGATGCCGGTCAACTCCAACGCTCTTTGCACTCCGGCAAGCGCGTCGATTTTGCCATAGCCGTAGGCACTGTTGGGACAAACACCGGTAAAATCGTCCTGCACCGATGTCTGGCGCAAAATCGTACGGATCAGTTCGGGTGTCATATACCGGTTCGCTTCCAGCCACGTAGCGATCACGCCCGCCACGAAAGGCGCAGCCTGCGATGTTCCGGTCATTTGTCCCCAGAAATAATCCTTATCCTCGAAGCGCGTAGAAGCGATCGTATTGGTACTGGTCGCCTTGTAATAGCTCGAATACGACGAAACGGCACTCATGATCATTCCGCCCGGCGCCACCACTTCGGGTTTCACCCGGACTTCGGGTAATGGTCCCCAGCTGGATGTATAGTTTATCTTGCCTATCGGGTAGTCGAGCAACATCGACTGACGTACTCCGGAATAGTTCGTCCACACATTGCGGGTGGTATAATTCCCGACCGAAATCGTGCGCCGTCCCGTTCCGCCCAATTCGCCGAACGAATAGTTCACATCGTAATTGAAATACCCGCTCTTGCCTCCGTCGGTGAATTGACCGCTGTTACGGTCGGTCCACAAATCGACGTGCTGCGCCGTTCCGGAAGCCCCGATACGAATATCGTAGCCTTTCAGATAAATGTTGTTGAATGCGATACGGAACACCCGTCTGCCATTTTCCCAGACTTCGGTATATACCGCCACTTCGGCATCTTCCCGGTGGTTCATGTCGGTCGATACCGGGAATTTACTATCGGTATCGGTCACCGAACAACTCCATACGGCTTCGCCTGCCGAGTCGATAAAATCGACCGAAAGCACGAAAGAATCATTCTCTCCCCACATCTCTACCGTCTTGGTATCCAATCCGGAAGGAGAGAAAAGAGTATATGCCGGCGACGCACCGTCGAGTTCGAGCGAAGCATGCGTACGGTTACGCCCCTCGTTGCCGATCGAGCCGACAAGAATACGGCCTTCGCCCACCATGCTTTCAACGGCTTTGTCGAACAGCGAAGTTCCGTCGTGAGGTCCGTACGGAACGTTCAGACTGATATTCACCACCGCCGGTTTCCCTTCTGTTTCGGCATAATCGAACACATAACGGATTCCGTCGAGGATATCGGCATCTTCCAATGTAGAACCCACCATGACCAGATCGGCATCGTAAGCCACCCCGTAATAGGGATTCCGATCGACCTGTTCGGTGGCGGAAGTCTGCACGGCTCCGAAATATCCGCCGCCGGCAATACCGGCTACATGCGTCCCGTGGGTCTGTTCCTCGTTATCGGTACCGGCAGCCAATATATCCGCCGCCGTCTCCAATTTCCGGTCGCCCACCTGATCCCAAAACCGGACGACACGCAACGTCGCTCCGTCTGCGGTACGGAATGCGGGATGAGCCACATCGAAACCGGAGTCGATAAATCCCAGCACCACACCTTTTCCGGTGTAAGGCGAAGGCAAACCGTCGCCTGCCTGCACGCCCGTCGTCTGCGTATCGGCACGCGCCATATCCAACGACGGCGATGCCGTCCGGGACAATTCGACCCGTATCACCTCGGGAAGCGACAGCAGGGCGGACAATCCGTCACGGCCGGTACGTACGGTATAGAAACCTTCTCCGATCGGGGTATAGTCGGCAATACCGCAGGCAGCCCACTGTTCTTCTCCCAATGGAGCGGAACACCGTACCACCAATTTCAATGTCGCATCTTCTCCGCGCACCTTCCGCAACGATTCCGTCCGGTATATCCGGTCGATCCCCTGTCGGGTGGCAACCGAAAGTTTCGCCGCTCCGGATATCGCCGCTTCGCCGCAGAAAGAGAAGAAACAGCACAATACCCCGATCAAAAAGGATTTTTTCATAGACAAAACAAGCATTTAACCGATTTAGATCGCGCGAACTTTTACGACGCTATCTTTTACTTTTACAATATAAACCTCACCCGGGTTGAATCCGAATGCGAAGTGACCGTTTTCAGCAACACCGGCAGCCACCTGCATACCGTTGGCACGGTAGATAACAACGGGCAATGCTTCCGTCGTATTCAAGGTGAGACCTTCACGGGTTACAGCCACTTCCAGAGCCGGAACATCAAGACCTTCGACAGCCGACGAACCGTAAACCAAAGCTACGTCATCGACACACAATTCGGCTTGACGGGCAACATCGAATCTCGGATCTTCGCGTTTCATAAAATCAGAGGCGGAGAAAACGATATTCATCTTTTCCGGCAGATCTGCCGTATAGTATTCGATAGCAATCTCTTGTTCCGTAAATTCGTCGATGTCTTGGCTGATTGTCAGTTCACCCAAACCGATCAGCGTAACGCCTTCCGCACCAGCCAGCACCGAACTCATTTCGTCAGTATAGCTGGTAGACGCGATTTCATCGGCAGTCGTTACCGAACCTTTCCAAAAATAGATCTTGATGTTGGCAGCATCGGCTTCCACGCTGCTGTCGGCAGGTTTGTAATATTTTGCCTTGAACTGCATTTTCACCGGGCGGGCATCGAATGCCACACCGCCTTCGATAGCCAGGCTGCTATGACCCGGAGTAAAATAGTTGGCATTGATATACATCGTCGGATCGCCCAATGTCAGCATACCCGGCACGGTAAAACCATATTCCACACCCCAGTTAGAACCACCGGCAAACGTATTGGTAATGATAGGCCAGAAATTCGTTCCATCCTCACCTTTCGATACCGTTCCACATTTCATCGAACCGGAGAACGGGCTGGAAACACTGCACGAAACGGCATTCCAACCGGCAGGTTGCACCCCTTGGTTGCTTGCATCGCTTCCCCATTCACCATTAAAGTTATCCGACTCAAAATTTTCTCCCGACATCGGGAATGCCGCAAACAGACATAACGGCAAGAAGTAAATCTTTTTCATAAATTCTGATTTTTTGTAATTAATTGGGTTTAATAAAAGAGAAATAATTTTCATTATTGAATAATTATATTTTTCTTTGTCGCAAAGAAAGATTTTTTTTTGGAAAAAAGAAAGTGCCAGAAAAGATTTAATATTCATTAAAGAAACATTTTACGCTATGAAAAAGAAAAGTGTATTTATGAGCGCATGTCTGACAGCCCTTTTGATGGTCACTTCCTGCGACGACGGAAACGACACACCCAACAAACCCGATCAGGGAGACAAGACGCCCAAGAATTATGTAGAAACATCGTATGTCGATCTGGCGGCATTTATCGAAAAGAGTGCCGACGAGATATTCCCCACGTTCGGCGAAGCGACACAAGAGACCGACAGTCTGGGACGCACCGTCGTATATGTAAAAGACCAGAAACAGCATCCGTTCGCTGCCGTGTTCAACTTCGACGACGACAACAAGCTCAACCGCATCAGCATGCAACTGACTGCCGATACGGAGGTCGAAGCCGATCAGGTATGGAGCAATCTGCTCGAATCGCCGCGCGATTACAAGTTAGGAACTTTCTACGGTGCCAAATTCATTAACGGACAGACCGGAGAAGGCGGACTGAAACAGACACCGGAAGAGACTCTCGGTTTGCTCGACCCGAGCCATTCGACCATGATCTATTCGATATTCGGTATAGCCCGCGGCGTATATTGCTGCCCGGTAATGGATTACGATCTGTTCCATGTAGAAATCTGCCGCAACTATTTCCCGTTGCGCTTCAATACGATCGGCAAATACCTCAACCGCAATATCGACGAAGTATTGAATGAAAATTACGAAATCACCAACAAACTGCAATTCGGCACGGCGTTGGCATATCTCTACTTCAACAGCGCGATCGATAACAAAGGAAATTCGTACACGATGAACTTCGATTCGGATGCCTCACTGACTACGATCAAAGAAATCTCGATCTATATTCCCGACAGCGACGAAAGCAAACTGATCGCTCAATGGAAAGATATGATCCTGAATTCGGAAGAGTATCTGTTGGGAACTCCGATAAAATACTACGTGACCGATGTGTTCGGCAGCGAATTGCAGACTCTCGCCACACCGCAGGATGCGATCGACCTGTACGAGGTAAACGGACGCGCCAACGGTATCATCGCTCAATACGAATCGGAAAACAGCATCAATTCTCTGATTCTGAACAAAGACTACGCTTATGTAATGGTAAGAGCTAAATAACATCTGCCCCACCGTCTTATTGAAACAGCGGGGAGGAGTATCAGACAACACCGGCACTCCTCCCCGCTGTTTTTCAAATCGCATCGGTTACGCCTCTTCCCCGTCGGCAGTTATCCGGTCGATCTCGTCCAACCGCTTGCGCCGTTGTTCCTGTTGCAGGCGTTCCGCCTCCTCTTCGGGAATCTCCGTATAGTTCCCTACCGAATCGGTCACCCCCAGATAAAACGTTTTACCGAATACCGTACGTTCCGTATCGGTAAGCACCATGCCGTCGGAAGCCGACAATTTAATTACTTGTATTGTATTTTGTTCCATATCCTATATCTTACCTATTATTATATTGTTATTCGTTATCGGGTCACAGTCCAGCCCTTCGTCGCCACCGACGCCAACGTCTCCTCACCGATGTCGGAAGCCCCGGTCGCACCGACAATGGAAACCGTGCGGGTAATCCCGTCGGCAGCACTACTGACATCGGGCAGCAAAGCCAAAATCGCCCGGATACCGTCCCCGTCAATATCGCTGTAACTGATATCGAGTTGCGGGGCTGCACCGTCGAAAGGCGACTGAGGAGAGAAACTCAATCCCTTGATCCGGCACAGTTCATGGCTCGCACCGTTGGCATGCAACACACTGAATTTGGTATTCGGCAAAGCTATCACACCCCGGTAACCGCATCCCGAAAACGCCTGAGTACCATCGACCTTCGCCACATTTTCTCCCAGATCGGCTGGCAGCACGAGGCGTTTCAACCGGCTGGTACCCGAAAGCATGTACTTGATGCTGGCACAATCGGGCATCGTATCGGGAAAAACGATCTCTTCGATTTGCGTATTGCCTTGAAAACTGTAATTGGCGGTAAGCATCTCCGTCCCGTCCGACGGAAAAATCACCCGACAAATCCGGGAATAGGCGAATCCACGATACACCGACCGGGCAGAGCTATCCACCTCGCTGAAATCGAGCGACATCTCATTGTCGTAGTTCCGATAAAAAACCGAATCGGTATAAATATCGCTGTCGGCAGCCACCACCAACGGACGGTTCATCCGGGCAATCGAATTGTCCAAAGCATCGTTCGGCAGTTTCGTACACACGGCACCCTCATCCACAATCAGATGTTTCACCGTCTGGTTCATTTTCAGCACCGGCACATGATAATGCTCGCCGACCATTCGTATCGCTTCCAGATGGGGATACGACAGCAGATGCCCCATCGACGATTCGCACCCGAACGTAATCGTCCCCGTGACGGTCTCACCGCCGAAACAGATGTATTTCAACGACGATACGACACCGCCCACACGTTCCGAGTCAGGTCCGTTCACAAAATTCATATTGTCCGTACGTTCCGTACAAGACACTTTCACGATCCAGAACTCATTGCCCTGCGAATCGACCTGCCCCGTACCCGGCGTATAGACATGGTCGTGGCAGAACTTCCATTCCGTTTCGACCGTGCCGTCGCCCCAATCGACCGTTCCGGCAAAGAAACTGTTGAAACAAAACACAATGCCTTCGCTATCGACCGGAGGCTCATCGGTCACCACCGCCACAAAGCCGTACGTCGGACATAAGGCAGCCAGATCGCCCCATTCCGGTCGCGGTTGATACTCTCCTATGCTCTCTACGGCTGCGGCAAATTGCGACACCGGAGTCTGCCCGTCGATCCTGCCGCCCTTCCGTGCGATAGCGGCACGCACATCGCCTGCCAAAAGATCGCATTTCTGAATAGCGGCATCGAGCTGCGCTCCGGTATATGTACTTTTATAAATATTCATTGACATACGGTTTTAATAAACAAATCGACTTTCGCCCCGGAATAGACAGAAGTATGACGCGCCCCGGCTGTCGAATAGAAACTACCGTCAGCCCCCCGAAGATAGCCACTTCCGGAAAGGCGGAAATTGATGCGAGCCAAAAAGCAGGCGATCATCCGGCGAATACCCATAAATCCGAAACGGGAAATCATAATGTCACTCCTCCTATATTACAGTTGCCGGTTACCGCCAGTTGCATTCCCGGCGTAACTGCAAAATACTCCACTCCTCCTTCCGGAATCTTCAATGCCGCAGCACTGCTGCCGCTCTCCTTGATCGTCGTCGCACCGACCGCATACACCCGGATAACCTTTCCGGTAGTCCGTACGGTTTTCGATCCGCTCACATCCACGCATGCCAAAACCGGACAGACCTGCAACGCATGCTGATTTTCGTCCACCGGCAATTGTAATTTCTCATTCGCCATAAATTCTATCGTTTTAATAATGATGAATAGTCATTGCGGGCAGGAAATCCCGACCCTTTCTTCCGACCGTAAAAGTAGACGGCAAAAACAACCGGAAGATGCGATAAAACAAAAAAGAGAAAAAAAGATCGGTCAATCTGTTGTGTATTAGAAATAATAAGCGTAATTTTGTGCGCTGATTCTGAAACAGGCTCAAATTAAGAGGTGCAAAATGCCCCGCCTGACAGAGATAACCTGTAAATATAATTAACAGATGTACGTTATTGTAGAAATTCAGGGACAACAATTCAAAGCCGAAGCAGGTAAGAAATTGTTCGTTCACTACTTGGGAGCTGAACACGGTGCAGTTCTCGAATTCGAAAGAGTGTTGCTCGTCGATAAAGACGGCGCAGTTACCGTAGGTGCTCCTACCGTAGATGGAGCAAAAGTTGTTTGCGAGGTCGTATCGAACGACGGATACGGAAAGAAAGGTCTCGTAAAAGGTGAAAGAATTATTGTCTTCAAAAAGAAAAGAAGAAAAGGTTACCGCAAACGCAATGGTCACCGCCAATATTTCACCGAAGTGTTAGTTAAAGAAATTGTTGCTTAACCCCTATTAAAATTCTAAGAAAATGGCACATAAGAAAGGTGTTGGTAGTTCGAAGAACGGCCGTGAATCGGAAAGCAAACGATTAGGCATCAAAGTATTTGGTGGTCAAGTAGCCAAAGCCGGTAATATCTTGGTTCGCCAAAGAGGCACAGTTCACCATCCGGGTGACAATGTTGGAATGGGTAAAGACCACACGCTGTTTGCATTGGTAAACGGTACGGTGGTATTCCGCAAACGCAAAGACAACCGTTCTTTCGTTTCCGTTGAGCCCCTCAACTAATCTGCGTTTATAATTTTTATAAACATACAACGCGCCGTGCAATCCACCGATTGTACGGCGTTTTGTTTAAAAAGCAATTCGTTATGGAATACATCAAGAGACAGATACTGTTCGTTTGTTTAGGAAATATCTGCCGCTCTCCGGCGGCGGAAGGTATCTTCCGCCACCTCATGAAACAACAAGGCATCGACTCGATCGGTGTAGATTCGGCAGGCACTTACGGAGGTCATGCAGGAGAACTGCCCGACCCGCGGATGCGGGCGCATGCGGCACGGCGCGGATATTTGCTCGAACACCGCTCACGTCCGGTACGCCCCGCCGATTTCGAACGGTTTGACTTGATTCTGGCAATGGACGACAGCAATTACGACACGCTCCGCGACCGGGCAAACACCCCCGAAGAAGCGGCAAAAGTGCAGCGTATGACCGATTATTGCCGGCACTATCCGGTAGACCATGTTCCCGATCCCTATTATTCGGGGGCGGACGGATTCGAAAATGTACTCAATATACTGGAAGATGCCTGTGCCGGACTGCTGGATGCACTTACGAAAGAGATTTGTATTACCTTTAAATAAAACAAACGAAACCTCAACATTGCCTCAATAAACTTGGCTCTGTTTTCGGCTTGCATTATCTTTACAGAAAATAAGCTGCGCCTCAACATAGGTCAAGTGAACTTGCCTCTGTTTTCGGCTTGCATTATTTTTGTAAAACGGCGGAGAAAAGGCGCAAAGGCAAAAAAGCGAAAAAGCAATGGAAAAGAAATGTAGAGTGTTGGTAGGTATGAGCGGCGGCATAGACAGCTCGGCTGTATGTATGTTGCTGCAAGAACAAGGCTACGATGTAGTCGGGATGACTTTGCGGATGTGGGACTTGCCCGCTCATTTCCCCACTCCGGGGCAGACCGAACCGCAACATGCACTCGAAGCCCGGGAGCTGGCGGAACGGTTAGGCATACCGCACCACACCCTCGACATCCGCAAAGAGTTTCGGGAAGAAGTGGTGCAATCTTTCATCGACGAATACATGAACGGACGCACACCCAATCCCTGCGTCATGTGCAACCGCTATTTCAAATGGAAATACCTCCTTTCCGAAGCCGACCGGTTAGGATGCGATTTTGTCGCCACCGGGCACTATGCCCGCATAGAACAGACCGACGGGCACTATACCCTGCTGCAAGGAATCGACCCGAAGAAAGACCAGTCCTATTTCCTCTGGCGGCTCGGGCAGAAAGAATTGTCGCGCACGCTATTCCCCTTAGGCGGAATGACCAAAGAGTATATCAAATCGTATGTGCTCGAACGCGGATTCAAGGAGAAAGTAGAAAAGAAAGAGAGCATGGAGGTCTGCTTCATCCCGGGCGACTACCGCGACTTCCTGCGCGAAATGATTCCCGGACTGGACGAACAGGTGGCAGGCGGATTTTTCGTAGACCGCATCGGCCGAAAAATCGGGCAGCACAAGGGGTTCCCGTTCTACACCATCGGACAACGTAAAGGATTGGAGATCGCATTGGGAAAACCGGCTTACGTCATCAAGATCAACGCTGTAAAGAATACGATCCGTCTGGGCGATGCCGAAGAATTGCTTACCCGCGAAATGCTGGTAGAGCATCCGGAATTCGAAAACAGGGAACGTTATGCCGATCGTACCATATCGGTACGTATCCGCTACCGAAGCACACCGTTGCCCGCCCGCATACAGCCGCTCGACGACGGCAACCTGAAAGTCGTCTTCGAGAAAGACGCATCGGCAATCACTCCCGGACAATCGGCGGTGTTCTACGACGGCGACCGGGTAATCGGCGGAGGAATTATCGCCGACCAACGCGCACTGAAACGATATCAAACCCCAAAGGAAGCATGAGACTACTGACGCTGTTCATTATCCTCCCGATCGCACTGGCAACAGGGGCTACACCCCGCCACGACTATCGGGTGTATCTTTCCGACAAACCGGGAAGCGAATACTCTTTATCGCAACCCGAAGCCTATCTGTCGGAAAAAGCCATCGAACGGCGCAACAAGCAAGGCATCGCTATCGACTCTGCCGATCTTCCGGTCTGCACCGACTACCTCAGAACCCTGAAACGGCAGGGCGCCGAAATATTAACCGCATCGCGCTGGCACAATACCGCCCTGATCGGACTGGACGATACGACCCGGCTGACCGGCATTGCCACCCTTCCGTTTGTCCGGGACATTCAATTCGTCGGGCTGTCGGGCGACATCACCGAAACTCCGGCAAACCGGAAACGCACCGTCGTCACCGGCTCCCACTCAACTGACACTCCCGCATTTCCCTCCGAACAGATCTACGGACAAAGCTATGCACAGCTGTCGATGCTCGGCATCCCCCGGTTGCATGCTGCCGGATTCCACGGTGAAGGCATGCGTATCGCCATCATCGACGACGGCTTTTTGCAAGCCGACCGGAATCCCCATATCGACCCCGACCGGATAGCCGGTACATTCGATTTCCTCTCCGGAAGATTCGATTACGACCGGTACGACAACCACGGGGCGATGATACTCTCCACTTTTGCAGCCGTCGATTCCACCCACTATATCGGGAGCGCACCGAACGCCGACTACTGGCTGTTGGTTTCGGAACATCTTCCGACGGAATACCGGTCGGAAGAGGACTATTGGACTGCCGCCATCGAGTTTGCCGACAGCATCGGCGTCGATATCGTATCGTCGTCGCTCGGCTATTATACTTTCGACGATCCGGCGATGAACTACACCCATGCCCAGCTCGACGGACATTCCGCCTTCATCACCCGTTCGGCACAAACCGGTGCAGAAAAAGGGATGGCAGTAGTCGTGAGTGCCGGTAACGAAGGCGATAAAGCATGGGGAAAAATTACCTTCCCCGGCGATGCAGCCGATGTTTTGAGTGTCGGAGCCGTAAACGGGACAAGAGTTCCGGCTTCGTTCTCAGGCCGCGGATATAGCGCCGACCGACGGATAAAGCCCGATGTCGCCGCGTGGGGCGTAGCGACCGCCGTACTCCAAAGCGACGGATCGGACAAATACGTTTCGGGCACATCGTTCGCCACCCCGTTAGTCGCCGGCGGAATAGCCTGTCTGTGGCAAAGCCTGCCCCGGCTGACAGCCCGGGAGATAATCGAAACGGTTCGACAGAACAGTTCGCAATATGCCACACCCGACTCTCTGGTCGGCTACGGCATTCCCGACTTTTACACCGCCTACGCCACCGGAAGCGGAATCTCCGGTACAACCCGGCAAGACGCCCCCTTTATCATCTACACCGAAGGCAGCACGGTGACGATCGGCGCAATAGACCAGCCATCGCACATCACCTTGTACACACCCTCGGGACAAACCGCCTTTCAAACGGCAGTTCCGGCATTGTCGCCATGCCCGCTCCCGCAAATGGCGACAGGCATCTATATCGTCAGACGGCAAACAGCCGAAGGCATACAATGCCGGAAAATAAGAATCGACAATCCATCGCCGCTACCGCTATGAACGAACGTACATTTACCCTATTGGAACTGAACTCTTTATTGAGCGATGCCGTATCGGAGGCGTTCCCCGACCGGTATTGGGTGCAGGCGGAGATCAGCGAAATGCACACCAACTATTCCGGTCACTGCTACCTCGAACTCATCGAGAAAGACCGTACCGGCAAAACCGTAGCCAAAGCTCGCGCGTCGATCTGGAACAATACATTCCGGCTGTTGCGCCCCTACTTCGAGCAAACAGCCGGACAGACCTTGCATACCGGATTGAAAATACTCGTACAAGTAGCCGTATCATTCCACGAACTGTACGGGCTCAATCTTACCGTCACCGACATCGACCCCGTCTACACGCTCGGCGATGCCGCCCGTCGGCGAGCCGAAATATTGAAACAGCTTACCGACGACGGCGTGATAGACATGAACAAAGAGTTGGAATGGGCGCAACTCCCCCAGCGAATCGCCGTCATATCGTCGGGTACTGCCGCCGGATACGGCGACTTCATCGACCAGCTCGACCATAACCGGTACGGCTACCGGTTCTATACCCGTCTCTTTGCCGCCGTCATGCAGGGCGAACAAACCGAAAGCTCGGTCATTGCCGCCCTGGACCGTATCGCCAGCCACGCCGACCGGTTCGACGGGGTAGTCATCATTCGCGGCGGAGGAGCGACATCCGATCTGAGCAGCTTCGACAGCTACCTGCTGGCGGCGAACGTAGCCCAGTTTCCGTTGCCCGTCATTACCGGCATCGGGCACGAACGGGATGATACGGTACTCGATGCCGTAGCCAATATCCGGGTAAAAACTCCCACCGCAGCCGCCGAATGGCTGATCGGGAAAGTACACGCTGCCGACATGGAACTACGCGAACTGAACCGTACTCTGCTCTCAGCCGTCCGGCAGAAAATCGACACGGAAAAACAATCCGTCCAACGAATCGCCCAGAACATTCCGCTCTGGACCGAACGCAGCATACACACCGGATACAGCCGGCTGAAAACATTGAGCGCAACCATACACCGCGAATCGAACCGGCAGATCGCCGCCGAGCGCAACCGCATCGGGCAAATAACCCACATCTTGGCACCGCTCACCGACCGGCGGATCGGAGAACAACGCGCCCGCATCGGCTTGGCGGAAGAGCGGCTGCGGCAAAGCGTCCGGCAGATACTTGCCGATGCCGGCAAGCACGTCGAAACGCTCGGACAAATGATCGACCTCGTATCGCCCGACACCATTCTGCGCCGGGGATACACCCTCACGCTCAACCACGGCAAAGCCGTACAATCGCCCGACGATGTACAGCCCGGCGACAAGTTGCAAACCCTGCTGCCCGGCGGAAGCATCTGGTCGGAAGTAACCGATATCGACAAACAAGAACAAAAATAAAACCACTTATGGCAGAAAAGAAGAAACAAACCTACGCCGAAGCGATCGCCGAACTGGAACAGATCGTTGTGCGGCTGCAAAACAATCAATGCGGCATCGACGAACTGCGACAAGCCACAGCCCGCTCGCTCGAACTGTTGCGGTTCTGCAAAACCAAACTCTTCGAAACCGACGAAGAAGTAAAAAAAATACTCGACGAACTCGACGAAGGTTTATAATTTCCCGGGCAATCCGGAAACCCGGAAACAAACCGGATTCGCTCCGATAAAAAATAGCGGAAACTTTTACGGAATACGCAGTTGTTTTTATCCGGAAAATAAAAAAAATGTATAATTTTGCAGCCTATATTTTAAACAAATAAAATAATGACAGAACGAAAAGTAAGGGTGCGTTTCGCCCCAAGCCCCACCGGCGCACTGCACATCGGTGGTGTGCGTACTGCTTTATATAACTATTTGTTCGCCAAACAACACGGCGGCGAATTGATTTTCCGTATCGAAGACACCGACTCGCAACGCTTCGTTCCCGGAGCCGAAGACTACATCATCGAATCGCTCGAATGGCTCGGCATCCGTTTCGACGAAGGAGTAAGCTACGGCGGAAACTACGGTCCCTACCGTCAGTCGGAACGCAAAGAGATCTACCGCAAATACGTAGACGAACTGCTCGCTGCCGGGAAAGCCTATATCGCTTTCGATACCCCCGAAGAACTGGAAGCCAAACGCGCCGAAATCGCCAACTTCCAGTACGACGCATCCACCCGCCTGCAAATGCGCAACTCGCTCGTCCTTCCCAAAGAAGAAGTAGACGCGCTGATCGCCGAAGGCAAACAATATGTTGTGCGTTTCCGCATCGAGCCGGGCGAAGATGTCGTTGTAAACGACCTGATACGCGGCGAAGTGACTATCAACTCGTCGATCCTCGACGACAAAGTGCTTTACAAATCGGCTGACCAGCTGCCCACCTATCACTTGGCAAACATCGTAGACGACCATTTGATGGAAGTAACCCACGTGATACGCGGCGAAGAATGGTTGCCGTCCGCACCGTTGCACGTCCTGTTGTACCGGGCTTTCGGATGGGAAGATACCATGCCCCGTTT
Organism: uncultured Porphyromonadaceae bacterium; assembly: GCA_900538555.1. Lineage (GTDB taxonomy): Bacteria > Bacteroidota > Bacteroidia > Bacteroidales > Barnesiellaceae > UMGS27. The sequence goes on from UPYI01000002.1 coordinate 161,822, forward strand.
CGCACACCTGCCGCTGCTGCTCAAACCCGACGGCAAAGGCAAGTTGAGCAAACGCGACGGCGACCGCCTCGGATTCCCCGTATTCCCGCTCGAATGGCATGACCCCAAGACCGGCGAAATATCGTCGGGATACCGCGAAGCCGGTTACCTTCCCGAAGCCGTTGTCAATTTCCTTGCGCTGCTCGGCTGGAATCCCGGAAACGATCAGGAGATACTCTCGATGAACGAACTGATCGAACTCTTCTCATTGGAAAAATGCAGCAAGAGCGGTGCCCGTTTCGACTACGAAAAAGGCAAATGGTTCAACCATAAATACATACAGATGTTGAGCAACGAAGAAGTTGCCGCACTCTTCATGCCGATCGTCGAATCGAAAGGCGTAAAAACCGACCTGCCTACCCTCACCCGCATCGTCGCATTGGTGAAAGACCGGGTAAGTTTCATCAAAGATCTTTGGGCACAGACGGCATTCTTCTTTGTCGCTCCCGAGACCTACGAGGAAAAATCGGTGAAAAAACGCTGGAAAGAAGACACCCCGGCTATCATGGAAGAACTGATCGTGCTGTTGCAGAACCTGCCCGATTTCGCATCCGCTTCCTCCGAAAAAGAGGTGTTGGGCTGGATCGAAAGCAAAGGCTACCACTTGGGCAATGTGATGAACGCATTCCGGCTGGCAGTAGTCGGCGAATGCAAAGGTCCGCACATGTTCGACATCACCGAAATCATGGGACGCGAAGAGACCATCGCCCGTATCCGCAAAGCCATCGAACGTATCAAATAAACATCCGACACGATCCCGATGATAAAAGAATCCCTGCGCCGTTTACTCCTGACGATCTGCCTAATAGCAGTCGCAGGGATAAGCTATGCGCAGAAATTGGCATGGAACGTCAATTTCGACGCGTTCTTCGACAATCGGGAATACCCTTACGCCCATGCCCGGTCGCAAACATTGATCGGCGCACGTCTGGCTCCCGAAATCGGCATCGCCATCGGTCCCGACAGCCTTAGCAGCCGAATCATGGCAGGAGCCAGCTGGATACAACCGATGGACGGACGCAATCCGCAAGTCGTGCCCACGCTCTATTACCGGTTCCTGTCGAAGCATTTCAACATGTCGTTCGGACTGTTTCCGCGTACGCATCTCTTTGAAAATGCCCCGGCAGTGTTCCAATTCGATTCACTGACCTACTACCGACCCAATCTGGCAGGCGTATTGCTTCAATACCACGATCGGAAAGGATTCGCCGAACTCCTGCTCGACTGGCGGCAGATACAAACCACCCGCATGCGCGAAGCCTTTATGGTGATGTTCAACGGACGTTGGGACGTATGCTCCGAATTTTTCTTCGGCGGCAGGGTGATGATGAACCATCTGGCTCGCTCCCGGAATGCCGACAACACCGAAACGGTAACCGACGATCTGGCAATCAGCCCTTATGTCGGGCTGAACCTGACCCGAATCACCGGGTTGGACACCTTGACGCTTAAAGTCGGATACCATCAGGCACTGGAACGCGAACGGGCATTCGGCGGGTTCAAATACCCCGGCGGCATCCTGATAGACCTGTTGGCGGAATGGCGCTTCCTCGGATTGAAAAATACATTCTATTACGGCGAAAACCTGATGCCCTTCTACCGGATACATGACACCGAAACCGGCGGCGTGCGTCCCGGATTAGGCACACAACTCAATATGGGCGATCCTTTCTTCCAATCGCGTCTGTACGACCGGCTGGATATTTACGGCTACATATTCCGCACCTGCTACGTCAATTGCATGGCATCGATCAACTTCCACTTCACACCGGGAAAAGTAAACCTGCAACAACAGTTGATCGTACGCGCCTATTTCGACGAAGACATGTGGAAAGACCGCCGGAATTTGAAAACCCGCCAAAAACTGAAAACCATACTCTAACGGCATAGCAAGCATCTATATATATCTATGAGAAGACTTTATAATTTCGGCATCTTTTGTTACAAACACCTCGTCGCCTCCGTGTCGCACCGCAATCCCAAAGCGGGCAAACTGACAAAGGGACAGAAAGAGATATTCCCTTATCTCGAAAAGACGCTCGACAAAAACGGCGGATATATATGGATTCATGCCTCTTCATTAGGCGAATTCGAACAAGGACGGCCTCTCATCGAAACCATTCGCCGCACCTATCCGGAACGGAAGATCCTGCTTACATTCTTCTCGCCGTCGGGTTATGAAGTACGGAAAAATTACAATCAGGTGGATGCCGTATGCTATCTGCCGTTCGACTTACCGGGCAACGTCCGCCGGTTTCTCGACTTGGTAAAACCCCAATCGGCTATCTTCATCAAATACGAATTCTGGGCAAACTACCTGACCGAACTCAAAAAACGGAATATCCCCACCTATATCATCTCGGCGATATTCCGCCCGAAACAGATATTCTTCCGTTTCTACGGCGGTTACTTCCGCAAAATGCTGCACTGTTTCACCCGGCTTTACGTACAGGACGAGAACTCCCGTAAACTATTGGATTCCATCGGCGTCCGCAACGTGTCGGTCGTAGGCGACACCCGTTTCGACCGGGTAGTGGAAATAAGCAACTCCGCCGATCCCAACCCGCTGTTGGAGAGATTCGTCGGCGAAAAATTCGTCTGGGTAGGAGGAAGCACATGGCCCAAAGACGAAGAGATCATTCTCGATTACTTCAACCGGCATCCCGAACAGAAATTGATTCTGGCGCCCCACGAGATACACGAAGAACACCTGCAATCCATTATTGCCCGGCTGAAACGCCCTTATCTGCGTTACACGCAGGCAACGGAAGCCAACGTAGCCGATGCCGACTGTCTGATCATCGACTGCTTCGGGCTGCTCTCTTCGCTCTATCGCTACGGTAAGCTGGCATACATCGGCGGCGGATTCGGCGTAGGCATACACAACATCGCCGAAGCGGCTGTCTATTCCATTCCCGTTATCTTCGGTCCGAACTACCACCGGTTCAAAGAGGCGATAAATCTCATCGACAATGGCGGAGCATTCCCGATACACGATGCCGCATCGTTCGAATCGACGATCGAAAACTTCATTTCAAATCGCGAAGCTCTCGCACAAGCCGGTAAATCCGCCGGAGACTACATCAAATCCCACTCCGGTGCCACGGCTGTCATATTCAAAGAAATCATCGGAAAATAAACAAAGTACCGGCTCTTGCCGCATCGGAGAATGCAAACCGCAAGGAGAATATAGAGCCACGGCATATCCGAACAAGAGAGTAACAATAACAAAGGGGATGTCCAATAACTCCCCGAAACGGGAATCGCCCTCGTCAGAACAAACTTTGACGAGGGCGAAATCATTAAACCGTACTTGTAGACTGCACCTTTTATTATCCGAACCGTAAAAATACTACGGTGTTTCCGTTCTTATCAATCGAGCTCCGGCAACCCCGCTATACGGCGGAAAAAGTTTTCGCGGGTTTTCCACCAGCTTTTTCCCACACCGTGTTTCTGGTCGCGGTACACATGATACTCCCGACTGCCTTTCGTCAGGTTGAAACCGGAGAAATTGGTATGCGGCGGGCAGGTCTCATCCTGCAATCCTACGCCTAAAATAATGGGGCAGGTGATGTATTGCGACAGGTTCTTGATATCGAAATAGGTGAGCAGATCGTAAATATCGTCCCAACTTTTGTCGGTGTGCGTGCGCAGATACTTCTCGAAAGCCGAACGCGGCCACGGGCAGATCTGGAAATAATCGCGGAAGTCGGAAAGGAACGTAATGTGCGGCGCACCGCCCTTGATCCGTTTGTCGAGCGCACAGGCAGCCATCGTAAATGCTCCGCCCTGACTGCCGCCTTCGACCAATATCCGGTCGGCATCCACCTCCGGACGCGATGCCACGAAGTCGATGCCGCGTATCAGATCCATATATGCCCCCCGATAATAATAGTTTTCTTTGCTGTCCAAGCCATACACGATCCAATCGCCATACGTATTGGTCGCTTTCTGTATGCCCTGTCCGCGCACGGACAACACGAACTCGCAAAATTCGGGAACGGCATTCGCATCGGGGAAATACGGTTTCGCACCATATCCCATATAAGCCACCACCACCGGATATTTGCCCGGCTTCTTGGGAACGGAATAGTAGCCTTCGATCTTCACGCCGCCATAAGAGAACATCTCGACATGATACATATTCTTGATATCGGAGCACTGCTCTTCCAGCAGCGTCAGCTTATAGTCCGGTTCCACCTTGTCCAGCTCGGCACGGGTCTCTTTCCAGAACTGTTCGAAATCGGGCTTTGCATCGGGTGCGGAGATAATCTTTTCGGGTTCGTAGCCGACATTGAATTTCTTTTCAGCTCCTTTTTTCCCCTCGTTCTCGACATACAGGGTAATGCGATAGAAACCGGGGGCAGGCGGAGCGAAACGGATCGCCTGACGGAACATACATCCCGCCTTCACTTCCACCGGATAGCGTTGCACGGTCACCGGACGATAATCGTCGGTGGTGATATGGCAGACCAGATCGCACGACATGGATTGGGTCGGAATCACTTCCGGTGTCACCTCCATCTCTACCTGCTGCGGGGCAAGAAACACCCAGTCCTCGTCGGCAGAGGTCACCGCCAACGACAGAGCCGCCAATCCGGTTTTCGTCTGCGATGCCCGGCTGTCGGTCACCTCGAACGTCCCGCGCAACCGGATATCTTCCGACGAAGCTCCGACCATGACGGTGAATGTGCCCGGTTCGACTGTAAATTCATCCTGCCGGTTCCAAAGTCCCAAATCCTGCGGCGTGAGGGTAAAGGAGATTTCCCGGCTCTCGCCCGGATTCAGATGAACCCGTTCGAATCCTCTCAGGCACTTCTCATACGTAGTCACCGAACTGTAATCGTCGCGAAGATAGAGTTGCACGACTTCATCGCCTGCCCGGTCGCCCGTATTTTTTACCCGGAACGACAGGGAGACGCTTCCGCCCTCGCCGATCTTCGGATTCTTTATTTTCAGATTCTCATATTCAAAACGGGTATAGCTCAACCCGTAACCGAACGGATACAACGCGCCGTCCACCCGAACTTTACCTTTCGAATCGGCTCCGGGTTTGAAGGGGAAAGCATAAGGTATCTGCCCGACCGACCGGGGGAAGGTCACCGCCAGTTTGCCGCCCGGATTATAATCGCCGAACAATGCCTGCGCAACGGCTTCTCCCGTAAACTCACCGGGGAACCACGCATGCAATATAGCCGGAACATATTTATCCGCCCAATTGATCGTAGCGGCACGGCCGTCGAGCAAGACAAGCACTACCGGCTTGCCGACTGCATACACGGCTTCGAGCAACTGTTGCTGACGCCCCATCAGATTCAGGTCGGATCGCGAATACTCCTCCCGCACGGTCTGTTCGTTACCGCCGAGAACCAGTACCGCCACATCGGAACGTTCCGCCAACGCTACGGCTTCGGCAATCATTCCCTGCTCCCGTTCATCGAGAGGCACGGAATAGAGTTCGCTTTCGGGGAAATAGGGATCGATCACGTCGCATCCTTTCGCATAAGCCACTTCCGCCGAAGGCAGAAGCTCTTTAATACCTTGATATACGGTCTTTACGGGGGCATTCGCCGGTCCGTAACGGCAGATCAGCTCATCGCGCTCGTCGGCATTAGGACCGATCACCGCCACCTTTTTCAACTCTTTCGAAAGCGGTAACAGCCCCTCCTCATTCTTCAATAGCACAAGCGATTCCAGCGCAGCCCGGCGGGCAACCTGCCGATGTGCCTCCGAATGTACAATACGGTCGGCATGCCGGACATCTCCCTTATACGGTTGGTCGAACAGTCCGAGCCGGAATTTCACACGCAGCACTTCCGCCACCCGCCTGTCGATTACATCCATCGACACTTTGCCCTGAGCGATAGCCCGGCGCAAAGGCATCACGAAATCTTCGGGAGAAGTGAAATGGGTACGCACGTTCAATCCTGCCGATACCACCTGTGCCGCAGCCTCCTCGGCAGTAGAACAGGTACGATGCTTGCGGTACAAAAATTCGACCGCCTCGCTATCCGATACGACATAGCCGTCGAACCCCCATTGCCGCCGCAAAATATCGGTCAGGAAATAATGGCTTCCGCTCACCGGCTCACCGTCGTAATCGTTGTACGAACTCATCACGCCGTGCGCTCCGGCTTCGGCAATGCCTTTGCGGAACGGTTCGAGCAACAAAGTCTTCATCTCGCGCGGCGCGACATGCGGGTCGGTGCGCGTACCTTCGTCGCGTCCGCCGACCGGGACGCTGTACACCGCAAAATGTTTCGGTGTCGATACCAGCCCGTTTGCCTGCAAAACGGTAATCATCTGCTTGCCCAGCTCGCCTGCCAGATAGGGATCCTCGCTATAACACTCCACCACACGCCCCCAACGGGGATCGCGCGACAGGTCTAATATCGGAGAATAGATATTGGTATATCCCAAAGCGTTCGCCTCGCGGGCAGTCACTTCCGCAATCGCCCCGATCAGGTCTCGGTCCCATGTCGCGCCCTGTCCCGATTGGGAGGGAAACAGGGTTGCCCGGTCGTGGCACAATCCACGGATACCTTCGTTGGTGAAATCGACCGGAATACCTAACCGGGTCTCCTCCACGAACCAACGTTGTATAGCCTGCCGGTTACGGACGCTACGGCTATACGGGTACGAAATGGACGACCCGAAACTGCCTAAACCGTTCGCCTGTTCGTCGATATTGGCAATACCATCTTTCCACACTTCCGTTTTCCATGCAGCCGTAGGCAGGCTGTCCTGCAACACGCGCCCCGAACCGTAAAGCGTAGCCAGCTGGCACGTTTTCTCTTCGACGGTCATCTGCGACAACAGATCGGCGACACGCAGCTCCAATGCGGCGGCAGGATCTTCATACAGATCTTTCTGTCCGTTTTTGTTGAAATCGATCCAGCCTTTCCGATAAATATTGGGTTTCTTCTGCGCTACGGCTCCGCCTGCCAAAACACAACAGAGCAGCAGCACGATACTTTTTTTCGATAGATGATGCATAACCTTACGTTTTATCGCTTTCTATCCGTTACAATTCCACTTCCACCCGATAAGTTCCGCCTGCCGGCATCACCGGAACGAGGTTGCCCTCGATTTCCTTGCCATCGACACGCAACGTCCTTACGCCTTTCATCCTGCCTTCCGGATTCCGTACCTCGATGCAGTAGGTCGCACCACGGAATCGCCGGGTGACGGTAAAGCCCTGCCAGTCGGACGGGATGCACGGGTCGATCAGCAACCCGTCGTATTCGGGACGGATGCCGAGGATGTATTGGGTGATGGCGAAATAGTTCCATGCCGCCGTGCCGGTGAGCCACGAGTTCTTGGCTTCGCCGGGACGGTAGGCGTCTTTACCGGCGATCATCTGGGCGTACACGTAGGGTTCGACTTTGTGGAGCTCGCTGTTTTTTTCTTCTACGTAGGCGGGGCAGATTTTCTGGTAGTATTCCCATGCCCGGTCGCCGCGACCGCGTACGGTTTCGCCGATCATGATCCACGGGTTGTTGTGGCAGAAAATGCCGGCGTTTTCCTTATAGCCTTCGGGGTAGCTGGATATTTCGCCGGATTCGATATGGTAGGTGGTGTAGGCGGGGTTGTTCAGCACGATACCGTGTTCACAGTCGAGCCGTTCTTTCACGGCATCCAATGCGCGGTCTACCATTCCCTCTTCGAGTCCGATACCAGCCATCGTGCACCAACCGTTCGACTCGATGAAAATCTTGCCCTCTTCGTTTTCTTCGCTGCCTATCTTGTTGCCGAAGAAATCGTAAGCACGGAGAAACCAACCGCCGTCCCAGCCATAACGTTTCACGGCTTCGGTCATGCGGTCTACTTCTGCCTGTGCCCGTTTCGCTTCGTCCGGTTTGCCGATGCGGGCTGCCAACCGGGCATATTCCCGTCCGTACATGACGAAGAGTCCGGCGATCATCAGGCTTTCGGCTTTCGAACCTTCGGTCTTGTTTTCAGTAGTCTGGAAGCTTTCGTCGGGATTGTCGGAGAAGCAGTTCAGATTCAGACAGTCGTTCCAGTCGGCACGCCCGATCAGGGGCAGACCGTGAGGACCGAGGTGCTCGACAATGTGGTTGAACGAGACGCGGAGATGTTCGAACAGCGAAACTTCCGTTCCCGGCTGGTTATCGAAGGGGACGGCTTCGTCGAGCAGGGTGTAGTCGCCGGTTTCTTTGAGGTAGTGGACGACGCCGAAGATAAGCCACATGGGGTCGTCGTTGAAGCCTTGACCGATTTCGTTGTTGCCTTTTTTGGTCAGGGGCTGGTACTGGTGATAACAGCCGCCGTCGGGGAACTGGGTGGAGGCAATGTCGATGATGCGTTCCCGGGCGCGTTCGGGAATCTGGTGCAGGAAGCCGACCAGATCCTGATTCGAATCCCGGAATCCCATTCCGCGTCCGATACCGCTTTCGAAAAACGATGCGGAGCGGGAGAAGCAGAACGTAATCATACATTGATACTGGTTCCACACATTCACCATCCGGTCGAGCTTATCGTTGCCGGATTGCAAGGTGTATATATCCAGAAGTTTGTCCCAATAGGCTTTCAGCTCGGCAAAAGCGGCATCTGCCTTCTCTGCCGTGTCGAAACGGGCAATCGTCGCCTCGGCTTTGTGTTTGTCGATCACCTGTTTACTCTCCCATTTCTCTTGCGGGTCATTCTCCACATAGCCGAGGATGAAGACCAGCTCCTTGCACTCGCCCGGTTGAAGTTCGATGTCGAGACAATGGGAGGCTACCGGCGACCAGCCGTGTGCCACGCTGTTCCGGGGTACATTTTCCAACACGCTTTGCGGGGCATCGAAACCGTTGTACAACCCCAAAAAGCTTTCCCGGTCGGTGTCGAAGCCCGACAACGGGGCATTGACGCTGTAATAGGCGTAGTGGTTGCGACGCTCGCGGTATTCCGTCTTATGGTAGATGGTGCTGCCTTTCACTTCGACCTCGCCGGTAGAGAAATTCCGTTGAAAATTCTCCATGTCGGTCTGGGCGTTCCACAAGCACCACTCCACAAACGAGTAGAGTCGGAACCGTTTCGTCTCTGCGGTCGTATTGCGCAAGGTCACTTTCTGTATTTCAGCCCAAGTATGAAGCGGGACGAAGAAAAGGACTTCGGCTTCCAGCCCGTTTTTGCTACCCTTTATCCGGGTATAGTTCATACCGTGCCGGCACTCATAGCTGTCGAGTTCGGTACGGCACGGCTTCCATCCGGGATTCCATACCGTCCCGTTGTCGTGGATATAAAAATATCTGCCGCCATTATCCATCGGCACGCCGTTGTAACGGTAGCGGGTAATGCGGCGGAACTTCGCGTCCTTGCAAAACGCATAACCGCCCGCCGTATTCGAAATCAGTCCGAAGAAATCTTCCGTACCCAAATAGTTGATCCACGGGAACGGCGTACGAGGGTTCGTAATCACATATTCCCGGTTCTTGTCATCGAAATATCCGTATTTCATATTCTGTATGCTTTTATGTTCTTACTATTTTTGTTTTCACTCTGACGCGTTCAGTCTTCCAATTTGTCGTACCAGTTCTTTTTCAGCACGACGGTAGCGACACCCACCACCATGGCGGCTGCGGCAAATGCCCAAAGCTGTTTCAGCACCAAATAGATCGGAGCTGCCACAAGGGCGGTCTGCCAGACGATTCCCACGGCGACATTAAACAGGTCGCGGCAGGCAGAAGTATTTTTCCGGAAACCGGGATTCTCCGCCACCACCAACTCGTGTACCGGACGCCACCAACCCCACGGGCGGGTTTTGGTATAAAATTTCTTCAACACTTCCATATCGGTTGCCGGTGCCGTATAGGTACCCCACACACAACCGATCACGGAGAAGAGCAGGATGATCGGGAAATAGTAGAGTGGCAACACCGTATCGAAACAAGGGATCAACGGGATCACCAATGCAGGAACCATTCCGGCTGCCATCCCCCATGCGAAACCGCGTCCGTTGAAACGCCACCAGTGCCATTTCAGGATATTGGCGGCGATGTAGCTGCCGTATAATGCGCCGGTGACCCATTGCAATACGCTATTCACATCTTCTGCAAGCACACCGAAGCAGATGCTGATGGCAACGACGATGATGCCGACCAGGTAGTTGGCGCGGTTGGCTTGACGCGGGGTGGCGTCTTTTTTGAAGTATTTGATATAGATGTCATTGACGATATAGGCTTGCACGGCGTTGAGTGTTCCGGCGAAAGTGGACATAAAAGCCGCCAACAGTCCGGCGAGGATCAGACCGGTAAGTCCGGCTGGGATCCACGGGTGGTTCACTACTGCCGGGAGTACCAGCTCGAAGTCGATTGCCCCCGACGCATTCCGGATCTGACCTTCGATCTGGTCGAACAGGATCAACCCCAATACGGCGAAACCGGCGATCATGAAATAACGTATCGGCATGAGGATAACGGTTACCGAGCCGCTCATCAAAGCCGCTTCACGGGGTGAACGGGTAGAAAGGATTTTCTGCATGTCGTAAGTAGGAGCAGGACCGGCGATACTCGAAAGCACCCCTTTGAGCAGCACCATGCCGAAGAAGAGGCTGAACAGCTGGTAACCATCGGTAGCCACCTTGTCGTTGAACTCCGCGAATTTGCCCGACCACTCCATATCGAGGGTCCAGCCGAATCCCGGCGAATACCAACCGGCGGGCAGCCACGACGAAAAATCGACTACGTCCAGATGTACCATGGCAATGACTGCGACGGCGATGCCGGCGGCTGCCATGATTACGTATTGGGCTACGTCTGCCCAGACGATGCTCATCATGCCACCCATCAGCGCATAGAATACGGCAAACAGCGTGAAGATGATTCCCCATACGTGCGGGACATAAGCATCGGGCACAAAATCGAAGAAAGGAAATATCGCCTTCAACGGCAGGAAGATCTCGATGAACTTGCCCATGCCGATGAAACCGTAGGCAAGCATGCTCAGCCCGACGAGGATGGCGAAGATGACGATGATCCAATGCGAGGTCACCGCGCCCCGGTCTTTGCCGAAACGGAAGGTGATCCATTCCGCTCCCGTGGTGCACTCCGACCGCCGGAGCCACGCGGAGAGGTAGATCATCAGGAAGATCTGGTTGAAGACGGGCCAGAGCCAGGGGATATAGATGCTTTTCATGCCGTAAATGACCGTGATGGCTACTAACCAGATCGTGCCGGAGATATCGAACATGCCCGAGGCGTTCGATAGTCCGAGCATGTACCACGGGATGCTTTTCCCGCCTAAAAGATAGGATTCGAGGTTGCGCGATGCCCGCCGTTTCAGATAGAAGCCGATAAAGATCAGCACGCCCAAGTAGAGCAGGATGATAGACAGATCTACCGGTGATAAAAAAGAGTTTGTCATAAAATGTCTGTTATAGTTTGTGTTTCAAAATAAGGTTTCGCACTTGGTATCATACGGATGAAAACTATCGTTTCTCATGGCTGTTTTCGTTGCCGCTCAATCGCTGTATAAAGATACTGCCCCATTCTTCGAGAGAGGTGGAAATATCCGGTAAAAAAATACCAAATGAGAGCAATCCGCAGCGAACCGCGTCCGGCTCGCCGGGAAATTGCCGGTATCGGCACATGCAAATACAAAATCCTTACAAAAGAATACAAAAATCCGGTAGTTGCGCCATTCCGACCTACTCAAACGGGGCTGCATCGAAAACTTGCATTTCGACACAACCCCGTCGGATTATCGGATGGTTTGTTTCTTTATTTCATAAACGGACGGTTCTTTTCGATCAGACGTTTAATCGCAGCCACCGACTCGGCAGAGCGATAGCCGTCGGCAGGCGTGTTCAGGCAATAGTCGAGCAACCGATCGACCGACGACACAGCCACGTGCATCCGGGTATCGGACGAAGCGTAATAGATAAATACCGTACCGTCTTCGTCGCATATCCAGCCGTTGCTGAACAACACGTTCGACACATCGCCTACCCGTTCGTCGCCCTGCGGTGCCATGAAATAACCGGCAGGTTCGGCAATCAGTCGTTCGGGATGTTCCAGATCGGTAAGATAAAGATACAGGACATAACGCAGCCCGGCAGCGCAGTTACGCACTCCGTGGGCGAGATGCAACCAGCCTTTCGATGTTTTTATCGGATGAGGGCCCTCTCCGTTTTTCACCTCCTTTATCGTATGGTAATAGCGGTAATTGATAATCGTCTCCTCTTTCACCTCGGCATGGGTCATATCGTCGATCAATGCCCAACCGATACCTCCGCCTTTGCCGGTGTCGATAAAGCCGTCCTGCGGTCGGGTGTAAAGGGCATATTTCCCGTTTACGAATTCGGGGTGCAGCACTACATTGCGCTGTTGGCTCGCCGATTTCAGATCGGGCAACCGTTCCCATACTTTCAGGTCTTTGGTACGCACGATACCGGCAGCCGCCACCGCCGACGACAAATCGCCATCGGGTGCGGACGGATCTTTCCGCTCACTGCAAAAAATACCGTAAATCCAGCCGTCCTCATGTTGCGTCAGACGCATATCATATACGTTTATATCCGGATCGTCCGTTTCGGGAATCGTCACCGGTTCGTCCCAGAAACGGAAATGGTCGATACCGTTCGGGCTTTCGGCTATCGCAAAAAACGATTTGCGGTCGTTTCCCTCTACCCGCACGACCAGAATATATTTGCCGTTCCACTTGATCGCTCCCGCATTCAGCGCGGCATTGACACCGATACGCTCCATCATATACGGATTAGTCTCCGGATTCAGGTCGTAACGCCAATGCAACGGGATGTGTCCGGCGGTCACGACCGGATGAATGTAACGGTCGTAAATGCCGTTACCGAACTCCTCCTTTTCATTTTTAAGGTTCAACAAAGCGTCGTGCTGCTTTTTCAACGCTTCGAACCGCGAGTTGTCGCAAGTCATATCTTCCTATCTTTTTTATTTCAACGCATTTTCCAATTTATATACCCAAGCGTGACGGCACGGCATATCCGCAAAACCGATCGACGGAGGGGTAACCGTCAAGGTCTTGCCTTTGAACGAATGTTTCACCCGCTTGTCCGATCCCAGCAGCGATACCTTTTTCGGATTCTTCACGCCTTTCACCGCGATCGGTTTGTCGCTCCATCGCGTGACGATCAGATACAGATCGTCGCCTTTCGCCGTAAAATACACTCCTTCCCGATTGTTGCTTTCCGGACAATCGAGCCATTGGTGTGTCCCGTAAATCGCATCACCGTTCACAGAGAGCCATTCGCCCATCTCCGCCAGCCGCTGCTGCATGATGACCGGAATACGACCGTCGGCGGTCGGTCCGACGTTCAACAACAGGTTTCCGCCCCGCGATACCTTCTCGACCAGAATACGCACCAATTCGTCGGCGGTAGAATAATCTGCCAGATTCTCGTTCCGGTTGTAGCCGAACGAACCGGCAATGCCGCGGCACTCCTCCCACGGGTGCGTGAACTTCACCGACTTCGAATCGTCATCATGAATCAGATCGTATTCCGTCGTGTAGAAACTGCCGTGCTTGCTGCGCGTCTCCTCACCCCAGCGGTCGTTCACCACCACCGTTTCCCGTACCGGAGAGTCGTTGTAAAGCCAAGCCAGGAACTCCTCGCTTTTCCAGGTCGAACTCGGATGCTCCCACTCCCCGTCGCTCCAAACCACTTCGGGCGAGTAACGCATCACCAAGTCTTTCAGCTGGGGCAGCATGTGTTCCGATACATACCGGTCTACGTCGGAGTGATACAACGGGTGATTCCATTCGTACAACGAATAATAAAATCCCATGTGCAACCCCTGTTTGCGCACGGCATCCGCCAGTTCGCCGCAAATATCGCGGTGCGGTCCGGCATCGACGCTGTTCCAGTTCACACTCTGCCCGCTCTGCCACAAGGCGAAGCCTTCATGATGTTTGGAGGTGAGTACGACATATTTCGCTCCGGAATTTTTGAAGATCTCCACCCATTGGTCGGGATTGAACATTTCGGCTTTGAAGCCGCTCACAAAATCCTGATAGTGAAACTTGTCGCCGTACATCTCCCGGTGATATTTGCGGAACGCCTCGCCATCCTTGTCGGCAGGGTCTATGCGATGCCAGTACCATTCGGCATAACGCGAATACACATCGCCGTTGTTCGGCGCCCACGCCGGGACGGAATAGAGCCCCCAGTGAATGAAAATACCGAATTTGGCATCTTCGAACCACTCGGGAACGGGACGTTTGTCGAGCGACTCCCATGTAGCTTCATATCGGTTTTGTGCAAACATCATCGCCGAGATGCACGCCAAGAGGGAAAGAACTATTTTTCGCATGGTCTTGTATGTTTTTTATGATTATCCTTGTTATTTCATCCGACCCCAAAACGCCGGCTCTTTTTTACTTTTCTTCACGCCATGCGGCAACAGGCGTACGGTCAGGACAGCCTGCTTGCCGGCAGGGATCTCCACCTCGAAACCGACCGGCGTTTTGCCCGGATTGGGCGAATCGAACGGTTGTTGCGATTGTGCGCTCCACGTCTTCATCGTCGCCGGATAAGACGATTCCACCTGCAACACGAGCCGCTTGCCATCCTTACGCAACTCTATCCTGTCCGATCCGAGCGATCTCACATCGGCAGACGTCAGCATAGTCCAACGCACCGTCGCCGGGTGGTCGGCGCAAGCCGTCAAAGTATCCGTCACCACGACATAACGCTCCTCCACAATAGCGATACTGCGGACAGCGGTTTGCAACTCGCCCTCGAATACCGACGACAGATCGAGCGTCGAAGCCATAAAGCCGTCGGTCGAAGCATGGGCTGTAAAAGCCGCATGTCCGGCGGAGCGGTGCAACGAATCGTTTACCGTAAGCGTATTATGCATCCGGTTGTGGTAACGCAATACCCGCCAACGATCGGAATGCTGTCCATTCGTCCAGATGTGCAAGCCGTTGGATTCGAGGAGTTCATAATTCTCCCGTCCCAAATCCTCCGCCCAGCGCACACCGTCAGCCTCCATGACGAACGACCCGGCATCCATGTGCGCATGGTTGCTCGAAGCCGTACCGCCCTTTATGCCTACGAACAAGGCGTTCGGATCACTCCATGATGTGCGCATGAGCGATACCGGTGTCGTACCGCCGCCATTCCACATGCGTTGTTTCGGGGCGGAAAGAGTATCCAGCCCGATCGCCGCGCCCCAAAGCAAGGCAGCAGGCAGAACCCGGTTCGACAAATAATTATCGCGATAATCCGCTTTCAAAAAATCTTTTTCGAGCCACAGCAGAGAGGGGTCTCCCGTTTTCCGGGCAAACCAGAACATAGCCGGAGTAAGCCCGTATTCCGTACCGCAATCGGCATAATTGAAGCTATCGCCCGTCACCCCCACCATGTGTTCGTAATACGATGCAGTCCGGGAGAAACCACGCATCGCCGACAGTCCGAAATCGGTATGGAACAGCTGTTCCACCGCCGAAAGACAAAGGACATTGAAAGTCGTGCCGTATTCCCAATACGAATACCCTTCGGCATACGCGCCGTCGGGATCAAAATCTTTCATCGACAGGCGCAAGGAAACCAGCCCCCGGTCGATAAACCGTTGAAAACGGAACGGATCGTGCTCGTACACTGCCAATGCACCGAACGTAACGCCGGCATTGCATACCTGATTCCAGTTGTGTTTCGCTTCGAGCCACCAGTTGTACCGGCTATCGGTCGAAGGCTCGATGCCTTTCTTCACGATCGCCTCGGCGATCAACCGCTTCGATTCATCCGGCAAACGGTCGTACAGCCAATCGTAACCGATCGAAACCCCCACAAGCATCTCCGCCACATCCAGAAAATGACCGGGATTCCAATCGGCAAACCGGCAAACCGCAAGCAGCTCCGCTTCCGCCCGGTCGAAATACTTTACCTCGCCGGTCGTACGGTAAGCATAGGAGAGGAAAAAGATACGCCGCAAGGCTTCACGCGAAACCGCCAACAGACGCATTCCAATCTTTGTCCGCTCCAATACGGGCAGATCGATCATCCGGTCGCACTCCGCCACGATCTCCCGGTGCAGGGCAAGCCATGTACTATCCGTCCGGATCCGATCACACAACACCGACCGCTCTGCCTCCGTAAGCAACAGACGCGGATGACCGGGCATCTTCACCTCCCGGCAAGCCGCCACTTGTCCGGCTGCCGGAAACGACAGACAGACAAACAACAACATCACTACGATCTTCCACCTGTTCATACCAGTCATTTTGCCAAATAGTGTTTATAGCGCAACAACGCCTCTATGTAGTAATAGTCGCCGTAACTGAGCGGAGCATCTATTTCGGAATCTTGGGGCACATTGCCCACTCCGTGTTTCAAGATAAAACCGCCGTTGGTCCCGTACTCCGCCGTATATTCGGGCGAAGCCAGCGTACGGAGCTGACGTTCCGCCACGGCATAATATTCTTCCGCCGTCCCGGTATCGGAGTAGCGGCTCAGTTCCAGCAACGCCGACGCCATGACGGCAGCCGACGAACTGTCTCTGAAATCGTCGGGAATCGACGGCGAATCGAAATCCCAATAAGGAATCTTATCTTCCGGCAGACGGGGGTGGTCGAGCAGGAAGCGGGCGATGTGATGCGCCTGTTCCAAATACCTCGTATAACCGGTTTCACGATACATCATCGTATATCCGTAAAGCGCCCACGCCTGTCCGCGAGCCCATGCACTCTCGTCGGCACATCCCTGATTGGTACGGCGGAAATCCACCTTACCCGTTTCGGGCGAATAGGACACCACATGATACGAACTGTAATCCGAGCGGAAATGGCAACGCATCGTCTTGTCGGCATGCGTCACCGCCACATGGCGGAAAAGCGTATCGCCGGTTTGTTTATACGCCCACATGAGCATTTCGAGATTCATCATGTTGTCGATAATAACCGGGAAACGCCACTCGTCCCAGCCCTCCCACGACTGGATACACCCCACCGTCGGGTTGAAACGGGTAGCCAGCGAACGCGCCCCGTTGATCAGTGCCGTACGGCACGAATCCTCATGAGTTTGCAGGTAGGCGTTTCCGTAGCTGCAAAAAAGCATGAAGCCCAAATCGTGGGTAGTGGTATTGTATTGTTCGTCATGCAGCCTGCCGGTAAACTCGGCGGCATAACGTTTCAGTTCGTCATTTCCCCGGTCGCCGTAGAGCAGCCACAATACGCCGGGATAGAATCCGCTGCACCACCAATCCGACCCCGATGTCACCAATTCACCTTCGGGCGAGAGGGAACGGGGCAACTGTCCCGGCATCTGTTCGATCGTACGTGCCATTGCCAACGATTGCGCTTCGGCTTGCGCCAACGCCTCCTCCACCCATGCCGGAGCGACACGCCCCGCACAGGAACACAACAGCAACGCCGCCCCCCACACCGGAGCCCAAAGCCGGGCTATCCGGCTGAGCCGGTTCTTATTTATTCCGAGCCGACAAATTCTCATATCGTTTCTCTTTTTGATTCGTTGTCAGGTATTTTTCCACAATCTTCATCTGCGGACGGTCATTCCCTTTGTCGGGAGTAAGCCTCAGTTTGTATTTTCCCCACCACGGACCGGCAGCCCAATAGGTCGCATTCACACCTTCCGATTGCAGGTAAGCAAGGAAATTATCCATCGTCACGAGCCAGCGTTCATCGTTATCGGGCACGCCATATTCGCCCACCATGCCTCTCAATCCATTGGCATGCAGCCATTGCACAAACGGTTTCACCCGTTCGATGCCCTTGTTCGGATGACACTCTTCGGCTTCGTACGTGCCCCGGTATGTACCGGAAGCATCTATATCGAAATAGACATGCGCCTCGAACATCAGGTTCTGAGCCGGATCGACCAAATATTTCAACGTATCGCTCTGTTCGAGCCAGCGTTCGGCAGAACACCAGTCATCACCTCCCACCACGATAGTCCGTTTCATATCCACCTCGCGGATTGCCCGGATAGCCGCCTGCGCTATTTCGAACCAGTTGCTCGTAGAACTCTCCATATCGTGCGGTTCGTTCATCAGTCCATGACCGTAGATATTGTCGAACTCCGTCATCTCCGCCGCCAGTTTTTTCCAGAAGTCGGCAAAATGCGAAACGCACAATTCGGGCGATCCGATAATCACCTTCTTGCCATCGACATACCGGCGGGCATAATTGTGCAGATCGAGCAATACGGGCATCTCCCGCTCTTCGGCTGCCGCCACAAAACTTTTCAGCCGTCCGAGTTCGACACTGTCCAGTTCGCCGAACAGTACCGGTTGCAGACGCTCCCACTTGAACGGCAGGCGAATCAGTTTCATTCCCTTGCTTTTGAAATAGTCCAGTTCTTTGGGCGAAGGATAGGTATAGTGCAGACCGTATTGTCCGGGGAACTGGTTATCGGCAAATTCGGCACATGCCAGATTCACGCCAAACGGTTGCGGCTCTCTTTTGTCGTTGATATCGGGACGCTTCGCCGCGCAGGAGCAGGCGACTACCGCCCATACTGCCGCGATACCCGATAAGATGATCATGATAATACTGATCCGTTTCATATCGTACATTGATGTTTAATAAGTCTACTTTTTAAATTTCACTCTCCGAGGCGCAGCAAATTCCGTATCCATATTGTAAGGCAACTCCCAGACCCTTCTGCCCGACTTATCGGTGAAATAGAGGTGCGATTCGGACATCTTGTCGGCATTTCCGTCCGCCCAGAAAGCATAGAAATCCTTGTGTGCATTCACCGGACGGCGGGCATACGAATGATTCCTTTCGCTGTTTGCCGTCACCGTACGGGTACGCTTCCAGCTCTTGCCGGCATTACGGCTGGTCCATATCGCCATTTCGCCGCCCGTGCCGTAATATTGCGGACCGGGTTCGGTCGGTCCTACGATCGTCCATGTATCGCCGTCGATATAGAGCGAACCCATATCGTAGTTGTGGGTCGATTCGCACACCTTGTATTGTTTCCACTCATTTCCCTGCCAATGGAACAGAATCCATTCGTGCGGATTGCCTTTCGGTCCGGGCTGGTAATGGCGGCTGACAATCGCCAGAACCACCGGATTGCCCTCCTTATCGAAATTGATATCGTTCAGATAAACCAGCTTGCCCTCGTCGCGGCAGTCGTACACCAGCGCACTGTTCCGGATTTCGGTAAGCGGAGTCTCCACCCGCGTGCCGTCCATAGTCGTCCACGTCTCGCCCATATCGGAAGTTTGGAGAACATATAGGTTCGTACGTGTATCCGCCGATCCGCCGGGATGAAAATTAAACGCAGTTACGACGCGGTTATCCCGGGCATTGCTGATCTGGTAATGCCCTTCGATACCCGCCAGTTTCCGGTCGGGAGTCCAGTTCTTGCCGTCGGCACTGACCGACCAATACAATTCGCGGCCGCGCGTTTCCGGCGCCGTGTATTTCGTGAAAAGGTGCAGAAAGCCTTTGTCCCCGATACGCCACGGTTGCGGATAGGTCATTACCGTTTCGTGTATTTTTTCGAAACGGTCGATCGAATACGGTTCGGCACTCTTGTAGACCGCGCCCAGACGGGTCACATTCCGCCCGCTGACAAATACCCAGATATATCCCTCCTCGTCGATGGCAAGCGATCCGTTGTCGTGCGGATCGTCCACTCCGTTTTTGTCGCATACGACAACCGGTCGGGGTACAACCTTTTTCTTGTGGTCATAATAGGAAATCATGACTAACAGATGACGTTCGTCGGCTTGTGTCGTGCCGCCGTACAAGAAAAAGGTTTTATCCGCTTCCGGCGAATAAACGGCTACGGGAATGTGGTCGGCAGTATAGGTGCCGAGTCCGCCCGAATATTTATATCCGTATTCCGAACTTTGTTCTATGGTGTACCAGATGCCTTTATAGCCATCGGTACGCTGGTTCTGGGCAAAAAGAGTTCCACTCGCGCCCAATGCGAGAGTCAAGGACAGAAGCAGCGATTTCGCCGCTTTCGTATGATCGGTCTTGTTTATCATCATGCCGGTTGGAAAATGAATGTTCAATGTTTTCTTGTCATATACCGGAAGTCCGTTTCCCATTCCATAGAGGGAAACGCCTCCCCTTCTCTTGCAAAAAATCACGTCCGGTATCGCCGGCATGGCATCGCCGGACGTGATTTTACCAATAAGAGTTATTCATACCGCGTTATGCGTGCGGCAACGCTTATTCTCATCTTTTGTTTTTCAATAAACGTTACGCCTCAGGGGCATGTCAAAACCTAAGTTTTTGATGCCCCGTACGGTGTCATGAGGGCTTGCCGTTTATTTTACTTTCAGCCGTTTGATGCTGATGGTCATCCCCGCACGGGTCTCCGATGCCTTGTTCACATACACATAAGCCCGGTACTGACCGTCAGCGGTTTCGAGCCACGCACCCGCATTCTGGGCGATGTTGATTCCGTAGTCGGGAGCAGACGAAAGGTCGATAGTCTGCAAATCGAGGTCATCGACAAATACGCCGTACTCGTTACGTGCCAGTTGCTGGTCGGACGAAGAGAAAGTCTTCAACAGCGGAGTGCTTTTCTCCACGCCTGCGGGCAGATTGACACCCGGCAAATAGCCCCGCTCCACATTCTCGGCATTCGGCGAAACGAACGCGTGACGGAAAGCGACACCGCGGAGACTTCTGAACAAATAGACGAAGTCCGCCTTTTCAGGCATCTCCGCAATTGCCGTGGCATCGTAAGCCGCCATATCGGCAATCGAGAAATATTGGTTGTTCTTCAACTCGATATCCAGCTTCATATCCATATTGGAAATCTGATAAGGACCCATTTTATACGAAACCGATTTGCCTTTGTCATCGACCGCAGAGAATTTGAACGAAACCTTCTTGCCGCGTGCCTCTTCCGGTATCTGGTAGTAATAACGCAGGGTAGAAGCGCATGTATCGCGGGTAAACACGACCGTAGTCGATGCGCCTTCGGTAACGGAAGGATCGCCTATTTCCACT
The DNA here is from genome assembly GCA_900538555.1 of uncultured Porphyromonadaceae bacterium. Taxonomy (GTDB): domain Bacteria; phylum Bacteroidota; class Bacteroidia; order Bacteroidales; family Barnesiellaceae; genus UMGS27. The sequence goes on from UPYI01000002.1 coordinate 182,783, forward strand.
CCTACATCCTGCCCGCCCGTACCGGTATGGAACGAACGGTGTTCCATATACGTACCGGCATCGCCCGGTATGCTCGCTTCCACTTTTGCCAAAGTGATGTTTCCGGAGTGGAAAGGCATAGCCATCGCGTATGAGAAGTCGATCGTACTGCCTACCATGTTCGGACCCGTAGAGCGTTTCAGACAGTCGTTCGTAAACCCTTTCACTCCGTCGGGTACCGTGTACGTGTTGTCTTTACAACCCGTGCAGAAAACCCCGGCGCATATCAAGGAGAATAATACTGTATAAAATTTACTGCTTCGCATAGTTATGACGGTTTTTCTACTGTAAGATAAATGGTATAAGTTTTACGCACCTTCCGGTTTCCGGAAACGACCGTGTACTGTTTCGGATTGTCCAGATCGGAGAAATCGACTTTACCCGTGATTTTCGGTTCGAGTTTCGCGTCGGTCACCAATTTGAACTGCGGATAAAGTCCGGTCAGATCGGTTCCGAAAAATACTTCGGCACGGATCTCCTGAGCTACGGTATCTACCGCTGCCGTTTCCTTGATCACGCTCTTATGGTCCGATCCCAACAGATCGAAACTGCTTACATAGCATTCCGAACGCGATGTGATCAACAAGCCGTCTTCGTCGATAGGTGCCTCGCAGGAGGTCAGCAATCCGGCTACGGCGAATAATATTAAAAGATATTTTTTCATTATCGTATGTTTTACAAGTTTAAGACTACATCCACGGAGCATTTTGTGTCAGGTTCGAATTCCGGTCGCGTTCCGACTGGGGTATCGCGAAGATATAAGCCCGCTGGATATCGCGATAGGTCGGATTGACAAACCATTGCTGGCGGTTCGCACCATGCGTGTCGCGAGTGTACACACCGCTGAAACCGGGACCGGTCACGCCCCATACTTTCTCGATGGTTCTCCACCGGCGCAAGTCGAACGAACGTTGTCCTTCGCCGATCAGTTCCACCGCACGCTCTTGTACGATCGCCTTGAAGAACTCGTCCCGGTTCGCCGTCTTCGCACCGCTCAGTCCGGGCAATGCCCCGCGGGCACGCACCCGGTTCACCAGATCGATCGCATACGATTGCGGACCGTTCACTTCGTTATCGGCTTCGGCATACATCAGGAACACATCGGCAAGACGCATCACAGGCCAGTTCATATCGCCTTCATCGCGTTTGGCACCGCCGTAATTACGGACGAACTTACGGAACACGTATCCGCCATGCGGCTGGTCGTCGGTTTTGTACACCGGATATTCCACTCCGTCGATCACCTTAGTACCGCTCTCTTTGAAAATGAATACCGTCCAACCGTCTTCCGTACCCGCCGAAGTGATCGCTTTGGTCTTTTCGTAATCCCACATCAGAGTGGCTTTCATACGGTAATCGCGGTTGGCATAACTTTCGGGATTCACCGCCGAGTTGGGTGTCGTACGGGCATCTTTTTCCACACTCGGGTTCATCGGGATCAACGGTTCGCAATAATCGCCCGTAATGGTCGATTGATAGAGGTCGGCGATCTCGAAGTTGGGATATACCCAAGCCTGCGAATTCCCGACACTTCGACCGCCGAAATCGCGCATCAACGCTTCGCCCTGGCTCGTACCCGGACCTCCGTGCGTAAAATAGAAGATCGATTCGCCCTCGGCATTGATATTACCGGTCGAAGGGATAAACATGTAATAGTAGTTAGGCAACACTTCGGCATCGCCCATTTTGCCCCAGTCGCCCGGTGCGCCGCCACGGAAAAGGTCTAAGCCGTAGTTTTCTATCACCGCCTTGAAATCGTCGGCAGCCGCCTGATAGGCTTTTCTCGCTTCTTCGGCATTCGGGGTGAACGTTTCGAGTTCAGGCCATCCGTTCTTGTTCCACGAAGCCCAGAAGAGGTTCATCTTGCCCCGGAACGCCAATGCCGCCGGTTTGGCAGCACGACCGCTTTGCGAGGTCTTTTCCGGAAGTTTGTCGAAAGCATAGGTAAAGTCGGAAATGATCGAGTCTTTGATCTCCTTGATCGGCGTACGGCTGATGTGCTGTACTTCCGAATTGTCGTACACCACCTCGTCGATATAAGGCACGTCGCCCCACATGCAGATCAGACGGAAATAGATCATACCGCGCAACAGACGCGCTTCGCCGATAATGGCTTCCAGATTCTTTTTCGACTCTTCCGATTTTACGTTCGGGAGCATCCGCTTCACATTCTCGATCACATAGTTGGTACGGTTCACACCGCCGTACGAAAACTTGTAATAGTTGTCGAATGTCTTGCCGTAGCCCCACATCGGGTCGGTATAGAACAGCCCGTTGGTGTAAGCTCCGCCCCGGTTGATATTTCCGTCGCTCGTGCTCAATACACCTTGCGAACGCACTTTGATCAAATCGCTATGACCGTCGAAATAGTAGTCCCGGTCGAACAGTCCCCTGACAGAAGAGTAAGCTCCCATCAAGGCATACGTGGCATCTTCTTCCGTTTCCCAGAACTTCGCCCCCGGCACCTCGGTCGTAGAATACTGATCCATGATGTCCTCACAAGCCGTATGAACGAACAAGAAACAGCTCAGCACACTTGCTGCAAATATCTTAAATGTTATCTTTTTCATGTTGTTCTTGCTTTATTATAATTCGATATTCAGACCGAAAGTAAACGATCTCATCAAGGGGTATCCGTCGTTCACGTTCTTCTTTTCCGGGTCAAGGCCGCGGAAGCTGGAAATCGTAAACAGGTTGTCGGTGGAGAAGTACACGCGAATCGCTCCGATCTTCGCCCGATTCAAAACCGACTTCGGCAGATTATAGCCGAGTTGCAGGTTCTTCAAACGCAAGTAAGCGAGATTGTCGAGATAGAAAGTCGATTTACGCGAGTTGTTGTTACCTCCCAGACGTGCCCATCCGCCATCGCGGTTCTCGATCGACCACGGATGTGTCCAGTGTTCGGGCGTTACCGCCTGACGGCCTTCCGACGGGAAATTGGTCGAGTTGTTCACCGTCTGATAGAACGTCTTACGTCCGGCTGCCCCTTGGAACATGATTGCCAGATCGAAGCCTTTCCATTGGAAACTGGTGTTCAACGCGAAGTTGGTGGTAGGACGGTCCTGCTGTATGTTCTTATAGGCACGCATATCGTTGTCGTCGATAAGACCGTCGCCGTTCAGGTCGCGGTAAAGAATATCGCCCGGCTGCGCACCCTGCGGAGTGTTCGCATAAATATCGTTCCACGTCTGTGCGATACCGATCGCCTCGTAGGCATACACGTAAGAGTAAGGCATGTCGATAAACAGAAGGTCGCTTCCCAAACCGGGATCAGCCTGATTGCGTCCCAGATACTGTTCCCATTTTTCCAGACGGGTCATGTTCCACGAAGCGTTCAGGTTCAACATATAGCTGAAATCGCCCTGTTTGTCGCGCCACGTAAGATTGGCTTCGACACCCCGGTTGCGCAACTCTCCGATGTTCATCATCGGTTTGTTATATGCGCCCGAAAGATGGATCGACATATCCGACGGACGGCTCATGCCGGTAGTCAGACGGTCGTAATAATCCAACTCGGCGGAAAGACGGTTTTTGAGGAATCCCAAGTCCAGACCGATGTTCAACACGGCAGTCTCTTCCCACGTATAGTTGCGGTTGATCATCTTCTTATTGATCAGACCTTTCTGTATCTCACCGTCGATGATGTAGCTGGCGGCATTCAGCACCTCCAACTGCTCGTAACGGCCTACGTTGCTATTGTTACCCAAGATACCGTACGAAGCACGCAACTTACCGTGTTGCAACCACGATTCAGCCCACGGTTTCACGAACGACTCTTCGGTGAAGATCCAGCCGGCGGAAGCCGAAGGAAAGAAACCGTAGCGATGTCCGGCGAGGAACTTGGACGATCCGTCGGTACGCATCGTCAATTCCAACAGGTAACGGCTGTATGCGGCGTAATTGATACGGGCAATGAACGACTGCAACCCTTCTGCCGACGAAGAACCGGCTATTGTTATCTTGTCCGGGTCTTTCAGCGTGGCGTCGATTTCGCCCAGCGACGAATGGATCTTGTCTCCGCTCACCGTATTTTGCAGACGGGTATGCCAGTACTCACGGCTATAAGCCGCCATCACGGTGAATTGATGATGCTGTTTGATAGCGAAGTCGTATGCCAGCCGGGCAGTGAGCTGCGTCTTGTAGCCGGTAGTCGTATAATTCTCCACACCGGCGTCGCTCGCTACGTAATCGCGCACCGGCAGACCGTTCTGGAAGTTATAAGCCGTAGTAGGGATGTCCGACTTCGAGCGGAAATCGTTGTAATAGTTCAAAGAGTAATCGAGACGTGCCGTCAGCCCCTTGATGATACGCCAGTCGAGGAACATGCTTCCGTTCGCCTCCTGACGGCTCTTGTTCGTCAATTGGTTATTGTACATCGAATAGGGGTTGAATGCCTGCGTGTTTTCGCCGTAAGCCATCACGCCGCCGTATTGTCCGGTAGCCGGATTGTACGGGGTCATACCGGCAATGGCATAGCGCATCTGACGGGCGTCGATGATCGACGTATATTGTCCGTCCGTACCGTATTGCATTTCCGACCAGTTGCCGGAGAAACGAGCACCTACGGTCAAGTTCGAGCGGATTTTCGCTTCATAGTTGATACGTGCATTGTATTGGGTATAATCGTTGTTCATCACCATACCCGCTTCGTCCATCACACCTACCGAGATGTAGAAGTTCGAACGGTCGTTACCTCCCGAAGCGGAGAGGTTGTATTTCTGGATCAACGAGTTGCGGAGCACCACATCATACCAGTCGGTGCTCGGATAACGCAACGGATCTATTTTCGACATCGCCAGCCACTCGTCGATCGTACCGTTTTTGTAGCGCATGTTCGACGGGAGCGTATTCGTTGCCGCATTCTGTTGGTGCAATACCAGCGAACGGGCATAGTCGGTCATAAATTCCCACGCATGCGTAGGTACGCCGAGCGTAACCGATGCCGTAGCATTGATTTTCGGTTTCGAGCCTTTACCCGATTTCGTAGTAATAAGGATAACGCCGTTTGCCGCACGCGAACCGTACACGGCTGCCGACGCGGCATCTTTCAAAACGGAGATGCTTTCGATATCCTCCATATTCAAGCGGTCGAGACTGACATCGGGCATACCGTCCACTACGATCAACGGGCTTGCATCGTTCACCGTACCCATACCGCGCACAAGTATTTCAACACCTTTGTCGCCAGCCATACCGCTGCCCTGGCTGATTGCCAGACCCGGTATCTTACCCTGCAATGCCAACGAGACATTCGCCAGCGAACGGCTATTCAATTGTTCATCTACTTTTACATTGGAGACCGCACCGGTCAGATTCACTTTCTTTTGAGTACCGTAGCCCACTACGACTACCTCTTCGATCCCGATCGATTCGTCTTCCATAAAAACGTTGATCACGCTTTTCCCGTTCACCGGGATGCTCTGGGTCTTCATGCCCAAATATTTAACGGTCAGCACGCCGTCCGACGGCACTCCGGAGAGATTGTAGCGTCCGTTAATGTCGGTAGTCACCCCTGCGGTCGAACCCTCCACCATCACCGTCGCACCGATAATGGGTTCATTGTTCTGGTCCATGACACTACCCGACAAATTGATGTTCACTGCCGAACCGCCTGCCGCATTCACATTCAGGACTACGCCCAAAAGCAACAACAGAAACGACATTCGCAGCTTCAAATTCGGATGTTTTTGCATAAGATTATTCTAAGTATAGTTTCAGAGGAGAGAAAAAGGGTTGCCGGCAGCCATTCTGCCGACGGCAACCCCGAAATGCATCATGCGACTACTCTTTCGTGATCTTCGACACACCTGAGCAAGCGCCGTCCTTATAGGTCTTGATTACATACACGCCGGCTGCGAGGTCTGCTACATTCATCTGACGGCCAGCCGATTTTTTCACTTGTTGTCCCAGCAGGTTCACCAGAACGACGGTATCGAAATCGCCCTCTACGGTCAAGGTCTCTTTCACCGGATTCGGATAGAACCGGACAGCGGGTACGCTTGCCGCATGGATACCGCCGCCGACCGGCAACTCTTCGCTGCTGAATACGACTACACCGCAACCGTCCATGTTCTGATATGCCTCGGTTTTGTCCGAACACCATACCATTCTCTTACGCCCTTTGCCGTCGTTGTCGTTATCGACGATCGTAATATCGAATCCCATGCCGTTGGGAAGCGCTTTGAAGGCTTCCACGTCCAATGCCTGATTCTTGTCGTTGATATAAGCGTTAATCGGGAAATCGTATTCCACTGTATAACCGCCGTTTTCTTTCTTCGAATAAGCTACATATACCTGATTGTCGAGGAAGTTGTAAACAACATCCGACGGCATGTAACGGTCTTGGTCATAACCGCCTTCATCGTCGAAGTCGAATGCCAGCTGAGCATGTCCCGGGGCAATCGGAGGATCGTTCTTGCCGTTGTGGGCAGGACTGTTTCCGTCTTTCAACACATCGTTCACGTCGAAATAAACTTCAACCTTGTCGTACATGTAATTCTGTTTCTTGTCTGCCGGATTTCTCCACAGCGGATAGTGCACATCGTCATCCACATCTACCAACAGGAAAATACTTTCGTCGGTATAATACATTTTGAAATAGGCAGTCAAAGAAGGTTCTTCCGTCTGGAACGGACGGTCGATAGCAACCGGTTCGATCGCTGCCCAAACCGGATCGTCCGCCTTACCGTCCACGTAGATCGGCGTACCTTTCTTGATTACCAAATCGGCAGTGACTTCCGCCGCGAGGTTGGGTGCGCCCATACAGCACATCGCCAACAAACCCATAGTAAACTTTTTCATAATTGTTGTTGTTTAAGGATAATTACTAATCTCGTTTTTACTTCTTTAAATTGCGTTGCAGCACGTTTTTGAAAAACACGCCCTGACGCGGAGACGGCGTGAAATCGAAATCGTCGAGCAATGCGGGCGACCAGCTCGGATCGAAACACCATACCGTGTACGAAATACCTTTGCTGTCGAAATAATCGATAATCGCATTGCCGTAGGTTTCATCGCCGACAACCGGAGTATGCTCGCCCCGTTCACCTTTGATCACAAATCCGAATTCGGTCGCCACCACCGGATATACATCGGCTACCTTGCCGAAATCCTCCTCCCATTGGGGTTCCCACGGTTGTTCCCGTTTTTGCGGATAGGGATGCGTCACATACGCCACATTCCGACGTGCCACCGGATTTTCGAGCACTTCGTCGAGCAGATATGCCCAGTTCATGCCCGCCACCAAATAGATCTTGCCGTCATCGACGATATTGATTTCGTCGATCAGCTGCTCCATCATCGGACGCCAGATTTCCCAGCTCAAAGGGCGTTCCACGTCGGTAGGTTCGTTAAACAGTTCATAGAATGCGACAGTCGGATTCCCCTTGAAGTGCCCGGCAATGGTTTTCCAAAAATTCACCGTCTCTTTCCAGTCGGTGGCATAATTGAAATGCGGGTACTTGTCGCCCGGCAAATTGCCGATGGCATGCCAGTCGATAATCACATACATACCGGTTTGTGCCGCCCACTCCACACCCTCGTCGAGCAGTTTCAGATACTCTTCGGCTTTGCGGTAACGCCACGTATAAGTATGTACCGGGAAACGCACGATGTTGCAACCCCAGCGTTTCGCTTCCTGAAAATATCTCAGGTTCCACTGTCCTTCCCGTTCCAGTTTGTCGGGATCGGAAAAGCTCACACCGGTCATCCGCACCGTGTCGCCCGTTTCGTCGGTAAACACGTTGCCCGTTACTTTCAACGCAGGCATCGGCTCGGACACGGTCTCCGTACGGGTGGCGCATGAAGCCGACACAAGGAGCAGAACCGCCGCTATATAAAACTGTATTTTCTTCATCTTCTTTTTTTTATAAACTAACCTAAAACTCTCTTTTCAAACCTTATCGTTTCACTATCTTGTCTACGACGATCGTTCCGTCCGCCATTTGCACCTGTACGAAATAGATGCCGTCGGCAAGAGATGCCAGACCGATTTCGGCATGCGTACCATTCACAGCCAACGAACGGACTTCACTGCCCGATGCGGCGAGCACACGCACACGTTTCATTGCCGATTCCGTATCTATCCGCACGCAGTCGGTCACCGGATTCGGATAAACCGTCATCAGCTTTTCGCCTGCGGCTTTCACCTCTTCTATCGCACTCTCTTTATAGTCGTAGAAATATTTTTCGAGTACCCGCATCTGCGCTCTTTCCACCGTAAAGTCTTTCAGCGGCTGAACGCTTACATGGTCTGATGCATAACCGTTACCGGCTACCCAGTAAGTTCCCGACACCCCGTTTTCTTTCAGATATTCGAGAACCTCTTCGAGCATCATCAGCCAACGGGCATCGTTCCGGGGAACACCGAACTCACCGAGTATACCCTCTGCTTCGTGCTCTTTCAACCAAGTCACATACGGTTTCAGGCGGTCGATGTGTTGCGTATCCTTGCTTACCTCCGTGTCGAAAGTCCCTTTTTTGTACAAACCCGACTTGTCGGCATCGAAATAGCAGTGGGCTTGGAACACCAGACGGTTCGACGGATCCTGCAAGGCAATCAGCGGACCGCCGGTCGTAGGCCAACTCGATGCCGAAGCATAGCTCTGACCTTCGATCACGATCGGAGTCGTCGCATCCACTTCGCGGATGGCGTTGATAGCAGCCTGTGCATACCGCATCCATACGCCTTCACCCAAGCTGTACGGTTCGTTCATGATGTCGTATCCCCAGATATTGTCATACTCCTTGAATACGTCAGCCAGTTTGCGCCATACATCGGCATAAGCCTCTTCGGTCAGCACAGCCGACTCACCGAACTTATGCTCCGTTCCGGACACCTTGTAACGGCAGTAGTTGTGCATGTCTATCATCACATACATACCGAGACGGCTGGCTTCGCCAATAACATTCTTCATGCTGTCCACGTCGAGCGACATATCGAGCGCACCATTCAGCTCGTGCTGCACACGTTCCCATTTGAAGGGGAAACGGATCAGCCGCGCACCTTTCGATTTGAAATAGCGGATGTCGTTCTTCGTCGGGTAGGTGTAGTTCTGACCTACGATACCCGGAGTGGCGCCACCGCATGCGCTTGCCAGATTCACCCCGATCAAAGCCGAGTTGCGGTCGGGCAACACATCCGCTTTCGAGGCTTCCGCCCAATCGACAGAGATTTTATCCTCTTCACCCAAACCGAGGAAATATTTCCCGGAAGTGGCATATATGTTATCTATATAGAAGTCGCCTGTTCCGCGGAACAGAATCTGCGTGATTTTGCTGCAATCCACCCCGCCGGCAGTCAGATCCGAAAGGGGAATATTCACATAGCACCATCCGTCGTTCTTCAATTCGGGACGCAATGCAGAGTAGAAGCCTTCGGTAGCACCTTCCGAACGGAAACCGATTTCGATATCGCCCGACGCCCCTTTCCGGTACACATTCACATGAATGTATTCCATATCCGACAAATCGAGAGCGGCACGGGTATCGAGAGCTACTTGGCTCAACGACTCGATCTTGATAACCGCCTCGCCTTTTTCGAGCAGAGGGAAACTTACGGTCGTGCCTTCACCCGCAGCACTTGCCGTCAGTTCGGTCATTGCGGTGTACTTGTCGGAGTAAAGCGATTTCACCACATATTTTGTCAGACGCGAAGAGGTCGTATGCGGCATAATCGGTTCGGGTGCCGACTCGATTTCGTACGTATAGTATTCTCCGCCCGGATAACCGTCGTAAGCGTAGATGTTATCGAAATAAAGTTCGCTGATAGCAAAACCCGACGAACTCCACAACCGGATCATATTCACTTTCGTGATGTCCACACCTTTTTTACCGCCACGTTCTTTTTGGAACTCGGTAACGGGAATATCGAGTTTGTTCCAGCCGGCTTCAAGATATTGTATTTCACACGATCCTTCGTTCGTTCCGTCACCCAGACCGATATTGATCTTAGGCGTACCCAATGCAAACACATCGAAGTGGATGAATTTCATACCTTCGAGATTCACAGCCGGATCGACTTTGAGTAGCGTCCAGTTCATACCCGAAAGCAGAATCATGTCGTCGCCCTTGATCGGTGCAATCACTTTCATATCGCAATTCGGAACACCCGGATTCAGCATACTGATCGTCGCTGCACCGTCGTAGGCGTTGCTGAACAACGAAACCACTTTGTCGGCGGCATGTTCGGGAGTTTCTGCCGACTCTTTCGGTGCGGTAGGATATTCGGGGTTATCGCCCGTCTCGCTATCGCCGTAAGCATACAGGTTGTCGATAAACACATTCTGTTGTGAACCGGCATTGTTGATAATACGGAACTGTGTCACGGCATTCAGCGTAGAGCCGTCGGTCTTGAACTCGCTCAACGGAATGTCGAGGTAGTTCCACCCGGAATCCAGCACTTTCGAAATCGTTACGCCCTTGCCGTCGTCGAAACGGAATTTCAACGTCGAATTGCCCGATTCACGAACCACGAAAATATCCACGTGCAAATGGTCGCGGTCGTCGATATTTACCGGTTTGAAATTCAAGTTTGCCCAGTGGTTCAGTCCGCCCTCGATCTTCATGATGCGTTCGGTCGGCGACACGCTCAACACCTTCAACATACCCGTACCGGTCAGATTGGTAATCTCGGTAATGTTGGTATAGGCATCGCTGAATATCGACTTCACCTTGGCAGCATCGTGCGTAGGCGCGGGAGCCATCGTCTCCGGCATTTGCGGATCGAGCGACGCCCCTGCTTTACCGAAAGCATAGATGTTATCGATATAGACCGTACGTTGGTAACCGCCGTTGTTGATCAGATCGATATGGTCGATCTTGTTCAGTGCCGGAGGGGTCAGCGAATTGGTGAAATCGCCCAGATCCACTTGCACCCGGTTCCAGCCTTCCGCCAATTTCGGGGTGATGATCACCGCCGACGTACCGCTGGCAAATTGCAACTTGCAGTCGAACGCACCTTTTACCACATAAATATCCAGATTCAACGCGCCGTATCGGCTGAGATCTACCGCCGAAGTAAAATTGATACTTGCCCAACCGTTCAGTGCATTCTCGATATACACCAACTTTTTACCGGCAACCTCTTTCACCTCGCCGACCTTTGCACCTGCGGTATTGAGCACACTCTTCACGCCGGTGACAGCCGTATAGGCAGAGCTGCTGTGCATCGCCAATACCTCGTCGGCTGCATGTGTCGGCGCATCCAAAAATTCGGCAGGCGGGTTAGCCACCTCCGCACGGGCACTCCACATACCCGCCAACAGGAACAACGCCGTGAATAAATTCGTCAGTCGTTTCATATTTTTCCTAATTCTTATTTAATTACATTACATACAGAAAACTTTTTTGGTCAGCTGTTCGCCATCAGCCATCTCAATCCGGATCAAATAAATTCCGGCAGCATCATCGGGCAAACCGACTGTGGCTTGCGCTCCGGCAACATCCTGCACCAACAAGGTCTTACCAGTTGCATCGAATAGATGTACACGGGTCATTTCCACATCCGACGACAACACAACACTATGTCCGGCAATCTTCATGACCACCTCGTTTTTCCGGTTGATGTCCACTCCTGTCGGCGTTGATTTGTAGAAATAAATGTTATCGAGAAAGAATGTACGGGAGCCTCCCCCTTTTTCAAAGAACCAGAACTTGTTGATCTGTGTGAAATCGGGAGTAGTCGTACCGATATTCTCCATGAAATACTCCAACGAAAGATCCACCTGATTCCACTGTTCCAAATCCGAAACAGTAGCAATCGCAAAATTTCCTTTGCTGGCTCCATTCAACGTAATTCGCATCGGAATCGACTTGCCGATCGGGAACACATCGAAATGCAGACAATCATATTCGGTGATGTCCACCGCCTGATTAAACGTCAATCCGTGTTCTCCGCCTTTCGTCCCTTTGGCAAATATGATCCGGTCGATCCCGGCTTCCGGATCGAACACAAAGCCCTTGAATACTTTCTTGTCGTTCATCTGCGAAAGCGTACCGCCGATTTCACCGGGATAGGCATCCGTAAAGATCGGCAATACATTCTCCGCAGCATGAAGCGGGGTCGGAGCCGGTTCGGTAGGATAAACCTCCATATCGCTATGCATCGATTTGCAAGCATAAATGTTGTCTATATACAAAGTACGTAAACCTTCTCCTACGAAATTGATTTGCGAGACAGATGTCAAATCGGGCACTGTTGCCAACAATTTGAAATCATTCAAATCATACTCCAAACGATTCCACCCTGTTTTTACCTGCAATGAAAGTTGCTGAGGTTTACCCGCACCATTCAAACGGATGCTCAAATTGAACGCATTCTTCTCCACGGCATACACATCGATAAAAAATGTATTGTAGCCGGAGAGGTCGAGCGGCTCATCAAACATCATATAACAAGCATCCGTCTTCACTTCGGACGAACTGCCAATCATGACATGATACATCTTATTGCCCAATATCTCCATTTCCTCCGCCTCTGTCCCGTTCAATATCGTAGCCACCTCGGGAGCAACCGTATAAGAGTCGCTATAAATAGCCAATACATCTTCGGGAACATGCACGGGAGCGTCCAGCAACGATTCCGGCGGATTGGGCGATTGTGCCATCACCACATTCGATCCCCACATAAGGACAGGAAGTATGGCGAATACGGATAATCTTTTCATTTTCATTTTCATTTTCATTTTCATTTTCATTCAGGTATTAGATACGTAGTATTTTATAAATTCATGATTTTTTTCGTCACGCGTTCGCCGTTGGCAAGTGCGATACGAACTAAATAGATACCGTTCGATTCTCCTGCGAGGTCGATCGAAGCTTGATTGCCGGCAACGTTCAACGCACGTACGCTTTGTCCGGCGATATTGAATACCTGTACACTCGTCATAGCTTCGCCCGATTCGAGTTCTACCGTTTTACCGGCGCATTTCACCGTTACATCGGCAACTTTCGCAGCATCGATTCCGGCCGGATCTTCTTTCCAGAAATAGATGTTGTCGAGGAAGAACGATCTTTCATAACCGCCGCTTCTACGCAACCAGAATGCACGGGTCTGCAAATTCGACAAATCGGGATGTCCGTCTTTTACCGTAGCATTCGCCAGATAATCTTCGAGTTTGACATCGATCGAAACCCATTGGTCTTTTTCCAGAACCGAGGTCACCTTCGATGCCCATGCGCTATCGAAAAGAATATCCACGTTGTCGATATTGGCACCTACCACATAAATATCGAAGTGCAGATAATCATACCCCGTAGCATCTACGGCAGAGTTGAAATCCAGACCGCCGGCACCGCCGTTCTGTTTCATGATGTAAAACATTTCGTCCGTCTCGGAGAAAGCGGCAAATCCGGAAGTCGCATTCGTACCACCCGTACCGGCTTGTACCGTAACACCTACCGAACCTTCATATACATCTGTATATATAGGCAATACCTTGCCGGCAGCATGAGTGGGAACCGGTGCGGCTGTGGCGGGGAGAGTTACATCCTGTGCAGTAGCGAAACTTGACATTCCGGCGATCAATACACCGGTCAAAAACAATCGAGTAAAATTCTCTTTTTTCATGGTTTGATAACTTTTATGGTTTATAAAACTGAATAAATTGGGAAACTGGTATAAACTTCAACTTCGTTCAAGCTCTTTCTTGTTTCTGTATCCGGCTCGATTTCCGTTCCGGTTCATATCCCCTTTCCGACAGTGTAAAGGTAATATGACTTCCAAGAAGCGGCGTAAAAATATCCGGTGGGAAAATACAAAAAAACGGGTAAGTCGATTCCATTTGTTACAAAAACCGGGACGAATAAAAAACAAATGCAAAAGCACGGTAGAAAAATACAAAATTCCGGTGCAAAAAACAAACACTTTTTTCAACACACACTAATTATCAACATCTTACATATTAAATTAATTTATATCGCGTGCCAAATACCCCGTCCATCATTTTTCGCTTCCGATAAAAATACCTATCTTTGGATAGCTCCGAAGATTGGAGGAGACTCGGCAGAGTTCAAACAAATTTGACTCTGCCCTCGACTTTCACTATCTTTGCGCTATGCGCGAACATAGGTGGCGGCTCGGCATAGTTCAAATAAATTTGACTCTGCCCTCGCCTTTCGCTATCTTTGGATAAAATAGTGCGGTTGGGCATGATCAATTCGCAAAACCTGAAACACCATGAAGCGTCTGTTCTCCATATTACTCGTCGGGATATTGTGCCACACACTGGCATACGGTTCTTATTTCCGAAACTATCAAGTCGAGGACGGTTTGTCGCACAACAGCGTATGGACCGTAACTCAAGACAGCAAAGGGTTCGTCTGGTTCGGTACGAACGACGGGCTGAACCGGTTCGACGGCAAAGAGTTCCGCATATACCGCCGCACAGACGACTCGCCATACTCTCTCGGACACAGTTTCATCCACTCGATCAAAGAGATCTCCGGCAACCGGCTGTTGATCGGAACCCGCAACGGATTGTACCGCTACGACCGGGATTTCGACCGGTTCGAATACATCCCGGTGACCGGCAGCCGCAACAAGGAAGTGAACGTGAACGACATCATGGAAGACCTCAACGGAAACATCTGGGTTGCCTGCCACGGCGAAGGTTTGTGGAAACTGAATGCCGATTTGCAGGTAGTCGCCTCGTACACGTTCAAGAACGGGCTCCCCACCAATTTCCTGTGGACGATCGTATCCGACCATTACGGCAATCTCTGGATCGGGTCTGCCGGCAGCGGGCTGGTACACTTCGACCCGCGCAACGCGATCTTCACGCCGATCACTACCCGCGACGGCATGAATCTGGAAGGGCAGTCGATTTACAGCATCTTTTGCGACAACGACAATACGCTGTGGATCGGCACTTCGACCAACGGTCTGTTCAAATACAACCACATCACCGGTAAAGCGGAACACTACCTGAAAAATACCAGTAGCGTGAAAGCCATCACCCGCTACTCGGACAACGAGTTGATCATGGGATCGGAAAAGGGACTGGTGCTGTTCGACAAGGCTGCCGCCAACTACCGGATTATCCGCGACAGCGACTCGGACAACGCCACCGACAACTCGATCTTTTCGATTGCCCGCGACCATGAAGGGGCTTTCTGGATCGGCACTTATTTCGGCGGTGTCAATTACTTCTCTCCGGCAACAAACGATTTCCTCTACTACAACAACCTGCTCGAAAGCTCGTCGCAGAAATACATCATCAGCGGATTTACCGACGATGCCGACGGGTCGATGCTCATATCGACCCACAACAACAATGTGATCTACCGCTTCGACCCGTTGCGCCACCGACGCGAAAAAGCATTCGAAGTCAGTTATAATAATGTACAAAGCCTGCTCCGCGACGGCGACAAACTCTATGTAGGCGTGTACGACCGCGGAGTGGATGTGCTGTCGCTGCCGAGCGGTCGCCCGATCGAAAACCTGAAAATCAACATCGTCGAAGGAAACTCCATATACCGGATCGCCGACGGCGGCATCCTTTTCGCCCTGCAAGAGGGCGGCTGCATCTACCAAGACCGGCGCGGCAACCGGCAACGTATCGAGAAACTCGCGCAAATCCTCATCGCCAGCATCGCACAAGACAACCGGGGCACCGTCTGGTTCGCCACCTACGGCAACGGGCTGTACGGCTGGAAATCGGACGGCTCGTGGATTCATCAGACTGGCGAACTGGGAAATACTTCGGAGACCTCCGACAACGGGCTCACCAGTCTCGCGGTATTCGGCGACCAATTGTGGATCGGCACCAAAAACCGCGGCGTCATCCTGTTCGACATCCCCCAAAACAAAACCGTGCGCACATTCCGCAAAAGCGACGGCATACCCTCCGATCTCATCCAGTCGGTTCTATGCGACGAAAACGGCAATATCTGGGTCGGAACGAAAGAAGGAATCGCCCGTATTTCCGCCCGCGCCCACGACATCAAATCGTTCGGATATATCGGGAAAGAGGTTCTGTGCAATCTGCGCAGTTCGCACCGGGCGGCAGACAACCGCCTATACTTCGGCGGCTCGAACGGATTCATCGTTCTCAACCCGAGCGAATGGACAACCAACGAATCGGTACCGCCCGTTGTCATCACCGGGCTGAAAGTGGCGAACCGGAAAGTTTCGCCCGGCGAAGAACATTCGTTGCTCGAACGGGCAGTGGAATGCACCGAAGAGGTCGTATTGAAACGCAGCCAGTCGAATTTCACATTCGAATTCGCTTCGCTCAGTTACATCTATCCCGAAGCGAACCGTTACGCCTACAAACTCGACGGGTTCGACAAAGAGTGGACTTATACCGAAGCCAATACAGCCCCCTACATGAACATACCGGCTGGCAAATACGTATTCCGGGTAAAAGGGACGAACAACGACGGCAAATGGAACGAGGTACCGACATCGATCACCGTACGGATCACCCCTCCGCTCTACCAGAACACCTACATGATCTTGCTCTATATCCTCATCACGGCAAGCATCATAGCTCTCTTTATCAAATGGTATCTGCGCAATCTGGACAAGAAACAACGCGAAAAAGAGTATAAATATCAAATCGCGAAAGAGAAGGAGATGTATGAACAGAAAATCAACTTCTTCACCGACATCGCCCACGAGATACGCACCCCGCTGTCGTTGATTACCGCTCCGCTCGAAAACATCATCGCATCGAACGACGGCAACGAACAGACCCGCAAAAATCTGGTCACGATCGAACGGAATACCAACCGGTTGCTCGATCTGGTAAACCAGTTGCTCGATTTCCGCAAGATCGAAAACGACATGTTCCTGCTCAAATACCGTTACCGGAATGTCGTCACCATCGTGCAGAAAGTCTACGACCAATATGCACAAAGTGCCGTATCACGGGGCATAAACATTTCGCTCACATTGCCCGAACAGAAGATATTGAGCTACATCGACTCGGAAGCCCTGTACAAGATTATCAGCAACCTGCTCTCCAATGCCGTCAAGTTCGCCCGCTCCTCCATCCGGGTGCAGCTTACTACCGAGGACGAGAAGATGCTGCTCACAGTCGAGGACGACGGTATCGGAATCAAAAAAGAGTTTCTCGAAAAAATCTTCGAACCGTTCTATCAGGTCGAAGTCGCCGACACGCCCAACTACAAGGGATCGGGGCTGGGGCTGTCCCTGTCCAAATCGCTGGCACGCAAACTGCGGGGCGACATCCGCGTCCAATCGACTTTCGGCGAAGGCACCTTGTTCACACTCGAACTGCCTATACTGGCAGAAGAAAATCTGACCCAGCCTGCCGCCGAACCCGAACCTGCCGCTGCCGATACGCAGGAAACCGACGATACCCCCGAAAACAAAACGGGAAATACCGCCGTGCTTATCGTCGAAGACAACGAAGAACTGCGCGATTTCATACACGGCTGTCTCGCCGAATACTATACCGTTTACGAAGCCGAAAACGGTATCAAGGCACTGGAAGTGATCGAAGCCAACACGATCGACATCATCGTCTCGGACATCGTGATGCCCGGCATGGACGGCATAGAGCTATGCAACGAGCTGAAAACCAATCCGGCTTACTCGCACCTGCCCATCATCCTGCTTTCGGCGAAAACCGACACATCCAGCAAGATCGACGCATTGAAGAAAGGCGCAGATGTCTATATGGAAAAACCGTTCTCGCTCGAACAACTGAAAGCGCAGATCAGCAGCATCGTGGAAAACCGGGCGAACATCCGCAAGAAATTCGTGGAATCGCCGCTATCCTACTTCAAACAAGAAAAAGACCAGTCGGAAAACGCCGAATTTATCCGAAAGCTGAACGCGTTCATATTCAACAATATGTCCGACGAGAAATTCTCGATCGACAGTCTTTCGAGCGAGTTCGCGATCAGCCGCACCAACTTCCAGAAGAAAATCAAGAGCATCACGGGATTGACGCCCAACGACTATATCAAGCTCATCCGGCTCAACAAAAGTGCCGAGTTGCTCGCTACCGGAAAATACAGGATCAACGAAGTCTGTTTTCTGGTAGGCTTCAATACCCCTTCCTACTTCTCCAAATGCTTCTTCGAGCATTTCGGAAAGTTGCCGAAAGAATTCATGCAAAACAACCAAGAATAATCTTATAAAAAGAACAGACATGAACTTCAAAAGATCTCTAATCATCGCCCTGCTGTTGCTCCTCACCGGATCGATAGCGGCACAAACGGCAGAGAACAAAAAATATACCCTGCTACTCACCGGCGCATCGTTCGCCGTACCGGTAAACGGCTGGTTCGAACTGGGCTGCCGCAAACTCGAAGCCACCCCGATCAACCGGGCTGTCAGCGGCGAATCCATCGCCTGCACCGCCAATAAGATGGAAAAAGGCACACTCTACTCCCGCGAAGAACTGGAAAACATCGACGCATTGGTGATCATGCACGTACACGACCGCGACGTATATGACGAATCGCAACTGAAAGAAAACTATACCGATTACAAAACACCCTTCGACTATTGCGACTATGCACAGGCATACGACTACGTAATCAAACGATACATGACCGAATGCTACGAGTTGCGCAACGACTCTACGTCGAAATATTTCAACACCTCTACCGGCAAACCGGCTGTCATCGTATTGTGTACCCACTGGAACGACACCCGTGCCACCTACAACGAAGCGATCCGGAAACTTGCCGCCAAGTGGGGACTGCCACTCGTCGAGTTCGACAAATACATCGGATTCTCTAAAAACGAAGTGCATCCGGTGACCAAACAGCAAATCAGCCTGATATACTCCGGCGGCGACTCGCAGACCGTCGATGGCGTAAAATACGGCTGGCATCCGCAAGGAGGCGAACAACGCTATATCCAGCAGCGCATGGCTGCCATATTCTGCAACTTGATGCAAAACATCTTATACTAAAACCCAATTTCAGTCCCTATCTGTATTGGCAGCACGAGGGGTTGTATCGAAACGCAAGTTTTGATGCAGCCCCTTTTCGATGCGTTAGAATATCTGAAAGAATCTCTTTTTTCGGAAAAAGGCATAAAAAAACAGATGCCTGCCACAACCAGCAAGCATCCGTTTTTTTTCGTCAGCGATAGATTACGCTTCGTGAATAGCGTCGTTCGGGCAAACACTTGCACAAGTTCCGCAATCCAAGCATTTATCTGCGTCGATTACATAGATATCGCCCTCAGAAATAGCTTCAACCGGACATTCGCCAATGCAAGTTCCGCAAGCTACACAATCGTCGTTTATTACGTAAGCCATAGTTGTAAAAATTTTAAGTTAGACTTATTAGTTTTCAATATGTGTTCTGCAAATGTAGCACTTTTCTCGAAGCAAACGCGCCGGAAAGTCTAATTTATATTCAGTAAAAAGAAGAAAACAAAACATAACAATTGATATACAACGCATTAAACAACAAACAACCGATAAAACGACACTGAATATTTTTCAGACCGGCAGACCGTTTCGTTATTCAGAACTGCAAATATACTGTATATATGCAATATTTTCACCCAAAACATTGCATATATACAAAAAATATATTTCCTTTGCACCGAATTTACAACCGGGCAGACCGATTCGGCACAAGCGATGCAACAGCCGCACCCCGACGATCACCGCCCCTTGTAGCAAAACGACACCGATATGAAAAAGAAAAGCGAACGCCTGCAAACGATTAAAGAGATCATACTCGATAACCGCATCGGAAACCAAGAAGAGCTGTTGGCTCGTCTGAAAGAAAAAGGGTTCGATCTTACACAAGCCACCTTATCGCGCGATCTGAAACAGTTGAAAATCGTCAAAGTGCCCGATAACGACGGGGGGTACATCTACGTAATGCCCGAATCGGGAGGCATTGCCAAACTGATCCGCGACAAAGTAAAGCCCCACGCTTCGGCACCCGCCGGCGGATTCATCTCCATCAGCTTTTCGGGAAATCTGGCGGTCATCAAGACCCGCCCCGGATATGCCAGCGGTATCGCTTACGACATCGACACCGACGCCGTATCGGACGACATACTCGGAACGATCGCCGGCGACGACACCATATTGGTGATACTCAGCGACCACACCTCCAAGACTGCGGCACTGAAAGTACTGGCACAGTTCATACCTGCCATCAACGACTTGTAAACAAATTCACAAATTATTCAGTATATACATGGAAAATGTTGAGGTGTTAATTGCCGGAGAAGAACATATCCGGTATGTAGACACGATTCTTGAAACCATAGAGACCGCCGCCAAGATACGCGGCACGGGTATTGCCAAACGGTCGCCCGAATACGTAAAGCAGAAAATGCTGGAAAACAAAGCTATCATCGCCTTGTGCGGCGAAACGTTCGCCGGATTCTGTTACATCGAAAGTTGGAGCAACAAACAGTTCGTAGCCAACTCCGGTCTGATCGTAGCCCCGGAATTCCGGGGTATCGGACTGGCAAAACGAATCAAGAAACGGGCGTTCCAACTCTCGCGGAAACGCTTCCCCGAAGCGAAAATATTCGGACTGACTACCGGCGGTGCCGTCATGAAAATCAATTCGGATTTGGGCTACCGTCCGGTCATATTCGCCTCGCTCACCGACGACCCGGCATTCTGGAAAGGATGCGAAAACTGTGTGAACTTCGACATTCTGCAACGCAACAACCGACGGATGTGTCTTTGCACCGCCATGCTCTACGACCCGAAAGAACACGAGAACGACCCGAAATAACCTCTATCCAAAACCGTTAATGATGAAAAAAGAAAAAGTAGTTTTAGCATTCAGCGGAGGTCTCGACACCTCCTTTTGTGTAAAATACCTGTCGGAAGATTGCGGATACGAAGTATATACCGCCATTGCCAACACCGGCGGTTTCTCGCCCGAAGAACTGAAAAATATCGAGGAACGGGCATACCGGCTGGGAGCGGTGAAACATGCGTCGCTCGACATCACGCAAACCTATTACGAACAAAGTATCAAATATATGGTATTCGGAAACGTGCTGCGTAACGGAACCTATCCCATATCGGTCAGCTCGGAACGTATTTTCCAAGCTATCGCTATCATCAATTACGCCAAAGAGATCGGGGCGGGCTACGTGGCGCACGGCAGCACCGGTGCGGGTAACGATCAGGTTCGGTTCGACCTCACGTTCCAGATACTGGCTCCCGAAATCAAGATACTCACCCCGACCCGCGACATGACGCTGACCCGCGAATATGAGATCGAATACCTCAAAAAACACGGATACGAAGCCGATTTCAAAAAACTGGAATACTCGATCAACAAAGGATTGTGGGGAACGAGCATCGGCGGCAAAGAGACTTTGAAAAGCGACCAGACGCTTCCCGAAGAGGCATACCCGTCGCAAATGACTGCCGACGCACCGCGTCGCATCACCATCGACTTCGTAAAAGGAGAAATAGCTGGTATCGACGGCACTCCCTATACCGACAAAGTGGCGGCGATACAGGCTCTCGAACAGATCGCCGCACCGTATGCCATCGGGCGCGACATGCACATCGGCGACACGATTATCGGAATCAAAGGACGTGTCGGCTTCGAAGCCGCCGCACCGATGCTGATCATCGCCGCACACAAAATGCTCGAAAAACATACCCTCACCAAATGGCAACAATACTGGAAAGACCAGTTGGGCACATGGTACGGCATGTTCCTGCACGAAGCCCAATACCTCGAACCGGTGATGCGCGACATGGAGGCATTCCTCGAAAGTTCGCAGAAAAACGTCACCGGTACGGTGATCGTCGATCTGAAACCTTACCACTACGTATTGGTCGGCATCGAAAGCGACTTCGACCTGATGAAATCGGACTTCGGCGAATACGGTGAAGTAAACAAGGCATGGAGTGCCGACGACGTGAAAGGGTTCACCAAAATATTGGGCAACCAGATGAAAATCTATCACGCAGTACAAAATAAGCAGAAATAATTTATCTTTGCAGGCAGGGGGCGGCACGTCGCTTCCCTGCCAAACAAAACTTTGACACTCATGATAAAAATAGGTATTATCGGCGGAGCCGGTTACACGGCAGGTGAACTGATCCGCCTGCTGATCAATCACCCCGACGCAGAAATCCGATTCATTCACAGTACGAGCCATGCCGGCGCACCGGTCGTTCAGGTACATGCCGGGCTCTTCGGAGAAACCGACATGAAGTTTACCGACGAACTGCCGTTCGACGACATCGACGTACTCTTTTTCTGCACCGCCCACGGCGATACCCGTAAATTCATCGAGAGTCACGAACTGCCCGAATCGCTGAAACTGATCGACCTTTCGACCGATTACCGGATCGAATCGCCCGACCACGATTTCATATACGGGCTGCCGGAGCTGAACCGGAAACGGATCGTACGGGGAAACCGGGTCGCCAACCCCGGATGCTTCGCCACTGCCATACAACTGGCATTGCTGCCTCTGGCAAAAAGCCTGATGCTGAACAACGACATACACATCAACGCCATCACCGGATCGACCGGCGCCGGACAACGCCCGACGGAAACGACCCATTTCAGTTGGCGCAACGACAACATCTCGATCTATAAACCGTTCGCCCATCAACATCTGGCGGAAATCCGGCAAAGCCTGCAAACCCTCCAACAAAGTTTCCAATCCGAGCTGAACTTCATTCCGGTACGGGGCAACTTTTCGCGGGGTATCTTCGCCACGATCTATACCGACTGCCCGGTAGAACTTCCGCTCATCCGCGATCTGTACGAACAGTATTACGACGATCACAACTTTACATTCATCACCGACACCATGCCCGACCTGAAACAGGTGATAAATACCAACAAATGCCTGCTTCACCTCGAAAAGCACGGCAACAAACTGCTGATCGTATCGGTGATCGACAACCTGCTGAAAGGTGCGTCGGGACAAGCCGTACACAACATGAACCTGTTGTTCGGGCTGCACGAATGTACCGGGCTGCGGCTGAAACCGTCGGCATTCTAACCCCGACGGGAAAAGGGCGCACCGTCGGGAAAGAGACCCGCCGTGCGGCTTCCGCCTCCGCCCCTCCAACGGGATGCCGGAATAGTCTGTACACACTTTAAAGGGGATGCCTCAGAATTTGCATGCCGGCACATCCCCGCTCATTTAAACCACAGAAATCAGAATGAATCTATTTGACGTATATCCCCTTTTCGATATCGAAATCGTAAAAGGCTCCGGCTGCCATGTCTGGGACAACGCCGGAAACGAATATCTCGACCTCTACGGAGGTCATGCCGTAATCTCTATCGGTCACGCACAACCGCACTATGTGGAAATGATCAGCCGTCAAGCCGCCCGGCTCGGCTTCTATTCCAACTCGGTAATCAATACGCTGCAACAACAGGTAGCACAACGGTTAGGCAAAATATCGGGCTACGACGACTACTCGCTGTTCCTCGTCAATTCCGGTGCCGAAGCCAACGAAAACGCGCTGAAACTGGCATCGTTCCAAAACGGACGCACCCGCGTTATCGCATTCGAAAAAGCATTCCACGGACGCACGTCGCTTGCCGTCGAGGCGACGCACAACCCCAAATTCAGTGCCCCGATCAACCGGAACGGGCACGTCACCTATGTACCGCTCAACGACATCGAAGCCGTACGCCGCGAACTTGAACAGGGCGATGTCTGCGCCGTCATTATCGAATGCATACAGGGCGTAGGCGGAATACAGGTTGCCGAAACCGGATTCCTGCAAGAACTGCGCGAAGTGTGTACCCGTACCGGCACGATACTCATCGCCGACGAAATCCAATCGGGATACGGACGCAGCGGAAAATTTTTCGCCCACCAATACGCAGACATCCGTCCCGATCTGATCACCGTAGCCAAAGGCATCGGCAACGGATTCCCGATGGCAGGCGTACTGATCAGCCCGCTGTTCACCCCCGTGTACGGGCAGCTCGGCACTACGTTCGGCGGCAACCATCTGGCTTGCGCCGCAGCCCTTGCCGTAATCGACGTAATCGAAGAACAGCATCTGGTAGAAAATGCCGCCACCGTAGGAAACTACCTGATACAGGAACTGCGCCGTTTGCCGCAAATCCGCGAGGTGCGCGGTAAAGGTTTGATGATCGGGCTGGAATTCGAAACCCCGATAGCCGACCTGCGCCGGCGGCTGCTGTTCGAGCAAAAAGTATTCACCGGAGTCAGCGGCACCCATGTCATCCGCCTTCTGCCCCCGCTCTGCCTCACCCGCTCCGATGCCGACGAATTTATCGGACGGTTGAAAAACGTACTTTAACCCGAATAGCCTCCACCTGCCGGACCTGCCGGATGAAAAGTTGTTGATAAGTTACCGGGCACGCCGTTGTTTATCCGAAAGATAATCCCTATTTTTGTAAAGGATAAGCAGCCGATCGACCCTCCGGGAAACCGGTCGGTGCGTACGGAAAAGATTATCCCTATTTCAAAATCAGGCAAGGACGCGGCATACCGCGCAAAGCGATATGCCGCGCCCCTGTATTTACCGAACCGAAAAAACAAAAGATCATGTCTGTAAACAAAGTCATCTTGGTAGGCAACGTGGGCAAAGACCCCGATGTACGTTATCTCGAAAACAACGTATGCGTAGCCAGCTTTCCTCTGGCAACAACCGAACGGGGATATACCACCCAAAGCGGAATACAAGTGCCGGATAAGACCGAATGGCACAACATCGTGTTGTGGCGCGGACTGGCTGAGATAGCCGAAAAATACATCCGGAAAGGATCGCAACTCTATATCGAAGGGAAAATCCGCACCCGCTCCTACGAAGACCAGAACAAAGTAAGACGATACACGACCGAGATCTACGCCGACAACCTCGAACTGCTCGGACGGCGTGCCGACACGACAGTGACCTCTACACAGACAACCGTGCAGACTCAACAAACCACACAGGAGAGCAACGTGGCAAATGGAAATAATTCGGCGGACGATTTGCCATTCTGATTTATTATCGTAAATTTGCCCACGGATAAAACATTATCCGCTAACAGGATATGCGAAACCAAAGCCGGAATGCGGTACTTCGGGTGTTCATTTTTCGCACGAGGTGCCGTATTTCGCCCGTTCGGGGCTGGCGACAGGCTATCGTTCCGCTATCTCCTTGCAGCGGGAAAAACCCGGCAACGGGAATTTCCCCCTATTGTTTAACTAATTCCTATACACTTGGACCCAGATTCTTATTTATCTGAATTATCTTCCGCTATCGAAATCGCCCCTCCGTCGGTCGGTGCTATCATAGCTTTGATTTTGGCAGGCCTCTGCCTCCTCTTATCCGGATTCGTTTCGGCTTCCGAGATCGGATTTTTCTCTCTGTCCGGCGACGAACTCCAACAACTCGACAAAGAAGACCCCCGCGACCGGACGATCATCTCGCTGTTGGAAAATCCGGAAAAACTGTTGGCGACCATACTCATATACAACAATCTGGTAAACGTAACGGTCGTAATACTCTGCAACCTCTTCTTCTCGGAAGTGCTGCTATTCAAAAGCGCGTTGCTCAGTTTTATATTCCAGACCATCATTCTGACATTCCTGTTGCTGCTTTTCGGCGAAGTGATCCCTAAATTCTATTCCAACCAAAAGCCGCTCCGCTGGGCGCGTTTCGCCTGCAACGGCATCCGGTTCATGCAACGCACCGTATCGCCGCTGGCAAACCTGCTGGTGCGCAGCACGAATATCGTAAACAAGCACGTCACCAAAAAGAACGCCAACCTGTCGATCAACGAACTCTCGCAGGCGCTCGAAATGACCAAAGTAGAGGCGCACGACGAAAAAGAGATGCTCGAAGGCATCATCACATTCGGACGCAAAACCGTGCAGGAGGTGATGATCGCGCGGGTAGACATGACCGGCATCGAGATCCGCTCCGACTTCAAACACCTGCTCGAAGTCGTCATCGAATCGGGATATTCGCGCATACCCGTTTATGACGGATCGGAAGACGACATCAAAGGAATCCTGTACAGCAAAGACCTGCTGCCCTATATCAACAAAGACGAAAACTTCGATTGGCGGAAACTGATCCGCCGTGCCTATTTCGTGCCGGAAACAAAAAT
The DNA here is from genome assembly GCA_900538555.1 of uncultured Porphyromonadaceae bacterium. Taxonomy (GTDB): domain Bacteria; phylum Bacteroidota; class Bacteroidia; order Bacteroidales; family Barnesiellaceae; genus UMGS27. The sequence goes on from UPYI01000002.1 coordinate 208,856, forward strand.
GATCGACGACCTGCTCGAAGAGTTCCGCACCAACCGCATACACATGGCGATCGTAGTCGATGAATTCGGCGGCACATCGGGTATCGTCACCATGGAAGACCTTCTGGAAGAAATCGTAGGCGAAATCAGCGACGAGTTCGATGAAGAAGAAAAGCAATACACCAAGATCGACGACTACACGTATGTGTTCGAAGCCAAAATCCTGCTCAACGACTTCTACAAAATATCGGGAGTAGCGGAAGAGGAATTCGGCGAAAAAACGGAAGAGGTGGAAACACTGGCAGGTTTGTTGCTCAGCATCAAGGAGGACTTCCCCAAATTACAGGAAACCATCAACTTCGGACGCTGCCATTTCACGGTACTCGAAATCGACAAACGCCGCATTCTGAAAATCAAAGTCCGTATCGACCCGACGACGGAAGGAGACAACGCATAAGCCGACAAGGATGAAAAGATACGCCGACATCATCCCGGCGGCACTTCTGCTCGCCGTATCGCTGGCAGCCTGCCGACCCGCACCGACCCCGAAGCCGGATGCCTATTTCCGCATCGACCCGCCGGCAGAAAATTACCGCCGTGCGGAAACTTTGCCCGTAACATTCGAAATTTCGGCAGAAGCCACCGCCACGCCGGCATCTCCGGCAGAGAAGCAGCCCGAGGTGCTCTGGTCGCAGATACATTATCCCCGATACCACGCGACGCTCTATTGCAGCTACCATCCGTTACGCGGCAATCTCGCCTCGTTATTGGAAGAAAACCGGGAACTCATCTACCGGCAAAGCGTATATGCCGATGCCGTGCAGGCGAGCCGCTTCGAAGATGAAGAACGTCCGCTATACGCCACCCTCTACGAGCTGTCGGGCGAAAGCGCCACACCCATACAATTCATCGCCACCGACAGCTTGCGATACCTGCTGCGGGGCGCACTGTATTTCGACACGCCGGTACAGAACGACTCCATAACGCCCGTACTCGGATACCTGACCGACGAGGTGATCCACCTCATCGAAACCATAGAATACCCCCATTGACGCCATGCCTTTCTACGAACAAACCGACCTGCCATCCGGTACGACCATCCTGTTGTGGCACATCACCGAAACCGAACAAGAGTTCATGAAACTCGGCGGCAACCCGCTTGCGTGGCAACTGCTGCTCATGTCGCAGCCCAATGCCAAACGCCGGCGCGAACTGCTCGCCGTACGCATGCTGCTCAAAACCTATTTCGGGAAAGTAACGGAAATCAGATACTCCGATGCGGGCGTTCCCATGCTTGCCGGCAACGCCATGCAATTGTCGGTGAGCCACACGGGCGACTGGGCGGCGATAGCCCTGCATCCGACCCGGAAGATCGGCATCGACATCGAAACGATCGGAAACAAAGTAGAACGGGTAGCCCATAAATTCCTCTCGGAAGAAGAGGCGGAATACATCCCGAAAACATCGGGCAATATCGTCATGCACCTCTATTGGTGTGCCAAAGAAGCCCTGTACAAAGCCATAGGCAAAACCGGGGTGGATTTCATACAGCACCTGCATGTCGATGCGTTCGACACCCCGACAAAAGGCACGACCACAGCCTGCGAAAAAACGACGCCCGATACCCAACCTTACAGATTGCAGTACCGGACGTACGACGATTTCGTATTAGTATGCGCCGAGCCGATCGGCTAAACCGCACGCTTAACGTTTATTTTTTCTTGCCAACCACAAAGCGGACATATCTTCCAACGTCTTGCCTTTGGTCTCAGGCACACATTTCCAGACGAACAACGCAGCCATCACGCAGATTACGGCATACAAACCGTAAGCGAACATCGGGCTGAAATCGTACATGGCAGGGAATGTGGACGAAACGACATAGTTGGAAATCCATTGGAAAGCCACGGCGATAGCCACCGCTTTCCCGCGAATCGTATTGGGGAAAATCTCGGAAATATAGACCCAGCAGATCGGTCCCCACGACATCATGAACGATGCCGAGTAGAGCATGATGCCCAACACGGGGACAGCACCTTTGATGCCCAGATTATCGCATGCGGCAACGATGAACGCACCGACAGCCATACCGATCGAACCGATGATCAGCAACGGTTTCCGTCCCAGCTTCTCGACCGTGAAAATAGCCACTAAGGTAAACAGGATATTCACCACGCCCATCAGCACAGTCTGCTCCATGCCGCCTCCGGCAGCACCGGTCGCACTTTCAAATATACGGGGTGCATAATAAAGCACGGCATTGATACCCACTGCCTGTTGGAATACAGAGAGCAGGATACCGATCACGATCACTGCCAGACCGTAAGTGAGCAGTTTCTCGGTCTTTTCCTTTGCCGTATTCTTGATTTCGGACAGCACACGTTTCGCCTCTTCCGTTCCGTTGATCTTTTCCAAAATAGTGAATGCCTTCTGGTCCTGAGATACCATAGCCAGATAGCGCGGAGTTTCGGGAACGAAGAACAGCAGCAAGCCGAACAACGCCGCCGGAACCGTCTCGGAAACGAACATGTAACGCCAGCCCTCGGCAATCATCCATTGTGCATCGTCGGCATTGACCAATACGCCGTTCTCATATACCGGATTCACATGGTCGCCCATGATCATATAGTTCACGAAATAAACGACCAACATACCGAAGATAATGGCAAACTGGTTGCACGACACCAACGTACCGCGGATATTCGCCGGAGATATTTCGGCAATGTACATCGGGCAGACTGCCGAAGCGAGCCCGACACCGATACCGCCCAATACACGATACAGGTTGAAAGTGATCAACAGGCTGAAAGAAGCCGCACCCTTCTCGAAGAAGATAAATTCGGGATAGAACGATCCGAGCGCGGAAAGGAAGAAGAGCAACGCGGCAAAACGCAACGAATTGCGACGACCCCAATTGGAGGCAAGGTATCCCGACAACACACTACCGATCACACAACCGATCAATGCGCTCGAAGCCGTAAGACCATGCCAGAACTTATTATAAACGAAATCCTGCGCGCCGAGGAAGAAAGCTTCCAGCCCCTTCTCCGCACCGGAAATCACAGCCGTATCGTAGCCGAACAACAACCCTCCGAGGATCGTCACCGCCACAATCGACATCAAATACGATTTACTACCTTTGTTATTCATGGTTCATTGGATAATATAAAACGATATATTCCGGAACACCCTTTCGAGCATTCCGGAATATTCGGATTTAAGATTAGCAATACATGTTCACGATTGCTTCGTACAATTCTTGTTTTCCGCTGGTCTGTTTCGGTTCGCCTACCGTTTTGGCATAAGCCACCAAGTCTTCCAACGAAAGTTTGCCTTCTTCGAACTCTTTACCTTTGCCGGCATCGAACGAAGCGTAACGTTCTGCCAACATTTTCTTGTAGGGAGATTCGGAGAGGATAGCGGCTGCGCTTTCCAATGCACGTGCCATAGCATCCATACCGGCGATGTGGGCGATGAAAATATCCTCCAAATCGGTAGAGTTACGACGGGTTTTGGCATCGAAGTTCGTACCGCCGTTACCCAGACCGCCGTTGCGGATAATCTGCATCATGGCTTGCGTCAGTTCGTAGTTGTCTACGGGGAATTGGTCGGTATCCCATCCGTTCTGGTAATCTCCGCGGTTAGCGTCGATCGAACCCAGCATACCGTTATCGACAGCCACTGCCAATTCGTGTTCGAACGTATGACCAGCCAATGTAGCGTGGTTTACCTCGATGTTCACTTTGAAATCTTTTTCCAGACCGTGAGCTTTGAGGAAGCCGACAACCGTTTCCGTATCTACATCGTATTGATGTTTGGTCGGTTCCATCGGTTTCGGTTCGATCAGGAACGTACCTTTGAAACCACGGGCACGGGCATAGTCGCGAGCCAGCGTCAGCATCTGTGCCAAGTGTTCTTTTTCTCTCTTCTGATCCGTGTTCAGCAACGACATATAACCTTCGCGACCGCCCCAGAATACATAGTTCTGTCCGCCGAGTTCGATCGTAGCGTCGATAGCGTTTTTGATTTGTACGGCAGCGCGGGCAACTACATCGAAATCGGGGTTGGTAGCCGCACCGTTCATATAACGTGCATGGCTGAATACGTTGGCAGTACCCCACAACAGTTTGATACCGGTTTCAGCCTGTTTTTGTTTGGCATAAGCGACGATCTCTTTCAGATTGGCTTCATATTCCTCGATCGTAGCAGCTTCGTTGCAAAGGTCTACATCGTGGAAACAATAGTATTCGATACCCATTTTCTGCATGAATTCGAAACCTGCATCCATTTTATTTTTAGCAGCTTCTACGGCTGTTGCACCGTGATTCCAGGGGAACGATTTGGTCGTACCGCCGAATTGGTCGCCACCCTCTGCGCACAAAGTGTGCCACCAAGCCATGGAGAATTTCAACCAGTCTTTCATTTTTTTGCCCAATACCTCTTTTTCCGCATCGTAGTAACGGTAAGCCATCGGGTTTTTACTCTCTTTACCTTCGAATTTAATTTTTCCTATACCGGGAAAATATTCTTTCTTTTCCATAATGATATTTATTTAAAGGATTAATATTTAATGTTTCATTTGTTTTTCCAACTCCTGTTTCCAACGGGCATAAGCGTCGGCGTACTCCTGACGTTTCGACACGTTCGGCTCGATCACTTCCAAACGGTCGAGCGTAGCGAACGCTTCGTTGTTGTCGCGATAAATTCCGGCACCCATACCGGCACCTTTGGCTGCGCCTACCGAGCCGTCGGTATCGTAAAGGTCGATCACCGCACCGGTCACACCAGCCAGCGTATCGCGGAATATCGGGCTCAGGAACATATTGGCATGTCCGGCATGGATCTTGCTGACCGGCATTCCCATCTCCTCCATAATGTCGATACCGTATTTAAAGGAGAAGACGATGCCCTCCTGCGCGGCACGGATCATGTGATGTTTCTCATGCAGATTGAAGTTCAATCCCGAGATAGAACATCCCACCTCTCTATTTCCTAACATCCGCTCCGCACCGTTTCCGAACGGCAGGATCGTCACGCCGCCGCTACCGATCGGTGCCTGTGCAGCCAGCACGTTCATATCGTTGTACGAAATGCCCTGCGGGGCGATATTGCGCTTGATCCACGAGTTGAGAATACCTGTACCGTTGATACAGAGCAGCACGCCCAACCGCACCTGATCGGCTGTATGGTTCACATGTGCGAAAGTATTCACCCGCGATTTCGGATCGTAATTCACATTGCCGTTCACTCCGTAGACCACACCCGACGTACCGGCAGTAGAGGCGATCTCACCCGGATTGAAAACATTCAGCGACAAGGCATTGTTCGGCTGGTCTCCGGCACGGTAGGTAATCGGCGTTCCCTTCGCCAGACCCAATTCGGCTGCCGCCGCTTCATTGACCTCGCCTTGATAGGCGAACGTCGGGCGGATGTCGGCGATCAACGACCGGTCGAAACCGTAATAGTCCATCAGGAAACCGGCTACTTCGTTCCGTTGGAAATCCCAGAACATACCTTCCGACAAGCCCTCTACGGTCGTCACGATCTCGCCGCTCAAACGCATGGCAATATAATCGCCCGGAAGCATGATCTTGTAAATACGGGCGTAAATTTCCGGCTCGTTCTCTTTGATCCACGCCAGTTTCGATGCCGTAAAGTTACCCGGCGAATTCAACAGATGCGACAGGCACTGTTCCTCACCCAACGTTTCGAAAGCCTTCTGCCCATAGGGAACGGCACGCGAATCGCACCAGATAATTGCCGGACGCAATACTTTCTGATCGCGATCGACACATACCAGACCGTGCATCTGATACGAGATACCGATTGCTTTGATCTCTTTGGCATCTACACCCGATTCGTGCAGAATCGCCTGTGTAGACAGTTTCAGGTTTTCCCACCAGTTTTCGGGGTTCTGTTCCGCCCAACCGGGCTGTACGGCGATTATCGCCGCTTCTTGTTTCGGGAAGAATGCCGACGACACGCATTTGCCGGTCTCGGCATTCACCAAGCTCGCCTTTACCGACGAACTTCCAATATCATATCCCAATAAATACATCTGACTCGTTTTATATAGGTTTTAAAATCAAGGATTCATTTCACATCGTCGCACACGCCTAAGCCTTTCCCATACCATGCAACTTGTTGTATATCTTCCGGTCGAACTTATAGTAGCGGGCTGCCCGATGCGCCACACCTACCTGACGTTCCTCCAACGGTACGATATATTCCATCACCGCTATCTTCTTATGGAAGTTACGCACATCGAACGGACGGTCGTACACCAGTTCATAAAGCCGCCGCAACTGCGCCGCAGTGAATTTATGGGGCAACAGGTCGAACAGAATCACCGGCTTGTTCTCCACATACCGGCGGATATAATCGAATGCTTCGCGAATAATCTGGTTGTGGTCGAACGCCAGTTCGGGAATGTTTTTCACACTCTCCCAACAAGCCTCATACTTCTCGGAAAGTTGCAACACCTTCTTGTCGATCTTCACCATAGCCAGATAGGCGATCGTAATGATTCGTTCGATCTTGGAGTCCAGTTGATGAAACCGTTCGAGCCATTTGACATCGCGCGGATCGTGCGTACGGTTCTTCGAGCCGAATGCCCGGAATTGCAAAAGTTCGATGTTATTGATACCGGTCAATTCAAACAGTACCCGTTGGGCTGCTTCGTCCAGATCTTCATCGGCATAAATCAGACTGCCGGGCAATTTTTTGTTGTTGAAGTCCTTGCTCAGTTCCTTTCCCAATTGTTTTACCAACAAGACTTTGATTTCCTCTCCGTCAAATCCGATGATCACACAATCGACCGATACATGAGGATTGATTAAAGATGTTTCCATTCCGTTGTTCTGCATAGTATTTAATTAACGACGGTACAAATATAAGCAAATTACCACCGCCGATCGCCACAAAATACATGCTATAAAACATTATTTATCAATGTCATATCTTATCTTATAAGATACATTATGATAAGCCGCGTTATTGTCACACAAACACTATGTAATATAGGTAACGAAAACGTCATGTAACTGTATCGTCTACAACAAGATTTTACACATTAAGAATCTGCATATTACACAGAACCATAAAAATATTATCGGCATTTAGTTATTGTATCGAACGAAAAAGAAAATCGTTATCGTAGAAAAGACAATAAATACAATAAGCAAAAATGTTAAAAAAACACAACAGCCATTCTTTGCGATAAAAAAATCGCCTATGCATGCGATGCACAGGCGTAATTTTTCGTTGTTGTCCGGGAAAAACCGGCTTTTATTTTTCTTTTGCCGACGCAACCGATGGCAACGACATGGTACATTTGCCATTTACGATCGCATCCGGTTCGATCGACAGGCGACGAGTTTCGATATCGCCTTCGATAGCGGAAGTCGATTTCAGGATCAGCATTTCAGTCACCGAGATATTTCCGGTTATCTTGCCCATTACTTCGGCATTCGTCGCAATCACATCGCCGATCACCTGACCACTCTCGCCGATGATCACTTTACCCTGACATTCCAGTCTGCCCTCCAATTTACCGTCGATACGGATATCGTCCCGGGAAACCAACTTCCCGACCAAAGTGGTATCGGCAGTCAAACCGTTATGCGTCAAACCGGAATAATTTTTTTCTTTCGACATATCTTTTTCTATTTAATAATCAATACATAATCGAGCGTCCGATCCTTGCGACAAGACATCCGGATCACCCGTATGCCATACCCGAACGCAATATATCCCCTACAAAAATACACATATCTACGATAAAACAAGAACAAAAAAGATTTTTTTTACATCGCCCGACAGTATTACGGATCGGCAAAAAAAATAAACATCTGCCCTCGACTTTCGTTATATTTATAGGATATAGGAGGCGCTTCGGCATAGTCCTTTCGCGAAAATTCCATTTTCCCTTTTGTCTCTGCCCGCGCCTTTCGCTATATTTGTAGAATATAGGAGGCGGCTCGGCATAGCCCTTTCGTGAAAATTCCATTTTCCCTTTTGCCTCTGCTCTCGCCTTTCGCTATATTTGCCCCATTAACCGGAAAAAGGTTCCCGGCAAGATCGTCCGAGGAGAGCCGGTCCGGTCTTGATTCCGAAATTTTAAAAAGAAAGATAATGAAAGCCAGCTATTCCGTCATACTCTGTCTGTTGCCTGCCGCCTGCACACAACCGGTAATGCAGGAAAAAGGCATCATATACGATGCCACCATGAATACGGTCACCATCATAACCGAAAACCGGGATACCCTTTCGTTCTGTACCGCCGATGCCGACAGGTCGCAATCCCAAGGGTTGCTGCTCGGCGACACGCTCGACGTATCGTTTCGCGGCAAATACCGGCAAGGCATGCCGGCAAACTCGCTGGTTCTCTATCCGGCACAACAGACCCGGAGCTACGAAGGGGTACTGCCCGCCGCCTCGTCACCGGGAATCGTCTATTCGCTCACCCTACGAAGTCCCGAACACAGCGGTGACGGAACATTCCGTCTCGCGCTCACTTATCTGGAAGCCGAGAACGGAAAAGACATTACCTTTATATATAACGGCAAACGGCTGACGCTGCGCGGTATTCCGGGCAATAACGATGCCACCGTGTGGCAACTCATCTCCGACGACGGCACGATTTTCAACTTCCTCGTAGAAGATGAAAACACCATGACCCTGCTGAACGACCGGTGCGAGAAAAACGAAACCCGGCTCAATTACAGTCTGAAACGAATCCGATAACCACACCTCCCGACGATAGTCCGACAATATGAAAACATCGATACACATACACCGCATACACTTTTACGCATACCACGGCGTATTACCGCAAGAACGCACCGTAGGCAATGAATACTGCGTCGATCTGACCTTGTTTTATCCGTTCGAAGCCGCCCTGCACAGCGACGGCTTATCGGATACGATCAACTATGCCGAAGTCTACGAAACCGTAAAATCGGAAATGGCAATCCCCTCCGACCTGCTCGAACATGTCGCCGGCCGTATCATCCGTGCGCTGCAAGCCCGATTCCCGAAAATCACCGGCGGAAAAATCGCCGTCACCAAAAAACGTCCGCCGATAACTGCCGAAATCGACGAGGTATCGGCTATCGTGGAGTGGTAAAAAGAGACTACTTCACCGGAATCTTGTCGATGCGTTTCTGATGACGCCCGCCCTCGAACTCCGTGTTCAGGAATGTCTCTACGATTTTAGCCGCCATCACCTGATCGATAAAACGCCCCGGCATCGACACGATATTCGCATCGTTATGCAGACGCGCCAGACGTGCGATCTCCTCGTTCCAGCAAAGAGCAGCCCGAATGCCCTGATGCTTGTTCAAAGTGATGGTGATTCCGTTTCCCGACCCGCAAATGGCGATACCCGGATAACACTCCCCCTTCTCAACGGCTGTCGCCAGCGGATGCGCATAATCGGGATAGTCCACACTATCGGTCGAATACGTACCGAAATCCTTGTACGCAATACCCTCAGCCTCCAACAGACCGATCACAAATTCTTTCATCTCATATCCGGCATGATCGCAAGCCAGTCCGACCGGACAATTTTCTTTCAAAATAGTCATATCATATCCATTTAAGTCCGGAGCTCCATCGTTCCGGAACGGCATTAAGCATCAAACAAAAATAATGTTTGCCCGATGCACTACCAAATTTATTCCGAAAAATTCACACCCTCGGTAAACCGGATATACCGGACGATTGTTACAACCGAGTATCGGCATCACCGCACAAACCGGAAGAAACGTTTCGAAGCCGTCGGGAACAAACATAGCGAACATGAAAAAAGCAATATGCCTCGTCTGGATATTCTTCGTACTCTCCGCCGCCGGAAACCTCTTCTCGCAAGAAAACCGGCACACGACGGCGACAGATACCCTGTCGGCACAACCTCCGCCGAAACGGAATCTGTTCCGAAAGGTAATCGAATACTTCGGACGCTCCAACCAGCCGAATCCCGATAAAAAATTCGACTTCTCGATCATCGGTGGTCCGCACTATTCGTCCGACGTGCAATTCGGTATCGGCATCGTCGCCGCCGGTCTATACAAGGTACACTACAACGATCCGCTCACACCCATATCGGACGTTTCACTCTACGGCGATGTATCCACCACCGGCTTTTACATGATCGGAATACGCGGGAACAATCTCTTCCGCCTCGACCGCTGGCGAATCAAATACAATGTTTACATCTACTCGTTTCCCGGTTACTTCTGGGGGAACGGCTATGAGAACGGCAGCCGCGACGAAAACAAAAGCAAATACCTGAGATTAGAGACACAAGTTCGTGCCGACGGGTTGCGGTGGCTGCGTCCGCATCTTTACGGCGGTATATCCGCCGGTTTCGACTACGTGAAAGGCAAAGATTTCCGAAAGCCGGAATTGCTGGAAGGCGAAGCCAAAGAGTCCGTTTCGGGAAACGCCGGCATCGTGCTGGAATATGACAGCCGCGATTTCATTTCCGGTGCTTATTCGGGGCTTTACCTCAAAATCGGGCAACGGTTCTTCTGGGGGCGTTCAGGCAATGCGTTCCAGTTCAACCGTACCGAATTTATCGCCGATTACTACCGGACGCTGTGGAAAGGTTCGGTTCTCGCCTTCGACCTGCACGGAGAGTTCAACTACGGAAAAGTGCCGTGGACACTGATGGCTCATTTGGGCGGATCATACCGGATGCGCGGATATTACGACGGACAATACCGCGACAAGAACCTGATCGAAGCCCAGATCGAACTCCGGCAAAAAATATGGAAACGGATCGGGGCTACCGCATGGATCGGGGCAGGAAACGTATTCGGCGACTTACGGGAGTGGCATTGGGGGCATACCCTGCCCAATGGGGGGATCGGATTGCGTTGGGAGTTTAAACAGCGGGTGAACATCCGGCTCGATTACGGAATCGGGAAAGGACAATCCGCCTTTATATTCAGTATTAACGAAGCTTTTTAATGACAGATATGAAACTACGGAAACCCCGGATACATAGCACCGGTATCGGGCAAGCGCAGATCTACGCCATACTGGTCTGCGTCATGATGCTGCCCAACCTCATCCTGTGCTTCTCCGAAACCGGCAATATCGGTTTCTTCTTCATCTACCTGCTGCTGCCGCTGGCTCTCTACATGGGCTGCCTGCTGTTGCTGCACAAACCGGGCATCACGTTCTGGTGTCTGCTCCCGTTCCATTTCATCAGTGCATTCCAGTTAGTATTGATCTACCTGTACGGCAGGAGCATACTCGCCTCGGACATGTTTCTGAACATGCTTACCACCAACAGCAACGAAGCCTCCGAATTGTTGATCAACCTGTTGATTCCCCTTATCGGGGTCTCTCTGATCTACATTCCGGCGCTCGCCCTGAGCAGTTATTCCTGGCAGTTGTCCGCCTCTTTGACAAGCCGGTTCAGAAAACGTGCCGGAATACTCGCCATACTTCTCCTCGGCATATCCGCCCTGCTGTATCCGGCGGCACACGAACGCAATCCCGCCCGCTACTCGATCGGCAACATCTATCCGTTCAATGCCTACGACAATGTGCGGTTTGCCCTACGAAGCTGGTATCGGAGCAAAACACATCCGCAAAGTTCCGAAAACTTCTCGTTCGGTGCTGTCTCCTCCCACGCTCCCGACGAACAGGAATGCTACGTATTGGTGATCGGGGAAACATCGCGGGCGAACAACTGGCAACTCTACGGATATAAACGCGAAACCAACCCCGGACTGACCGGACAGAGCGGGTTGCTCCGTTACAGCGATGTCACGACGCAGGTCAATACCACGCACAAAAGCGTGCCGCTGATCTTGTCGGCAGCTTCCGCCGAACAGTTCGAAGCCATTTACCGGCAAAAAAGCCTGATCACCGCTTTCCGCGAAGCCGGCTTCTATACCGTGTTCCTCTCCAACCAGCAACACAACGGATCGTTTACCGACCACTTCGCAGCCGAAGCGGACAGTACGCTCTACCTGCGGGTGCGCTACCCCGACCGCAAGACATCCGACCGGGAATTTCTACCGATAGTCGCCTCCGCGCTAAACCGCCGGCACGACAAGATCGTCTGGATCCTGCACACCTACGGATCGCATTTCAAATACAACGAACGATACGACGAGGACGACCGCATATTCCTGCCCGACCGGATCGACGGCATCGATCCGCAAAACCGGGAAGGGCTGCTCAATGCCTACGACAATTCGATCCGGGCAACCGACCGTCTGTTGTCCGATCTGATTCAAGCGATCGGGCAAACGGGACGCAGCACCGCATTGCTTTATCTCTCCGACCACGGCGAAGATATTCTCGACGACAGCCGGGGACGTTTCCTGCACGCATCGCCCACTCCGAGCTATTATCAACTGCACATCCCGTTTCTCATCTGGCTCTCCCCCGAATACCGGGAAAGGCACCCGGTCGAAAGCGAATTGTGCCGACTGAGACAACACACACCGTTCGACAGCCGCACGGTGTTCCACACATTGTTAGGAATAGCCGGCATCCGCACCCCCTATGCCGACGCACGTTTCGATCTGAGTCACCCCGATTTCGCTCCGGGAGAACGGTTCTATTTAGGCGAACACAATCGCCCCATCAGGCTTTCGCATCTGCCTTTCGATCCGCAAGACTTCGCCCAGATATACGGGCATCGACTTTCCTTGCAGAACGAAGGGATGCCGCAATCGTCCGATAAAAAAGACGGCACCCCGAATATTCGGAGTGCCGCTATGACGAATCGTTTCCCGACAGATCAATACGTCAGTATCTCATTGCCGTTCTCGGTAATCAACAACATGTTTTCCCATTGAGCCGACGGAGCGCCATCGGACGTATATACAGTCCAACCGTCCTGTTGGTCGATAAAGATATTCCGGCGACCCATATTGATCATCGGTTCGATCGTAAAGGTCATACCCGGAACGATCAGCATACCCGTTCCCGGACGTCCGTAATGCTCGACCGTAGGCTGTTCATGAAAATGAATCCCCACGCCATGACCGCACAACTCGCGGACAACCGTATAACCGTTCTTTTCGGCATGCTCCTGAATCGCCGCACCTACATCGCCCAACCGAGCCCACGGCTGCGCCGTAGCAATACCGATTTCCATGCACTCTTTCGTAACCTGCACCAGACGACGTTTTTCCTCGCTCACCTCTCCGATCATGAACATACGCGAAGCATCCGAGTAGTAGCCGTTCAGTATCGTAGACACATCGATATTCACAATATCGCCGTTACGTAATATCACCTCGTCGCTGGGAATCCCGTGGCACACCACATCGTTGATCGAAATGCAAACGCTTTTCGGAAATCCTTCGTAATTCAACGGTGCGGGAATCGCGCCGTGTTCCACTGTAAACTGGTAAGCCAGCCGGTCGAGCTCCGCCGTAGAAACGCCCTCTTTCACATACTCCGTCAAGTAATCGAGCAAGGCGGTATTTACCTGTGCGCTGGCACGGATACCCTTTATTTGCTCATTGGTACGAATAATCTGGCGAGGAGGCACCCGATAACCTTTCCGTTTATAAAACTGTATTTTCTCTGCAATCGCAGCCGGGAGCGCATCCTCCTGTCTCCGGAAACTATGCAATCTTCTATTCATAATCCAATTTCATTTTATGAAATATTGCCTGTCGGATACGCCACTCAAAACCGTCGAGAAGTATCCGATACACCGAATATCTCCTTATTTTAAAGACAAGCAAATTTAATAAAATCTAAACTAAAACAGCAAGCCGAGCGCAGAAACTTCAAAAGAAATTTTGAATGGATTATACCGAGACGCTGCATTTTTATGTAAATAAGCAACAAGCCGAGTGCAGAAAACATCCGGAAAGGTTCATTTTCATACCGGAATTTTCCGGTGCTTCCCCAAAACAATTCTCTCACGCCAAACGTTTTATCCCATAGACCCGACCCTCGTACCCCCTACGTGGCGAAAGCAGAGAATTGCCCGGATAAATTTGGCTTTATTCCCAGCTTGCATTATCTTTACAGCGGAAGCTGTGAAGATTGTCGGCGCATCGACAAAGCGCAAATAAATTTGGCTTTGTTCTCGGCTTGCACTATTTTTGTATGATAAAAGAAAAAAAGCGATGTACTCTGAAAACCCGACATACTCCGACAGTATAGTTCTCATTCCCACATATAATGAGAAAGAAAATATCGCCGCAATCATTCGGGCTGTATTCGCTCTGCCGCATCCTTTCCACATCTTGATAATCGACGACAATTCGCCCGACGGCACGGCTAATATCGTAAAGGAGCTGCAAGCCGAATTCTCCGGTCGTCTGCACCTACTTCAACGTGCCGGCAAACAAGGCTTGGGAACGGCTTACATCGCCGGATTCAAATGGGCTCTCGCCCACGACTACGAATACATTTTCGAAATGGATGCCGATTTTTCCCACAACCCCGACGACCTGATCAGGTTGCGCGATGCCTGCGCATGTCAAGGTGCCGATGTCGCCATCGGATCGCGTTACGTATCGGGGGTAAATGTGGTCAATTGGCCTATGGGACGCGTCGTCATGTCGTACTTCGCTTCCAAATACGTCCGCATCGTCACCGGGATGAAGATACACGACACCACCGCCGGATTCGTCTGCTATCGCCGGCGGGTACTCTCCGCGTTCGATCTGGACAACATCCGTTTCAAGGGCTATGCGTTCCAGATCGAAATGAAGTTTACCGCCTATAAGTTCGGGTTCAAGATCACGGAAGTCCCTATCATTTTTATCAACCGGGTATTGGGCGAAAGCAAAATGAATTCGAGCATCTTCGGCGAAGCGGTATTCGGCGTACTGAAACTGAAAATAAACAGCTGGTTCAAAAAATACCCGAAGCCGACGGAATAGTCGCTCACCCTATCAACCTGACACACAGTATGTACAAGACCATTATCAAGAACGGAACGATTGTCAATGAAGGCAAGCGTTTCGAAGGTTACCTTATAATCGAAGGAGAAACCATCCGCGAAGTTGCCGAAGGGAATATTCCGGAGCAATTGGAACACGAAGCAAACGAAGTTATCGATGCGAACGGATTATGGGTTCTGCCCGGAGCGATCGACGATCAAGTGCACTTTCGCGAACCCGGGCTTACGCACAAAGCCGAAATAGCCACCGAATCACGGGCGGCTGTGGCAGGAGGAGTTACCTCGTTCATGGAGATGCCGAATACCAATCCGCAAACGACCACCCTCGACACCCTGAAATGGAAATACGAACGGGCTGCCGACGTATCCGTAGCAAACTACTCGTTCTACATCGGCGCTACCAACGACAATGCCGACGTATTGCGGCAGATCGACTTCCGGGAAGTCTGCGGTATAAAAATCTTCATGGGATCGTCCACCGGAAACATGTTGGTCGATAACGCTGCCACACTCGAACGGATATTCTCGGAATCGCCCGCCCTTATCGCCGTACATTGCGAACAGGAAGAGATCATCCGCAACAACCGGGAATACTATACCCGCAGATTCGGCGACGATCTGCCGATCTACTTCCACCCGATGATACGCAGCGCAGAAGCCTGCTATACCTCCTCTTCGCGGGCAGCCGAACTTGCCGACCGCACCGGGGCACGCCTGCACCTGCTGCACCTGTCTACTGCCCGGGAGCTGACCCTGCTCGACAGCCGTCCGCTCTCCGAGAAAAAAATTACGGGCGAGGCTTGCGTACATTTCCTGTGGTTCGACGACAACAACTATGCGGAATACGGCAACCGGATCAAATGGAATCCCGCTATCAAGACCTGCGCCGACCGGCTCGCCATGCTCGAAGGCATCCGCAACGGGAAATTAGATGTCGTCGCCACCGACCACGCGCCGCACCTGCCCGCCGAAAAAATCGGCAACTGCCTGCGGGCGGCATCGGGCGGACCGTTGGTACAGCACTCCCTGCAAGTGATGCTCGAACTGCACCTGCGCGGCGAGTTCCCGCTCGAAACCGTCGTACAGAAAATGGCTCACGCCCCGGCAGACCTCTACCGGATCGGCCGGCGCGGCTATCTCCGACCCGGCTATTTCGCCGATATCGTATTGGTAAATCCGAATCGCCGGTACACGGTAAGTCCAGCCAACATCCTTTCCAAATGCGGTTGGTCGCCATTCGAAGGACACACATTCCCCTGCTCGATCGAACGCACTTGGGTGAACGGCGTCACCGCCTTTGCCGACGGGGCTGTCTCCGATACCTGCCGGGGCAAACGACTCCTCTTCCACCCCGACAGATAGCCCCTGAAATATTTACTATCGGGCTATTCCGATACAAGGTCGGCAAACCGGAAAGATTCCCGGTCGCTCCCGATATAAAACACACCGGAGGCTGTCTCTTTTTATTCCGAGACAGCCTCCGGTGTTTCATATCAAGTGAAAGCAGGCTTATCCGAAAATCCGGATAGGCAGAACTAATCTTCCGAGAGCTCTTCGATCTCTTCCTGCATCTCTTTCAGTTCCTTCTTCACCTCTTTCTTGGCTTTCTTGTACTCTTTCTTAATCTCCTTTTCCGCCTTTTTACCGGCTTTCTCCACCTCATCGAATACATTTTCCACCGCGTCTTTCAACTTTTCTTCCGGTGTCTTTTCGCGGCAAGACGACAAAGCGAGCACCGAAGACAATGCCAACAGCAATAAAATCCGTTTCATACGCTCTATTCGTTTAATTATTATATAAATACCGTTTAATACTACGCTTCGGCGTTTTCTCAAACTCGTTCGGATACAACTGGATTTTGGTGATCGCTTCGTACGGAGCCACGATCTTGTTCAGGTTCTTCCGCACCTCCTCCATCGCTTCGGGCAGATCGGCATTCGATAAACCGTAACTGTCCATCGCTTCATAATCGGGACAAACCAATGCAACTAATTTACCTTCGCGCTCGACCACCAGACTCTCCATAACGAAAGGCATGTTGTTCAACTTCGCCTCGATCTCTTCCGGATAAATATTCTGACCGCTCGCGCCGAGAATCATCGTCTTGTAGCGACCCCGTATATAAATCGTACCATCGACATCGATCGTACCCATATCGCCGGTATGCAGCCAGCCGTCCTCGTCGAGCACAGCCTTCGTCGCCTCTTCATTCTTATAATATCCGCGCATCACATGTTCGCCGCGCACGCAAATTTCGCCGGGGATATTCTGCGGATCGGGCGAATCGACCTTCGTCTCCACATACCCGAACAACGTGCGTCCTGCCGAAGTCGGGATAAATTCACGATGCGGCGTATAAGCGACTAACGGAGCACACTCGGTCATACCGTATCCCACGGTGAACGGGAATTTGATCCGGTGCAAAAACTCCTCCACCTCGCGGTTGAGCGGAGCTCCGCCCACAATCACCTCCTCGAAGTTCCCGCCGAAAGCGTCGATCAACTTCTTCCGCACCTGCGCGTAAATCTGCGCATCCAGCAACGGGATATTCAATGCCCACTTCATCGGTGTGCGGCTCAACAACGGTTGAATCTGTTTCCGGTAAACCTTTTCCAGAATCAACGGCACACAGATAATCAAGTTCGGTTTTACTTCGCCCAGAGCCTTCAACAAAATTTTCGGAGAAGGGATTTTTCCCAGCAACGTGATATGCGAACCGACTGCCAGCGGAACCAGCAAATCGAACGCACAGCCATAAGCATGTGCCAAAGGCAGGAACGACAAACATTTGCTGTGTTTGTAATGCAAGTGCGAACGGACACCGTACATCACATTTCCCGCCAGATTGTTACCGGTAAGCATCACACCCTTGCTGAATCCTGTCGTACCCGACGTATAGTTGATGATCGACACTTTGTCGTTGTCCAGTTCGGCATATTGCACATGTTCGGGCATGAAGCCACCCGGATAAGCAGCCCGGAATTTCCGTTTCAAGTCGCGCATACATTTGGCAATCTCCTCACCGTCGCGTTGAGCGAAACAAGAAAAATCGGTAAGCGAAATGGCGGCACGCAGGTGGGGCAATTTCTCCATCTCCATATTTTCCCAAATCTGGTCGCCGACAAACAGCAGCACCGAATCGGAATGATTCACGATATGATGCACATCGTGCGGGTTGAATTCTTGCAGGATCGGCACCAGTATAGCGCCATAGGTCACCGTAGCCATAAAAGCCACCACCCAGTTGGGCGTGTTCTTTCCGATCAAGGCGATCTTGTCGCCGCGACGGATCTGACAGTGACGGAACAAAATATGCAACTTGGCGATTTCCCGGGCAAGTTCCTGATAAGTATAATGTTTCTGGTCGTTATAATCGGTCAAAGCCGGCAGGTCCCAGTTCTCCCGGAAACTCTTTTCATAGATTTTTATAAAATTCTCCTCTATCATATCGAATGATTTTAATTCAACGTTTTCGCAAGCCGAGGGCAGAGCCGAACTCGTTCAAGCTATGCCGAGGCAAGAAAAGGTGCATACCAATAAACGTCTTCGGCAAGCCGACGATTGCCCGAAGCACACACGCAGTACCGGTGTATTGCCGTCGGTCTTATCCGAACACCGTATAAATGAGCGGGTTTTATACGTTCCGGCTCGCACGGAGCCACCTCGCATGCCGACAAATATACAACGAAGTTTCTATATACACCCATTAAATCGGCAACTATTCCCGATAAAATTGCATATTTCACCGCATTTTGTGTACTTTTGTCTTTCTAATAACCCCTAAAAAACGAACAGACTCTATGATAGATGCCTCCGTATTCCAAAACAAAACCGCAGCCTATTACACATTGGGCTGCAAGCTCAACTTTGCCGAGACCTCCTCGATCGGGCAACTGCTCGAAGCGCAAGGCATACGCAAAGCCAGAGCAGGCGAAACGGCTGACATCTGCATCGTAAACACCTGTTCGGTAACGGAACTTGCCGATAAAAAATGCCGGCAGGCGATCCGGCGCATTGTCCGCCGGCATCCGGGCGCATTCGTCGTCGTCACCGGATGTTACGCCCAGCTGAAACCCGAAGAGGTAGCCCATATCCCCGAAGTGGACCTCGTATTGGGGGCGGAACAAAAAATGGACATCCTGCAATACCTCGACACGTTGGGAAAGAAATCCGGGGCAGGACAGATATTCACGACCCACAGCAACGACATCCGCAAGTTCAGCCCCTCCTGCTCCCGCGGCGACCGCACCCGCTATTTTCTCAAAGTGCAGGACGGTTGCGACTATTTCTGCACCTACTGCACCATACCGCTGGCTCGCGGCAGAAGCCGCTGCGGCACGATTGCCGAACTCACGCAACAAGCCCGGCAGGTAGCCGAAGAGGGCGGTAAGGAGATCGTCATCACGGGAGTGAACATCGGCGACTTCGGCAAACATACGGGCGAAACATTCTTCGACCTTGTCCGGTCGCTCGACGAGGTGGAAGGGATCGAACGGTATCGCATCTCCTCCATCGAACCGAACTTGCTGACCGACGAGATCATCGAGTTTGCCGCCCGTTCCAAACGTTTCGCTCCGCACTTCCACATACCGCTCCAATCGGGCAGCGACACGATATTGAAGTTGATGCACCGCCATTACGACACATCGCTCTTCGCCCACAAAATAGAAAAGATACGAGAAACGATGCCCGACGCATTTATCGGCGTAGATCTTATCGTCGGCGTACGGGGCGAAACGCCCGAACTTTTTGAAGAGAGCTACCGTTTCGTCGAAAGCCTCGACATCTCGCAACTGCACGTATTCACCTACTCCGAACGCCCCAACACACAGGCGTTGAAAATCGAATACACCGTGCCGCAAGAGGAACGGCACGAACGTTGCCGGCGCATGCTCGACCTTTCCGACAGCAAGCTGCGGGCGTTCTATGAAAAGCATCGCGGCGAGGCACGTCCGGTACTTTTCGAGCAACCACGCAAAGGCGCACCCATGCACGGGTTCACCGACAACTACATCCGGGTAGAAACGGACGTACGGAAAGAGTGGGTCAATACCACCCGCACCGTCCGCCTCGGAGACTACAACGAAGCCGGCGATGCACTCGTCGCAACCGAATAAAAAACCGACCGCTATGAAAAAAGAGACCGTACAAAATATCCTTTATTCGCCGCTCTACCTCGTATTGTGGCTGCATGCGATTCTGCCGATGCGCATCCTTTACATCCTGTCGGATATTCTCTTTTTCCCGCTGTTTTATCTGGTGCGGTATCGGCGGGCATTGGTGCAGAAAAACCTGCGGAACTCTTTCCCCGAAAAAAGCGACCGGGAACTCCGGACGATCGAACGAAATTTTTATCGCCATTTCTGCGACTACATCGTAGAGACGATCAAACTGTTGCATATCTCCGACAAGGAGATGAAACGCCGCATGGCGTTCGAGAATGCCGGGTTGGTAGACTCGCTCATCGCCGAAGGGAAATCGGTCATGCTCCTGCTCGGTCATTTCGGCAACTGGGAGTGGATTCCTTCCATGAGAATGTGGCTGACCGACGATGCCCAATTCTACGGACAGATATACCGACCGCTTAAAAACGAATGGTTCGACCGGCTCATGCTGCGCATGCGCGGACGCTTCGGCACACAATGTATTCCCAAAAAAGAGACCGTGCGGCGTATCATCGGATTCAAGAAAAACAACGAACGGTTCATCATCGGATTCATGTCCGACCAGACCCCTTCACACAACAACATACACCACTGGACGACATTCCTCAATCAAGACACCGCCGTGCTCACCGGCTATGAAACTCTGGCGATTAAAAACCGTTTCGCCGTAGTCTATGTCGATGTGGAGTGCATCCGGCGCGGGTACTACAAAGCCACCTACCGCGAACTCAGCCGCGATGCCGGAGAGTTTGCCGACTTCGAACTTGCCGACCGCTATATGGCGGAAATGGAAAAAACCATCCGACGGAAACCCGAAGGATGGCTGTGGACACACAAACGCTGGAAACACAAACGGGTTCTGCCCGAAACCGCTGCCGTATGAAACCTGTTGCCGTTATCATACTCAACTGGAACGGAGCCGAACTGCTCCGGCAATTCCTGCCGTCGGTCGTTGCAGGCACATCGCCGCGCCTTGCCGACATCATCGTCGCCGACAACGGATCGGACGACGATTCGGTGGAATGGGTACGGCAACACTATCCGGAAGTGGTCCTGCTGCCCTTCCCCGAAAACTACGGATTCGCACAAGGCTACAACCTCAGTATCGAACAGGCGAAAGCTTACGAATACGTCGTCTTGCTCAATTCCGACGTAGAAACGCCCGACGGCTGGCTCGAACCGCTCGTCGCTTATGCCGACCGGCATCCCGAAGTCGCCGTCTGCCAGCCCAAACTGTTGTCGTACCGGGATAAGAACCGGTTCGAATACGCCGGAGCCGCCGGCGGATTCCTCGACCGGTACGGCTACCCGTTCTGCCGGGGACGGATATTCGGCACGATCGAAGCCGACAACGGACAATACGATACTCCGTGCGACATCTTCTGGGCATCGGGAGCAGCCTTGTTCATCCGCACCCGGGTTTACACCGAAGTCGGCGGTCTCGACCCCTACTTCTTCGCCCACATGGAGGAGATAGACCTTTGCTGGCGCGTCCACCTTGCCGGGTATCGCATCGTCTGCCTGCCCGAAAGCCGGGTATATCATCTGGGCGGAGCCACGCTTGCCGCTTCCGATCCCCGAAAGACGTATCTGAATTTCCGGAACAACCTGCTGATGCTCCATAAGAACCTGCCGCCCGAAGAAGGCAGACGACTGCTGTTCGTCCGCCGGTTGTACGACACGCTGGCTTGGTTGAAATTCATGCTGACGGCACATTTCGCCGATGCCAATGCCCTGCTGAAAGCCCACAACGATTTCCGGAAAAGCCGGAAGAGATACACCGCTCACCCCCGGGAAAATCTGCTGACGACATTCGACGAAGCCCGACGCAACATCACCGTCGATTATTTCCTGCGCCGAAAAAAGAAATTCTGAATCGCCCGTGCGTCCTCGAACGCAACGTGCCATTCAGAATCGACTATCCTTAACCGCCGGCAAAGCGGACTATCCGAACATCAAAGCTATTTTACGGACGGCTGCCGCCAATACATCGACCTCCTCGCGGGTATTGTACACCGAGAACGAAGCCCGCACCGTACCTTCGATACCCAACGACTCCATCAACGGTTGGGCACAATGGTGTCCCGTACGCACGGCGATACCTAATTTATCGAGCAACAGCCCCATATCGTAATGGTGGATATTTCCGACCAGAAACGAAATGACCCCGCTCTTATCGGGTGCCTGCCCGAATATGCGCATGCCGTCGATCGCCGACAACTGTTCCGTCGCATAACGGGTCAGTTCCCGTTCATGTTCCGCAATCGTATCCAAACCGATACGGTCGATATAATCCAACGCCGCGCCGAAAGCCCGTGCGCCAACATAATCGGGCGTACCCGCTTCGAACTTAAACGGCAATTCATTGAATGTCGTTTTCTCGAACGATACATGACCGATCATCTCTCCGCCGCCTTGATACGGAGGCATCTGTTCCAACCATTTCTCTTTTCCGTAAAGTACGCCTATACCGGTGGGACCATACATCTTATGTGCCGAAAAGGCGTAAAAGTCGGCATCCAGATCCTGCACATCGACCCGCAGCCACGGAGCCGCCTGTGCTCCGTCCACCACCACCGGCACGCCCTGCCCGTGAGCATAAGCGATCATCTCCTTCACCGGATTGACCGTCCCCAGCACATTCGATACATGGCAGAACGATACTAAACGGGTACGTTCGTTGAACAACGAGCGATATATATCCTGACGCAACACGCCCCGTTCGTCGATCGGAACCACCCGCAGCCGGATATTTATACGGCTCTGCAACAATTGCCACGGCACGATGTTGGCGTGGTGCTCCATAACGGTAAGAATCACCTCGTCGCCCTCTTTCAGCCACATGCCGCCGAACGACGATGCCACCAGATTCAACGCTTCGGTCGTACCCCGCGTAAAGATCACTTCCGAGGTCGAAGCCGCACCGATAAACCGGCGTACCTTCTCCCGCGCCTCCTCATGCTCATGGGTAGCCTCCTGGCTCAACGTATGCACCCCCCGGTGCACATTGGCATTGATCCGGTTGTATGTATCGGCAATCGTATCCACCACGCAACGGGGAGTCTGCGAAGTGGCGGCATTATCGAAATAAACCAACGGCTTGCCGTAGATCTGCCGATCGAGTATCGGATACTCCGCTCTTATTTTTTCAATATCCATCATGCTTCTCTTATATTATCGGCATCCGCCGCATCCGGCACATTTTGCCAGTTCGCCCCGGAACCGTTTTTCCACCAACTGGCGCAAACGGTCTTTCAAGGCATCCAACCGCACATGTTCGATCACATCGTTGGTAAATGCAAACATCAGCAGCATCCGCGCCTCCTCTTCCGGAATACCCCGCGAACGCATATAGAACAACGCATTCTGATCGAGCTGCCCGACTGTCGCGCCATGGCTGCATTTCACGTCATCGGCATATATCTCCAATTGCGGTTTCGTGTACATACGGGCTTCGGACGACGCACACAGGTTCTTGTTGCTTTGGTAAGCCTCGGTTTTCTGCGCATCGGGACGCACCAATATACGTCCGCTGAACGAACCGACAGCCCGGTCGTTCAATACATATTTAAACAGTTCGTTGCTCCGGCAGTTCGGTACGGCATGATCGATAAACGTATGGTTATCGACCGACTGCGTACCGTCGGCAATCGCCATACCGCACAGGCACGTTTCGGCATGTTCGCCGCAGAAAGTCAGATAATAGTTGTTGCGGGTAACGCCGTTATGAAGCGTTATGCCGTTTACCAGCACATTCGAACCAGCCTCTTGCCGAACGAAAGTAGAAGCCACCCGGGAGGTATTCAACGACGACTCCTCCATATCGTAATAGTCGAACACGGAATCTTCGCCTACGAAAATTTCAGCGACCTGCGTCGCCAGCAACTTCGAAGCCGACTCGTCGGAATGGTCGCACACCAACAGCTTGGCACGGGAGTTGCGCCCGACCACGACCAGAATACGGCGGTTCGCCATCCAGTCTACCTTGCCATTCAGAATATTGACCAATTGTATCGGTCGTTCCACTTCCGTGTTGTCGGGAATATACAGGAAAAAGCCGTCTTGTGCCAATGCGGTATTCAACGCCACAGTTCCGTCACGCCCCATATCGGCAGCCATGCCGTAATACCGGGCGATGAGATCGGGATGCGACAGTGCCGCTTCGCGCAAGCTGCCGGCGATAACCCCGTCGGGCAGTTTCGCTTTCGGCATCTCCCGGTCGTAAAAATTATCATTCACTAAAAAGTAAAGCGAAGTACTCAGGTTCGGCACATCGCAACGGAACACCTCATACGGGTTTGCCGGTATTTCGATCCTGCCTAAATTCAATCCGTAATCGGGGGCATAGATCGCCTCCAAATCGGTGCGTTTGTACTCTTCGCTCCGCTTGCCGGGCAGACCGTTTTTTCGAAGCAACGCCACAGCTTCGTCGCGCCACCGGTTCATCGCCGGTGCCGAGTGAGAACAGATCAGCCCGCGTTGCTGCTCATACAGATCGATATATTGTTGTATTGCACTCATCATCGATTGCTTTACGACGAAATCTATTCGCCCAGTTCTTTTTTAATCCAGTCGTAACCCTTTTCTTCCAGTTCGAGGGCAAGTTCGGGTCCACCCGATTTCACAATACGCCCTTTGTACAGCACATGAACGAAATCGGGTGCAATATAATCGAGCAACCGCTGATAGTGGGTGATCACGATCGTAGCGTTCTTTTCCGATTTCAATTTGTTCACGCCGCCGGCAACAATCCGCAGGGCATCGATATCCAGACCGCTGTCGGTTTCGTCGAGAATCGACAGGCGCGGTTCGAGCATCGCCATCTGGAAAATCTCGTTCCGTTTTTTCTCTCCGCCCGAAAAGCCTTCATTCACCGAGCGGCTTGCCAATTTATTGTCCAATTCGACGATAGCCCGTTTCTCGCGCATCAGCTTCAAGAAATCGGTAGCCGATATAGGTTCTTCGTTCCGGTATTTACGCAATTCGTTTACCGCCGCACGCATGAAGTTCACCATACTCACGCCCGGTATCTCCACCGGATATTGAAAACTCAAAAACAGTCCTTCGTGCGAACGGTCTTCGGGCGACAAAGCCAACAGATCTTTTCCGTAGAAATCGACCGATCCACCGGTAACCTCAAACGCCGGGTTGCCAGCCAGCACCGACGACAAAGTACTTTTCCCCGAACCGTTCGGTCCCATAATCGCATGAACCTCGCCCGGTTTTACCGTCAGGTCGATGCCTTTCAAAATCTCTTTGCCGTTGATGGCGGCATGTAGGTCTTTGATTACTAACATCGTTATATAGTTTTATTTTTTCATTTACCCATGCACCTTTTCTCGCCTCGGCATAGTCTGAACAAGTTCGCCTCTGCTCTCGGCTTATCGAAAACGTTTATCATATCCATGCAGCCGGTCAGCCGACCGAGCCTTCCAGCGAAATCTGCAACAGCCGCTGCGCCTCTACGGCAAACTCCATCGGCAACTTGCTCATCACCTCTTTGGCATAGCCGTTCACGATCAGCCCTACCGCCTCTTCGGTCGGAATACCGCGCTGGTTGCAATAGAAAATCTGCTCTTCATTGATTTTCGAGGTCGTCGCTTCATGCTCCACAACCGCCGTATCGTTCTGTATCTCCATATAGGGGAATGTGTGCGCCCCGCAATGCGAACTCAACAACAGGCTGTCGCACTGCGTAAAGTTACGGGCATTATCGGCTCTCGGCGAAACATGCACCAGTCCGCGATAGCTGTTCTGGCTATATCCGGCAGAGATACCTTTCGACACGATCGTACTGCGGGTATCCTTGCCCAAGTGAATCATTTTCGTACCCGTATCCGCCTGTTGCCGGTTGTTGGTTACGGCTACCGAATAAAATTCGCCGACGGCATGGTCGCCTGCCAACACACAGCTCGGATACTTCCACGTGATCGCCGAACCCGTTTCCACTTGTGTCCACGACAATTTGGAATAGTCGCCTTTACACAGCCCCCGCTTCGTCACGAAGTTATAGATACCTCCTTTGCCCTCCTTGTCGCCCGGATACCAGTTCTGCACCGTCGAATACTTCACTTCGGCACGGTCATGCACCACGATCTCCACAATGGCGGCGTGTAGCTGGTTCTCGTCGCGCATCGGAGCGGTACAGCCTTCCAGATAGCTGACATAGCTGTCGTCGTCCGCCACGATCAGCGTCCGTTCGAACTGCCCCGTATTGGCGGCATTGATCCGGAAATAGGTCGATAGCTCCATCGGGCAACGGACTCCCTTCGGGATATAGACAAACGAACCGTCGCTGAATACCGCCGAATTCAAGGCGGCAAAGAAATTATCGGCATACGAAACGACCGACCCCAAATAACGTTTTACCAGATCGGGATAATCTTTCACCGCCTCGCTGAACGAACAAAATATAACACCCAGTTCAGCCAACTTCTCGCGGAAAGTCGTTTTCACCGACACGCTATCCATTACCGCATCGACAGCGATACCCGACAATTTCATCTGCTCTTCGAGCGAGATACCGAGTTTGTCGAAAGTCTTGCGCAGTTCCGGGTCTACTTCATCCAGGCTATTCGGTGCTTTCTTGGTTTTCGGCGCCGCATAATAACTGATCGCCTGATAGTCGATTTCCGGAATATCCAGATGCGCCCAATGCGGCATATCCATTTTCAGCCAATGGGCATACGCTTTCAGGCGGAATTGCAACAGCCACTCCGGTTCGCCTTTCTTCGCCGAGATATGCCGTATGATATCTTCGTTCAATCCGCGGGGTATCACATCGGTTTCGATATCGGTAACGAAACCGTACTTATATTCACCCGAGGTGACCTCGTCTAAAATATCGTCGTTTTTCTCTTTCAGAGTTATATTCTCTTCTTTTTCCATCGGTTCTTCCACAGGTTAAGCCTCTTGCGACACGGAGCCCGAAAGAGCGTCCCCGTCGTGAGAATGAATAAAGAACAAATCATCCGCCGCTTTGGTTGTAGGCAAAGAGACATCGCCTATCGACTTCGTTGCCATATCGAGCAACATCGGTGCAAAGTCGAGTGTCCATGCGTAGAACTTCGATTCCCGCGTATCTTTCCGTTTCAGCAAGACACCGTCGGTATCGACCAACGCCAACAGGTTTGCCAGCACACTCAGCAGCAATATATATTTCGCCGCGCCGAACACGCCGCCGATCAACCGGTCGATCCATCCCAACGCCACACCTTGCGTGATGCGCTGCAACAGACGTGCCAAAGCGAACACCGATAAATAAACAATCAGAAACACCAATACATACGAAGCGATCTCTGCCGTAGTAGCCGACAGATCTACCACCGAACGCAACCAGTGGGAAAACTCCGCCGCAAACAAGCGGGCGCCGATAATACCGATCAGGAAACCGCCCAACGATCCCAACTGGCGGAAGATACCTTTGGATGCTCCCACAACAGCCCCCGCCAATAATACGGTAAGAATAATAATATCAATGTAATTCATCTCGTTTTCGATTATATATTAGGGTACAAAATTACATTATTTTTCAGACTTTCCGTAGCTGTTGCCCCGAAATCGCACACAATATATACGACAAGAGACCGTATCCGTCGGATACAGCCCCTTATCGCAAATGCCATCGGGCATTTCGTATTTTCCGGGAACACCGTTACAGCGTCTTCTTCACTTCCACTTCCTCGTACGCCTCGATCAAGTCGCCCACGCGCACGTCGTTATAGTTGGTGATATTCAAACCGCATTCGTAACCGGTAGCCACCTCTTTCACATCGTCTTTGAAGCGTTTCAAAGAACCGAGGTCGCCGGTATAAATAACGATACCGTCACGAATCAGGCGCACTTTCGTATTCCGTTTGAGTTTACCCTCTTTCACGGCACATCCGGCAACCGTACCCACTTTGGTGATGTGGTAGGTTTCGCGGACTTCGGCAGTACCGGTCACCTCTTCCTTGATTTCGGGCGACAACATACCTTCCATAGCCGCTTTGATCTCTTCGATCGCATCGTAGATGATCGAATAGAGACGGATGTCCACTCCTTCGCGTTCGGCAAGACGACGTGCCGCCATAGACGGACGCACTTGGAAACCGACGATAATCGCATCGGAAGCCGCCGCCAGCGTCACATCCGATTCGGAAATCTGACCGACAGCCTTATGCAACAGATTGACTTGAATTTCGGGAGTAGAGAGCTTGATCAACGAATCGCCCAACGCTTCCACCGAACCGTCCACATCACCTTTCACGATGATATTCAGCTCTTGGAAGTTTCCGATAGCGATCCGGCGACCTATATCGTCGAGAGTCAGCAACTTATGCGTACGCAAACCTAACTCGCGTTGCAACTGTTCGCGTTTGTTGGCGATTTCGCGAGCTTCCTGTTCCGTTTCCATTACGTGGAACACATCACCCGCCTGCGGCGCACCGTTCAATCCCAAGATCTGTACCGGTGTGGAAGGTCCTGCCTCCTTGATACGGGTATTACGTTCGTTGAACATGGCTTTGACACGACCGTAGTTCGTTCCAGCCAACAGGATATCGCCCATTTTCAACGTACCGTTCTGCACCAGTACGGTAGCCACATATCCGCGACCCTTGTCAAGAGTCGATTCGATCAACGTTCCGACAGCCCGACGGTTGGGATTCGCTTTCATATCGAGCAACTCGGCTTCGAGCAATACCTTTTCCATCAGCTCGTGTACGCCGGTTCCCTTTTTCGCAGAGATCTCCTGCGACTGATATTTTCCGCCCCAGTCCTCGACCAGATAATTCATATTCGCGAGCTCCTCCTTGATCTTCTCGGGGTTCGCATTAGGCTTATCTATTTTATTGATAGCAAACACGATAGGCACGCCAGCCGCCGAAGCATGGTTGATAGCCTCTACGGTCTGCGGCATCACATTGTCGTCGGCTGCCACAATGATAATCGCAATATCGGTAGCCTTCGCACCGCGGGCACGCATGGCGGTAAACGCTTCGTGACCCGGCGTATCGAGGAACGTGATACGGCGGCCGTCGTCCAGTTTCACATTATACGCACCGATGTGCTGTGTAATACCGCCCGCCTCACCGGCAATCACATTGGCATTGCGGATATAGTCGAGCAACGATGTCTTACCGTGGTCTACGTGACCCATCACTACGACTACCGGAGGCCGCGACACCAGATCTTCTTCGCTGTCCTCTTCCTCGTTGATGGCTTCCACCACTTCCGCACTCACAAACTCGGTTTTAAATCCGAACTCTTCGGCTACGATATTGATCGTTTCAGCATCGAGCCGCTGGTTGATAGAAACCATCATGCCGATGCTCATGCAGGTGGAAATGACATTGTTCACCGGAACATCCATCATCACTGCCAGGTCGTTCGCCGTAACGAACTCGGTCAGTTTCAGAATGTGGCTTTCCGCCTGTTCCTGTTCTGCCAGTTCGCGTTCGCGGGTAGAGAACGCTTCGCGTTTCTCCTTACGCCATTTGGCTGATTTCTTCTGGTTTTTATTGGTCAAACGGGCAAGCGTCTCTTTAATCTGCTTCTGTACGTCCTCTTCGTTCACTTCGGCTTTTACCGGACGCTGGGGCTTGTTGTTGCCCTTTGCCGGTTTACCGCCGGGACGGTTTCCGTTGTTATTGCCGCCCTGATGACGAGGCTGTTGCTGACCGAAAGAAGATGCGCTCTTTTCAATATCGACTTTCTCTTTATTGATCCGTTTGCGTTTCCGGCGTTCTCCCGACTCGTTGTCGGATGCCGCTCCGCCTTCGGCGGGTTTACGGGCTTCAAGGCGTTGTTTCTCTTTGGCTTCACGCTCTTTCCGTTTCTCCTCCTTGTTTTTCTTTTTCGGACGGGTCTGCTGGTTCAATGCCGACAGGTCGATCTTTCCGACCACATTTATCGTAGAAGTCAATGTCGGACGTCCCAATGTGAACACTTCATCCTTATCGGCTGCGGGAGCTGCCGGTTGAGCGGCAGCCGGTTTTACCTCTTCCGCTTTCGGCTCCGGTTTCACTTCGGGCTTTATTTCGGGTTTCACTTCGGGTTTCGGTTCGGATTTCGGTTCTACCACCGGTTCGGGTTTAGGCTCCGGTTTAAGCTCCGGTTTCACCGGTTGAGGCTGTTCCGGTTTCACCTCAGGTTTCGGGGCAACAACGGGTTCGGGAGCAGGCTTGGGAGCCGCCGGCTTTTTGGGGTTCAGATCGATTTTACCGACTACCTTCACCCGCACCTCCTCAGGTCTTGTCACCTTCACCTCCTGCGGTTCTACACGAACCGGCTCTTCGGCGGGGGCAGTAGCTTTGGGAGCAGCCTCTTTATGACGACCCGAACTGAGACTATCCGATTCGAGTTTCAAGTTTTTGTCGTTACTGAATTCTTTTACCAACAGTTGATATTGCTCGTCGGTAATTTTCGTATTCGGATTAGCCTCTACCGAAAAGCCTTTCTTTTGCAGAAATTCGACAGCCGTCTGGATTCCCACATTCAAATCTCTTGCTACTTTATTTAACCTGATTGACATACTTATTTTTTACATTAATACTAAAAATAGTGGAGAGGTTTTTGTCGCGCCCTCTCCGGGTGCGGGAAGGACGAATCAATCTTCGAACTCCGCTTTCAAGATAGCCAATACCTCATCGACGGTATCGTCTTCCAGATCGGCTTTTTCGATCAGGGTTTCGCGGGGCATAGCCAGCACGCTCTTCGCAGTAGCGCAACCGATAGCTTTCAACGCATCGATCACCCAGCTATCGATTTCGTCGGAGAATTCGTCGAGGTAAATATCCTCATCTTCCTCCTCGTCGATATCGCGATAAACGTCGATCGTATATCCGGTAAGCATCGAAGCCAGCTTGATATTCAAACCGCCCTTACCGATTGCCAGAGAAACCTCTTCGGGTTTCAGGAACACTTCGGCTTTCTTTTCTTCTTCGTTCAGTCTGATCGAAGAGATTTTCGCCGGGCTCAACGCGCGTTGGATAAACAACGATGCGTTGGAGGTGTAGTTGATCACGTCGATATTCTCGTTACGGAGTTCGCGGACGATACCGTGGATACGCGAACCTTTCACACCGACGCAGGCTCCCACCGGGTCGATACGATCGTCGTACGACTCTACCGCCACTTTGGCACGCTCGCCCGGGATACGGGCAATCGCACGGATCAGGATCAGACCGTCGTGAATTTCGGGCACTTCCAGTTCGAACAGGCGGCGCAGGAAATCGTTCGACGTACGCGAAACGATGATCTTCGGGTTGTTGTTCTTGTTGTCCACATCCAGCACGACCGCACGTGCCGTTTCACCTTTCCGGTAAAAATCCGACGGGATCTGTTCCGACTTCGGCAACAGCAGTTCATTGCCCTCGTCGTCGATAAGCAACATCTCGCGTTTCCAAGTCTGATAAACTTCGGCGCTTACCAACTCACCGATTTTATCTTTATACTTATTATATATGGCATCTTTCTGCAAATCGAGAATCTTCGAAGCCAACGTCTGGCGCAAGTTCAAGATAGCACGACGACCGAATTTTTCGAAGATCACTTCGTCGGTCATCTCCTCACCCACTTGGAAATCGGGATCGGTCTGACGGGCTTCCGACAAAGACACCTGCAAATTGCTGTCGGTCACCTGACCGTCTTCCACGATCTCGCGGTTCCGCCAGATCTCGAAGTCGCCTTTGACAGGATTGACAATCACATCGAAGTTTTCGTCCGTACCGAACATTTTAGCCAGCACATTCCGGAACGACTCCTCCAACACGCTGATCATCGTCGTTATCTCAATATTCTTTAACTCTTTAAACTCAGAGAACGTATCGACCATGCTCATGGTCTCCTCTTTCTTAGCCATATTATTTAAATCTGATTAGATATTTTGTATATTTTACTTCATCGTAAGCGAAAGTCAAATCTTCCTCCACTTCTATTTTCCGTTTTGCATTTTCGGGTTTCACCTTTTTGGTGATCGTCACCGTAAAGCGTTCTTCCCCGGCATCTTTCAATACGCCCGAAAGTTTCACGCCTCCTTTGGTGAGCACCTCGACCTCATTGCCTATGTTCTTCCGATACTGCCCCAACACCTTGAACGGCGATGTAAGCCCTGCCGAACCCACTTCCAATTCGAAATCCTCGGTATCCCGGTCCAGTTTCGATTCGATAAAGCGGCTCAATTCCACACAGCGGTCGATATCCACCCCTTCGCGATTGTCTATCTCCACAACAATCGTATTGCCGGGCTGCACCGTCACGTCCACTACAAAATAGTCCGTGCCCTGCAAACCCTCTTCTACATAGCGCAATATGTCTTCTCTCTCTATCATAACCCTATTAGAAAAAAACGAGGGGACAACCTGCCCCCTCCGTCTTCCATTCGTTGCAAATATAGTATATAATTATCTTGTGCGCAAATCGAGCCGTTTCAATTGGTGTAAATCTTCACCAAAACCCGATTATTTTTAAATTATTTATATTTTATTATATTATATAAACACACTTCGCATATAGGTACGCAACTCCCGTTCCAGCTCTTTTTCCCTACCGCCGCAATACCGGTCGCACAACCGGTGAAAGCGCTCGCTATGTTCGAGATAGGTAAGATGTGCCAATTCGTGGCAAATCACATAATCGACCAAATGCGCCGGAAAAAGCATCAATGTTTTCGACAGTTGAATATCCCCCCGCGCCGTACAATGCCCGAGCTTGCTCCTGCCATGACCGATCGTAAGTTTTCCGAAACGGACACCGAACCTATCGGCAAGACGCAGCACGCGCGGATAAAGTTCGGCATAAGCCCGGTGCGACAGAACCGTACCGACCGCCCGCAACACCCGATCGCGATTTTCCGGCAACGTCCACTCTACCCCTTCCGGCAAGAGTACGACCAGCGTATCGCCATCGTACTTGAAATGGATTCGCGAACGGTCGAACGTCTGTTCCGACAACCTGATCTCTCCGCATAAATAAGGAATCACTCCACCGGGCAACCAACGGCTATCGGTTCGACGGGAAGCCTCTTTTTCAAGCAAGGCAGATACCGAATCCCGATTCTCCCGCAACACCCGATCGACCTCCGACAAGTCAGTCCGTTCGGGGCAGGTCACCCATAAACGCCCCTGCCTGATGCGCAAAATGATCCGACGCGCACGGGCATCGGTGCGCACCGTCACTTCTCCAAACTCGGTATGTTCATAACTATACGTTCCCACGTCCCACTCTTTTCGTCGAACAAAAATAGTGCAAGTCGAAAACAGAACCAAACTCGTTTGAGTTATGTTAAGACGCAGCCTATTTTCTGAAAAGATAGTGCAAGTCGAAGACAGAACCAAACTCGTTTGGGTTATGTTGAGACGCAGCCTATGTTCTAAAAAAATAGTGCAAGTCGAAGACAAAAACCGATTTACCCGAGTTATACTTCTGATGCACAATTCGTTTCCGCAGAATAAAGGCAAACCGGAAAACAGAAACGTTCAACATTGCCTCATTCCGAAATATTTAAAACATGTTAAATATACCACAAACGACAGTACTATGTATTGCATAGTACTAAACAAACAGATATATTTGCACCATAAACACAAACAATATGGACATCGACAACGTTAAATCGCAAATGCGAAAGGGTATACTCGAATATTGTACCCTGTTGATTCTCAACAAACGGCGCGCCTATGTATCCGATATTATCCAATCGCTCAAAGACGCGCAGCTCATTGTAGTGGAAGGCACGTTATACCCTCTGCTCACCCGGCTGAAAAATGCCGGACTATTGACCTACGCTTGGCAGGAATCCACGCAAGGACCTCCCCGAAAATACTACGAACTGACAGCGGAAGGCGA
This sequence comes from uncultured Porphyromonadaceae bacterium, assembly GCA_900538555.1. Lineage (GTDB taxonomy): Bacteria > Bacteroidota > Bacteroidia > Bacteroidales > Barnesiellaceae > UMGS27. The sequence goes on from UPYI01000002.1 coordinate 242,723, forward strand.
AGCCGCCCTCTCCGATCTGGAAAAATCGTGGATGGAGCTGAACCGGGTAATCACCCATATTAAAGAACAAAACACAACATTATAAGCCGTATGAAAAAGACAGTAAACATCAATCTGAGCCATAAGGTATTCCACATCGACGAAGATGCATACGAACGTCTCGTAGAATATCTCGACAAACTGCGTGCCCACTTTGCCAAAGAGGAAGGCTGTGCCGAAATACTCGACGACATCGAAAACCGCATCGCCGAACTCTTCTCCGAGCATCTGCGTTTCGGCATGGAGGTTATCTCCCTGCCCGAAGTTACCGAAGTAATCAACATTCTCGGATCGCCCGAAGACATCGTTTCGCCGTTAGACGACGAACAGGTAAACGCCGATGCGACAGCCGAAGAAACACAATCCGAAGAGCCAGCCAAAGAGAAAGTGCAGACTCCCCGGCGGTTGTTCCGCGACCCCGACAATCAGATATTAGGCGGTGTCGCCTCCGGATTGGGATGGTATCTTGGCATCGACACCACATTTATCCGGCTTTTTTTAGTACTGCTCACCCCCCTGTGGTTCACATCCGTCTGGATCTATCTGCTACTGTGGATCTGCATTCCTGCTGCCCGTACCACATCTCAGAAACTCCAAATGAAAAGGCAACCGGTAGACATCAGTTCGATTGTCGATGAAGTTTCGAAAGAGACGGAATCGATCCGGAAGAACGGATTTTGGGATGGCGTAGGCAATGTATTCCGTGCCCTGTTCAAATTCATATTCGCCTGCATCGGGTTAATCATCGGCGGCATACTGCTGGTTATCATACTCGGATTCATCGGCGGCATACTCGGCATCATCTTCTTGGAAACCGGACTGATCTCCGGGCTTCCCTTCTGGCATACCTATACCTCGCAATACTCCGCACTGATGGGACTTTCGGCGTTGCTCACATTCGGCATCCCCCTCTACGCCGTATTGCGTTCGATACTGAGCCACTCGCTGAACTGGAAGCCGCAGAGCAAAGCGGTAACCATCATCCTCTGCATCCTGTGGGCAATCGGAGCTGTCGGACTGATCTACATCGGATTCTTCCAGATCCCTTCGACCATTGTCTCCGTCGGATGCACCATATAACCCTGCTCCCATACGTTTTAAATAAACTGCAAGCCGAGAGCAGAATACATCAAGTGAATACTTGAATGGATTCTGCCGAGGCGTAGCGGTTATTGAAAACAAAAATTTTAAATAAGCAAGCAACAGGGGCTGTATCGAGACCTAAGTTTCAATACAACCCCTTTTAAGGTATGTCAGAATGTCCAAGACAGGAATTTACTCACGTAAACGACTTAGCCCGAATCCGATGGCAACACAGCAAATTCGCCGTTCCGACCTCGTGTCTATATCCTCAATCCGTTTCGGCAGCCAATTGAATTCCATTCAAACAGCAATAATAATTCATTTCACCTAACCAGACTTCAAAAGTCCGCTCCCGTCCGGTACGGTTCGCTTCAAGCGTCAAAACGACATCATTCTGTTCCCGTTTGACGGTAAGCCACTCCACGGTCTTTTCGAAGATCATCTTTTCAGCACAAAGATGATCTTCTTCCTCTGTCGAATAATACACAGCATCATCTACCTTTATACGGTCGATCCACCAAAAAGATTCGGTCGTAGCGCGCAATGTCCCGCCTTCCGCATCGGCAACGACCTCTTTCGGATTCAAATGGATTATATCGGGGCTCCAACCTTCCGCAGCGATTTGTATACCGGGAATCTCGATCGTGCAGTCACCGAACAGCAAATATAAAGCAAATCTACGCGGAAGTCCCTCGTTTTGCATAACCGACACGACAATTTTACGGTCGCTGCATTTTACAGTCAGCCATTCGAATGTATAACTTCCGTCGGCATTCTTTTCCGCTTCCGCCACTTGATAAAGATGACCTTCCACCTCTACCGCATCCAAACCCCATCCGGTTTTGCGGGTCTGGACAGAGTCTATACTTTCCTCTGCGTAAAATACAATGATGGTATCGGATAGCCCGAGCGGGTTCTCATCCGTCACATCCGGATGTTCCGTGACAGGGTTGTCGGACGAACAGGCAAAACCGCCAACAATCAACCCTAATATCAATAAAATAGGATATACGTTTTTCATATACAGTTTTTAAGCATTGAAAATATTTGATTTATCACACCTTATCTACATTTCCCCAATCATCAAAATAGTATCAATCCGTTTCGGCAGCCAATTGTCTCCCTTTCAAGAGACAAAAACAATCTCCCTCTTGTAAATCGACTTCAAAAGTCCGCTCCCGTCCGGTACGATTCGCTTCAAGCGTCAAAACGACATCATTCTGTTCCCGTTTGACGGTAAGCCACTCCACGGTCTTTTCAAAAATCATTTCTTCGAAACAAAGTTCACTCTCTTCCTTTGTTGTATGATACACAAAATCATCCACTCGTATATAGTTGATCCACCAAAAAGATTCGGTCGTAGCGCGCAAAGTTCCGCCTTCCGCTCCGGCAACGACCTCTTTCGGATTCAATTGAATTACATCGGGAATCCAACCTATCGGAGCATATTGCACACCGGGAATCTCGATCGTACGGTCGCCGAACAGCAGTCGTAAAATAAATCTACGCATAGCCCCCTCGTTCTTGATAGCCGACACGACAATTTCCCGGTCACTGCATTTTACGGTCAGCCACTCGAACGTATAGCTTCCGTCGGCATTCTTTTCCGCTTCCGCCACTTGATAAAGATAGTCTTCCACCTCTACCGCATCCAAACTCCATCCGGTTTTGCGGGTCTGGACAGACTGCGTGTCTGCCACATCATAAAGTACAATAATAGTATCGGATAGCCCGAGCGGGTTCTCAGCCGTCACATCCGGATGTTCTGTGACAGGGTTGTCGGACGAACAGGCAAAACCGCCAACAATCAACCCCAACATCAGCCAAATAGAATATACGTTTTTCATATACAGTTTTTAAGCATTGAAAATCTTTGATTTATCACACCTTATCTACATTTCCCCAATCATCAAAATAGTATCAATCCGTTTCGGCAGCCAATTGAATGCCCGTCAAGAAACAATAAAAATCTCCTTCTCCTAACCGAACTTCAAAAGTCCGCTCCCGTCCGGTACGGTTCGCTTCAAGCGTCAAAACAACATCATTCTGTTCCCGTTTGACGGTAAGCCACTCCACGGTCTTTTCGAAAATCTTCTCTGCGAAACAAAGATGATTTTCTTCCCTCGTCGAATAATACACGGTTTCATCTACTTTTATACTGTTGATCCACCAAAAAGATTCGGTCGTAGCACGCAAAGTCCCGCCTTCCGCCCCGGCAACGACCTCCTTCGGATTCAGTTGGATTATATCGGGCCACCAGCCTTCCAGAGCTTCTTGTATACCGGGAATCTCGATCGTACGGTCGTCGAACAGCAGGTGTAAAGCAAATCTACGCGGTAGTCGTCCCTCGTTTTGCATAACCGACACGACAATTTTACGGTCGCTGCATTTTACAGTCAGCCACTCGAATGTATAGCTTCCGTCGGCATTCTTTTCCGCCTCCGCCACTTGATAAAGACGACCTTCCACCTCTACCGCATCCAAACGCCATCCGGTTTTGCGGGTCTGGACAGAGTCTATACTTTCCTCTGCGTAAAATCCGATGATGGTATCGGAAAGCCCGAGCGGATTCTCAGCCGTCACATCCGGATGTTCCGTGACAGGGTTGTCGGACGAACAGGCAAAACCGCCAACAATCAACCCTAATATCAATAAAATAGGATATACGTTTTTCATAAATAAAAAATTTATAGGTTAGTAATTATCAAATACCAAATTGATTAATCGGGACATGACCAATATAGCGAAAGGCGGAAGCAAAGACAAAGAGGAAATGAAATTTTGCAATCGGGCTATGCCGAGCCGCCTCCTATATTCTACAAATATAGTGAAAGGTGAGTGCAGGAGCAAATGGGAAACGAAGTTTTACGATTTGATCCTGCCGAGCCGCATCCTATATTCTACAAATATAGAAAAACGCAGAAACAGAAGCAAATAAATCCGTTTGTTTTTTTGCCCGGAAAACCAAGATATACGATATTGAGAAAAAAAGGATTCGCCGGCGGGCTATTCCCGTTTATCCACCCCCCAAAGCAATTTGTTCCGAAGCGTCTCTCCGAAATTATGGTTATAACGCTTGATCACCCGGATCGTGTAAGGTGCCTTACGCAACACCAACGCCGTATCGGTATCCAACGCAACCGAACGCCCGTCCACACTCAACAGATAATTATGCGTGCGGCTGTCTACCCGGAGCGTAATCGCCATATCGTCGCTCACGACCAACGGGCGCACGGTCAGACTGTGGGGGGCAACCGGCGAGATCACCCAGTTCGCAGCTTCGGGCATAATGATAGGACCGCCCACACTCATGGAATAAGCCGTCGATCCGGTCGGAGTAGATACCACTAACCCGTCAGCCTGATACGTATTCAAATAGCTGTTACCCACGGTCGTATGCACCGATATCATCGACGCGCTTTCCTGTTTGAGGATCGCCACTTCGTTCAAAGCATAGGGCCAGAAGTCATCGGGCAATCCCTCCGCCTCGGTATAGAGCAACGAACGCTCCTCGATACGGTAATTATGCTTCAACACCTCCAACATCACCGGCTCGATATCTTCGACCGACACATCGGCAAGAAACCCTAACCGCCCGAGGTTCACACCCAGAATCGGAATCCCTTTGTCGCCCACCTGAGCCGCCGTACGAAGGAACGTTCCGTCCCCCCCCACGCTCAACGCTATATCCGCAACAAAAGCGCAAGGATCGATCACTTCGGTATTCTTCAACGGCATTTCCAACTCCCGTTCCAAGAAATCCAGATACTCCCGCTGCATCAACATCTTGCACGGGAATTTCTGCAACACGGCAAAAAGCGAACGCAGTTGTATCTGCTTCGATGCCTGATATACATTTCCGAAAATAGCTATATTCATAATGCGCCACTACATTTCAAGATAATACATCAACTCGCGGAAACGCCGCTCGGTACGTTCGTCGATCGACGACGGCGACTGATAGCAGCCCGACACCCGATAGTCGAACCGCTCCAACGAACGCAGCACTGGCATGGCATCCTCGCGGTCGATACGAAGCAACACGTTTATGCGCCCGCTCTCCGAAGAGGGAGAAGCCAACAGATTCACCACCTTGCACCCGTTATCCTCGACCAGACGGGTTAGTTCCACCACCGAATAATCGCCGGGAAACATCTCCAATTCGATAATCGCCCCCTTGTGCCCGGTATTGCACAAACGGGCGACCGCCAGCAACGCCGACGACTGCGAAATGCAACCGCAATAACGGCTGCCGTCCTCAACGACCGGCAACAAAGGCAACGACAATTGCGCCAACAGGTTGATCGCCTCCAACGGATGCGCCTCGCCCGCAACACACGGTTTTTCCGGGAAATCATCGCCTATCGGCAACTCCCTGTCCTCTCTCAGCAGCAGGTCGGCATTCCTGACCAATCCCCGATACAGCCCGTCCTCCTCGACCGGCAAGCAATCCCGACGAGCCTCATCCATCACCGACAACCCCTCCGAAACCTTCATTCGGGATTGCAACGACGGTATTTCGGGCGAAACCATATCTTTTGCTTTCATTTCTTATCCGATATTCTGTAAATTCTTATTACTTTTGTCCCATAAAAAGGGAAGTGCGTCCGAATCCATTTCGAACCGCATCCGTAAAAAATAGCGCAAGCCCGATACAAAGCCGTACAATCCGGTTCTTGCCGTGCCGTGCTATCTTTTACAAAGATACTGCAAATCGAGAGCAGAAAACTCAAACCCGTTTGAAGGTTTATGCCGAGATGCCGCGTATCTTCTACAAAGATACTGCAAATCGAGAGCAGAAAGCTCAAACCAGTTTGGAGATTTATGCCGAGATGCCGCGTATCTTCTACAAAGATACGATTTAATTTCTATTTCGCCGCATGCGACGGCACGGTTATTAAAAATACCGTACCCACCAAACAAGGAAAGCGCGACAATAGTTTATTTCGTAACCGGGCGATTTAAAAGAATAAATATATGATGACCAGATTAAGCGTAAACATCAACAAAGTAGCGACACTACGAAATGCACGGGGTGGCGATATGCCCAACGTGTTGAAGTTCGCAACCGACTGCGAAGCATTCGGTGCCGACGGGATCACGGTTCACCCCCGTCCCGACGAACGGCACATTCGCAAATCGGATGTATATGCTTTGCGACCCTCTATCCGTACGGAGTTCAATATCGAAGGTTATCCCTCCGATGAATTTGTAGACTTGGTTCTGAAAGTAAAGCCCGAGCAGGTAACCTTAGTGCCCGATGCTCCCGACGTGCTGACCTCCTGCGCCGGCTGGGATACGGAGACCCATCTGGAATTCCTCACACGACTGGTCGAAAAATTCAATTCGGCAATGATCCGCACGTCGATCTTTATCGACCCGATTCCCGAACGGATCGAACTGGCAGCCAAAACCGGTACCGACCGCATCGAGCTATATACCGAACCCTATGCAGCCCTTTTCCCGCAAAATCCGGAAAAAGCGGTAGCTCCATTTGTCGAAGCTGCCAAGTTGGCGCACAAACTCGGCATCGGGGTAAACGCCGGTCATGACCTGAATCTGGAAAACCTGAAATACTTCCGCGAAAACGTCCCCTACCTCGCCGAAGTATCCATCGGCCACGCCCTGATCTCCGACGCGCTATATCTGGGCATCGAAGAGACCATACGCCGATACAAAGCGTGTCTGAAAATAGAATAAACGAACAACCGCATACAACAGACTTTTAACACCATCAACACCTATGAACTTATTATCGATCATACTGCAAACCGTAGGAGAGGCAGCACAACCCGTACTTACCCCCCTCGAAGAAGAATCCGGACTGAACGTCATGAGCTTAGCGTTAAAAGGCGGCTACATCATGATTCCGCTGTTGCTACTCTCGTTACTGACCATATACATTTTCGTAGAACGGCTGTTGGTAATCCGCAAAGCCGCACGGGAAGACCACTCCTTCATGGAACGCATCAAAGACTATATCCACGACGGCGACATCGACTCGGCTTTGAAACTCTGTGAAAAGACCGACACTCCGTATGCCCGCCTCATCGAAAAAGGCATCACCCGTCTGGGACGCCCGATGAACGATGTGCTGGTAACGATCGAAAACGTCGGCAATATCGAAATCGCCAATCTCGAAAAAGGATTTCCGTGGCTGTCCACTACCGCCGCAGGTGCACCGATGATCGGATTTCTCGGAACCGTGACCGGTATGGTACGCGCATTCTACAACATGGCATCCGCCGGAAACAGCGCCGACATTACCACTCTGTCGGGCGGAATCTACGAAGCTCTGGCAACCACCGTCGCCGGTCTGGTAGTCGGCATCATCGCCCTCTTCGCCTACAACTATTTGGTAGCCCGCGTAGACGGCGTCATGAACCAACTCGAAGCCAAGACGATGGAATTTATGGACCTGCTCAACGAACCGGCAAAATAACACATCCCGACCATGAGCATCAAACGCAGACATAAAACGGAAGCATCGTTCAGTATGGCATCCATGACCGATGTCATATTCCTGCTACTGATCTTCTTCATGATCACCTCCACCATCGTATTCCCCAACTCGATCAAGGTGAATCTGCCGCAAAGCAAACAGCAGACCGGAGCGAAACCGCTTTCGCGCGTGACGATCGACGAACAGAACCGTTACTTCGTCGCGTTCGGAAACGAAGCCGCACATCAGGTGTCATACGAAGAACTGGAACAGTTCCTGAGCGAGACACAATCGCGCGAACCCGATCTGTTCGTCGCCCTGTATGCCGACGAAAGCGTCCCCTACGGCGAAATCGTAAAGATATTGAACATTGCGAACGATTACCAGCTACGTATGGTACTGGCGACACGTCCGCCCAAGAAATAACGAATCGTGAATCCCACCTACAAAGATAGAAGCATCGCCATTGCCTCGACAGTCATATTGCACCTGTTGTTGCTGCTCATCCTGTGGATTACCGTATTGGATAAAGAAATACCTATCTCCGGCAGCGGCGACGGCGTTCTGGTACAAATCGGATTTCTCGACGAACCGATGGCTACGGGCGAAGCCCGACCGCAACAGCCCCGGGAAGTGATACCCGAACCGGTCCCCGAAAAAGTAATCACACAAGAGATCGAAGAGACTGCCTTTATCGAAAAGGAAGAAAAGGAGAATCCGGAACCGGAAGCGGTCGAAGAAGAAAAACCGGCTCCGCCCCAACCCGACCCCGGCATCTCGGACAAAATAAGCAATGCATTCGGGAAAGCGTTCGCCTCTGCCGAGAATGAACCGGCTGTCAAAAACGGTGCCGGAGAAGTCGCACAAGGAAGTCAGGAGGGCAACTCCTCGTCGGGAGAAATCATCGGCGTCGGCGGATACGGCGGATACAACTTAGGCGGGCGTAACCTGCTCGGCACCCTTCCCCGTCCCTCTTACGACACCAGCAACGATGCGGGCGTGATCTGCGTAGAGATCGTAGTCAATGCCAAAGGGCTGGTAATCCAAGCCATTTCCACACCCAAAGGAAGTAGCGGCACGGCATATACCAACCCCAACCTACGGCAATCGGCGGAAAAAGCAGCCCGTCAAGCCGTATTCGAAGCCAACAAGGAAAATAACAACCAGACCGGATATATCTATTATCACTTCAACCAGAATACCGGCTGGTAACGATATCCGACCGGTGTAGAAAAAGAGAAACGTTTTCGATAAGCCGAGAGCAGAAGCGAACTTGTTCGGACTATGCCGAGGCGAGAAAAGGTGCATGATTGAACAACATGCCCGAGTGGCACAGCCCGAGGCACACCGATACAGAAAAGCCCTGTCAGAACTCCGCTCGACGGCGTGATGACAGGGCTTTTTATTGCCGATGAAGCGCGACGGATTTCGTAAAGGGAAATATCCCCACTAAAACCGGAGGATCCGGTACGCCTCCTTTTTTGCTAATATTCCAACGCTACATTGTCGATCCAGAACGTATTGCCGATACTCCCGATAAACGCCGTTCCGCAGGCAGCCGAAGCCATGAGCATCATGTGGGTCACCGGTTCATCCGGATCAGCCCAGCCGATTTCCTGCACCTTCACCCGGCGACCCCGGCTATTGGTCGTATAGGGCCATTTGTCCTCCGGAAGCAAATCCATATACGGCTGGTAATACGCTTCGCCGGTGATGTCGCCGTAATAGATCGGCAGCCGGTGTCCGTTCACCCAGCCGTCGGTACTTTCCCAATACCGTTCACGCCCCGTTCCCACACGCTTGGCATAGACATTGCCGTCGGCATCCTCCCAGCGATGTTGCAAAAACACATACACCTCGGCACTGTCGCGACCGGGCACCTGCTTCATCGGACTGAATCCGTTAGAGAAAGTCCGGTAATCATTTTCCGAAGCCTTCACCTTATAGTCATACACCAAATTCGTAGGGCGACGGTCGAACGGGATACCCATCTCCATCTTGCTATACGGATCGTTCGTGGAACGTATCGGTTCGAGGACATATCCCAAATAGACCGTACCGCTTACCAATACTTTCAAATTCACGACACCCAGCACCCGGCACTCTTCCAGCACGGTCTTCATGCAGGCACACAAGCCTCCGTCTTCCCGTACTTCGGGATAGACCGTATTGCTGGTCTTGATTATCCCGCAAACGTTCGCCATAACATTCGAGGTAGCCCACGGCGTCTCGTCCTTCCCGCAATACGGGTGATTACCTTCCACCGTGCGTTCGGGAGCAACGGCATATACCGTCTTTTTCGCACCGCCCAACAACGGCGACTCATGGATATGACGTGTCATCCAACTTTCGAAATCGCCGAACTCGATCGGCTCCGCTGCATTTGCAACAGAAAGCAGCAACACACCAACAACTGAAAATAGTAATTTTTTCATATAAAACAAACTGCAAGCTGAAAACAACGCCGACCGGTACAGGCTATGACGGGACACAGCATTTGTCATCCGAATAAATTGCAAGCCGTGAACGGAATCAATCAAACGAAAACTTTGATTATGCCGGGACGCAGCGTTTATCTCTAAAATAAAACGGCGTCAAAGATACGACTTTTTTTTCGGCATTTTATTCCGTACACAAAATAGAACACAAAAATCACCGACTGTCCCAAAAATCTTAGTATATTTTAATTATCTTTGCACTATGTGTGAATATAGGGATGCGACTCGGCATAGTTCAAATAAATTTGACTCTGCCCTCGCCTTTCGCTATCTTTGCAAGATTCAATGACAAAACATAATCAAACAAATACAAATGGACGAATTATTTAACGGGCTGTTGATCACGATGAGCATTATCGGGCTGATCGTATTCATAGCCCTCTACTTTGTCAAAGCCGGGTACGGCATGTTTTTCGACCGCAAATGGGGATTTTCCGTACCGAACCGCATCGGCTGGGTACTGATGGAAGCCCCCGTATTCATCGTCATGTGCATCCTTTGGCTTTGTTCCGACCGCTGGCTCGATCCGGTACGGCTCTGTTTTTTCCTGCTGTTCCAATTGCACTACTTCCAACGGTCGTTCATCTTCCCGTTCCTGATCAAAGGAAATAGCCGGATGCCGATCAGTATCATCCTGATGGGTGTCGTGTTCAATGTCATCAACGCCATTATGCAAGGCGGCTGGATATTCTATATCTCTTCGCCCGAAGCCTACGGCATCGACTGGTTCACCTCGCCGCAATTTATCATCGGTGTGATCATATTCTTCACCGGTATGTTCATCAACATCCAGTCCGACTATATCATCCGCCACCTGCGCAAGCCGGGCGACAAGAAACATTACATCCCGCGCGGAGGCATGTTCCGGTATGTATCGTCTGCCAACTATTTCGGCGAATGGCTCGAATGGACCGGTTTCGCCATCTTCACATGGTCGTGGGCGGGAGCCGTATTCTCGTGGTGGACTTTTGCCAACCTCGCACCCCGCTCGGCAGCCTTGTACAAACGGTATGCCGAAGAATTCGGTGAAGAATTTACCAAAGAGAAACGTAAAAAAATCATCCCCTTCATCTATTAAGTTCATGGAAAACAAAGAATCTATTCTTTTCACGCCGGCAAAAATAGGTCCGGTGACCTTGCGTAACCGTACGATCCGCTCGGCTGCGTTCGAAGGTATGTGCGACGGAAACGCACCTACCGACAAATTGTACGAATACCACAAAAGCGTAGCAGCGGGAGGCATCGGTATGACCACACTCGCCTATGCATCGGTCACCCATAGCGGGCTGTCGTTCAAAAGCCAGTTGTGGATGCGCCACGAAATCGAAGGCGGATTGCGCCGCATCACCGATGCGGTACACAAGGAAGGGGCAAAAGTCTCGATCCAGTTAGGTCACTGCGGAAACATGTCGCACCCGAGCACCGCCGGTCAGATTCCGATCTCGGCATCGTCGGGCATCAACATTTATTCACCGACGATCGTACGCGGAATGCGGAAAGACGAAATCAAGGATATGGCGAAAGCCTTCGGCGAAGCCGTAAATGTGGCACGCGATGCCGGATTCGATGCCGTAGAAATACACGCCGGACACGGATACCTCATCAGCCAGTTCCTTTCGCCCTACACCAACCACCGTCGCGACGAATTCGGCGGTTCGCTCGACAACCGTATGCGGTTTATGCGGATGTGTATGGAAGAAGTTATGAAAGCTGCCGGAAGCGATATGGGCGTATTGGTTAAAACCAATATGTGCGACGGATTCAAAAAAGGCGTACAGATAGAAGACGGCATCCGTATCGCCCAAGAACTTGAACAACTCGGCGCACATGCGCTGGTATTGAGCGGCGGATTCGTCAGCAAAGCCCCGATGTACGTCATGCGCGGAGCAATGCCTATCAAGACCCTGACCTACTACATGAAGCCGTGGTGGCTGAGATGGGGAGTAAAAATGTTCGGAAGCATGATGATCCCCACCGTTCCGTTCAAAGAAGCCTACTTCCTCGAAGACGCATTGAAATTCCGCGAAGCATTGAAATTGCCGTTGGTATATGTAGGCGGACTTGTCTCGCGAAAATCCATCGACAACGTGCTCGACCACGGATTCGAATTCGTACAGATGGGACGTGCGCTTATCAACGAACCCGATTTCGTAAACCGGATGAAGAACGAAGGCGAGGAACGTTGCGGCTGCAACCACGCCAACTACTGCATCGGACGTATGTACTCCATCGACATGGTTTGCCACAAGCACCTGCAAGGACAACTGCCCCCCTGCATCGTAAAAGAAATGGAGAAACTGGACCATGCGGAATAAAATCGACTATACCCGGCTGACCGCTTTGGTTACCGGCGCAAGTTCGGGCATCGGCGAAGAGTATGCCCGCCAGCTCGCCGCCAAAGGCGTGAAGTTGATTATCGTCAGCAACGAACGGGAACGGATCGTGACGGTAGCCGACGACATAGCCGCCACCTATCAGGTAGAAGTGACACCGGTCTATATGGACCTCGCCCGCACCGAAGCGGCAAAAGAGTTGTATGACTTCTGCCGGGGAAAAGGATTTGCCGTAGACGTGCTGATCAACAACGCCGGAATCTTCATCTTCAAGGAAGTGGTGGAAACTGCGCCCGAGCGCATCGACCTGATCATGAACTTGCACATCTGCACCGTTACACGTCTGTGCCGGCTCTTCGGAGAAGATATGCGCAAACGCGGCAGCGGATACATATTGAATATGTCGTCGCTTTCGTGCTGGATGCCGATGCCCGGTATCGCCCTGTACTCGGCAACCAAAGCCTACATACGGGTATTTACCCGCTCGCTGTGGCACGAACTGCATGAGCACGGTGTCACCGCCATGGTAGCCTGTCCCGGCGGAATTGCCACAAGCCTGTACAACCTCGATCCCAAGTTGTTGAAACTGGGAGTGCGCATCGGAGTGCTGATGACTCCGAAACGATTGGTACGCAAAGCCTTGCGACGGTTATTCAAAGGCAAGAAGCAAATCATACCCGGTTTGATCAACCGCATATTCGTACCGATAGTACCCCTGTTGCCCAATGCCTTGATCCGCTTCGGCAAACACAAACTGCTGAAACAGTCCTGACGGCGACCGATTGCCGGAACGATAGAGAAATAAAAAAAGGAATCCGAAATTCGGATTCCTTTTTTTGTTATCGGTTACGAATGGATTATTCGGCTTTGCCGGCAGAACCCAATACGTTTTCAATTTTGTGTTTGTACAATTTTTTCATGTTGTCGCGAGCCGGACCCAGATATTTACGAGGGTCGAATTCAGCCGGTTTCGTAGCGAATACCTCACGTACGGCAGCAGTCATAGCCAGACGGCTGTCGGAGTCGATATTGATTTTACATACGGCAGAAGTAGCTGCGTGGCGCAATTCTTCTTCGGGGATACCGATAGCATCTTTCAATGCACCGCCGTATTTGTTGATCGTAGCCACTTCTTCTTGGGGAACCGAAGAAGATCCGTGCAATACGATGGGGAATCCGGGCAACTCTTTTTCAACACCTTCCAATACGTCGAAACGCAACGGCGGCGGAACGAGCAAGCCATCGGCGTTGCGCGTACATTGTTCGGGTTTGAATTTGTTTGCACCGTGAGAAGTACCGATAGAGATAGCCAAGCTGTCGCATCCCGTTTTAGATACGAAGTCTACCACTTCTTCGGGGCGGGTATATGTGTGGTGTTCTGCCGAAACTTCATCTTCGACACCAGCCAATACGCCGAGTTCGCCTTCTACCGTAACATCGAACTGGTGAGCATACTCAACCACTTTTTTCGTCAAAGCTACGTTTTCGTCATAAGGCAGGTGAGAACCGTCGATCATCACCGAAGAGAAGCCCATGTCTACACACGATTTGCAGAGTTCGAAAGAATCTCCGTGGTCGAGGTGAAGCACGATCTGGGGTTTTTCCCAACCCAACTCTTTTGCATAAGCTACTGCGCCTTCTGCCATATAGCGGAGCAAAGTTTGATTTGCATAGTTACGGGCACCTTTCGAAACTTGCAGGATAACCGGCGATTTCGTTTCAGCCGCAGCTTGGATGATAGCCTGCAACTGCTCCATGTTGTTGAAGTTGAATGCAGGAACGGCGTAACCGCCTTTGATTGCCTTTGCAAACATCTCGCGAGTGTTTACAAGACCGAGATCTTTATAACTTACCATATTGTTTATAGTTTTTTGTAAATAAATCTGGCGCAAAGATACCATTTTTTTGTCAGATGAAAAACGCACGCTCCGAAAAATATCGAATTATAAATGGCATTAACCTCCTGCAAACAATTTGAAAAATAGCTAACGAAGCAAAAATCACATTATTCGCCTTTTTCTTTTTCGGAAGTCAATAATTATCATTACTTTTGCCGACCTTGCGTGCGGATTCCACCCGTGCGGGGAGAAGCGGCACACGCAGGTTGGTATAAACTAAAAAAAAGAGCGATATTCAAGAGAAATGAGAAGATGGCGTATTGACGATTCCACCGAACTGTACAACATCAACGGATGGGGATTGAAATATTTTTCCGTTAATGACAAAGGTCATGTAACCGTAACACCACGCGAAGGCAGCACTTCGGTCGATCTCAAAGAACTGATGGACGAATTGCAGGTGCGCGATGTAACATCCCCCGTATTGGTACGGTTTCCCGACATTCTCGACAACCGGATCGAAAAAATATCGAACTGTTTCAAACGTGCCGCCGACGAATACGGTTACAAAGCGAAAAACTTCATCATCTACCCGATCAAGGTAAACCAGATGCGGCCGGTAGTAGAGGAGATCGTCAGCCACGGCAAGAAATTCAATATCGGTCTGGAAGCCGGCTCCAAGCCCGAACTCCACGCCGTATTGGCAATCAATGTCGATCAGAACTCTCTGATTATCTGTAACGGCTATAAAGACAAGAACTACATCGAGCTGGCATTGCTCGCCCAGAAAATGGGACGCCGGATTTTCCTCGTCGTCGAAAAACTGAACGAACTGCGGCTGATCGCCGAAATTTCGAAACGGCTGAAAATACGCCCGAATATCGGAATACGAATCAAGCTGGCAAGTTCGGGCAGCGGCAAGTGGGAAGAATCGGGAGGAGACAACAGCAAGTTCGGATTAAATTCGAGCGAATTGCTCGAAGCACTCGACTTCCTCGAAAAGAACAAAATGAACGACTGCCTGAAACTGATTCATTTCCACATCGGCAGTCAGATCACCAAAATACGCCTCATCAAGAATGCGCTGAAAGAGGCATCGCAATTCTATGTACAATTGCAGCGGATGGGCTTCAATGTAGAGTTCGTAGACATCGGCGGCGGTTTGGGTGTAGACTACGACGGCACACGTTCGTCGTCGAGCGAGAGCAGCATGAACTACTCGATTCAAGAGTATGTAAACGACTCGATCTATGCGCTCGTGGACGCTTGTACCAAAAACGACCTGCCGCACCCGAACATCATCACCGAATCGGGACGTTCGCTGACGGCACACCACTCCGTACTCATCTTCGAAGTGCTCGAAACCGCCTCGCTCCCCATGTGGGACGAAAAGGAAGAGATCGCCGAACACGAACACGAACTGGCAGTAGAGCTGTATAAGATATGGGATACGATCAACAGCCAGAACATACTGGAATCGTGGCACGACGCATTGCAGATCAGAGAAGAAGCCCTCGATCTTTTCGGGCTGGGACAACTCGACCTGCGTACCCGCGCAAAAATCGAGAAGCTGTTCTGGTCGATCGCACGCGATGTAAACAGCATTTCCTCGGAGATGAAACATGCTCCCGAAGAACTTCGCAAGGTTGCCAAGATGCTTCCCGAAAAATACTTCTGCAACTTCTCGCTCTTCCAGTCGCTCCCCGATGCATGGGCAATCGATCAGATATTCCCGATCATGCCGATCTCCCGGCTCGATGAACGTCCCGACCGGACGGCTTCGATACAGGACATCACTTGCGACTCCGACGGAAAGATCAACAATTTCATATCCGCCCACGGACAGAATCCGCATCTGCCGGTACACACGATCAACCCGAAAGAGCCGTACTACATCGGCGTTTTCCTCGTCGGAGCATACCAAGAGATTTTGGGCGACATGCACAACTTGTTCGGCGACACGAACGCCGTACACGTCAGCGTCTACAAAGACCACTACGAAATAGATCAGGTGATCGACGGAGAAACCATTGCCGAAGTACTCGACTACGTACAGTTCTCCCCGAAGAAACTGGTACGCAGCGTCGAGACATGGGTAACCGCCTCCATGAAAGCCGGAAGCATTACACCCGAAGAAGGACGTGAGTTCCTCTCGAACTACCGCTCGGGACTGTACGGATACACCTATCTGGAAAAATACTAATCCCTTACAGGCAAACGTATGAGGTACTTTCTCTATCTGTGTTACAACGGAGCGCGTTACCACGGCTGGCAAATACAGCCCAACGGCATCACCGTACAAGCATGTATAGAGAAAGCCTTGGCTACGTTGCTCCGACGCGAGACCCCGATAACCGGTGCCGGACGCACCGATGCCGGAGTAAACGCGCACCTGATGGTAGCCCACTTCGATACGGAAAACCCGATCGCGAACCGCGAAGAATTTTCAGACCGGCTCAACCGGATACTGCCGCCCGACATCGCGATCCGTAGCACCGTACCGGTAACCGCCGAAGCCCACAGCCGTTTCGATGCCGTCGCCCGCACCTATAAATATTACCTGATAGACCGGAAAGACCCGTTCACCGAAACATTCGCATGGCGCTACCGGGGCTCGCTCGACTTCGACCGGATGAACGAAGCCGCCGAACAGTTATACCGATACACCGACTTTACCAGTTTCAGCAAACTGCATACCGACGTAAAGACCAACAACTGCCGGGTGAGCTACGCCCGCTGGGAACGGGAAGGCGACGCCATGGTATTCACCATCACCGCCGACCGCTTTCTGCGCAACATGGTACGGGCTATCGTGGGGACGCTCATCGACGTAGGCAAAGGCAAACTAAGCGTCGAAGGCTTTTGCCGGATCATCGAGCAGAAAGACCGCTGCGCCGCCGGCACATCCGTACCGGGCAATGCCCTCTTCCTCCACGACATCACCTACCCCGATACACTTTTCCTCCACGACGCGGAGAACAATTTTCAAGGTTAAACCATGTGGCTATCATTAGCATTCCTCTCCGCCCTGTTAT
The DNA here is from genome assembly GCA_900538555.1 of uncultured Porphyromonadaceae bacterium. Classification (GTDB taxonomy): domain Bacteria; phylum Bacteroidota; class Bacteroidia; order Bacteroidales; family Barnesiellaceae; genus UMGS27. The sequence goes on from UPYI01000002.1 coordinate 259,991, forward strand.
TGGGCTTCTATGAAATCTTCAAGAAGACCGCGCTCGACGGCAACGCCGTCATTCCGGTATTGTTTCTCAATACCGTATTTTGCAGCCTTCTGTTTCTGCCGGTCATCGTATTGTCGTACTGTTTCCCCGAAGTCATCCGCGACACCATGTTCTACGTACCGAGAGTACCGTTCAGCACCCATCTGCTGATCATCCTCAAATCGGTAATCGTACTCTCTTCGTGGATATTCGCCTACTTCTCCACCAAACACCTGCCGATCACCATAGCCGGTACGATCCGCGCCACCCAACCCGTACTGACACTGCTCGGCGCTTTGCTCGTATTCGGCGAACGGCTCAACCTCTACCAATGGATCGGCGTACTGCTCGCCCTGCTTTCGTTCTATATGCTTTCGACAGCCGGGAAAAAGGAGGGCATCAACTTCAAGCACAACCGCTGGATATTCTTTCTGGTACTGGCAACCCTGTTCGGCGCAACCAGCGGACTGTACGACAAATACCTGATGATGCACGTCGATCGCATGACAGTGCAAGTCTGGTACACGTGGTATCAGATCCCGATGATGGGCGCGATCCTGCTTTTCGTATGGTATCCCAAGCGCAAACAAAGCACACCGTTCCAATGGCGCAGCAGCATATTCTTCATCTCCTTCTTTTTAGTAATCGCCGACTTCGTCTACTTCTATGCCCTCTCATTCCCCGATTCAATGATCTCGATCGTTTCGATGGTACGCCGGAGCAACGTCGTCGTCAGCTTCATTGCCGGTGCGATTATCTTCCGGGAGAAGAATCTCAAAAGCAAAGCGTTCGATCTCCTGCTCGTACTTATCGGCATGCTCTTTCTCTACATCGGATCGAAAGCATAAAATAGCTTGGACTATTTTTGCATGATAAAAAAGAACATTTTATGGCGGATTATAAAGACAAAAAGATTGCGGTACTGCTCTCCGGTGGTGTCGATAGCTCGGTGGTGGTTTATGAACTGGCACGTCAGGGGCTTCATCCCGACTGCTTTTATATAAAGATAGGTCTGGAAGAATGGGACTGTTCGAGCGAGGAAGACCTCGAAATGGCTACTGCCGTTGCCGCCCGTTACGGGTGCAAGTTGCAGGTGGTCGATTGCCATAAGGAGTATTGGGAGCAGGTCACCAAGTACACCATGGACAAGGTGCGCAATGGTTTCACGCCCAATCCCGATGTCATGTGCAACCGATTGATCAAGTTCGGCGCCTTCAACGAGAAATCCGGACAAGATTACGACCTTATTGCCACGGGACATTATGCCCGTACAGAGATAGAGGATGGCAGGAAATGGCTTGTAACAAGTCCTGACCCTGTTAAGGACCAGACCGACTTTCTGGCTCAGATTTACGACTGGCAACTACGTAAAGCCTTCTTTCCAATAGGTCATTATATGAAGGATGAAGTGCGTGAAATTGCCCGACGCGAGCATCTTGTCAATGCAAAGAGGAGAGACAGTCAGGGAATTTGTTTCCTTGGGAAGATTAACTATAACGATTATATACGACGTTATCTTGGTGAGAATCCGGGCGACGTGCTCGAATTCGAAACGGGCAAAAAGATCGGTATGCACCGGGGGCTGTGGTTCCACACCATAGGTCAGCGGCACGGACTTGGCTTCGGTGGCGGTCCTTGGTACGCTGTCAAAAAAGATATGGAACGCAACGTACTCTATGTAAGTAAGGGTTATGACCCGCAGATGGCGTATAAGAAAGATTTCCCGATACACGATTTCCATTTCCTCACGTGCGATCCGTGGGGCGAGGCGACTTCGGTCCATGTCACATTCAAAATCCGCCACACGCCCGAATATCATCCGGCGCAGTTGGAGAAAACCGGAAACGGAGAGTTTACCGTACATTCGGAATGCCCTATACACGGCGTTGCTCCGGGACAATTCTGCGTGATTTACGATGAAAATCACCACCGTTGCATAGGCAGCGGTGAGATAGCGTGGGGATAATATCTTATACGTGTCGCTCGGGAAAGCGATAATGCTACGCATTAAAGTAAGACTTTCGATTACTTTCCGAGAAAAGAATCTCAAAAGCAACGAGTCCGAACTCCTGCTCATACTTATTTTCTACATCAGATCGAAAGCATAAAGATGCCCGGCGGTTAAAAGTTATTTAACCGCACGCTTTTCCTGCCGATAACGATCGACACTACCGGATAGAAAAACTATATTTGTGCCAACTAATCGTATCGACATGAAAACCGTTTACACGCTACTCTTCGCCCTCTGCACGATCGTGTGCTGCACAGCACAGCCCGTTGTCGAAAAGTTCATCGGTATGCCCGATGAATTGCAAACCCTGCTGAACGAAGCGCAACGGCGCGATATGATCACCCAATGGAGAACTGGGCAAAACATCGCCACACCCAATAAAGCCGGTGGAGAAAGCCGGATCACCCAACTTTCCGACAGTCTGCTGCTCCTCTCCCTGACCGAACGGAGCGAACTGCAAATACGCCTGTTTCCGCTTAAAGACAGCACCTGCCTCATCGGCACGATACATACGGTATTCGGCCCCGCAGGCGACAGCCGTTTCCAACTCTACGATGCTGATTGGGAACCCATCGGAAAAGCCGCACAATCCATACGCCCGACCATCGACGAATTTCTTATTTTCCCCGACAGCATCCCCGTCTCCGTACATCGCGAAGTCCGGGATCATATCACGATCCCTCTTTTCGTCTACACGTTCCGACCCGACGGTAATATCGAAATCCGTCCCTCGTGGAACGAATACCTCAGCGAAGAAGCCCGTAAAAAGGTAGCCCCGTTCCTCTCCGACACCCCGGCTGTACGCCGCTATCGGAACGGAGCATTCCGCAAATAATCCGAAGGACATAAACAACTCAAACACCCCCGGCAACACCTCATCCGTCTGCCCAAACAAAGCCGGCATCGTATCGAAATTGAAAGAAAGGGAGACCGATCTCGGTTTCAAGTCTACTTTTTTTGCGCGAACCGAAAAAGCCAATACCATATATATCAATTATTTATAAATTCAATTCGTCTACATTTTAATACTTGCCGCAATTTCACACACAAAATCGAATGTACTTTTGTGAAAATCAATTTTTTTTTAAGATCATGAAAATAACACTGAAAAATTACTGTATCGCACTCCTCACCGCGATATGCTGTATCGCCCTCGATACCCATGCAGAAGAAAAACTGCTTATCATCGGCGATGCGACTTGGGGTGGATGGTCGCTCGACAACGCAAGCGTGATGAATACGACAACCGAAAACCCCGACATCTTTACCTATTCCGGATATTTGAAAGCCGACAAGGAATTTAAATTCCTCACCGAGGCGGCATGGGACAAACCCGAATATCGCAACGGAGGCGACAGCCCCTATATCCTCGGCGAAGGCACATTGCGTCGCGGAGGAAACGACGATAAATTCAAAGTCGCCCTCGACGGCAACTACGACATCGTTTGCGACCTGCGAAATTTGAAGGTCAGCGTAACCCAGTCGGCTTATCAGGAGAAACCGATACTGCACAACCGGCTCTACGCCGTAGGCGATGCTACACCGGGCGGATGGGCATTGTCGCAGGCAACCCCTCTCGACCAAGACCCGTCCAATCCGCTCCTTTTTTCAGGCAAGGTAAAACTGAACTCCACAGGAAGTTTTAAAATCGGTGTCAATCCTTACGGTGACTACGGACAAAAATTCTTTTATCGCAATGCCGACGACAATTCCGGCGTCAGCCTCGATTCTGCCGGAGACCTGCAATGGAAAGTAAATAAAGACACCACTTATCTGGTGACCGTAGACATCGACGCAATGACCATCGGGATGGTCGAAACCGCTCCGGAAGAGCGTACTGCCCCGCAACGGATCTGCTGGTACGAACCGGTAAATGCCCGTCAGGACGAACCCGTCACCGTGTTCTTCAATGCTGCGGCAGGAGATGCCGCACTGAAAGGCTATACCGGCGACATATACATCACTTCGGGCATCGTTACCGACGATAACGACGATCTTTCAGGGCTGTCGCACATGATCGGTCCCGACGGAACCACACTGAAAAGCGATTACACCATGATACGGTCGGAGCAATCGCCCGATCTGTACACGATCTCTTTCACCCCCTCGCGCTATTACGTCCTCGATCAAGGCGACTCGATCAGGATGTTAGGCATGAAGTTCGCTTCCGCCGACGGGCAAATCCAAGCCGGTGCACCGGATAACGACATCATTTACGTCCCGTTCAAACAAAACACCGGACAAGTATGGTATATGCCCAACAGCGCCAAAGAGACCGATGAAATCGTCTTTTACTTCGATGCCACGCTCGGCAACGCCGCCCTCAAAGGCAAGGCCGGAAACATCTATGCACACTGCGGAATCCTGACCGACGAAAGTACCGACGACTCCGACTGGAAGCACAGCTCACCTTGGGGCGACAACTCGCCGCGATACCGGCTGACACGCACCGGCGCCGATCCCGACATATACACCTTCACCGTACGTCCTTCCGAGTTTTTCGAACTCGACTCCGACGAACATATCGACCGGTTCGCATTCGTGATGCGCGACGGCAACTGCTCGACAACGGCAAAGACCGCCGACGACAAGAACATCATCGTCGAGTTGAAAAACAAATACAACAGCGGGCTCCGGTCGCAATTGGGCAAATATGTATCCCACACCGACGACGGGACGACTGTCGCCATCCAAGCAGAAAACGGGACACTGTCTGTCACGCCCTATAACGATTATATCTTCAAGATTCTGACACGCCGCAATGGAGACGATACACCCGAACGCCGCTCCATATCCGTATCCGCCACACCCGAATGCCCCTATTCCGTATCGGACGAAAACGGATATATAACCATAGCGACGAAATACCTCTATGCCGAAATCGACAAAACGAACTGTAACGTAAGATATACCGACAAACAGAAGCAGGTAATCCTTGCCGAAGCCGAAGGGCTGAACAACAGTTCCGTCCCGCGTACGGCAACATTCGCCCCGATGCACGACCAAGCATTCTACGGTGGAGGGTACAACGGGCAACGCGCCAACCTCGACGGACAGACGCTGGTTATGAACAACACCCAGACCGGCGGCTGGGAAAGCACATGGCGAGCCCCACACAATATCTGCGTACCGTTCGTCGTATCGAGTTCGGGTTACGGCATCTTCTTCGACGACCACTACCGCAACGCTGCCCTGACCCCATCGTCCGAAGGAACAACCTACCGGTCGGGAAGCCTGAATCCGATAGCATATTACTTCGTCGGCGGCGACGGGAGCATGTCGTCGGTTCTTGAAAACTACACCTTCCTTACCGGCAGACAGGAATTGCCCCCATATTGGGCATTAGGCTACATGACCTCGCGCTACGGATACAAGTCACGTACCGAAGCCCAGTCGGTTATCGACAATATCAAAAATGCCAGCCTGCCGCTCGATGCCATTGTATTCGACCTCTATTGGCAGGGCGAGGGAAACAGCGGAATGGGAAATCTCGACTGGTATGCCCCCAACTGGGAACAGCCGGAAGAGATGATGCGCCAATTCGACGAACAAGGTGTAAAAACCATCTGCATCACCGAACCGTTTTTCACATCCGTAAGTGCAAACTACCAGACACTCGAACAACTCGGATACTTCGCCGACAGCGATGTTTCCGGCATGGAATGGCTCGGAGCCAAACGGGTCGGACTGATCGACGCATCCAATCCCGAAGCAATGGACTGGATGTGGCAATTCTACCGCCAACGCACACAAGAAGGCGTAGCGGGCTGGTGGCTCGACCTCGGCGAACCCGAACGCCACGATGCCGACAGCCGGCACTTGGGCGGCACCATGGCACAAATACACAACGAATTCGGCGACCTCTGGACAGAACGGGTCTACCGGGGATTGAAAGAAGATTTCCCCGACGAACGCCCGTTCCTCATGCCCCGTGCCGGAACAGCCGGAATGCAGCGGCACTCCGCATTCCCGTGGACAGGAGACATCAAACGGTCGTGGAGCGGACTGGAAGCGCAAGTTCCGGCATTGATCAGCGCAAGCATGTCGGGAATCGGGTATATGGGTTCGGATGTCGGCGGATTCTCCGCATCATCGACCGACGACCGCCTGTACCTGCGCTGGATACAAATGGCAGTATTCTCCCCCATGATGCGTACCCACTCGACTCATCTGCCCGAACCTTATCAGGATTGCTATGCCTCCGTCCTGCCGGAAGTACGCAAATGCCTGAACCTACGTTACAGCTATCTGCCCTACACCTATACACTGGCTTACGAAAACACGACCCACGGCACACCGTTGGCAAGACCCGTTTCGTTCCACGATACGGCCCCGTCGGCAGAACTGAGTTCGTGCAAAGACCAGTATCTTTGGGGACACGACCTTCTGATCGCACCTGTACTCGACAACACCACTTCCCGCGACATCATTTTCCCTGCGGGCGAATGGATCGACATGAACGACATGAGTAAAAGCTATCCGGGCGGGACGACCATAAAATATGAAGCACCGCTCGAACGCCTGCCCTACTTCGGACGAAAAGGCTCGTTCATCACCCGATTCGGGCAAGAGTCATACAGCTCGACAAAAGAGATCGACAATTCACGTTTCGAAATTATCTATCTCGCCGACCTGAACAGCGAAACCCCATCGGCGGCAACCCTGTTCGACGACGATAAAAAATCGACACGATCGTTGGCTGAAAGGGAATATGTTCTGACCCGCTTCGAAGGATCGAACGATCCGACAGGTCATACGATCCGTATCGCCAACGAAGGCGACGGATATGAAGGTATGCCCGCCGAACGCACATACACATTCATCATTCCGGGCTATACACGAAACATAGATCAGATCAGGATCGAAGGCGACGGCATAAGCTGTATTCTCGATCAAGCTGCATCGACAGAAAGTTTCAAATCGGCAGACAACGTCTATTACCTCGATGCCGACCGGAGTCTCCATTTCAAGATAAAAGTGCCGACACTCGGCAACATATCGGTACAGATCGTCGGGGACAAAAGCGCGTTGAGCACGCTCCGGGAGAGTGACGGCGGCATCGTCCTGACCTACAACCGGAATACAGACCGGCTCTCTTATTCCCTTCCGGAGGAACTGAACGAAGCCTCGATCCGCATTTATGATTTTTCGGGAGCCGAATCCCGTTCGATCGGTAACATCGTAGCCGACGGCACAACAAGACAATTCAGCCTGTCCAAATATGTCGCTCCGGGACTGTACATCGTCATGCTCTGCGCAAGTACCCCGAACGGTGATTTGAGAAAAAAGAGTACGAAGGTTTTTATCGACTGACCCCGTCATCGGCTACACGAGAGTTCGATAGTTCTCAAAACACCTCAAACATAAAATCAGACCTCGCCACAGATTTGCGGCGAGGTCTGATTTCTTTAAATAAGGTATTTCGATTCCCCTTTATACGAATCCCGTTGCGGGAGAATTAAAACTCTGCGTTCTTCGGCGTACGGGGGAAAGGTATGACGTCGCGAATGTTCGTCATGCCAGTTACGAACAAAATCAAGCGTTCGAAACCGAGACCGAACCCGGAGTGAGGAGCCGTACCGAAACGACGGGTATCGAGATACCACCACATATCCTTCATCGGGATGTGCATCTCCTCGATACGACCGAGCAACTTGTCGTAATCTTCTTCACGTTGCGATCCGCCGATGATTTCACCGATCCGCGGGAAGAGAACGTCCATAGCCCGAACGGTTTTTCCGTCTTCGTTCAACTTCATATAGAACGCCTTGATCTCTTTCGGGTAATCGGTCAGGATCACCGGACGTTTGAAATGTTCTTCTACCAGATAACGTTCGTGTTCCGACTGCAAATCCACACCCCAATATACCGGGAACTCGAACTTGCGTCCCGAAGCCTCCAAGATCTTGATACCTTCGGTATAGGGCAAACGGACGAAATCGTTTTCGCAAACGAATTTCAAACGGTCGATCAACTCCTTGTCATACATTTCGCACAAGAAATCGAGATCGTCTTTACAATTATCGAGAGCATAGCGGATCAAGTATTTCAGGAAATCTTCCGCCAAGTCCATGTTTTCTTTGATTTCGTTGAAAGCGACTTCCGGTTCTACCATCCAGAACTCTGCCAAGTGACGGGGCGTATTGGAGTTCTCGGCACGGAAAGTCGGACCGAATGTGTAAATCGCTCCCAATGCGGTAGCACCCAGCTCACCTTCCAACTGTCCCGAAACGGTAAGGCTTGTCGGTTTTCCGAAGAAGTCCTGTGCATAATCCACCTTTTTATCTTCGGTCATCGGCAGGTTCTGCATATCGAGCGTCGTCACTTGGAACATGGCACCTGCGCCTTCGCAGTCACTCGCCGTAATCAGCGGCGTGTTCAGATAGAAGAATCCGTGATCGTTGAAATATTTGTGGATGGCAAACGCCATGTTGTGGCGGATACGAAGTACGGCTCCGAACGTATTGGTACGCGGACGCAGATGGGCGATTTCGCGCAGGAACTCCAACGAGTGTCCTTTCTTCTGCAACGGATAGGTCTGCGGATCGGCACTGCCGTACACTTCGATGTTCTCGGCTTGTATCTCTGCCTGCTGTCCTTTTCCCTGCGATTCGACCAACAATCCTGTTACGCTTACACATGCGCCGGTCGTGATCGGTTTCAGATCTTCTTCATTAAATTTTCCCAGATCTACGACAACCTGTATATTTTTGATAGAAGAACCATCGTTAAGAGCGATAAAGTTTACGTTCTTATTTCCGCGGCGGGTACGTACCCAACCTTTTACATTTACTCTTTGCCCGTAAAGCGCCGGGTCGAAAATGTCTACAATTTTTGTTCTGCTAATGGTTTCCATATCTTTGTTTCTTTACACCTTAATAAAGCATTGACTTTCGTAACGGTCCGGACGATTACTCGAACGCACCCATTTGCAACATGTTCAATTCCTGTTGCGTGAGGTAACGCCAACGACCGCGTTGCAAGTTTTTCTTAGTCAGACCGGCGAAATAAACCCGGTCGAGTTTGATCACATGGTATCCCAATGCCTCGAAGATACGACGCACGATGCGATTGCGTCCGGAGTGGATTTCAATACCCACCTGATTCCGGTCGGTATCGGTTGCATAACTTACGGCATCGGCATGGATCGGTCCGTCTTCCAGATCGATACCGTCGGCGATACGTTGCATATCTTCCTCCGATACGTCCTTGTCGGTCCATACATGATATATCTTTTTCTTCACGAATTTCGGATGCGTCAGCTTCGATGCCAGATCGCCGTCGTTGGTCAGCAACAACACGCCGGTCGTGTTACGGTCGAGACGACCTACGGGATAGATGCGTTCCGTGCAGGCATTGCGGACGATGTCCATTACCGTCAGACGTCCCTGAGGATCGTCGGAGGTAGTAACGCAATCTTTCGGCTTGTTCAACAGCACATACACCTTATTTTCCAGCGTCACGACTTTGCCTTGGAACGTCACCACATCGGTACGGGTAATCTTCGTACCCAATTCGGTTACCGGTGTTCCGTTTACCAGCACCTCGCCATTCTGGATAAATTCATCGGCTTCGCGACGCGAACAGATACCGGCATTCGCCATGTATTTGTTCAGACGGATCGGGGTAGACGGATCCACCTCGGGCATCTCGTACTCTATACGGCGGGGACGTGCCGGATAACGGTTTTCGCGTTGCGGAGCGCGGTTGCGACCGCCATTGTTATACCCGCCGCGATTATTGCCGTTTCCATAACGGTTACCGCCTTCGCCATTGCCGCCACGGTTATATCCGCCGCGGTTTCCATAGCTGTTATTATTGTTATTGCCGTAATTGCGGTTACCGTACGACTGACGAGCATTGCCTTCGCCGCGATTGTTGTTACCATACGCGGGACGGTTGCCATACGGGCGATCCGTATTGTAGTTGCGTTCGCCGTTTTCATCCGTCTGACGGTAGTTGTTATTCTGATTGTAACGGGGCTTGTTGCCATACGAATTGCCGTAGCTGTTACCGCCGTTATTTCCATAATTATTCCGATTGTTGTTTCCGTAACGGTTATTCGCGTAATTGTTCCGGTTGTTGTAGGAATTGCCTTCACCATACGAACGGCGGGGAGCATAAGGTCTTTCACTGTTGTAAGAACGCTCTTCGTTTGCGCCGTTGTCTCTCCTGCCATAGTCTACTCTTTCATATTTCCCAATATTACTTTCGCGAGCGACACTCTTGTTGTCTCCGATACGGGGACGTCTGGGTTTCTTTTCTCCTTCCATGGATATTCTTTGTTAAAAAATTACAGCCTCTCGGCCTTTAAAATCAATATGCTAAAAATCTGATTGCAAAGATGCGAATCATTTTTGGATTTCATCGCTTAAACGTATAAAAATCTGCAACAAATTTCTTAAAAAACAGCAGTCCCGGCAGAAAAGTTCTCCGCCGGGACTGTTTCATTTCATTTCTCCGAATCAAAATCCGGTATATGAATGCGGGGTCAATCCGCGAAGTTCCTCTTTTACAGCTTCCGAGACGTTCAGGGTTTCGATAAACGCATGTATCGACTCGCTGTTTACCTCGGCATTCGTACGGGTCAGCTCCTTCAATGTCTCATACGGTTTGGGATAGCCCTCGCGACGAAGAATCGTCTGAATACCTTCCGCCACGACATTCCACATATTATCCAGATCGCGGTAGATCGCCGTTTCATTGAGAAGCAGTTTGTTCAGACCTTTAATCGTGCTGTGGAAAGCGATCAGCGTATGCGCCAAAGGCACACCTACGTTACGCAACACCGTCGAGTCGGTCAGGTCGCGTTGCAGACGCGAAATAGGCAGTTTCGTAGCCAAATGATCGAATATGGCATTTGCCAGTCCCAGATTACCTTCCGAGTTTTCATAGTCGATCGGGTTCACTTTATGAGGCATCGCCGACGATCCGACCTCTCCCGCCTTGATTTTCTGTTTGAAATATTCCATCGAGATATACTGCCAGAAATCCTTGTCGAGGTCCATCACGATCGTATTGATACGGCGCAAGGCATCGAACAGTGCCGCCAGATTATCGTAGTTCGAAATTTGGGTCGTCCACTCCTCACGCTCCAAGCCGAGACGTTCTTTCAAAAACGTATTGGCAAAAGCCCGCCAATCGATCGACGGATATGCCAGACGGTGGGCATTGAAATTTCCGGTAGCACCGCCGAACTTACCGCTCACCGGCACAGCCCGCAACAATGCGATCTGTTTTTCCAAACGATACCCGAATACCCGGATCTCCTTGCCTAGACGGGTGGGTGAAGCCGGCTGTCCGTGTGTTTTCGCCAACATCGGTATATCTTTCCATTCCTCGGCATACCGGTTGATCAACGCGAGCATCTCTTCCAATACCGGCATATAGCAAGTCTCGATCGCCTCTTTGATCGACATAGGCACCGCCGTGTTGTTGATATCCTGCGAAGTAAGCCCGAAATGGATAAACTCTTTATACTCCGCCAAGCCCAACGTATCAAACCGTTCCTTGATAAAATACTCCACGGCTTTCACATCGTGATTGGTCACCGACTCGATCGACTTGATCTTTTCGGCATCCGCTTCGGTAAATTCCGTATAGACACGACGCAGTTCCGGAAACAATGCGGCATCCACGCCTTTCAGTTGCGGCAAGGGCAATTCGCACAAAGCGATGAAATATTCAATCTCTACCCGCACCCGATAACGGATCAAGGCATATTCCGAAAAATAGGCTGCCAACTCATTTACTTTGTTCCGATAACGACCGTCGATCGGAGAAATCGCGCTCAGCGTAGTCAAATCCATAATATTTCTATTTTAATAATAAGCACTGCATCCCGGCATAACTCCATTCACGTTTTGTCTTGACAGCTTCTGCTCCCGGCTTGCAACCTATCTTGGTCACTAAATCCCCAACCCGATAACCTCAGGCTGGGAATCGGGCATCTACCCGAAACGGAATCAAGTTATTTTGCGGTACAAAATTAATGCGAAGCACGAAATAATACAAATTTTCCCATTTTTGTTTTGCAGTTAAAAAAAAAGCGTTACCTTTGCAACGCTTTTGAAACAAAGTTCCGGGCGTTTAGCTCAGCTGGTTTAGAGCATCTGCCTTACAAGCAGAGGGTCGGGGGTTCGAATCCCTCAACGCCCACAAAAGTCGAACTCTATATTATAATCATATATATCCTCTGAGAACTTCGGTTCTCATTATTCTCGGGCGTTTAGCTCAGCTGGTTTAGAGCATCTGCCTTACAAGCAGAGGGTCGGGGGTTCGAATCCCTCAACGCCCACAGATCGAAAATATCGGGCATCTGCAAAACGCAGATGCTTTTTTTATGTGGATAATTGAAATACGACGATATCCAACTTGCTGCGTTACCATCGGATTTCGGACTAAGTCGTTTTCCTGTCATCCTCAGCGCCTTGCATCTTAGACATTCTAACGCACCGAAAAAGGGTTGTATCGAAAACTTGAATTCCGACACAACCCCGTATTTTATTCCTTCATTTTCAAAGATCTCTGACAATCTGTTTCCAAACGTTTATCTATTCCGATAAAACCTGCATCGGGCACATCACCGCCCGATGAGCCGCATGCTGCAATATCGCCACCTCTTCGGCAGGAATATCTTCGGGAATATACCCGCAACCTACCGTACTGCATCCCAACAAGGTTTCGACCCACGCACAGGACGCAACATATTTTCCTTTCGAATTCAGATGATACCCGTCGATGCACAAATGGTCGCCGATCACACTGTTACGGGCATTCTGAACAGCTGTCCCTGCCGGGATCACTATCTCTATACCGGCTACCCGAGCTGCCCGATTAACCGCACTCACGATACTGTCGAACATAATGTTCTGGTCGCAAGAGTACGCCGGAAATCCGAAATGGGCAGCACCAGTCTCGTAAGCCCAAGTCATGTGCATGGCATATTGCACATCCTTATTCGTCACTCTCTCATCGACATAGCTCTTCAACTCTTCCAAATAAGGGAAGAACGTTTCGTACTTTCCGGCTTTTTGGCTGACTTGCTGGAACGTGATATAATCCCAATCTTCATCGGGTATAGCTTCTGCGACAGTCACACTATCACGGACAACACGACTTCCGTCGGAAAATATTTTCCGATAAGAATACGCAGGCGTATCGTTATTCACATTGTCCCGATGCCTCTCCAAAGAGCACCCGCCGATGTACAGATTGCCAAGCACTACCTCTTTTCCGCACGCCTTGGCAATATCATACAGATGCGTTTCCATAGCATTTTCGGAGAAACTGTTTCCGATTGCCAAGATTTTAACCACGCCATCGTCTTTGCGACCGCAAGCCGATAGGACACACAAGCACACAAACAGGGAAAATATCATCCCAAAACGGATATACCCAAACTTTTTCATATACAGATTTTTATTTAACCTCCTCCCGATCCCGCCAGTTTGCGACGACACTCGTCCCATGGCATCGGCTTCCGCAAAAGCGATTTGCGTTGGAAACCGATGTGTGTTCCGGATAGTCGGACACCGGTTTCCAACGCAAATCGTTTATGCTGTCCGCATCCCGATCGGGACTACGGCGGCAATTATTCAAAACGAACCGCTACATCGTCGTAAGCGAAATAGGCGGGTGTATTCATACCCCATTCGCCCGTATCGGTCGAAGTCATATTGAAATAAACCTTCACCACCTTGCCCAGCGACGACAGGTCGAACTTGGTCCATGTATCCACTACGAAATCAGCATCCTGCGCCAACACAAATTCAGCCGTTCCGGTTACCGCTCCGTCCGCACCGACTCCGGTAGCGATCAGTTTGCAGACATCGCCCTCTTGGAAAGCCCGGCTCGGCGAATTGCCCAATTTCACGCCACGCAGGAAATAGGTCGTGGCAATCACATACATGTGGTCGATCACACGAGCCGTACCGTCGCTGAAATAGATCGAAGGCAAACCTTCCGTAGCCTCGACACTGGCATCATAACCGTTATGCACACAGAAATTTTTCGAACCGTTATGACCGCCGAACCCACTCACGGAATCCTGATAACATACCGAGAGCTGATGTTCGAAAGTGCAATTCGGCATATCCATATCGACATAGCTCGAAACGGCGTGACCACCGCCCCAATATTGATAGTCGCCATATTTGTTTACCAGTTCCGATGCGAGGAATGTATTGTTTTCATCCTCCCAACGGTAAAGCTCCTGCGTTTTCGGATAGAGCAATGCTCCGTTGTTCTGCTCTACATCGATCAACGACGACCAGTCCTTGTTACCCAGATAATTGCCCGTTCCTTTGTAGTCGGAATCTTCAAAGGTCAAGACCCGCAATTGATATTCCGGTTCGTACTGCGGTTCATCATTCTCGTCACAACTTACCATCCCACTGCACAACAGTGCGACAGCCATAAAATTAAACAGTTTTTTCATTGGTTTTTATTTTCTGATTCAACATTTATCGCATGAATATTCCGGTAAGGAACCGTCCGGAAGAAACGCCCGATGCCCGGGCGGAAAAGAAACGGTCGGCATGTGTCCGTGTACAAATGCCCGCCACTTCAATACGGTCTAATCCGATGCCCGAACCGATCAGTTCATCGGTTGCCGCCGCCCACAGGTCGATATGGTATTTCCCCGACACTTTATGCCGTGCGGCAATCCGGCTGACAGTAAAACCGGCGGCAGCAAAGGCTTCGACCACTTCGTTTCCGACCTCAAAGGCATCGAATCCGATCGAAGGTCCTACCGCTGCCGACAAACGGCTGGGCGAAGTTCCATAACATTCGGTCATCCGGGCAATGGTTTTCGGGATAATGTGAGCCGACATGCCACGCCAACCGGCATGAATCGCCGCTGCCGCCCGATGTTCTTCGTCGAATAGCAGCACCGGCACACAATCGGCAGTAGACACCGTCAATGCGATGTCCGGCACATCGGTAATCATCGCATCCACACCGTCGAGGATTTCAGCCCGGGCTTCTCTGCCCGACGACAGAAAACCGGACTCGATCACAGCCACTTCCGTGCCGTGCACCTGATGTGCCGTCAGAAGGTTCTCTTCCGGAATCTGCAACTCCCGGCACAGGTTCGCACGGTTTTCCGCAACCCGAGCCGGATCGTCACCCGACCACTCTCCCAAATTGAACGAACTGTACGGATCTCCTGCGACTACGGCTCCACGCGTCGTCACAAACGAAACCACTTTTTCACAGGCATCCAGTCCGGAAAAAGAGAAATAGGAAATATTCGACAATTCGTGCCCGACCATTACCAATCCTCTTCGTCGTAGTTTGCTTCCAGATCATCATCTTCCGGCAGCTCCGGTTCGTCGAGTTCGAACTCATCCTCTTCTTTCACCCGGTGACGGGCATCCAAATTTCGATGGGTAATCGTCATCACCCGGTTCGCCTCATCGTTCAGTTCACGCCACAGCACATCTTTCAGTTCCGAAAGTCCCTGCCCCGTCACGGAAGAGATAAAGACCGTCGGAAGTTCCGGCAAATCCTGTTTGATAGCTTCGAGCAACTCCTCATCGAGCAGATCGCATTTGGTAACGGCAAGCACCCGCTGTTTATCGAGCAAGTCGGGATTGAACGTCGTCACCTCGTTCAGCAATATCTCATATTCCTTACGTATATCGGCGGCATCGGCGGGAATCATAAACAGCAACAGCGCATTCCGTTCCACATGACGGAGGAAGCGGAGCCCCAGTCCTTTGCCTTCGCTCGCCCCCTCGATGATACCGGGAATATCCGCCATCACAAACGAGCGGTTCTCATGATACGACACGATGCCCAGATTCGGTTCGAGCGTAGTAAACGGATAATCCGCAATTTTCGGTTTCGCCGCCGAGATAGCCGACAACAAAGTCGATTTACCCGCATTGGGAAATCCCACCAGACCGACATCCGCCAACAGTTTCAATTCGAGAATCACATTCCGCTCCACTGCCGGTTCGCCGGGTTGTGCATAGCGGGGAGTCTGGTTCGTCGCCGATTTGAAATGCCAGTTGCCTAATCCGCCGCGACCACCTTTCAACAATACGACTTCATCGCCGTCGTTAGTTACTTCACACAGGAATTCACCCGAATCGGCATCGAACACCGCAGTACCGCACGGTACTTCGATCACCTGATCGGCACCATCCTTACCGAAACTGCGGTTGGCTCCGCCCGACCCGCCGTTGCCCGCCAGAATATGCCGGGCATACTTCAAGTGGAGCAGTGTCCATAAATTCCGGTTCGCCCGTAAAATCACATGACCGCCGCGACCGCCGTCACCGCCGTCCGGTCCGCCCTTTGTGATATACTTCGCGCGGTAAAGGTGCATGGCACCTGCGCCGCCCTTTCCCGAACGGCAATATATCTTCACATAATCTACAAAATTCGAACCTGCCATATTTTTCTATTTTACGGTTACAATATAAACACGCCCCAAGCCGGGACCGGAGCATCGGACTGTCCGAGAAGATCAGCCTCGCCGGGCACAAAGATAATACTTGCCCGACACTCTGCCAAATTATCAAGGCAGGGGGCTTCCGTCCGATAAACGGAAAAGCGGAAACAAGCCGATATTCGTCTGTGTTTCCGCTCTCGTATTATCCGATATTCAACGACGAATCGTTATCGCCGGCGAACTGCTTCGATCTATAAAGAGATAATGGATTCCTTAATGGTATGGAATATCTCTTCTACCGTACCCATACCGTGAATCGCTTTATATTTCCCTTCCGCGATATAAAAATCTTTCAACGGTGTAGTCTGGTTGTGATAGACATCCAGCCGTTTCTGGATCGTTTCCAGATTGTCGTCGCTACGACCCGATACCTGACCGCGTTTCAGCAAACGGTCTATCAGTTCGCTCTCTTCCACTTCCAGACCAATCACAGCACTGACTGCCGTACCGCGTTCTTTCAGCATCACATCCAAAGCCTGCGCTTGCGCGATCGTGCGGGGAAATCCGTCGAAAATCACACCGCTTTTCGTCTCCTCATGCGTGTCCAGCACATGCGACAAAATATCGATCATCAGATCGTCGGGAATCAATTGCCCTTTCGAGATATACGAGTCGGCAATTTTGCCCAGCTCCGTACCTTTCGCGATCTGCTCGCGCAATACATCACCTGTCGAGATATGGAACAAACCATATTCTTTAATCAATTGTTCGCTCTGAGTCCCTTTTCCCGACCCCGGAGCTCCGAAAATGACTAAGTTTATCATACCTAAAAATACCTGTTTTTCCTGTTTTCAATCCTATTTCCCTTGTGAAAGTCACTCTTTCACCACATAAATATCTTTCAAGTTCCTGCCCTGTTCGTCATAATCCAGACCGTATCCGACGATAAAGGCTTTCGGAATTTCCATCGCTACATAATCGAGCGGCACTCCGCATTTCAGCGATTCCGGTTTGAAGAGCAATGTAGCCACCTTGATCTCTTTGGGGTTCAACGCTTCCAGCTGATGAATCAATTGCTGCATGGTATAACCCGTATCTACAATATCCTCCACAATGATAACCGACCGTCCGGAAATATCCTCCTGCAAGCCGTAAATTTGTTTTACCGAACCCGTAGATTGAGTCCCCTCATACGACTTCATACGGATAAACGTAATTTCCGCCTCGATCGACACCTCACGAAACAGATCGGCGGCGAACATGAACGCTCCGTTCAGCACGCAGACGAACAACGGATTTTTTCCTGCCATATCCCGATCGATACGGGCTGCCAGACGGCTCACGGCTTCCGCGATTTTCTCGCGCGTGATATAAGGCACAAACTCTAAATTTTTGATTTTTATCGTACTCATTGTCTGATTATGTAATGAATTCCGATTACAAAGGTATAACAAATACAAATAACCCGAAAATGTAATGTTATATTTTTCATTATTTCCGTACCTTTGCTATACCCGGTCTGCTATACCGGAACGATCATTTCATAACAGACGCGACATGAAAATATTTCCAACCGCCGATATACGCGAAATAGACCGGTACACGATCGAACACGAACCGATCGCTTCGATCGACCTGATGGAACGGGCATCCGCCGCTATCGCCCGACGGATCGAATCCCATTGGGACAAAAAAAGACGAATCTGCATATTCGCCGGACCGGGCAATAATGGCGGCGATGCGTTGGCGATCGCCCGGATATTATCCGAAAAAGGATATGCCGTACACACATACTTGTTTCACGACGGCAAGCTGTCGCCCGACTGCGAGACCAACCGGCGAAGAGTACTTCAAATGCCGGATGCCGTATTTACCGAAATCCGATCGGGACAGGCAATGCCCTGCATCGAACCCTCCGACCGGATAATCGACGGACTGTTCGGATCGGGACTGCATTCATCCCTGCACGGTTTTTATGCCGAAGCCGTACAATGTATCAACCGGTCGGGAGCCGAAGTGATTGCAATCGACATTCCGTCCGGACTGTTCGGGGAAGACAACAGCGGAAACGATCCGGAATCTATCGTACGAGCCGATTTCACCTACACACTTCAATTTCCGAAACTGGCATTCCTGTTTCCCGAAAATGCCCCCTACACCGGTATATGGGAATCTCTCGACATCGGGTTACACCCCGACGCACTGGCAAACACCGCCACTCCGTATCGGTTTACCGAACCTCACGAAATTCACGAACTGCTGCACCGACGGTCGAAGTTCGCCGACAAACGCGACTGCGGGCATCTGCTGTTGGTATCCGGACACTACGGCATGGTCGGAGCGTCGGTATTGTCGGCACGCGCCGCTCTTCGGGCTGGTGTCGGTCTGGTATCGGTACACGCCCCACGATGCGCATATCCGATCTTGCAGAGCGCGATCCCAGAAGCAATTTTTTCGCCCGACACAAACGAATGCCACATCAGTGCCGTACCACTGCCCGACCGACGCTACACAGCCATAGCTATCGGTCCGGGGATCGGCACCGACACACCTACCCGGGAGGCATTGCAACAACTCCTGCCGCAAATCGGCTGTCCCTGTCTGCTCGATGCCGACGCACTCAATCTGCTGGCGCAATCGCCGCAGATGTGGGAAAACCTGCCGCACAGGACGATACTCACACCTCATGTCAGAGAGTTCGACCGGCTGTTCGGCAAAAGCCTCAACACCTACGAACGCATTCAAAAAGCACGGGAACAGGCACAAGCCCGACAAATCGTTATCCTGCTGAAAGGAGCATACACGGCGATAGCCTTGCCCGACGGAACCGTCAGATTCAACAGCACCGGAAATCCGGGCATGGCAACCGCCGGATGCGGCGACGTACTGACCGGAATCATCGGGGCTTTGCTCGCACAAGGTTACGACAGCACCGCTGCCGCAACTGTCGGTGTCTATCTGCACGGACTTGCCGGTGAACTCGCAGCCTCAGCCGGTTCGGAAGAATCGGTCATCGCAAGCGACGTGACCGCCCACCTCGGGAAAGCCTTCCGCCAAATACAACAATTCGGATAAGCCGATACGAAGCAGCCATACGATACCGACCGGCAAGCAGAGCACGTGCCGTTCGATTTTATCCGCTTTATATCGTTTATTTCAACGTTTTTTGTAAGTTTGTAACAGATTACAAATATCTTAAAATTCAGAATTATGAAATCTCAGATAGGCTTGCTCGCTTTGATAGCCGTAACAGGACTTCAAGCGCAAACGACACAAAAAATGACGACCGGGGCATTCAACGACTACGCATTAGTCTACTCTTTACCGCAAACCGAACTCTCCGTTACCGTCACCGCCACCCGCACCGAACAGAAAGCCGGACAATTCGTCCGCTATGCCGAGCAATACCCGAATGCGCCGCAACCGATCGGGAAAGATTCCGTTTTCTGGACGATCGACGGCATCACGGTCGAAACGGCAAGCCGTCCCGATCCGCAGGAACAATACAGCATACAGCTCAAACCCGGCAGCTCCGTCGATTTTCATCTGTCCGACAATGGCATGCTGGCATCGGTAAATACCGATCCGCTCCCGATAAAAGCAAAAGCACTGACCCCGGCAACCAAGCCGACCGTCATGAAAGAGAGAGTGCTCACGCCGTTATACACGGAGGAGATGCTGGTACCCGGCTCAACCGCCAAAATGGCAAAGACTGCCCTCGAACAACTGCATCGTCTGCGCCAGCGCCGGTACGACATCCTCATCGGCGATGCCGACCCCTTCGCCGACGGAGAATCGCTGCGGGTAACACTCGAATCGCTGCTCGAACAGGAAGAGGCATTCTCGCGACTGTTCTTGGGTTCGACCGAGACAGAAACCCGTACGTTCACTTTCCGTTACGTACCCTCCACACAAAAGTCCGACGACATCCTGTTCCGGTTTTCCGACTACTACGGCATTGTGGATAAAAGCGACCTGAGCGGAGCACCTGTACAGATCCGGATACGGAACACCCGTGAAAACAAGACGGAAGAAACCAAACAGATGCCCCAAGGAGCTTTGGCATACCGCATACCCGGCGAAGCCGCTATCGAAATCGTTTTAGACGGGAAGACATTGTTCAACGGGACATTCACGGTTGCCCAGTTCGGCACGATCTACGGCATCGACCCGGCAATGCTGACCGATAAGAAATCGCCGGTATGCGCCACCTTCGATCCGGAAACAGGGGCAATCCGTTCGTTGGAACGCATGTCCAAATCGAAAAAATAACCCGAACAAGTTCCGGAAAGCATGATTACATTCGTACCCGTAGGGGGACTTGCAAACCGCATGCGGGCAATCGACTCCGCCTTACGGCTGGCTGCCGATTGCCATACCGATTTACGCATCGTATGGTTTAAAGATCACGGGCTAAATTGCCGGTTCGACGAATTATTCCAACCGATCGAAGCCGCGATCCCGACCGAAGTCAAAGATGCCAGCCTCGCCGATCTCTGCCTGCTCGACCGCCCGAGGCGGCGCAACTTCCATATTCCCCGCCTGCCCCAGCAAATCCTTTTCGGCAACCGGTTTTACGAAGAAGAAGTGAAGCGGCTGCAAAACGCAGGTTTCGATTTCCGGTCGGCAGTACAAAGCCGGAAAAACAGTTACATCGCCTCTTTCCTGCATTTCTACACCGGAAGCAACCCGGGCAAAAAATTCGAACATTTTCGTCCCGTTGCCGACCTGCAACAACAGATCGACCGGTTTTTCAGCCAAATCGACGGGCAACGCCCGATAGGCGTACACATCCGGCGAACCGACCATATCGACTCGATACGGAACAGCCCGACCGAAATCTTCATCGAGGCGATGGAGCAAGAATTGCGGCTCGTGCCGGAAACCCGGTTCTATCTGGCGACGGACTCCGACGAGGAAAAAGAACGGCTTATCCGCCGTTTCGGCAATCATATCCTGTGCTCCGGACATACCGCCCGCCGCGACTCGTCCGACGGGATACGCGACGCGCTCGTAGAAATGTATATCCTGGCAGGCTGCCGGAAAATCTTGGGATCGCAAAACAGCTCATATTCCGAAACTGCCGCCGAGATCGGAAACATCACGCTCCAAACCATCCGCAAACAAGGGTAACCCGCACACGAATATGGACGGAAGATCACTCCCCCGTCCATAACAAATCAAACAAATAGCAAACTATAACTTAGAATCCAAAGCCTCCGGAATAGAGACACAATCGCGAATAAATCCGGATGTCTTTTGCTATCAAACAAAATATCTCGTACTTTTGTTTGACGCAACTTTAAATATACGACATGGCTTTTGCAGAAAACATACAAGGCTGGCAAGGAATATACGCGATGTTGCAATCGCTTTATTCAGGGGTATTGGTCGCCCCGACAGAAGGGGAAGAGTGCGTATCGCACCCCATATCGAGCATCGTGCGTAACGACGAATCGGGCAGGGTCGTTTATCAGCTATCGCCCGACCAAGTGTGGGTTCGCCACGACGAAACGACTGCGACAATCGACCGGGGACGCATTCTCGAAGCTCTGCCCGACTTATACAAATTTCTGTCCGACCCCGACGACGACTCGGTTTACGACCGGTTTGCCGGGCTGTTGGCAGATCTGCACATCACCTATCCCATTCCCGCCGACGGTGCAAAAATCGACTTTACCATACACTATTTCGATACACTGCGCAACATCGAACGGGAGATGCCGGTATCCGTAAAACACAGCGGAGCCAGACTGTTGGCGGCGAACCGGGCAGGCAATATGAAATACGACATCCTGAATGTAAAATTTTCCAACCCCGAAAGCAATCGTATAAACCGCATAGAGGGCACAACACCCGACAACGGGGTGCGTTTCCGGCTGATCGAAATAGCCCGGTTAGGAGCAAAACTGAAATTCACCGCCCCCGAAGGAAAATTCTTTTTAGACGGGTTAAGCCTCATCGACCTGCATTTTCCAAAATTGCTGGCAGAGATCACACGGCTCTACTATACGACCGAACTGGTACGGATCGACGAGCTGACCGAGGAGATCAAGCTCTCCAACCCCTACAAGATACGCGACGAACTGATCCGCCAGAACGGATTCTACGAATACAAAATCAAACAATTCCTGACGGCTGCGGCAGGCGGAATGCGCCCCACGAAAATCTATCGGGGCTATCCGGCTCTAACGGCACACCTCTATATACATAAACCGGGTGCCTGCCGCTTCTACGATCCTTACGACCGGCAGGCATTCGAAGAGTACCTGTTCCACACCGCCCGATTCGCCACAGCCGATTGCGATGCCCACAAATTCGGATACATCGAAAAAGAGAACGGGCAATGGCTGTTCAAACTGAACGTACAACTAACCTATTGACGAAAAACATGTTACTACCCTATATGGAAGCCGGCAGATGCGAAGCCGGTTGCGACGAGGCAGGACGCGGATGTCTGGCAGGTGCCGTGTTCGCCGCCGCTGTCATCCTGCCGCCCGACTTCCGCAACGAACTGCTGAACGATTCGAAACAACTCTCCGAAAAACAACGTTACGCCCTGCGCCCCATTATCGAACAGGAAGCGACGGCTTGGGCTGTCGGTATCGTATCGCCCGAAGAGATAGACCGCATCAATATCCTCAACGCTTCGTTTTTGGCGATGCACCGGGCTATCGAACAATTGAACGTCCCGCCCGAACACCTGCTGATCGACGGCAACCGATTCAAGAAATATCGGGAAACGCCCCACACCTGCGTCGTGAAAGGCGACGGGAAATATCTGTCGATCGCCGCTGCATCCGTATTGGCAAAAACCTACCGCGACGACTACATGCTCGATCTGCATCGGGAATATCCCGTGTACCAATGGGACCGCAACAAAGGTTATCCCACCAAAGCCCACCGTGAAGCGATCCGGTTGCACGGCACATCCCCCTACCACCGGATGACATTCCAACTGCTGGAACGGCAGTTATCTCTGTTCGGAGAATAACCCGGACGAACCGCACGCCATTCCGATGTACTTAAAAAGGAATACCAACACCCTTTAACAAAACGGGAGGATGCCCAAACACCATTTTAGCCTATATGAGCTTTTGATTTGAAATTCGGACATCCTTGAAGGCAAAAAAAAGAGTCGTATCATTACTCAAAACAGAGTTTGATACGACTCTTTTCAGGTCTTACAGTTACAAGCTGTAACTTTTCGGAGCGGTCATCTTAGTCTTGACCTCATTTTTATATTCGGGGATATTTCAACCCCCTCTCTGAAATTTATCCCGGCACACTTTATTTCACAGCCACCTTCACAGCCTTTCCGGCAGCATGGACGATATAAACACCCGGTGCGGCAGGAATTGTGCAGTTGCCGCTGGCTTGCGCCACAAGAGCACCTGCGGGCGTATAAACCTTGACTGCAACATGTTCAGGAGCAACGACAAGTATCATCCCCTCGACGGCAGTAATCTCCACGCCCGGGTTACCCGTGATTTCGGGGACAGCAGCGACAGAAGTCCTGACCATGCGAGTTTCCGACGGGTTGGACGTGAACGTTTCGTAATTATGCGTAGTCGAAGCCGTTACGGAGAATGCATGGTCGTACATCGGATCGAGATCCTCGAACTTATACGATGTATTCTCTGTCGTTACAGAAGCAAGAGGAGTAGTAAGCGTCTTTCCGGCAGGAACATTCATGCTTATCTTGGCATAGTCTACAAAGAAAGCGAGACCGCTCTTGTTCATGAATGCGATAACCACATTCGAAAGATCGCTACCGGCAGGAACATTGTTGATGGTTATGGTTCCGCTGGTCGATCCGACAACAGGCGTATCGAGGTATCCGGATGCGATAGGCTTGGTAAGGTCGGAATAATCCATAACGATTGCAAATACCCCTTCGCCTTCTGTGGTACCGTTATAATCGAAAGAATCTACGGTTGTTACAAAAGTAGCCTCGACAGTGATTCCCTTACCGTCGTAGCACGACAGGTCGAGAACAGGGGTGTACACCAGACCGGCAACGCCCATCCAGACATTTGTACCGGTCGTACCTGCCATGCCCGCTGCCCATGCCGGCTGCGTAGCACACCATGAGGTCGAAGCCCAACCTTTTGCCCCGAAATCGAACGGAGAAACCCAGTCCATACCGGGGTTATCTACGGTACCTTCGGTAATGTTGTCGAACGTCTCTTCCAATACCGTGACATTTTCCAGATCATTCTTCGGTGCTACTACTTGGAACAGATTGGCTGTGTAGATAGTGGCATGCCCCAGAGGAGCCCATTCTGCCGTGAAAGAAGTCTGGGTAACATCGGCAGGTTCTTCCGTCTGGACTTGAAGCCCGACAATACCATCGACCCATACCTGATAGCTGGCAGCGGAAACAATATCCTCCCTGTACGCTTTTACGAAATAAACGTATTCGTTACGCGGATCGATGTCCTTCACCGAATATTCCGTTCCCTCGACCTTTTGGTCTACGAGCATCGGAGCTGTCGTTCCGCGAGTCGTATAATGAAGTTTTATATCGTCGATATAGAAATCGGGCGTACCCTTTTGGAGATAGGTCAGACGTACGCGGGTAACATCCGTACCGAGCGTCTCTTTATTGAGCGTATAAAATCCGCCGTCTGCCAAGAAGTTGTAATAAGCCAAATGGGCAACATTCTCCCATACACCGGTCAGCGAGTGGTACAATTCGAGACGGATCAGCGACATGTATTCGTAATTGTCATTATAAACAGTAGGCTTGCACCAGAACGAAAAATTGTCGATCGGTTCGGGCGTTTCAGGCGATTCGATTGTGTCACCGACAGCATCGAACATCAAAGCCAAAGGTGCGGAATTGAAATTACCGGCATCGGTGCTGACATCCTGACCGCCAAGTTTATTGACACTGATATTCCACCCCTCCGGATAGTTGGGTGCGGATGTGTCGATAGTCTTTCCGTCGGCGTTGATCTTTATGCCGTCGAACGATTCGCAAAGTTCCCCGCTCACCACATCCGTAGGTGCGGTAGTGCAAATGATATTCAGCAGATAGCCCTCGGCTCCGTTCACTTCTTCCCAACGCGCAACGAACTCGGTCGGCGACACATTGAGGGCATTAAGGGGATAAGGAGTCCCGATGCGGTCCTGTCTGAAAACCATTTTTACATCGTCGATCATGACTATACCTTCCTCGACAGCGAACTGGAAATAGGACGGCATTTCGAGAGAACCGTTCGAGGCTTGGAGTGTGAAATCCTGCCATTCGCCGGTCAATTCGGCATCGAGCTGATCGGCTCCCGGACCATAATCATCATCGCAGAGGGCAACCCACAAAGCAGCACTTTCACTTCCGAGTGCTTTTGCCCGGAACGTAAGTGTTGCCGTGCCGTCGAGCATAAGGGGCGGAGTAGAGATATAACCGCCACGAGGATCACCGTAACTGTCTTCCCATTGATAAAGCGCCACGCAACCGCCTGCCGGGCGCACGCCTTGTCCCGTCCATCCCGGCTCACTCGTATAGGATGCGGGGATGTGGTAAATATCCTCATAAACGATCTCTGTTCCGGGTTCGCTTTCCGTTCCATCGGAAAATCCGGAAAAATTTTCATCGATCAAAGTCTGTAATTCAGCAGCTCGCAACGGGGCGGAAACAACAGCCCGGGGTGCACGCGGACGAGGAGCCGTTTTGCCTTTCTCGAATGGAACTGCGGCTTGTGCCGAGAAAGCAAGGACGGCTGCAACCGTCAAAAAGTAAAATTTTCTCATAGGGGAATAAAATTAAAAATGAATACTTTTATAAAAAACTAATTATTTTTTTTGCAATATATAATTATATTTTCAAAACGACAACAAAAAATACAAAGAAAATAAAAGAAAGTTAGTATTTTCGAAGTATTATAGCAATTTGTTTCTGCAATCCGAAACGGATCGGTATTACTGTCATTCCCTAATTACTCTGACGAAAAAAAATTTCCGGCACAACGCTCCCGATATTTTTCCACCGAACCGGTACGGCAGCTATCCTCCACCCTATCGCCCCCGAAAAACGGATAGATAAAACAATGCGCGGAGCCGGAGTGATACCATAAAAAATCTGCAAGTTCTCCATCACAAGGATATGAGAACTTGCAGATTCTATAAAAGCGTCTTTTGAATTACCGCCTTCTCTTAAAGGACGGATTATTTAGCGATACGCTCCAACCATCTTACCATCGAAAGCATAACAATCATAGATACGCCCGTAGCTCCGACGAATACCAGCCAACAAGCCCAGATAGGCACGGAAGTATAGAGCAATCCGCCGATGAACAGCAACGAGTTGCCCACTGCCGTAGCTGCCAGCCAGCAACCTTGCATCAAACCTTGCAAATGAGGAGGTGCGACTTTCGAAACAAACGACAATCCCAACGGAGAGATAAACAGTTCAGCCACAGTCAGGATAAAATACAGACCTACCATAATCCACGGTGTTACCCGTATATTGCTGATCTCTTCGGCAGTCATATTACCCAACGCTTCTTTCGAAGGCAACGTGAACGAGAACGTCATCAGGAAGAGATATGCCAATGCGGCAACACCCATACCGATCGCGATCTTCATCGGGGTCGAAGGTTCTTTACCTCTGCGTTTCAATGCGCCGAACAGCCACATCACCAGCGGAGTCAATGTTACGACAAAGAACGGATTCACCGATTGGAAAATCTCCGCACCTTTGATCTGCGTAAAGCCCAAGTCGATATTGATGACACTCAGATCGACATAGTCGCGGGCGAAATAAGTCAGAGAATACCCGTTCTGGTGGAACGACAACCAGAAGAAAATCACCACACCGAACACGGCGAACAAAGCATAGATGCGTTGTTTGATCTCTGTCGCACTCATCTTGATCTCTTCTTTGCTGACCGCATTGCCTTTCACCTCGACAACCGCTTTCTGGGCGGGATCGGGGAAACGGCGTTGGTTCTTCAAATAGATCACCAGCGAAATCAACATCGCCACGATAGCCGCCATAAACGCATAGTGGAAACCGCGGTTGAACACATCGAGATAGCTGTTGGCAAATGCTCCGAGGTCGGTCACTTCGGCTCCGTTCAACGAAGCCTGGTTAGCTAAGGTCGAAAGGTTCTCCAATGCCTGCCCTTTCATGCCTTCGCCCTGTGCCAGATATTGGTGGCAAAGTTCGGGAAGCGAAGCATCATAATCGAAGTTATTCACTTTCAACCACCAGTTTCTCACACCGATAGCAATGAACGGAGCGAAGAAACCGCCGATGTTGATGAACATATAGAATATCTGGAATCCGGCATCACGCAGATTCGAATATTTCGGGTCATCATACATCTGACCTACCAATGCTTGCAGATTGCCCTTGAACAAACCGTTACCGAATGCAATGACCAGCAAACCGAAACAAGTCAGGCTCAGATAAAGTCCCAGGCTGGGCACCGGAGTAGGTGTAGGAATGGCGATAATCAGATAACCGAAAGCCATCATGATCAGACCGGCAAGAATCGTACCCTTGAAATTTTTGGTCTTGTCGGCGATCACACCTCCGGCAAGTGCCAGAATATAAATCGAAGCATAAAATGCGGAATAGATATATCCCGTTACGGTTTCAGACAATCCGAACTTTGCGGAAATAAACAACGTCAGAATGGCCATCATAATGTAGAAACCGAAACGTTCCCCCATATTAGCCAAAGCGGCGGCAATTAAGCCCTTAGGGTGTTTTTTAAACATACGTAAAAGTTTTAGAGTTAATTATTCTTTTCATTTTTCACTTTAAAAGCCAAAGCATACATGTGCATCTGTTTCACCATAGCCACCAGTCCGTTCGAGCGCGTAGGCGACAGATGTTCTTTCAATCCGATCCGTTCGATAAAATATAAATCGGCATTCAGTATCTCGTCGGGCGTATGACCCGACAGCACACTGATCAACAGCGAAACGATTCCTTTCACGATAATCGCATCGCTCTCGGCAGAAAAAAACACCCGTCCATCCTTATAATCGGCTTGCAGCCATACCCGGCTCTGGCAACCCTCTATCAGGTTTTCCGGTGTTTTATACTTCTCGTCGAGCGGTTCTTGCGAATTGCCCAAATCGATCAGCAAAGCATATTTGTCCATCCAATCATCGAACGCCGAAAATTCATCGACGATCTCATCCTGTATTTCATTGATTGTCTTCATCGCTATATCCGGTTTTATTCTTCATATATTACTGTCAATACAGTCTGACCCACAGCTTTCAACGTAGCCCGGTCTATATTTTTCATCGTATCGTCGTGCGTATGCCAATAAGGCGGGAAACCGCTCTCCGTATCGGGATTGTAAGCGATAATATCCACGCTCGGTATTCCCATACGGTTCACATACACATGATCGTCCGTCACATATCCGCCATCGCTATCTACAAAGTAATCGCCGTACCCGATACGGGCAGCCGTACTCCAAATTCGCCGTACTAACGACGACGCATAATATTTCGATACCCCTTCACGGAAAAACTTCGAATGAGCGCCGCCTACCATATCGAGCAAGATACCGTAACGGGCGCGATACCCCGGGCGATGCGGACGACGGGTCCAATATTGTGTTCCCAACGCCCACGAATCAGCAGCTTCGGACTGCGACCATTCCGGCACACCGTAATCTTCGGCATCGCAAAACAGAATATCCACCCCCACTCGCGGAGCATGTTGCCCGATCTGCCGGGCTATTTCCAACAGTACTCCCACTCCGCTCGCGCCGTCATCAGCCCCGTCGATCGGCATATTCCGTCGATCCGGATTACTGTCCCGATCGGCATAAGGGCGGGAATCCCAATGGGCGAACAGCAGTATTCTGTCCTTTTTTTCCGGCGAGAACACACCGATGATGTTCCGGGCTCGCAACTCCGTTCCATCGTAAGCACGCAGCAAAGCCTCCTGCATCTCCACTTCCGCTCCATGTCGCCGCAACTCCTCCGCCAGATATTCGGCACAAGCCCGGTGTGCACCCCGGTTCGGGACACGCGGACCGAATGCGACCTGCCGTTGTACATACGCATACGCACTATCGGAATCAAAGACAGGAATATCCGCAACTGCCGGCTGCGGTAACGATTTGTTCCCGCCGCGGGCAGAACAGGAAAGCAATCCCATCCCGACAACACAACAAAACAGATAACAGAAAATACTTTTCATAGTCTTCGTTTCAAATGTAGTGATTCTCTCCGAATAGAACAATTTTACCGCTCCATTTTTTAACGGAAAGCAAGCGACACCCCCGATGCGTTCACATCAAGTTCCACGTCCGCACCTTCGATCATCGGATAATTCTCCGGGACATGTCCTACCGGAAAGTCGAAGCAAACCGGATAATCGTAATCGGCGACCAACGCCCCGATCTGTTCGTACAACGGATGCGTTGGCGACTCCTCGTATTCGGTAAACCGTCCTACGATCAATCCCGACAAACCGGCAAGCACCCCAGCCAAACGCAGATTATAAAGCATCCGCTCGATTTTGTAAGGCGGCTCGGCAATATCTTCGATAAACAGAACCGTACCGGGAGCAAACAGATCGTAAGGAGTGCGCAACAAAGCACACAGCACCGCCATATTCCCCCCGACCAATCTGCCGCGGGCACGCCCCTGCCGGTTCAACCGATGAGCATCCACCCGATAGACCGGATTCTCACCGAACAAGATCGCCCGCAAAAAACGGGAAGCCTCATTTTCGGGAGTCTCCGACAAATGCTTGCACATCGGGGCATGCAACGACATCACGCCTGCCGACAAACTCGCCGCATGCAATGCCGAAATATCACTGAATCCGATTATCCACTTCGGGCGGGAAGAGAACCACTCCGGACGCAAATGTTCGAGCAGATGCACCGTCCCGTAACCGCCGCGGCTACACAACACGGCGGCAACCGAATCGTCGGTCAATGCCGTCCGCAAGTCCGCCAACCGCTCCTCTACCGTGCCCGCATACCCTTTCGTGGCGGCTACGCAATACCGTCCGCGGACAGGTTCCAACCCCCACGAACGCAACACATTCTCCGCGCCTTCCACATAGCCCGGGAACACCGAACTCGCCGGCGAAACAATCATCACCCGATCGTTTCGGCGCAGCGAGTCCGGTTTTATCATCGTTTTTTTCATAATACACCTCGAAACGCGTTATTTCTCGCGCATGAAGATATTGATCGGCGTACCGCTGAAATTCCAGTTTTCCCGAATCTTATTCTCCAAGAATCGTTTGTACGGTTCTTTCACCCATTGCGGCAGATTGCAGAAGAAAATAAACGTAGGGACATACGAGCCTTTCAGCATCGTCACATATTTGATCTTCACGTATTTGCCCTTATGTGCAGGTGGCGGATAACTCTCGATCGCGCTCAACATCACCTCGTTCAGTTTCGAAGTAGGCACCGTATTTTTCCGGTTCTTATATACCATGACCGCATTTTCCAGAACCTTGAATATCCGTTGCTTCGTCAATGCCGACGCATAGATGATCGGGAAATCGGTAAACGGAGCAAAACGTTCGCGGATAGCCGTCTCGAATGTCTTGATCGCTTTCGTAGACTTATCCTCTACCAGATCCCACTTGTTGATGCAAACTACCAGACCTTTCTTGTTCTTCTGAATCAACGAGAAGATATTCATATCCTGTCCCTCGATACCGCGCGTGGCATCGATCATCAGAATACAGACATCCGAATTCTCGATCGCACGGATCGACCGGATAACCGAATAATATTCCAGATCTTCGTTCACCTTGCCTTTCCGGCGGATACCGGCGGTATCGACCAGATAAAAATCGAACCCGAACTTGTCGTAGCGCGTATAAATCGAGTCGCGGGTAGTACCGGCAATATCGGTCACGATGTTACGCTCCTCGCCGATAAACGCATTCACGATCGACGATTTCCCGGCATTCGGACGCCCCACCACTGCGAAGCGCGGAATGTCCGCCTCGGGTTCCTCCTCGGCTTTCTTGGTAAACTTCTTTACCAGATCGTCCAGCAACTCGCCCGATCCGGCACCATTAATTGCCGAAATACAATACGGATCGCCCAGACCGAAACGATAAAATTCGGCGGCATTGTACTGCCATTCATTCGAATCGGCTTTGTTAGCGACCAGCATGATCGGCTTTTTCGCCCGGCGAAGAATCGAAGCCACATGATCGTCCAAGTCCGTCGCACCGTTTTTCACATCCACGACAAACAAAATCACATCCGCCTCCTCGATAGCAATCGCTACCTGCTTATTGATTTCTTCCTCAAAAATATCTTCCGAATTAACCACCCAGCCACCGGTATCGATAATCGAGAACTCCTGTCCGCACCACTCCACCTTTCCATACTGGCGGTCGCGCGTCGTTCCCGACAACTCATTGACAATCGCCTGACGCGATTGAGTAAGCCGGTTGAACAAGGTCGATTTGCCCACATTGGGGCGACCTACGATAGCAACAATATTTCCCATATTCTTTTCTCTTTCTTTGGGCGACTTCTCAGCCGCCATGATTATTAATCGGGCATATACCCGAAACTTTTCAACTTATTTTCCTGATTGCGCCAATCCTTTTCCACTTTCACATACAATTCCAGAAACACCTTTTTCTGGAAGAATGTCTCGATATCCTTACGGGCAAGCATGCCCACGCGCTTCAATGCCGAACCGCCCTTACCGATGAGAATACCTTTCTGCGAATCACGTTCGACATTGATCACCACCATGATATGGATCTGCTTGTCATCCTCCTTGAATTGCTCCACAACCACCTCGCAGGCATACGGAATTTCCTTATCGTAAGTCAGCAATATCTTCTCACGAACAATCTCCGTAACAAAAAAGCGAGCCGGCTTGTCTGTCAAAGCATCTTTCTCGAAGAATGGCGGCGACGGCGGCAGCAGCTCTTTGATCCGTTTCAACAGATAATCCAGATTGAACTTATACTGCGCCGACAATGGAATGATTTCGGCTTTCGGCAACAACTCGTGCCAGGCAGCCACCAACCGTTCCAGTTCAGCCTGCCCCCCTTTCAACAGATCGATCTTGTTGATCACCAACAATACCGGAGCCTCTTCTTTCGCCACCTTATCCAAAAACGGCTGGTTCTTGGTCGGTGTCTCCACCACATCGGTCACATACAGCAGCACATCCGCATCGAGCAACGCCGACTGGGAGAAATTCAGCATCGATTCCTGCAATTTGTAATTCGGGACCAGTACACCCGGTGTATCCGAATAGACAATCTGCATATCGTCCGTATTGACAATACCCATGATCCGATGGCGGGTAGTCTGCGCTTTCGATGTAATAATCGAAATCCGCTCGCCCACCAGCGAATTCATCAGCGTAGACTTGCCGACATTCGGATTGCCTACGATATTTACAAAACCCGCTTTGTGTATAGACTCCATATTTCCAAAAATTTAAACGTCGTTCGAAAACAAAACCGGCAAATCCGCCCGAAAGTTTTTCGAAACACCGTTTATTTTCGCCTTGCAAAAGTAGATAAAAAAAGTGAATTAGAGAAATATAGACCGCCCCGGTTATACCTGCCCGAAACACAACCGCACATCCGGAAACAAAAAAAGCGCGGTAAAACCAATTACCGCGCTTTCTTTTATTCAGTCGATCTTACTGAGCGTCATAGCCCCAAACCAAATAAAGGGCACCCCAAGTAAATCCGGCGCCGAATGCCGTCAATACCATTTTGTCGCCTTTCTTCAATTGGTGCTCGAATTCCGAGATACACAACGGAATAGAAGCCGCACTCGTATTACCGTATTTCTGTATGTTGATCAACAATTTCTCAGGAGCGATTTTCACACGATCGGCAATTGCCTCGATGATTCGCAAATTGGCTTGATGAGGCACCAGATAGTCGATCGAATCCATCGTCAGACCATTGCGTTCCATCACAGCCTCCGTCGATTCCACCATATCGGTAACGGCATGTTTGTACACGGCGCGACCCTCTTGGTAAACAAATTGTTCGCCACGGTCTACCGTTTCGTGGGTAGGAGGTGTCACCGATCCACCGGCTTTCATCAGCAAGTGAGGCAAACCGATACCGTCGGTTCTCAATACGGCATCCATTACACCTATCGTTTCGTCTTCCGACGGAACCACCAATACGCAAGCCGAAGCATCACCGAACAACGGACATGTGCTACGATCCTGATAGTTGGTCATGGACGACATTTTTTCAGCCGCAACCACAATAATTTTCTTGTAAATACCGCCGCGAATATAAGCCGAAGCAGCTTGAAGACAAACCAGAAATCCGGCACACGCAGCTTGAACATCATAGCCGTAAGCGTGTTTAAGACCTGTTTTTTCTGCAATGATCGATGCGGTCGAAGGGAAACGATAGTCCGGAGTGGAAGTAGCGCAAATAAGCAACTCTACATCTTCGGGATTTGTACCCGTCTTTTCCAGAAGTTTTTTAACGGCTCTTGCACCCAGATCGGACGAACCGGTACCCTCTTCCTTCAATATACGTCTCTCTTTTATACCCACACGAGTAGTTATCCATTCATCGGTCGTATCGACCATTGTCGATAACTCATCGTTTGTCAATATATAATCGGGGACATACGAAGCGATACCTGCGATTTTTGCGTTCTGCATAATTGTGTCATCTACATGAAAAAATGCCCTAAAAAAATTTAGGGCGTTAATTTTGATTCTCGAAAAAAGACCTAAACGGCAGCTTCTTTCTCGATTGCTAATTTACCTCTGTAATAGCCGCATTCACCGCATACCGTGTGATAAACGTGCCATGCACCACAATTCGGGCAAATTGCCAACGTAGGAGCCACAGCCTTGTCATGAGTTCTTCTTTTGGCTGTTCTTGTTTTCGATTGTTTTCTTTTAGGATGTGCCATTTTCTTATTATTTAATTATTATCTATTATTTTCTTCAACTCATCCCAACGCGGATCGGTTGCAACCTCTTCTTCCGACAGATCGTCTCCGTCGTCGAACAAATCGGAATCCTCTTCCGATAAATCGTCTTCTGTCGAACGAGCCGTATGCTTTCTCAGCTTCGCACTCATCGTCTTGTTGCATTTTCCTGCCGGATGTACATGTTTCAACGGAATAGTAAGAGCTATGAACTCATACAAAAACCAAGCGATATTGAGTTCGCCTTCCGCTTCCGGGATCACGACTACGTTCTCGCCTTCTTCGCTATATTCGGTGCCGAATTTCACATACAGCAACTCGTGCGTCGATACCTCATAATCCATGTCGTCCAAACAACGGTCACAAGGGATCTGAACCACTCCCGATATATCGAAATTGAGTTCAAAGACCGATGCGGTACGCTTCACACTCAATTTTACATCTACCTTCCCCTTAGGGACATCCTGTCCATCAATGTTCTTAAAGAACTCATTGTCCAATACATACTCAAAATTTTGAGTACCGATCGGCATACTTTTCAGCGGTAGCTTGTATAACGTAAACTTTCCCAACGCTATTTGTCGTTAAAACTCCGCAAAGGTATAAAAAATAATCGTTACAAATCAACCTTTTCGGAGCTTTTTATTATACATTCAAAAAAATTATCGGCTTTACAGCACTCGCATCCATAAACAATCCACAAGCAAAATAGTTCATCGCGACACCGGAAATATCTGTTCACGCCTTACTTTCCAACTCCATACGGAAAGTAGTACCTTTCCCCAGTTCCGACTCTTTCACATAAATCTTTCCGTCGTGATACTCCTCCACGATACGTTTCACCAAAGCCAGACCAAGTCCCCAACCACGCTTTTTCGTAGTATATCCCGGATGAAACACCGTCTTGAAATTCTTTCGGGCAATGCCCTTGCCGGTATCGTGCACCTCGATCACGACATGCTGCTTCTCCCGAAACAGAACAATATCGATTGCCCCCTCGCCCGACATCGCGTCCACTGCGTTTTTACACAAATTTTCGATCACCCATTCGAACAGCGGCAAACAAAGCATCACCTGTACCGTATCTTCGGGCAAATGGGTCGTGATACGCACCCGGTTCGACACCCTGCGGCTCATATATTCCGTAGCATTCAACAAGGCTTCGTTCAAACACACCTCTTTCTTCTCCGGTACAGAACCTATTTTCGAGAAACGCTCGGCAATCACAGCCAGCCGTTGCACATCCTTGTTCATATCCCGAAGCAGCGAAGCATCCACTCCGCTCGCCTCCAACAAATCCATCCATGCCAACAACGACGATATCGGCGTTCCCAGCTGATGCGCCGTCTCTTTCGACAGACCCACCCACACCTTATTCTGTTCGGCTTTTTTCGTACTGATAACCGCAAAATAAGCGACCAGAACAAACAACAGCATCACACACAACTGCACATACGGATAATACGACAAACGTTTCAGCAAAATCGAATCGTCGTAAAACAAATACTGCTTCTCCCCGTCGCCCAAATTGATCTCTATCAAATTCGACTTACTGCGAAAATGTTCCAACTTCTTCTGCAAAAAAGCCTCCTGCCCATTCTCTGGCAGACGAATATTCAAATGCTGATTGATCGTACCGCCTTCGTCTACAATGATTACCGGAATAGAAGTATTGCTCTGTATCACTTTCAAAATCAGCTCCATGTTCATATCCGTATCTTCGCTGGCAAGCTCACGGGTAGCCTCCGCCCAGATCTCCATCTTATTCCGTTCTTCTACTGACAAATCCCGCACCAACTGATTCGAGATATATAAAAACGCGGCAACCAATACAACCGACAAGGCAAAGAAAAACAATTTACCTTTTTGGCGGAGGGCATAAATATTCTGCATAACTATTCGGATTAAACTATATATAAAACGCCGTATGCCTGTAAATATTGCACACTCGACCACTCTCTACCCGAACTGATAAAAAGTATGCCCCTTATTATCGCAAGATAAGACTGTGCCGAAATAAAATTTTCGATGCAACTTTCAAATGCGTCGGAATATCCAAGATAAAAGAGACAAAAGACTACCGGCATAAACAGTTTTGCCCGAATTCCGATGACAATATTTCTTCTCAATAGTATATCCCTTCTTTTCCGTAGAGTTTTTCTCGGCTCTACCATACATCCCAAAGAAGAAAGCAAGAACGAATAATGTGTA
>UPYI01000003.1 GCA_900538555.1 uncultured Porphyromonadaceae bacterium
CTGCGAGGCGGCGACCAAATACGGCATATTCACGTCGATCGTGATGCCCGAGCTTTACAACGATGCCGAACTCGAAAAGAAATACTGCAACATGACACGCATCGTGCAGGATGCCAACATCGGCGGCTGGCACCATTTCTCGTCGTTCAACCGAGGTGTCATCTACGACCGCTGGCCCTATGCCGACAACCAGATGGACGGCTTCACCCATTGGAGCCATATCGGCGGACGCGGGAAAGTTATCCTTGACGGCGATTTCCTGCGGCTGAACAAATGCACGACCGACCACGAACGCCGCTCGCAGGTATCGCTGCAACTGATAGCCGGAGGTCCGGTAGCCATCGCCGACACCCCCGAAACGATCGGAGATCTCGACAGCTTCTATACCAACACGGAACTTCTGGCTCTCAATACCGACGGATTCGTGGGCAAACCTCTGTCGGATGAAATCGGCAGCGAAGGCAGCTGCATCTGGTGGGGAACGATGAGCAACGGCGATGTGGTTCTTGCCATGTTCAACCGCGAAGATTATTCCCGCGAGATGAGCGTCGATCTGTCGAAGTTCGGAATTCATGGGACATGCCGCGTACGAGACATGTGGACGCATGTCTATGAAAACTCTATCAGCGGCACATTCAGCGCCACGGTGCCCGAGCATGGTTGCAAAGTGGTGAAATTATTGCCGGAAACTGCGGCAAAACCCGAAAGCCTTTATATGATAGGTCGCGCCACACCGGCATTCTGGAATATAGACAATGCCTGCGAGATGACGGTCGAGCAAAACACATTCGTGTATCGCGGACCTCTATTCAAGGGAGAAGTCAGATTTGTCAGCAAACGCGACTGGAACTCGGTGAACTATATCCCCAAAGGAGATAACGGCACATGGCTTACCGACCCGGGGGTTGTGGAGGTGTTTAACGGCGATCCTCATGAGTTTGCAAAAAACTGGTGGATCAATGAGCCGGGGAGCTACGAAGTGCGAATGAAGATTTCCGATAGCGGAAACCTCGCCTCGCTTTCGGCGACACGCACGGGCGAACTTCCTTCCATGATGACGGTATTGGGCGTCTCGACCGGCTGCTGGAATAATGTAAACGCTTATATAGCCTATGGCTCCGATGACAATCCCGACATAGTGGAGTGGAACGGTCTTGTCAGACCCGATGCCGACCGTTGCCATTTCAAATTCGCCGCTTGCCCCGGGGAATGGTGGGAATCCATGTTTTATGTGCCCGAAACCGTAGACTTCAACAACAAGGTGAAGTTGGTCAAACCCGGAGAGACGCATAAATACCGTGAGGATTACGGCGGAGGTCTCGATTATTTCTGGGGCTTCGCACCGGTCGATTGCGGATTTTACCGTGTGACGGTAAACAAGGCTGCCAAAACAGTGACCTTTACCCCGAGAAGCAGTTCGGATCTCGACCTTACCGAAACAACTGCCGGAGCGAACCGTCTTAACGCATGGTTTTCAGGCGATATACTGTATGCCGAAAGCGGCAATGGTCCTGTGGCGGTATATGATATCAACGGACGTTGCCTCGGTCGGTCAGCCGATGGTCTGCTCACCATCGACGGTCTTGCCGCCGGAGTATATGTGGTGAGAAACCCGTCAGCTTCAATCAAACTAATGAAAAAATAATCCGTCCCTGCCCCGCAGGGTGGATTTACAAACAAATTACTAATTATTCATTTAACCTTTAATGTTATGAAACGAAATTTACTTTCAAGTATGCTTGCCGGAGCGGCAATGCTACTCGGCACCGCTGCCGCAACAGCTGCAATCCCTGAACACCTCTACATGGTAGGCGAAGCTTCGCCCAGTTTGTGGCACATCGCCATCGCAACAGAGATGACCAACGAAGGCGACGGCGTGTTCAGCTATCGCGGTGCCCTCTATAATCAGAATCTCCAATTCATTGATGCCCGGGACTGGGATACCGGAGTACGTTATGTACCCGAAGTAAGCGGTTCATGGCTTATCAAAGCCGATGAGGCAACCATTATCAGCGGTATCGGCAACGAGAACCGTTGGTGGGTTACCGAACCCGGAACCTACGAAGTCAAAGTTTATTTCGGCGATGACGGCAATTCGGTGATGATAACAGCGCAATGGGTAGGAGAACTTGAACCTATGGTGGTCCCCTTGGGAGCCGCATCGGGTCAGTGGGACAGTTCATCCGTTCCCTATACCTACAATATCTATCCAAAGAAAGGGACAGAAGATATCTTCGTTTATGAATGTACCGTGATGCCGGGTGCAGATGGCAAACATATCAAGTTCATCTCCTACCCCAGCAACTACTGGGAAACATGGTTCTATCTGCCGGAATCTACCGACAACGGGGTTGTGAAGTTCGTCAAATTCGGTGACAAACTGAATATCCGACGTGCGTGGAATGACGGTAACCTCGACCAGTTCTGGGGCTTTGCCGATGAAGACTGCACACCCGAGCTGAAAGTCAAGGTGACACTTAACCTCAATGACGATACTATCGAATTTTCCGAAGTCGATCCCTCCGGCATCGATGAGATTACGACAACCGCAGACCGCCGTGTCGAAGCTGTCTATAACCTCTCCGGTGCACGGGTAGACATCGACAACCTCGACAAGGGAATCTATATCGTCCGCTACAACGACGGTACTTCCGAAAAACTGATGAAATAACGTCCATCTCCGGAATATCCAAGTAAAGAACCCTGATGTTTTTATAAGATGCGCTTCGCCTCTTTTTTGAAACGAAGCGCATCTATTTTACTAAAATGTAACCGTAATGCCATAATGAAACCCGTTTTCTGCCTTTTGCTATTTTGCTGCGGATTGTATCAAATGTCAGCCCTGAACATCGACGATATCAACATCCGTGATCCTTTTATTCTTACCGACAATGTGAAAAAGATTTACTACATGTATCGCACCTCCGACTCCATCATGGCGGACGGCAAGGTACGTGGAGGCGTGGAAGTATTCACAAGCCGCGACCTGAAAAAGTGGAACGGTCCGCAGACTGTGATGCGCATCCCTGCCGACAATGGTCTGACAGGTACTGTATGGGCTCCCGAAGTACATAAATACAATGGCAAATATTACTTGTTTGCCACCATCAACAGCGACATCAAGTGGAAAAAGAGAAAAGAAGGATGGGGAGACTACACTTGGCGTGGCACACAGATTTTCCATGCCGACCGACCCGAAGGTCCGTTCAAGCCGTTCGACTGTTTTGTCACTACCCCGATGGACTGGATGGCACTCGACGGTACGCTGTGGGTGGAAAACGGTACGCCCTATATGGTATTCTGCCACGAATGGGTGCAGACCGAAGACGGCACAATGGAAGCCGTAGAACTAAAATCGGATCTATCGGCTATGGCAGGCGAACCACAGACACTCTTCTACGGCTCCGCCCCCGACTGGTCTACCGGCATAGAGCCTTCGCCCGGCTCGCCCAAGGGCTACATTACCGACGGATGCTATCTCTACCGTACCAAGACCGGAAAACTGCTGATGATCTGGTCGAGTTTCAGCAACGGCGACTATGCCATCGGCATAGCCGAATCGATCACCGGAAGCGTGAAAGGTCCATGGCGTCAGCAGGAAAAACCGTTGTTCGTGAAAAACGGCGGGCACGGCATGATTTTCAAGACTTTCGACGGAGGTCTGAGGCTGATCCTGCACCAACCCAACAGCCCCCTCGGTGCCGAACGGGCAAAGATCTTCGAGCTGGAAGACACGGGTAACACCTTGCAGTTAAAAAACAAACAATAAGTGAATCCAAAACCTAATCAGTCATAATTCATGTCATGAGAACAATCAAGTTTTACGCATTCGCACTCCTTCTCCTGTCGAGTTTCAACAGCATTTCGGCGAAAGAATACCGTCTGCAATCTCCTTCGGGCAAAATCGCTGCAAATATCGACTGCGGCGACAACCTGAGTTTTTCCGTCTGCTACGATGGCAAAGAAGTCCTTGCCAAATCGTCCGTTTCGATGACACTGTCCGACGGAACTGTGTGGGGAGAGAAAGCCAAGATAACCAAAGCTGTGCGTAAATCGAACAAGAGCATTATCGAAAGCCTGTTTTCTCCGTCGGCAACTATGCCCGATGTCTACAACTCTCTTACCTTGCGTATGAAAGGAGGATGGAGCGTAGAGTTCCGCGCTTATGACGACGGTTTTGCCTACCGCTTTGCGAGCACATTGAACAAACCCTACGAAATAGCCACTGAGCAGACCGACTTCAATTTCCCCGCCGACTATACCGCCTCGGTGCCCTATGTGCGCACGGGATCGGACGACAACATGCAGTCGCAGTTTTTCAACTCTTTTGAAAATCTCTACACGGTAGAGAGACTATCGGCTCTCAACCCGCGTCGTCTTGCATTCCTCCCCCTTTCGGTCGATGCCGACGGCGTGACCGTAGCTATTACGGAAACCGACCTGAACGATTATCCGGGGCTTTATCTCTACAACCCCGACGGCACAAATTCACTCAAAGGCAAACATGCGCCCTACCCGACAAAAATTGTCGATGGCGGATATAACAATATAGAAGGCGTTGTCACCGAGACAGCCGACTATATCGCCCGCGTCGATGGTCCGCGCACATTCCCGTGGCGTATCCTTGTCATCGGCGATGACAAAGTGGTTGCATCAAGCAACCTGAGTTATCTGTTGGCGGAGCCGTCGCGCATCGCCGACACCTCATGGATCAAACCCGGCAAGGTGGCATGGGACTGGTGGAACAGCTGGAATATTACCGGAGTTGATTTCGAGGCTGGCATCAACACACCCACTTACAAGCATTATATCGACTTTGCCTCAGACAACGGCATCGAATATGTGATTCTCGACGACGGCTGGGCTGCGGGCAAAGGGGAAAACCTCTTTATCCTCAATCCTGAAATCGACCTCCAAGAAATAATCGCATACGCCGGAAGAAAGAATGTCGGCATCATTCTGTGGGCTGGTTACCGCGCCTTCGAACGCGACCTCGAAAAGGTGTGCAAGCATTATTCGGAGCTGGGAGTGAAAGGGTTCAAAGTAGATTTCGAAGACCGCGACGACCAACTGATGACCGCTTTCAACTACCGTGCTGCCGAAACAGCTGCACGCTATCACCTCGTGCTCGACCTGCACGGATCATATAAACCGGCAGGTATCAACCGCACGTGGCCCAACGTGCTCAACGTAGAGGGTGTGAACGGACTTGAAAACGTGAAATGGACCGAAATAGGCGATTTCGACATCATACAATATGATACCATGCTTCCTTTCCTTCGTCAGTTAGCCGGTCCGATGGACTATACCCAGGGGGCAATGGTCAATGCCGCGCGCCACAATTTCCGCCCCATCCACAGCCAGCCCATGGCACCCGGAACACGTGCACACCAGCTGGCATTGTACATGATCCTTTTCTCTCCGCTCAATATGCTCTGCGACTCGCCCAGCAACTATCGCCGCGAACAGGAATGTACCGATTTCATAGCCTCGGTTCCTACCGTATGGGACGAAACGAAAGTGCTCGACGGCAAAATGGGCGAATATATCGTGACTGCACGCCGAAAAGGCAACGACTGGTTTATCGGAGGTATCACCAACTGGACTCCTCGCGACCTGACAATCGACCTCTGCCCGCTGAACTTGAAAGAGGGTACTGAAATGACCATATTCACCGACGGAGCCAACGCACACCGCAACGGCAACGATTACCGGAGCCAAACCACTACTGTCGCTTCGGGCTCTCTTCATGTACATCTCGCCCCCGGCGGAGGCTTTGCCGCCCACATTTGCGGCACAGATCCGGCAACCGATAAGTAACTCCCAATCCAATGACCAATTTCAGATATGAAAATCTTAAAAATCCCAGATATGAAAATCTTAAAAACATTTATTGCTATCGTCCTCGGACTCTTTGCAATGACAACAACGGCAGCCAACGATATTGCCAATTTTAACAGATATGCCAACGACAACAAACGTATAATGGAATTGCCCAACACAGGATCGCGTGTGGTGTTCATGGGCAACTCGATCACGGATTTCTGGCCGACCAACCGTCCGGAATTCTTTACCCTTAACGATTTCATCGGCAGAGGCATCTCCGGTCAGACCTCGTACGAAATGATCATGCGTTTCCGCGAAGATGTGGTGCGCCTCGCCCCGGCAGGTGTGGTAATCTGTGCCGGCACCAATGACATCGCTCAAAATCTCGACATCCCGTATGACGAGGAGCGCACGCTCGGCAACATCCTTTCAATGGCAGAAATAGCCAGTGCAAACGGCATACAGGTGTTTCTTGCATCGGTGCTTCCGGTAACCAGTTTCCAATGGAATCCCGCCATCACGAACCATAAAGATAAAATCGAAAACCTTAATAGGCGGATAAAGGAATATGCCGACGCACATGATATGCCGTATATCGACTACTATTCGGCACTGGTCTACGGCGACCGTGAATTCAACTATGCCCTTACCGGAGACGGCGTTCACCCCAATGCAGAGGGATACCGCATAATGGAAGGCGTTGTCCTGCCGATTATCCGCGAACGTATACAATTCGAAGGAGGTGTGATCCCCCAACAGGTAACGCTTTCGGGTTCGGCGATTGCCGAAGCCAATCCGGTAGTCTGCACCAAAGTGTCAATCACCGGATTCGAGGCTTTCGTAGAACTGAAAGCAGGCGGAAACCTCGAAATCAAGAATGAAGAAAACACATCGTTTTTCATAACAGACAACAAGATCGCAGAAAACGGACAACCGATGCAGGTTGCGAAAGACGGGGTGTACTGCATTTCTCTCGATTTCCTGACCAAGGTAGCTTCTGTCAAGGAGGTGACCTCGATGTGCGTGCTCAACTGCTTTAACAAAAAGAGCCTGGCAGACCTGACTTATGCCGGAGAGGGCAAATGGATCGGCGATTGGAACGTAAACCTTCAAATGGCATGGGGCGAAGAAAACCGCTACCGCCTGATGATGACTCTCGGCGACGAGAAAGTGAACTGGGGATATACACGGGGAGCGACCATGGAACCTGACGGTACGGAAGATTATTTCCACATGATGCGTGTAGAGCCAGCCAACACTTGGGCTAATACATGGCGTATCCCCGCAAGTTACGATGGGAAAACAGTCCGCCTGACGGCTGTTCTGCGAGGCACTTATACCCACCACTACACGGAAGTATCATCCGTAGCACAGGTAGAAACCGGAAATGCCAGGATCGTGAAACAGGAAGCCGATGCCTTTGTAAGTCTCGCCGACGCAATGATTTATAATATGGCAGGAGCTAAGGTACTGGCTGTTTCAAAAGGCGATGTCATCACTCTTCCCGAAGGAATTTATGTAGCCAAGTCCGGACCTTTCGCCGAAAAGTTCATAATAAGAAACTAACCAACTGCAATAATCTATGAAACGATTTTTGAACATCATCACATTTTTATCCGCCGCTATGGTTCTCTGGGGTGCAGATCTTAATCCGGTGGCAAACCCTGAGGCGGTAGTGACCGAAGGGGTAGTACGCATTACAGTCCTCACTCCCGAGATGATACGCGTGGAATACAGCCCGTCGAAACAGTTCGAGGACCGTGCCACATTTACGGTCGTGAACCGCAATCTGCCCGTACCTCACTTCACCAAGTCGGAGGATAATGAATTCCTCTACATCAACACAGACAAGCTGAAACTGAGATACCGCAAAGGTACGAATCCCTATTTCGAGCCGAACCCTCCCGCCAACCTCAGCATAACGATGGAACTCAACGGACGCCCCGTGACCTGGTTTCCCGGTCAGGGCGACGGAAAGAATCTCAAAGGTACTTACCGTACCCTCGACCGTTGCTTCGGCGACGGCTATCGTTCAAAGTTGGAGGATGGTCTGATTTCGCGTTCGGGCTGGGCAGTAATCGACGATTCGCCACAGTGCGTACGTACCGACGGCAGCCGCTCGCTCGCCCTTGTTCCCGATGAAACGGGCGTAGACTGGGTTGCTCCACGCGACGACAAACAGTCGCTCGACCTCTATTTCCTCGGCTACGGTCACGACTACAAACGCGCACTACACGACTATACCCTTATTGCCGGCAAGATGCCGCTGCCACCGGACTATGCTTTCGGATATTGGTACAGCAAATATGAAAACTATACTGCCGACGATTACCGCAACATCATCAAAGACCTTAAAGAGAATGACATCAATACCGATGTCCTGATTCTCGACATGGATTGGCACTGGAACGGCGACCCGGATCCCAACAAATCCAA
Source organism: uncultured Porphyromonadaceae bacterium (assembly GCA_900538555.1). Lineage (GTDB taxonomy): Bacteria > Bacteroidota > Bacteroidia > Bacteroidales > Barnesiellaceae > UMGS27. Next base: position 8,263 of record UPYI01000003.1, read on the forward strand.
CGGACGCGGCGGATGGACCGGTTGGAGCTGGAACTACAACCTGATTCCCGACCCGACAAAACTGCTCAAAGACATCCACGACAACGGGCTGCATCTCGCACTCAACCTCCATCCAGCCATGGGCGTGGATGCTTCGGAAGACATTTTCCGAGGCATGGCGGACGATATGGGGCTCGATGCCGACACCACGAAAGTCATTCCGTGGCAACTCGAAGACAAAAGTTTCTATAAGGCATTCGCAAACAACTTCCTGCGCCCGTTCGAGAAACAGGGTGTCGATTTCTGGTGGCTCGACTGGCAGCAACATCTTACAAGTCCCTACACCGACGGCTTAGGAGAGACATTCTGGTGCAACCATGTTTTCTACAACGACATGAAAGCAAACCGCTCCGACCGCCGACCGATGATCTTCCACCGCTGGGGAGGTCTGGGTAGCCATCGCTACCAGATCGGCTTTTCGGGCGACACGTTCATCAACTATGCCGCGCTCGCATTCCAGCCTTATTTCACTGCCACGGCTTCAAACGTATGCTACGGATACTGGGGACACGACATCGGCGGACACATGTGGGACAGCAATTATCCGGTGAACGATCCCGAACTGCTGCTACGCTGGTTCCAGTTCGGTGTATTCACTCCGATATTCCGCAGCCATGCCGCAATCGGCACATGGATCAACCGCAAGATATGGACCTATGAGAATTTCCCGCAACTCAACGCGACGGTGAAGCTGCGTTATGCCCTATTCCCCTACATCTACACCATGGCACGCAAGAGCTATGACACAGGTGTCGGAATCTGTCGCCCGATGTATTACGAGTACCCCGAAAACGACGAAGCCTACGTTTTCGAAGAGCAGTATTTCTTCGGCGACGACATCCTCGTAGCCCCGATCGTAGAACCCTCGGTCGATGGCGTAAGCAAAAAGAGAATCTGGTTCCCCGAGGGAAACTGGTGGTCGGTGGCTGACAACAAAATGGTCAAAGGAAATTCGATCCAGATACTCGACTTCACCCTCGACCAGATACCGTATTTCTATCGTGAAGGTGCTATCATCGTGAATAATCCCCCGGAAGTGAAAAGCACAACCGAACGTCCCGCCAAACTGATAATCAATATCGTTGCCGGGAAAGACGGAGAAACAACGCTTTATGAGGATTCGGGCGACTCGAACGACTACGACACCCGTTTTGCCAACACCCGTTTCGCTCAGAAAACAACCGGATCTCTGGCATCCTACACCATCGCCGCCCGTGAGGGGATAGCCGACCGGCTGCCTTCGAAACGCGCCTACGAACTCCGCATCTATAACACCGATGCGCCCGCAGATGGAAAAGCAAAAGTAGACGGCAAGGAGGTGAAAGCCGAATACGATGCATCGACACGTTGCACCGTTATCCATGTTCCGTCAGCCAAATGCAACAAAGCTCATGAAATAACCGTAAAATATAAATAATGAACCGATATCTTTTAGTAGCGGGCTTATTCGCCGGGGCGATTAACTTCGCCTCGGCTTATAAACCGGCAGGAAATAATATAATGACAACATGGGGCGAGAACATCGACCCCGCGAAAGTGTGGCAGGAATATCCCCGTCCTATTATGGAGCGCGGCGAATGGCAAAATCTTAACGGTCTGTGGGATTATGCCATCGTCGGTGCCGATGCCGTCACTCCGGCGGAGTATCAAGGAAAGATACTTGTACCTTTCTGCGCCGAATCGGCTCTCTCGGGCGTAGGCAAAGAAGTCGGTGCCGACAATGCGCTATGGTATAAACGTTCTTTCACCGTTCCGAAGTCATGGCGCGGACGCGACATCTTGCTCAACTTCGGGGCTGTGGACTGGCAAGCCGACGTGTGGGTAAATGGTGCGAAAGTAGGAAGCCACACAGGCGGTTACACTCCGTTCAGCCTCAATATCACTCCGGCACTCAAAACCGCGGGTGACAATGAACTGGTAGTGCGCGTATGGGACCCGACCGACCTCGGTCCGCAGCCGCGAGGCAAGCAGGTGGCAAAACCGGAACTTATATGGTACACTCCCGTCTCCGGCATCTGGCAGACCGTCTGGCTTGAACCGGTAAACCCGACACATATCTCCAACCTGAAAATAACACCCGACATCGACCGCAATACGTTGAGAGTCGAAGTGCAGTCGGCAGGTTCGGGAAACGGCTATATGACCGAGGTTACGGTAAAAGAAAGCGGCAAGACCATTGCTACGGGAAAAGCCATCGCAGGCGAACCGATGGTTATCGGCATGCCCGCCGACGTGAAACTCTGGTCGCCCGACAGCCCCCATCTTTATGATCTTGAAGTGCGCCTCACCGACAAGGGCAAGACTCTCGATAAAGTAGACAGTTACGCAGCCATGCGGAAGATTTCCACGAAGATGGGCGACAAAGGAATGGTGCGCCTCCAACTCAACAACAAAGACCTGTTTCACTACGGGCTTCTCGACCAAGGGTGGTGGCCCGACGGATTGTACACCGCTCCATCCTACGAGGCGATGATATATGATATTGACAAGACCATCGACTGGGGCTACAACATGATACGTAAGCATATCAAAGTAGAACCCGCCACATGGTACACCTACTGCGACCGCAAAGGCATTATCGTCTGGCAGGATATGCCCAGCGGCGACAAAGACCCCGAATGGCAGGGACGAAACTACTTCGACGGAGAAGAGCTGCAACGCACTCCCGAAAGCGAACAAACCTATCGGAAAGAATGGAAAGAGATCATTGATGCCCTCTACAACTATCCGTGCATAGCTATATGGGTACCTTTCAATGAAGCTTGGGGGCAGTTCAAAACCAAAGAAATAGCCGACTGGACAAAGAACTACGATCCTTCGCGTCTGGTGAATCCGGCAAGCGGCGGCAACCACTACCCGTGCGGCGATATGGTCGATGCCCACAGCTATCCGTCACCGCCGGTGACCCATGTCTACGATGCCAAACGCGCCAACGTACTTGGCGAATATGGCGGTATCGGAATGGCGGTAGAAGGTCATATCTGGGCTCCCGATCGGAACTGGGGCTATATCCAATATAAGACTCCTGCCGAAGTGACCGACGCATACATCGGCTACGCCAACTATCTCGACCAACTTGCCTACGATTGGTTTGTCGGTGCCGTCTACACGCAGACGACCGATGTGGAAATCGAGGTGAACGGCTTGATGACCTACGACCGCAAAGTCATAAAAATCGACGAGGAACGCATCAGGGAAACAAACCGGCGGATAATAAAAAACCACAGTAAATAAAAATGCAGATGAATATCATTCGGGGAATAGCAATTGTTGCGCTTGCTTCCGTATCTACGGCAGCCATGCAGGCGAAAGTCACGCTGCCGGCGGTCTTTTCCGACAACATGGTCGTTCAGCAGAATTCGGTTCTGACCGTAACCGGAACTGCCCGCCCGCTGTCTACGGTAACATTCCGTTCAGACTGGACCGGAGGAGAGGGTAAAACCAGAACAGGCAAAAACGGACGTTTCGAGTTGAATATCCCGACTCCTCCCGCCGGCGGTCCCTATACGCTCATTTTTGATGACGGCTCGGGCAATGGGGAGAAGACCGTGCTGCAAAATGTGCTGTCGGGCGAAGTGTGGATTTGTTCGGGACAGTCGAACATGGAATTCCCCATAAAGGGAGATTGGGCGCAACTGATGGATGCCGACGAAGTAGTTGCCACAATGCAGCGTCCTGCCCTGCGGCTGTTACAGATCAGGAACACGTCATCAGTCAATCCACTTGATGACACGGACGTTGAATACGGCTGGGCGGAATCCTCGCCCGCGGCGGCTTCCTTCTCGGCAATAGGCTATCTGTGCGGCAAAATGCTTCAAGATTCGCTGAATGTACCGGTAGGTATAATCGATGCAAGTTGGGGCGGCACACCTGTCGAGGCATGGACACCGTACGAAGCACTCAAAGGGGTGCCCGGGCTTGAATATCAATATGGTCTGTTGGGAAAAGGGAAAAACGAACAGGCTCTGAAAGATATGGAGATAAAGCGGGTTTACGAGTCGTATGACAGTCCCGGTAAAATAGCTTACCCGTATGACAGAAATGTGATGCAAAAGGGCAAAGGCTGGGGAAAGATGCCTGTACCGTCGATGTGGGAGGAGAACGTACTGCCCGGATTCGACGGCATTGTTGCGATGCAATATGAACTAATCCTCCCTGCCGAAGCCTCCGGGAAACCGTTAAAACTATGTTTTGGAGCTATTGACGACTGGGACACGGCATATTTCAACGGTGAAATGGTAGGTAGCGGTCAAATTTTTGACCGCATGCGGGAATATGAAGTAGACGGTCGGCTTGTCAAAGCCGGCAAAAACATCATCACCGTGGAAGTCATCGACAATGGCGGAGGCGGCGGTATATGGAAATCGTCATACGCAATTGTAAATGGCGAAAGCCATAGTCTCGACGGAGAGTGGAACTATGCCATCGTGGCTGATTTTTCCAAAACAGAGATACGAAGCGAATGGCCGGAAAGCCAGTACTACCCCACTGCTCTCTACAACGCGATGATCAACCCGCTCAGAACGATGCCTGTTGCCGGCGTGTTCTGGTATCAGGGCTGTGCCAATGTCGGTAGAGCCGGGCAATACGAAATTTGTTTCAAAAACATGATAAATGGTTGGAGAAAAGCATTTGGTAATCCCTCTATGCCGTTCTATTTCGTGCAGCTTGCCGGCTTTATGCAACCTGTCGTTGTACAGCCCGAATCGGAATGGGCATTATTGCGTAACGCACAGTCAAAGGCTCTCGAACTGCCGCATACCGACATGGCGACGGCTATCGATCTTGGCAATCCGATTGATATTCACCCCACCAACAAGGCGGAAGTGGCACGGCGTCTGACTATGCTTGCGCTGGATAAAACCTATGGAATGAAGCAGAAATGTAACACGCCACGTTGCATAGATAGTAAAATCGGCAGCGGTTATGTGGAGCTGACTTTCAACGATAGTATAAAAGCCACGGGAGGAGCCGTTACCGGATTCATAATCAAAGATAAAGACGGAACTTGGGCGTATGCAAATGCCCGACTCACCTCCGACCGTACAATAAGGCTGTCGTCGCCATTGGTACAAAATCCTGTGGCAGTCAGATATAGCTGGGCGGATTATCCGGGCGGGAATCTCTATGGCATCGAGTCCGGACTTCCCGTCTTACCTTTCGCTTCCGACAAATAGGGAACAGCTAAAATAGATACTAATGGCTATGAAGTTTTTACGTATAATGCCATTAGATCTGTGTGTCGCGCCATCATCGACAGTACAAAGACTACCGATGATGGCGCGATAAATTATATCGTAAGTTCCACATGTGCTTGGAATCCGTCTGCCATAGAGCAGCTACACTTTTTCAAACGAATAATCATATACAGCCGCATTTTCCCGAGCGAATCATATATTTTCGCACCAAAATACGCACACCGAATATTATTTGTCATCATCCAATGAGTCCCAATAATCCATATCCATCTTCATTACCTTAAAGATTTTTTCCGTTTGAAGACCTAAGCCAAAATCATAGATATATTCCGTAAGTTGATGTCCGTTAATCAAAATTATAGTTGGAGAGCCATTTAGGCTCTCAACATACTCCACCGCTCCTTTGGTAAAATTAGATGTTGTAATAAACACACCTTTCTTTGATGGAGTTCCCGCAACAGCGCCTACAAAGCTTTGCACTTCATTACGACCTACATTATTTTCAGAAGCATAACGTTTTGCTTGAATCGATATATGATTAAATCCCAATATATCTTCTTTTATAATGCCATCGATTCCCCCGTCATTAGACCGCTTGGTAACTACTCCCGAGTTTTTAATCTCTCCACCATAGCCCATTGCTTGAAGTAAATCAACAACTAACCTTTCAAAATCTTGTGGTTTCTTACTCAATATAGTTGCCAGTATCTCTGATTGTATAGACTGTTTTATGTTATTATACGAATCATCCAATCTTTCTTGCGGTGTACGCTCATCATCGCAAGTCAAAGCAGGGGAGATTATCAAATCACTCTTATTTTTAGAACTCCTCTTCGGGGTTTTCGCATTAACTTCTCCTTTTATATATTCATTTATTTGTTCATCGGTACAGGAAGAAAGCATCTCCAATCCCTTATTGCTGATTTTATAATCACCTCTTTTAGGTTTTTCAACCAAACCTGCAATAAAAAGATATGATAATGCCCAAGAAATGCGATCTAAGAATATTTCACCATTACCAGACGGATACCATGCATTCATTTCATCTTCTGAAAGATTAAAATATTTAGCCAAAGGAGCTCGCAAATCTTTTGCCCTCATAATGGCACCAGTACTTAATACCCTTAATGCCTGTATTCGTATTTCTTCAAATTGTGGTATCATAATATATAACAAGGCTTTGATATAAAGAAAACAATCAATTATACAAATTTATTAAAATATTTGGAAACAGAATCTTTAACCATAATTTTATTCTCTTTCTCCATATTCAAAACAAACCGATCATTTAACAATCTCCCTATTACAACCTCAAAGCCCCACATAAATAAGCGGAGGATTGAGAGTGATAAAGTCCACAAAATAACGGAAAGAGAGAATCGATCAGCCCATGTGCCCGAAAGATATTTCCTGCTGCAACAGATCAAGAAAACGGGCGGCGTGTGCGCCATCCATCTGTGTGTGATGAAATTGGAATGATACGGTCAATGTCGTTTTAAACCACTTTTTTCGATACCTGCCCCATATCATGAACGGGTTGTTGAAGATGCCGCTGTACATTCCGACTGCGCCGTCGATGTCGAATTGCGCTAATGCAGAGGTACCGATAACCATACAGTCCGGCAAATCGTGATTCCGGCAAGACTCGGCAACCTGTTTGGTCAGTTGCAAATAGTGTCGGTTGAACAGAGCGAAATCGGTTGTGAAAGGGAGATCGCACGAACTGACTTCTCCCCTCTTGTCTGCCACAATGGTATTGACAGCGATATTATCGTACCGGATGAGTTTATCTCCGACAGGAAGCAGGTAAAATTCTTCTACTTGACTTGCTGCCTTCCCGATACACCAACACATCAGCATGTTGAACTTCAAACCTCGTCTACGGCTAATCCGTACAAGGCGGGATACGTCGAGCGTCTTGAAAAAGGTTACCATGGGCATCGGAGCTTTCATCCACATATCATAGGCATAGGCTCGCGTGGTTTGTTGCGGATCTACTTCTTTCATACTTTTTTTGCGACAAAGTTACGGCATAAAGGTCTCACCGGATAGAAGAAAAGGGACATTCTGAAAACTCGGGGTAAAAGCGGATTTACATCGGCTGGGTAAACAGATCGGAATACGGCCGATACTCATTTCTCAATTTTCCCGGCGTGCATCCGCTGAACATTTTACATTCGCGAATGAAATGCGACTGATCGGCATAACCGCATACATAGGCTATACCGGTATCGTCGTCGCATCCGCACTGCATCTGCCACAACGATTTCTGAAACCGTACCACCCGGGCATATTCTTTGGGATTCATTCCTACACTTGCGTTAAACAGTCGCTCGAACTGCTTCCTGCCAATGCAAGCAATGCCGGCAAGTTCGGAGACCGAAGTTGAAGGTGTTTTCATCAACATCCGCACCGCCGAACCGATACGCACAAAGTTCGACACCGAAATGTCGCGCAACTTCGCAAGCAACCAAAGTTCGATCATCCGCACACATTGTCCATTATCCCGACAGTCGAAGATCTGCGAGGCAAGTTCGTTCAGATTCCGGTTCTCCACCTCATATCCTGAAATTTCAAGATTATAAAACAAAGAGGGAGGCGTGTCTATAAACAGCCCTATGGCATGAGGCTGAAACACGGTTACAATCATTTCGGTATCGCCATCGGAACAGACATGCGCCGGAAAATTCACTTGACCGCTAATCGTAAATTTGTCTTGCGAGACGGAGAGTTCGGGAATAAACAACGGCGACCGTTTATGAAAAATGATCTGCGGACAACCGATAGGAAATGTCAGCGTGCTGAAACTCTCGCGGCTCTTCAACACCCAATAGTAACGTACATACGGCTGCAACGCCCTACATGGTTTATAAAACCGTATTCCGCCATCCTCTTCCATTACAACTCCAATTTAGCCAAATTCGTATAACGGGCTACAAAATCCGTTTTCGCCGCCGTATATCCGTTACGGTCATATTCAAACCGCTTCCAAAGATTCATTTTCAAGGTCTCGTATGCAACGGCTATTTCCCGATGAACATTCAGATAATCCCTGAAATAAATTTCATCGTTGTCGCCGGCGTAATGCAAATGGAGGTGAAATACCTTATCGGCAAAGCCTTCGGGGGTATAACCTTTATTGAAACTTATCCGATTTGCGGTTTCCGACATACATCGATACCCGGCAGCAATGATCGAGCTTTTGATTTCACTCAGGGCTATCCCGGCTCCGACTTCCATCAGTATATCTATAATAGGTTTCGCCCATATATCTTTTATCGCCGTGCTTCCTATATGACTGATCGCAACGACACGATCGCCCAATAATTCTTTCAATCGGGCTATCTCCGCCACAGCCCAATCGTTCCAACAATCCTTGTGTTCGACCAGAACTATCGGAAAAAGCATCCAGAGTTCCTGCAAGGTCATCTCCTCCAACGATTTCATACGAGTATCTCCTGTCTTCCATAATTTGCCCCGATCGGACGTAATCATACCTTCAACATCTTATCCATTCCCAACCGGGTTCATCTGCATTGCATATTTCACAACTTCCGACTTTTCCGATTTGCCATGATCGTATCGAAATTTTCACGCCCCCAATCAATAAGTTCCCGAACATGGGGCAACAAAGTTTTCCCAAATTCCGAAACGGAATATTCCACCCTCGGAGGGACCTCGGGATAGAGCCGACGATCGAGGATTCCATCGGCATACAGTTGTCGAAGCACCGCAGAGAGGACCTTTTCGGAAATGGAAGGAATCGTCCGGTAAAGCTCGTTAAAGCGCACAGGTTCTCCCTCCGAAACTTTCAGAAGCACCACCAATGCCCATTTGTTTCCCATCCATTCGAGCATGGGGGCTGCCTTGCAATATTCGTAATCTAATTTTTTTGCCATTTCTCGGTGTCGTAATCGGTTTACCGTGAACAGAACTAACCTTCCGGTAAGGGGCAAACCGATCGGTAAGTTATTGTATGCCGGATGTTTACATTATATCTTTGCTCATCAAAGTTACATAAAATAATCGAAATATGATGTATCCGAAACTTCATTTCACCGGACAAGTATGGCGACCGCCGTATGAAGCCCAATCCCAGCTTCTGCAACTGACCTCCGGCTGCACATGGCACAAATGTAAATTTTGCAGTCTCTATCATGGCACCCCGTTCCGAATGTCTCCACTTTCGGAAGTGGAAGAAGATTTAAAAACAATCCGCCAATGGCAACCTCGTGCCCGGCGTATCTATCTGACCGGTGCAAATCCTTTCGCACTAAGCTACAACAAATTGCTCGACGTTGCCTTGTTACTCCGCAAATATCTTCCCCATCTGGTATCGTTCGGGATGTTTGCCCGTGTCACCGACATCGTACCCAAATCGGTGGAAGAGCTGAAAAATCTCCATCATCTGAAACTCGACAGTATCAATATCGGGATCGAGACCGCCCATGACCCGACTCTTGAACGAATGAATAAAGGCTATCGCGCAGTCGATATTCTTGAACAACTGTCCAAACTCGATATTGCCGGAATACGATATAATATATTCTATCTCAATGGACTGGGAGGAAAAGGGAACGGAATAGCAAATGCAATCGCCACTGCCGATGTTCTCAACCGGCTTCACCCGTGCATCATCAATATCGTTTCACTGACGATATTTCCCGAATCACAACTGTTTCGGGAAATGGCCGACGGAATTTATGAAGAGGAACCTGAAATAGAACGGCTTGTGGAAATGCGTACTCTTATCGAACGACTGACTATCAAGACAAACCTGCTCGGTCATCACGTATCCAATACGATACCGATAACCGGGGCTCTCCCCAATGACAAAGCCGCTATAATCACCGAACTCGACAGAGCTATCACGTCCTTTCCCGAAAAGGAACTGAAAGCCTATCGCGACCGCATCGGGCATTTGTAATGGTGGCAATCCGCCGTCTCCATCCGACCCGATTCAACAGATTATATACAAGGAAAGAGATTCGGACTTTACAACAATAGGGCTTGTCCCGAATATTTTATTTTTTGTGCCGACGCGCCATGCAAAGTGTTGTACGAAATAACAAATTGTATATCATTGGATAAGATAGGATGCGGCTCGGCAAAATCAGATCGTGAAACATTCATATCATGCACCTTTTCTTGCCTCAACATAGCCCGAACAAGTTCGGTGCTCTCGGCTATTGAAAACGTTCGTTTCTCATTTGCTTTTGCACTCACCTTTCACTATCTTTGTAAAATCAAGCAATTGACAGACATAATTAATTTAAAAAGTGTTTTCGCACTGTCTGATGCAGAAGATATAGAAGATTTCAGAATCAAAGGACGACGAACAGCACTCTTCTCTCGCCTATATTATGACAGGACACATTTTTCGTGTATCCATTTCCGTATCTATCCGAGAGTATGGCATCATCGTTTATTTTGATTCGGGTATTCTGCAACCGTCTGTTTAGATAGACGAAATTTGCCTCCTCACTTTTTGTATAATAAATTAATGGATGACATGAAGGAGGTGATGCTTCCAACAATAAAATTTAAATGCCATGAAAAAATTGACTCTGTTTTTTGTATTCGTGTTTTTTATCCTGTCTGCCCGTTCGCAGGACATTATCGTATTCAATGATGCAAGCGAAATCGAGACCAAAGTAACCGACATTACAGACAAAACCATATCGTATATAAAATGGAACAACCCCGACGGACCGAAATATACGGTGAATAAGTCGGAAGTTTTCTATGTGAAATACTCAAATGGAGAAAAAGAGGTTTTTAAGAGCGACAAAAAACAATCCAACGGAGTTCGTCTGCAAAGCTATATCTACGGCAGTGCTATTTTCACGTCGAAAGGAGGTGGTCCGGCGATAGATCTGAGCCTCGGTATGCGTTTGTGGGATTATGGCTATATCGGTGTCGAAATGGGTTTTCATTCCCTATTCTTCACAACAGAATTTGTGGATTGGGAAAACTTTAAAGTCTATAAAGACACTTCTACGAATGCCTATATGCCTGTCGGCATCAATCTAAAAGGTTATATCCCGACCGGGAAAAAGATATATCCCTACGTGAACTGTTCGCTCGGAGGTTTTTTCGGTATGATAGTACTGGATGGACTTAACGGATTTTATTGTCAAGCCGGCGTAGGAATCGATGTGAAGCGTTTTTCGTTCGGCATCGGATACAACGGTCTTGTCAAATACGACACAGCAAATTGCGGGTACGTAAAATTGGGTGTCCGTTTCGGTAAGTGATAGAAACCCTTACCTCTCTGTCTGGCAATAGCGAAATACGACGATGCTGAAATACAGTACCCTCCCCGACGACAAATCTGCTATAATCGCCGAACTCGACAGAGCTATCACGTCCTTTCCCAAAAAGGAACTGAATGCCTATCGCGACCGCATCGGGCATTTGTAACGGTGGCAATCCGCCGTCTCCATCCGACCCGATTCAACAGATTGCTTATACGACAAGGGATGAAACACGGACTTTACGCATTTCATTCCTTGTATTTTCTTTTTATCCGGTCGATAGATTCGCCGCCTATACCTATATTTTCGTCCGGTAATTCTTTGATGGAGACCATAAAAAATTGCGACGGAATATGGGTTATCTCCGAAGCCGTAGCGGTGAGCCGCTCGATCAGCAACTTTTTTTGTTCGGAAGTCAATGCTCCGCTTTCGATGGTTATGTAGGGCATTACAATAAGATTGGTTTTAACTCCTCAGTGACAAACATAGTGGGGGTAAACTCCACAATCTGATAGTCGGCGATTCCATTCATGTGAAATGGGTCTTGCCGTATGAACGCCTCGACTGCCTCGCGGTTTTTCGCTTTTATCATAATCACACCACCGACACGTGGAGTTTGAGGTCCCGATGCAATGAAATTACCGGCAGCATAATGCTCGGCAAGATACCGGCGATGCGCATCAAGATATTTGTCTACCTCACTCAAAGGCTTCTTGTAGGTAAGAATGGCAATAAACATAATTGTATTATTTGAATAAAGCACAGAAACCCTGTTTGTTGAACTGATAATACATTTCGATACGTTCCGGCGTATCGTTTTCGAGCAGCAGCAACAGCTCCTTTGCAAATTCGAGTGTCGCCGAACCGTTCGCCGTCACTATGTTTTTGTCGCTTACCGCCTGCTCATGCAGATACATCGCGACACCGGCATAGTTCTCACCGCCCCATAGTTTCAATTGTTCCACACCGTTTCCCGTATGCCGGACGTGATTAAGAAATCCGTGTTTTGCCAAGAACGAAGCGGCATTGCATATCGCGCCAACAATCTTTCCGTTCTCAATGGCTCGTTTTACAATCGGCACTACCTTGTCGGCAACCGATGTCGCCCAACCGAATCCGCCGATCAATACCATAGCGGCATAGTCGTCGGGCATCGTATCGAACGAATAGTCCGGCAAAGTGCGGAATCCGCCAATCGATTTAACCGGATCCATAGTCGGTGCGACGATCTTATTTACATACTTGGGACTCTCTTTCAGCGATTGTTCATCGGAGGCTATCGCTTCCGAAAGATACACGATTTCGTGCGCGGCATAATCCGGCAACAAAACATAAAGGATCTCGTTATTCATAATGTTCATTTTTATAGACCATTCCTCGCCTCGGCATAATCGGTTCAAGTTTTCACTTGACCGCTTCTGCGCTCAGCTTGCAGTTTATTTTAAACTTTTGGTTTTCAATAAACGCTGCGCCTCGGCATAATCGGTTCAAGTTTTCACTTGACCGCTTCTGCGCTCGGCTTGCAGTTTATTTTATATAGTAAATGTTCTTTAAGCCAATGCCCGTCGGGCAATGCCGGATGAAAGAATGTACCGGCATACTCCATGCCTATTTTCTGCATGACACGCTCCGATCGGCGGTTACATAATGCCGTAAAGGAATACACCCGGGCAAACCATTTCTTTTTGCCGGCATAATCCAGACACGCCCGAGCTGCTTCCGTGGCATATCCCCGATTCCAATACCGGCTGTCAAGCCTCCAACCGATCTCTACTCCGGGCGAAAAGCCGGCAGCGAAATCGAACCGATGGAAACCGGTGTAACCGATAAATTCGCCCGTTTGCTTCAACTCCACTGCATACAGTCCATATCCGTATTCCGCAAATTCGCGGACTATACGATCATAAAAACCAACCGTATCTTCATAAGAAAGCTTCTTCGGAAAGTACTTCATCACCTCCTCATCCCGGTTGATTTCCGCAAAGGGAAGGATATCGGTTTCGCTCCATTCCCGCAAAACCAGTCGTTCAGTCTCTATCATAACATCCGGCAGACAATCGCATTAAAATTGCACGTGAGCAAACTCGCGGTCGATCCAGACAGTGGCTTCCGTCCCGACAAAATGAAGGAGAATGTAATTCGGATCAGCCGCTCCTCCGGGGAAGTAATTGGCATACCAATCCTGCCACAACTCTTGGCGGACTTTATCGTCCGTAATAATCTCGACCGTACCCCGCAAGGCAACACTGTCGCCATAAAAAGAATAGCACAACCCGGCTTTCGGATTCATTCTGAAATCGGCGGTCTTCACCGAATCCGCTCCCGTAGCTACCCACACCTCGTTGCATCCCTTCGTATGCCCTTTGTCCATAGGTACGGGACGGGGAAAACCGTCGGCATTGACCGAAGCCAGCGTCACCTCACGGCATTGAGCGAGCAGTGCTTCCGCTTTCTCCGCAAGGGTTCTCTCGTCTTTCTGTTTCCACCGTTTCAATTGCGGGAAGAACTGCCGCATCTGCTCCTTTGCCTGTTGGGGTGTCAGATTCCAACCGGCTTCCTCGTTCATCTGATCGGTGAATTGAGCACAAAATTCTATCATCTGGCTCATATTGAAATCCTGCGTAAACTTTCCGTCCTTATAGCAATAGATGCAATAATCTTCACTTCTGCCACCATCGGCATTCGTGCCTTTGTTATCGTCGGTAAGCGGCATTCCGCAGCTTTGACAAAATGTTCGGTCCATATTTTTTTCGTTTTAATATTATGCGTTCTCTATATATTCCGTATTTTCCCCGAATACACAACAAATAAAACAGGTCGATTCCCCGTCTCGAACTTCATTATTTTTTGTACGAGGGGTTGGTGATAGAGAAGTATTTGTCGAGTACAAGGAGCGAGATAGCCCTTTCGCGCTTTTTGTTTCTAAACTGTGCGACATATTCGTTGGCATGTTTTATAATCGCTTCCGCCTCGTCGATGTGGCTCGAATAATAGTCGAGTTTTTCCTCCACGTCGGAGAAATCGTCCTTCACCTCTATGTAATGGTACCCGGGCACGAGCGTCCCTTCCATAAACCACGTCTCGAACTTCGGCTTCGGCATCACCGCTATGGAGTTCGAGGACATCACCCACTTCAAATTGCTCGCCACGTCATTTCCCTCGATCGCCATTATATAACGGTATTTCAGTTGGTCGTATATGGAAATCTTAGGTTTCGTCCAATCGGCTTTTACGTGGTCTATGGCTCCGAGATCGAACCTGCCGTTGCCCCAGAATTTCTCCATGAACAGGATGCGGTTGGGCTTACGATTAATTTTCCCGCGGAATATCGCCATGTCTTTTTTCTTTTCAAAAGGAATCTTGTCGTTTACAAAAATGAAATGACGCACCTTGTTCATATTCAGGAGTACGGAGTTGGCGTTCTCTCCGTGTATCGGACGGCTTTTCAGCAAACATGGCGTATCGGGCACGGTCGTTACATCGCCTTCGACCATCATCATTTTAAGACGAGCCGGAAACCACCGTGCATATTCCATGGTATCGAACCAATAAACTTTCTGCCGTGTCATCGGCAGATTGCCGACAGCTACACTGCGACGAGCGAATTCTTCGGCATTGCCGAGTTCGGTCAGTTTGTTGTAGTATCCGACCCTCCGCTGTATGTACTCACGGTCGGCAGAAGCGCGGGCTTCGTCTAAAACCCGTGTCAAACGGGCTCGTAATAAAGCCCCGGGCAACATCTTCCGCATATAATTCACAGCAAAATATACGATCTTCGGATTCTTTCCGCTATGCAGGAGATATTTCAGCCGCCGGTATTTCGAACTGCCGGAAGGTGCGCTTGAAGAGGATTTATCTGTCATACAGTGAATACATTCCGTAGCTTATAGAAATCCCCAGATTCGGCTACAAATAGGTTGTTGAAAAGAAAGACGCGGGTTTCTTTACTTTATTCTTCTCTTGACATACAATCCGGCTCTTGCTTCGTCTGTAAAAGTCGGCAATGTACGACACCCTCTCATTGACACATCTTGCCACTTCATTATGATGCTTTATCAAAACATCGAACGGAATAGGCTACCAGAATATAATGCGTCCGGCGTAGAAAATTCATTGCCACACTTTCTTTTGCACAATATGATGCAATTCTGCGAGATTCGACCGTAAGAGATCGTCAGTAAACGTCTTTTACCAATCATTCACCACCCCGACCGGTGAGCGGCGGAGTTGGTTATACAAACATAGTAATTATTTTATATTAAGAAATAATCCGAATCCAAATAATTTTTGTGTAAAGCCCGGGCGATACCATCGCCATTCGCCGAGACTGTCCGATTATCACACTCCTCGATCCGATCTTCCCGGGTGACTCCGAGCTGTTCCCTATCTATAAACCGGCTACGAAATCCAATTTTATCGGTTGGCTTCTACACCGTAACGAAGAGAAACATTTGAAAAATCATTTTTAACATAGCACTGTTTTACAAAGTATTACACCACACATCCGCCATATTGAAGTATTATTGCAGTATTGTGAACGATCCGATTTTTCGTTTTGAAGTAACATAATGCATACTTTTTTTTTGTAGAGAAAGAAGCAGGTCAATACTTTTGTCTCGTCAAAAATTTTTAACCGACTATTCATTCATCCATTGTAATAATATATCATGAAAAATTTATTCTCTTTTTGGAAAAGGCTACCATACGATGTCGGCAAGTGTCTGCTTACGGCAATTTTATTCGCCATATCGGGAGAAGGAGTTTTTGCACAGCAAAAATCCATTACCGGAACCGTGCGCGACAAGTCGGGTGAAAGTCTTATCGGCGTTTCGGTTTTAGTGGAAAACACGACAAACCGGGCAATTACCGACTTTGACGGCAAATACTCTATTCAGGCATCGGAGGGAGATGTACTGTCGTTTACATATATCGGCATGGAAACGCAACGTGCGACAGTTTCCGGAAGCAATATCATCGACATAACCTTGCAAGAGAGTTCGACAATGCTTGGCGAAACTGTGGTTATCGGTTACGGCAGTGCGAAAAAGCGCGACCTGACCGGTTCGATTACCAGCATTAAAGGTGCAGAAGTAGCAAACCGTCCGGCATCCAACCCCCTCGCATCCATACAAGGGAAAGTGGCTGGTATACAAATAACCAACTCGGGACAGGCGGGCGCAGAACCGGATATCCGCATACGCGGAACGAACTCCATCAATGGAGCGAAGCCTCTCTATATCGTAGACGGATTGTTTAACGACAACATCAACTTTTTAAATCCTGCCGACATCGAGTCGATGGAGGTATTGAAAGATCCTTCTTCGCTGGCAATTTTCGGTGTACGGGGTGCAAACGGTGTGATCATCATTACCACCAAAACCGCCAAGCAAGGGAAAGTGTCAGTGAATTTGAATGCCACGGTAAGTGCCAAACATGTGCCCCACTCCATGCGCATGAATTTGACCGATGCTCCGCAATTCATCAAGCTGTACAACGAACAGCTTTTGAATCAAGGAATTACAACTCCATACGACTATACTCATTGGCAAGCAAATACCGACTGGCAAGACGAGATATTCCAAACCGGCTTGATGAGCTACGACAATATCAGCATTTCGGGAGCGACCGACCGCAGTAAATTCTACATGGGCGTAGGCTATATGTATGAAGACGGCATTATCAAGCATGAGCGGATGGACAAAATATCGTTGAACCTCAACAGCGAGTTCAAAGTAACGGAAGGGTTGAAATTCGGATTTCAAGTGAACGGCTACAAGGCGAATCCCGCCAATTCGAAATCGGTGTCCACAGCTATCATCGCGGCACCCATCGCTCCCGTACGGGATAAGGAATCGGGATTGTACCACACGTTGCCCGATTTCCAGCGGTCGCAAGTATGGAATCCCATGATCGACATCGACCTGCAAAAGAACACGAGAATCCCCGATGAATATCGCATCGCCGGAAGCGTGTATGGCGACTGGACTTTCCTGAAAGATTTCAACTTCCGCGCCTCATTCTTCGCCGATTACGGATTCAACCAGACGCGCAATTACAGTCCGTTGGTATCGGTTTTCAACCCCGATTTAGAGGGGTACATCGACGAACTGTCACGCGAGACTTCCATCAATCAGTCTCAAAACATGTACACTAAGTTGCAGAGCGACTTTACACTGTCTTATAAAAAACAACTCGGCGACCACGGTCTGACACTCACAGCCGGTTTCACTACCTATTATAATGCCTTCTCCGAAATTTCCGGCGGACGGAAACAGTACGAAGATACCACCATTCCCAACCTCCCGAAATATTGGTATCTCAGCATGGGCGACCCCTCGGAAGCGACGAACGGCAGCAGCCAATGGGAAACAGCCACCGCCTCGCTGCTTTTCCGCGGGCTCTACAACTACAAGGACAAATATCTTGTGAATGCATCCTACCGGCTCGACGGGGCTTCGGCTTTTGCCTACAACGGCAATACGTGGGAAAATTTCGGGGCGATAGGTCTGGCATGGGTACTGAGTGAAGAGAATTTCATGCAGGGGCAATCCGCTTTCGATTATTTGAAACTGAAAGGCTCGTGGGGAGTCCTCGGCAGCCAGAACATCGATCCCTCGTGGCGCTATCCGGGCTATCCGGAAATGGAGAATACCTCGACCGGAATTTTCGGCGATGCCATTTATCCGGGATATACCCCCAAATATCTGCCCGATCCCGATTTGCACTGGGAACGCATTTACTCGTGGGAAGTCGGTGTGGACGGCTATTCGTTAAAGAACCGGCTGCACTACGAAGCCGCCTACTTCCATAAAATGACCAAAGGATTCCTTGCCATTGTGCCGGGCGTATCGGGTACGGTACCCGGATTGAGCAATCTGGGAGACATCGAAAATCAAGGCGTGGAACTCAGTCTCTCCTGGTCGGACCAAGTCGGCGACTGGAACTATTCCGTAAGCGGCAACCTGACCACACTGAAAAACAAGGTTTTCAATTACGACAATATCGTAAGCATGTCACGTACTTCGCACGGTCGCCCGATCGGTTACTTCTATGGCTACAAAGTCATAGGCGTGTACCAGACCGATGCTGAAATAGCGCAGTCGCCCCAAAGCAAAATTGCAACAGTACATCCCGGCGACTTGAAATTTGCCGATACGGACAACGACGGATTCATTACCACAAACGACCGTACCATGATCGGTAACCCGACGCCCGACTTCACCTACGGAGGTACGATATCGGTAGGGTACAAAGGTATCGACCTGTCGGTCGATGTGATGGGTGCGTACGGCAACGAGATATTCCGCAACTGGAACCGCAACGCATACGCCCAATTCAACTACCAGACCGAACGCCTCAACCGCTGGCACGGCGCAGGTACTTCCAATTGGGAACCGATATTGAATGACGAACGTTCGAACAACCGCGAAATATCGAGCTATTACATCGAAGACGGCAGCTATTTCCGCATCCGGAACATTCAATTGGGCTATAATTTCAGCAAGAAAGTGCTCCAAGCTCTCCACATGCAAAATTTCCGCATCTATCTGAATGCACAAAACCCGGTCACATTCAAAAACAATACCGGCTATACACCCGAAATAGGAGGCAGCACCGTACAATTCGGAGTAGACAACGGGACATACCCCATACCTACGATTTATACATTTGGCATTAACTTGACATTTTAGCAGGACACCATGAAGACAAGAACGAATATAAAACAGTATTTTATTGGGGCAACAGCATGCACCGCATTGCTTTTCTCCTCGTGCAACGATTTTCTGTCGCGCGAACCGCTCGGTACATCAACGCGGGATGATTTTGAAGACGACGGCTCGTTTGCCGGTCAGGTCATGGGACTTTACGCCGATTTGCGTGCGGAAGGAACCTCCGGATTGCAGTTCGTCGCCGTTCACTCCATCCGTTCGGACGATGCGGACAAAGGCAGTTCGGTGAGCGACGGAATCGATGCCGAAGCGATGTTCGACAACTTCAACTACGTAGCTACCCACTGGTTGTTGCAAGCCTATTGGACACATCATTATCAACTGATACACCACGCCAACAGTATCATCGACGATATCGAGGAAATAGGCGACCTGAACGATCCCGATACCCGGATCAACATGGGCGAAGCCAAATTCATGCGGGCGTACGCCTACTTCAATCTGGTACGTGCATTCGGCGAGGTGCCCAAGATCGACTTCAAGATACAGACCGCCAGCGAAGCCAATATTCCCAAATCGCCGGTAGACGACATCTACGCATTGATAGACTCCGACCTTGCTTTTGCCGCAGGGGCATTGCCCGCAAAATGGGAAAGCAAATTCAACGGACGACTGACTTCGGGTGCGGCATACGTATTGCAGGCACGCACTTTCGTCACCCGGCAAAACTGGGCAGAAGCCTACACGGCTGCGAAAGCGGTGATCAACTCGAACATATACGACCTGAAAACGCCTTACGACATGATATTCCGGGAAAAGGGAGAATTATGCAGCGGATCTATCTTCGAAATACAAGCCATGTACACCCAAACCGATAATTTCGGGATCACCTATGCCTCCCGTCAAGGGGTACGCGGCAACGGCGAATGGAATTTAGGATGGGGCTGGAACACGCCGTCGGACAATCTGGCGGACGCATTCGAGGAAAATGATCCCCGTAAAGATGCCACCCTGCTCTATGCCGGACAGAAAAATGAACCGTATGGCGAAACCATACCTGCACCGACAGACAACCTGCCCCAAAAGTATTGGAACAAGAAAGTCTACACCGACCCCGCCATCCGGCTGGAAACAAATTCCAGATTCGGCGAATGGGTGAACGTGCGCCTGATACGCTACGCCGATGCCCTGTTGCTGGCAGCCGAAGCCGCCAATGAACTGGGCGGCAAAGAATACATGGAAGAGGCATTAGACTGGCTCAACCAAGTACGTTACCGGGCAAGCAGCGGTGATTCGCGCAAATTGCCGCAGCGCAAAACGGAAAGTCAGGACGAACTGCGCAACTTCATCCGCCACGAACGTCGGGTCGAATTTGCCATGGAGCACGAACGGTTCTACGACCTTGTACGCTGGGGTGTACAGGATGAGAAAAACGGGATTCTCCCCGATCAAGCATACGATGTGAAGACCTTGCATGCCGCAGGCAAAACCGCCTACGAACGGAAACATCGCCTGCTCCCTATCCCGCAGGATGAAATAGACAAATCGAATCATGTATTGAAACAGAATCCGAATTATTGAATTTAGGAAAAAGAAAGCGTATGAAGAACATAAAGAACAATATATCCGTTCAAGCCGCATTGTGCCTATGTCTTGCGGGCACATGCTCATGCCAGCATTTTGAAGAACCGAAGATGAAGATCATCCCCGACCCTCCTACCAGTTCGCTTATCTATTATCTTCCGTTCGACAACGAAAGCGTGGCAGACAGCAGTTTGTATTCCTTCCCCGTGACAGGCAGCGCAGGGATCACCTTTACGGAAGGTGTCAGCGGCACAGCCTTACAGAGCGCACCCAACGAATATGTATTGATCGACACCTTGAAAACCGACTATTACGGGCTCGACCTGCACAAGATCTGTTCGGAAATGGAGGGCTTTACATTCTCCTGCTGGATGTACTTAAAGAAAGCCGAAGCCACCGGAGGCATCGCCCTTTTCTCCATTCCCAACCTTTCCGGAAGCGAATGGACGAGCAATATGGATATTTTAATCGACGCACCCGGAGCCGACGGCTCTCTGCCGGTAGCGCTCCATGTAGACAACTACCGGACAGGCGATGCCAGATCGCTATGGGTAGCCAAAGACAATACACCGGAGATATACATGGCCGATATGCTCGACCGCTGGGTGCATCTGACCATCCGTTACAGCGGAAAGAGTTCGACCGTGACTTACTTCCGCGACGGCGAAAAAGTATTTTCCAAGAAATATCCCGATTTCGGCACGTTGAAGTTTGCCAATACCGGTGCCGTTCTGGTGGGAGCATTCCAAAACATTACAACTCCCCCTGTCGCCGCAGGAGCGGGCAAACAGGGTTGGGAAGCGACTTTCCCCGGATGTTTAGACCAATTGCGTTTCTACAACCGATTCTTGACGGACAAAGAGATAAAAGAATTATTCAACTCAAAACGATAAAACCATGAAGTATATGCACAAAATATTATTGCTCTGCTTCGCCTGCATGCAACTGTGGGCTTGCGATGAAGAAAACGTATACGACACGTCGTTCCGTATATCGCATTTAATAACCGAAGGCGGTATGAAATACGACGAAACCACCTATTCGGGAGTTGTGGCAAATGCCCCGCTGAAACTTCGCTTCACCGAACCGGTCGATAACAGCACCGTGGAAGGCAATATACGTCTGATGCCTGCCGATGACGAAGAGAACGAGCTGGATGTAATGTTCCGTTACGAGTCGGGCGATTCGGTCGTGGCTTTGTATCCGCAGAGTACTCTCGACCATTTTTCAAAGTACAAGCTGAACGTGTGGCAAAATATCCGTTCAAAAAACGGCACATTGATCAACACCGGACGCAGCTATACCATTATCACCGCCATCGACTCGACTGATAAATACACACGTATCCCCCGAGAAGAATTGCTCGACAAGATACAACGCCACACATTCCGTTATTTCTGGGAGAACGGGCACAAGCATTGCGGCATGGCTCTCGAACGCAACAACTCGAACAATACAGTGACTACCGGAGGTACAGGCTTCGGTATCATGGCAATGATAGCAGCCACCGAACGAAAATTCATTACACGGAGCGAAGCATACGAGCGTGTGAATAAAATCGTCTCTTTCCTAAAAAACGAATGTACGACTTTTCACGGAGCTTTCTCCCACTGGATCGACGGCAGCACAGGCACAACATTGGCATTCAGCCCGGCGGACAACGGAGCAGACCTCGTAGAGACATCTTTCCTCATGCAAGGTCTGTTGGTAGCACGCCAATATTTCGACCGGGCGGAAGAAGAAACTCTGCGCAACGACATCACCGCCTTGTGGGAAGGTGTGGAATGGTCGTGGTTCAACCGTAACCACCAGAACATACTTTACTGGAATTGGAGCCCCGACTTCTCGTGGGAAGTAAATCTGCCCATACGCGGATGGAATGAAGCCCTCATCACCTATATCCTCGCCGCCGCTTCGCCCACTTACGCCATCGACAAAGAAGTGTACGACACCGGATGGGCACAAAACGGCAACATGATGAACCGCAACAGGTATTACGGTCACGAATTACCGGCAGGACCGGAGTACGGCGGACCCCTGTTCTTCTCGCATTACTCTTTCCTCGGACTTAATCCGGAAGGATTGGGCGATGCGTATATCAACGATTATTGGGAACAGAACCGCGCCCATGCCCTGATTAATTTCAATTACTGCAAAGAGAACCCCAAACGATATTTAGGATACTCCGCCGACTGCTGGGGCTTGACGGCAAGCGACGGCAACAGCGGCTATTCGGCACACTCGCCGACCAACGACAGAGGCGTAATCGCCCCGACGGCAGCGTTGGCATCCATGCCCTACACGCCCGACGAATCCATAGCCGCATTGGAACACTTCTACTACAAACTGGGCGATCACCTGTGGGACGAGAACGGATGCGGATTTTACGATGCGTTCAATCTCTCGGAGCGTTGGTTCGACAACCAATACCTCGCTATCGACCAAGGTCCGATTATCGTCATGATCGAGAACTATCGTTCGAAATTGATCTGGGAACTGTTCATGGAGATACCCGAAGTACAGAAAGGATTACGCACCCTCGGCTTCTCGTCGCCCTATCTGAAATAAACAACGAACCACGCAAACAAGCCAGGCAGCTACGGCTTTATGGCGCGGGATAAAACCCGTGCCGCAGCGGTCTGCTGTCGAAAAAAAATAAATTGCCACCCTAATATATGACAATGAACAATATGAAGAAACTGACATCATGTGTGATCGGCATCTTGTTGCTGACAGGATGTACCGGTGGGAAAAACGACCCTCGGAACGCGGAAATGGACCGTTTCATCCAAGATCTGATGGATAAAATGACCTTAGAAGAAAAGGTCGGACAACTGAATCTCGTATCTGTGGGGTTTGACATTACCGGACCGATACTCAGCAAAAATGTAGAAGAAAAGATTAAAGCCGGACAGGTAGGCGGCGTATTCAACACCTTTACCCCCGATGCCGTGCGCAAGTTGCAGGAGATCGCCGTAAAAGAAACCCGTTTGGGTATTCCCCTGCTATCGGGCTACGATGTGATACACGGTCACAAAACCATCTTTCCCATCCCCCTCGGGCTTTCGGCATCGTGGAACATGGATCTGATCGGACGGGTAGCCCGCGCCTCTGCGGCAGAAGCTGCGGCAGACGGAGTGAACTGGATCTATTCGCCTATGGTGGATATCGCGCGAGACCCTCGCTGGGGACGTGTCAGCGAAAGCAATGGAGAAGACCCCTACCTCGGTTCGTGCATTGCCCGCACAATGGTGAAGAATTTCCAGCTGGACGATCTATCGAGAGAGAACACCGTCATGGCATGTCTCAAACATTTCGCCCTATACGGAGCAAGCGAAGCGGGACGGGACTACAACACGGTAGATATGAGCCGTATCCGTATGTACAACGAATATCTGCCCCCCTATAAAGCGGCGGTAGAAGCCGGCGTGGGCAGCGTGATGACTTCGTTTAACGAAATCGACGGCGTACCTGCCACCGCCAACAAATGGTTGATTACCGATCTGTTGCGCCACGATTGGGGCTTTAAGGGCTTTGTGACGACCGACTATACAGCCATCATGGAATTGGAGCACCACGGCATGGGCGATAAAGCCAAAGTCAGCGAGCTTGCCCTCCAAGCAGGTACCGACATGGACATGGTAAGCGAATACTTCCTGGAAACCGGAGTGGATCTGGTAAAAAGCGGACGCATATCCCAAGCCGTAGTCGATGCCGCCTGCCGCCGCATATTGGAAGCCAAATACGTATTAGGACTGTTCGACGACCCGTTCCGTTATGTAAACGAGGATCGTGCCGACCGAGAAATCCTTTCGGCAGACAAAATCGCTTTGAGCAAAGAAGCCGCCATCAAAAGCATGGTGCTGTTGAAGAACGACGGGAAGATACTTCCGCTCGACGGGAAAAAGAAAGTGGCTTTTATCGGACCGCACGTAAAAGGCCGCCGCGACCTCATCGGCAATTGGAGCGCAGCAGGCGACTGGCAATCGGCTGTGACCGTATGGGAAGGAATCGAAAATACGGTCGGCACAAGGAACTGCCTTTTTGCACAAGGATGCAACATATTGGAGGATGAGAAACTGATCGGCAAACTCAACCCACACGGCGGCATGATCCGAAAAACACAATCGGCAGAACAACTGCTGACGGAAGCCGTGCATACGGCACAGCGTGCCGACGTTGTAGTAGCCGTATTGGGCGAAACGTTCGGCATGAGCGGAGAAGCGGCAAGCCGCTCGGATATAGCCCTCCCCGAAAACCAACGACGACTGTTACGCGCCTTGAAGGCAACCGGCAAACCGATAGTCCTTGTGCTGATGAACGGACGCCCCTTGACACTGGAATGGGAAGATGCGAATATGAATGCCATACTCGAAACATGGTTCCCCGGGTTGCAGGCGGGCAACGCCATCGCCGAAGTACTTTACGGGCATGCCAATCCTTCGGGAAAACTCAGCATGACGTTCCCCCGCAATATCGGACAAATCCCCGTCTACTACAACCACAAGAATACGGGACGTCCGTTCGACGAAGAGCAGAAATACACGACGAAATATCTGGATACCCCCAACGAGCCCCTCTATCCCTTCGGATACGGATTGAGCTATACCGCCTTTGCCTACTGCGACATCAATCTGAGCGGAACGAAACTCACCGATAACGGAAAGCTCACAGCCTCGGTGATCGTGACCAATACAGGAGAATATACGGGCGAAGAGACCGTGCAACTCTATCTGCGCGACATGGTTGGCAGCGTGACCCGTCCGGTAAAGGAATTAAAAGGGTTCCGCAAAGTGCTGCTCAATCCGGGAGAATCGAAACAAGTGGAGTTCGACATAACTGTCGATGACCTGAAATTCTACAACAGCGACTTGCAGTTCGTAGCGGAGCCGGGTGAATTCCAAGTGTTCATCGGGGGCAGCAGTGAAAAAGTGAAAAGCGCCTCATTCGTGTACGAATAATATAAAACAAGCCTATAAAAATAATATCCAAATGAAAATCAAAAAATTATTTGTCCTGTCTGCCCTATTAGTAAGCTGCGGCATATTACAGGCTCAGAACTATGTCATCGATGACTTCGAAAACGGTAACGTCTCTTTTACCGACAACGTGAATATCAATCCCGAAGGGAGCGGCTCTTTCGAAGTGGTAAACAATCCGGCTGTCGGAAGCGGGAACACGACCGCCCGATGCTGGAAATATACCCGGTTGAATGCCAATGACAATTGGGCGGGATTTTGGAGCATGCTGAAAACACCGTTCAATACATCGGGGTACACATACCTCCATGTGAAATATTATCGGGAGAACGCCAACTCGCAGTTACGCGTGATGTTCGAGGGCAACGGGTTCAAACAGGAATTTCTGCCCATGGCCGACCATGCACCGAAATCGACCGGCGAATGGGAAAACCTTGTGTTCGACCTTGCGGCTTCGGGGGTTGCCGACAAGCAAGTGACCGTATTGGGACTGCAACCCGACTTTTGCTCGCCAAGCACAGTCAATACGGTGGTTTACATCGACGAAATCAAATTGAGCAACAGCATCACGGGCGAAGACGGATTCAGTGCATACCAACCCCAAGATGTGAAAACAGAAAACGTAACCGAAACGTCGCTTACCCTTACATGGGCGGCGTTGCAAGATGCCGTTTCGTATGACGTGTATCAAGACGATGTATTGGTACGGGAAAACATATCCGACACGTCGTGCCAGATCGGGGATCTACAAGAGTTCTCGGTGTACCGGTTTCATATCGTGGCGAAGAACGAAGCCGGAACACAATCGTTGCCGAGCCATGCAGCGTACGTGGAAACAGCCGAAACGACAGCCCATAGAGACAACCGTATGGCATGGTGGAGAGAAGCCCGCTTCGGTATGTTCATCCATTGGGGCGGTTATGCCGCTCTCGCCGGTCATTACGAAGGATCGAAAGCCAACGGCGAATACATCGACTACTACTCCGGCGGAGGCAGCAACGGCGGCTATGCCGAATGGATCATGTTCGCCGCACAAATTCCGCGCAACGTATATCGCCAAAAGATAGCCGATGACTTTACGGCGGAGAACTACAATCCTGCCGAGTGGGTGCGCATGGCAAAAGAAGCCGGCATGAAGTATATTATCATTACCGCCAAGCACCACGAAGGTCTGGCTATGTTCAATACTCATACCGGATGGAATGTAACGGATCACAGTTCCGCCCAAAAAGATCTTCTGCGCGGACTGGTAGATGCCGCCCGCGAGGAAAATATGAAGATCGGATTCTACTACTCGCAGGCTCTCGACTGGATGAACGACGGCGGTATGGGCTGGATGCCGCAAAATAACGGCGGATACGGAGGAGAATGTGCCTATGAAGAGCAAAAGAAATATGTAAACGAATTGGTTATCCCGCATCTGAACACAATCCTGAACGATTATGCCGTGGATGTGGTCTGGTTCGACATGGGACAAAGCAAATATCCCGATCTGCAATATGCAACCATAAAAGCCATAAAAGAAAATCCGAACTCGGAGAAAGTCATTTTCAACGACCGCTTGGGCTTTAAAATCAACAACGGTCTGTCGGGCGATTTCGAAACACCCGAACAAAGTATTCCCGATGTTCCCGCAACCGGACGTTCCGACGGCCGCGACTGGGAAACCTGTATGACCATGAACGAAAACTGGGGCTATTGCGCCCATGACAACAACTGGAAACCGACAAGCGACCTGATCGGCAAGCTCATCGACATCGCCAGCAAAGGCGGCAACTTCCTGCTCAATATCGGTCCGAAAGCCGATGGCACATTCCCGCAGGAAAGCATCGAACGTCTGACACAGATCGGTGCATGGATGGAAACAAACGGCGAAGCCATTTACGGAACCATCGCCAATCCATTCCCGGCATCTTTCGCATGGGGCAAAAGCACCCGTAAAGTAGATGCAGAGGGAAATACGACACTCTATCTGCACGTGTCACAATGGCCGGAGAACGGCGAACTGACAGTAGCGAAATTAGCCTCCTTGCCGAAAGAAGTCAGCGTCTTGGGTTTGCCCGATGCCCATCCGACAGCTCAGATACAAAAAGACGACCTCGTCATAAAAGGATTGCCGACGGAAGCTCAAAACGAATACAGCACCACGATCAGACTCTCATTCGACGGAGAGATACAGATCAACGAAACGTTCATTTATCCTAACGAAAAGAACATTCTCACCCTTTTGCCCGATGATGCCAAAGTGGAAGGGCTTATCGTAGAGGGCGATGCCAATATGCGCAACATCGGCAGTTGGGCGGCAGACAAGACTATCGGTGCGGTAGAGGGCAAACAGGCTCAATGGAACATCTACGTGCCCCTGACCGGCACATACAATGTATCGGCTTGGTTAGGCGCACAATTGGGCGGACAATTCAATATCGCGATCGACGGTACGCCCGCTGCCGATCTGGATTATCCGGACGGAACGGCATACCATGTAGCGGAATTGGGTACGATCGAGCTGACCGAAGGCAAGCACGTTTTGACACTCACCCGTACCTCGACGACGGCAGAATGGAACTATGTCAATCTGCTTAACCTCGTGTTCACCCCCGCCGACCTCGATACGTGTATTTATCCCGATGAGAACAACGTACTCACCCTTTTGCCCGATGATGCCAAAGTGGAAGGGCTTATCGTAGAGGGCGATGCCAATATGCGCAACATCGGCAACTGGGCGGCAGACAAGACCATCGGTGCGGTAGAGGGCAAACAGGCTCAATGGAATATCTACGTGCCTCTGACCGGCACATACGATGTGTCCGCTTGGTTAGGCGCACAATTGGGCGGACAGTTCAATATCGCGATCGACGGTACGCCCGCTGCCGATCTGAATTATCCGGACGGAACGGCATACCACGTAGCGGAGTTGGGTACGATCAATCTGACCGAAGGCAAACACGTTCTGACGCTTACCCGTACCTCGACGACGGCAGAGTGGAACTATGTCAATCTGCTCAATCTCGTATTCACCCCTCAACCGGGCATCGGCACAGGCATATCCGCTCCCGACACTCTTCCGTTACAGATATTTGCCGGAAACGGAAATGTCCGTTTGTCGGGATTAAAAGCCGGGGAGATCGTTTCGATATACGACGTATTGGGACACTGCCTGCTTAAAACTTCCGCTACTGCAACAACCGAACAATATGCCATAGCCGGTAGCGGGGTACTGATCGTACGGGTAGAAACAGAAGGGCGCAATATACAGACCGCCAAGATAATCTTGTAAACATCGTGACATGCCGGGACTGCCATACACTTCCCGATGCGGCAATGACACCTCTTGGCTTTATAGATAATTATTTATAAACGCCCGACAATATCCCAAACAAAACAGAACCGCCCCCCAAAAGTCGGATAAAAACTTTTGGGGGGCGGTTCTGTTTTTCAAGCTCCCTTCCCTAACAAAGAGAACGAAGCAGATGTCATCCGAGCGAACTAAATAGCCCCGGCGGCTATTTAAACTCAATCAAAAAATCCACCAAGTTCTTATCGACCGGCAACTGCAACTTTTTACGGAGCCGGTAGCGTGCAATCTCTACGCCACGCAAAGATATGCCGAGGAAATTCGCCATGTCTTTGGTCGTCAAGTTCAACCGCAACAGCGAACAAATCTTCAAATCGTTGGGGGTAAGCTCCGGATACTGGCTCCGCAGGTTTCGGAAGAAGTTCTCGTGTATCAGATCGAAGTTGGCTTGAAATATCTTCCATGTATCTTCCGACGACAGATTATCGTCGATCTGTTTCACGATCTTCAAGAAATATTTGTTCGGGTAGTGCACGCCCAACTTCTCTTTCTGCGCCTCCAATTCGGCTTTTATTCCATACAACGCCTCGTTTTTGTTGATCAGCATCATGGTCAGATTGGCAAGCTCTTTCCCTTTGCAGGAGAGTTCCACCTCCAAATTGTCGTTACGCAGTTTCATGATCTCCTTCTCCTGTCGTTCACGCTCCTCCCTGCGCAGTTTCTCCTGTTCCAAGAGAATCCGCACTTTACTTTTTTGTACATAGCGTCGTGTCAGCACATACAACAGCCCGAAGAAGAGGCACGCCAACACCACGTATAGGACGATCGCCGCCGTAGAAGCATACACCGGAGGAGCTATTTCGAAATGATAAGAGATCGTACCCATAAGTTCCCCCTGATTGTTGTAGCCGGATACCGACAGGAGATATTTTCCCCAATGCAGACGGTTGTAGGTTTTCTCGGAATCACCGGCTATTTTGGCAAGATCGTTCTCCTCGCCCCGCAATTCGAAACGGAACTGCATGGCATTGCCGCTTACAAGGTATTCCGGAGCAACGCGGAAAGTGATATTGTTGGCAGAGTAATCAATGACCGGCGTTTCATCGGGAGCGAGTTCCAACGGGACAACATTATCTTCGTTGGCAAATGCCTCGACAGCCACAAACCGGATTCCGTTTCGAACGGGATAAGGAGACGATTCCAAACCCGCATCGACAATGGATATACCGTTGTTCAGGCAGAATATCAACCGGTTGTCTGCGGTCTTGACGATATTCTCGTCATAATCGGGCAAATCGTTGCGGAACAAACCGGAATGGATCGCCCTTTGCCGGACGATAGAATCGTTGATAAAATGAATCCGTGTGAATTCATCGTCGCCCACACACCAATATGTGTCGTTATCCAAAGCTACGGTTTTTCGGATACCTCTCACTCCATGTTCCTGCCTGTTGAGCAAATCGTACGGAATGATTTTCCCGTGCAGGTCGTCGTGCGTGTAGTATCGCACCCCATTGCCCAACACAACCCTTCCGCGTATCTTGAATATGTCGATAAGGTCGCTGTCCGATTCTTCACCGAGCGACGGATAATATTCGACCTTTTCCGCTGTTTTCAAGTCGGGCGACAAATGCAGACAAAACATGCCTTTATAAAAATGCGAAGCCCAAATGCACCCCTGCTGGTCGATTTCGATATGACGTATCGGTTGCATAAAGTTGGGAACCGAATGGCTGAACTGCCAATTGCCAGCCGCATCCTTTCGGAAGATACTCAAATAGGTGTAAGACGACTGTACAAGCACCTCCTGCTGATGTATGATTGCTTTCCGCAAACAGGTACCGCCCGTGATATCCGACAGTTTCGTGAGGCGTTCGCCTTCGATACGATATGTTCCCGAATTGTGTCCACACAACAATTGTCCGTCGAATACCGCCAGATCCAATGCCTGCGTTGCCATATCCGGAAAAGGTATCGCGTCAAAATCCTTGCCGTTGTCGCGGCAGAAAAACAGCCCTTGATTCGTCGCCAGATAAAGATAACCGCGGTGAAAACAAGCAGAAAAGACGCTGCCGATATCGCGTTTGAAAGGTTTGATAAAGCGGGTATTCGAGTTGCTGCGAATGTACGAGATACCGTTGTCGAGTGCCGCCCACAAATTGTTGGAAGTATCGCAATGCAGACCGAGCACCGTATTGTTGTGCAATCCCCGATTGCCATTGACATGCCATAGCAACCTCCCCTGCCGGTCGAATGCGAAAATGCCGTTGGCTTGCGTACCGATCACGCAAACCGAAT
Organism: uncultured Porphyromonadaceae bacterium; assembly: GCA_900538555.1. Classification (GTDB taxonomy): domain Bacteria; phylum Bacteroidota; class Bacteroidia; order Bacteroidales; family Barnesiellaceae; genus UMGS27. The sequence continues at coordinate 39,583 of UPYI01000003.1, forward strand.
CTTTGGTCATAACCGCCTTATTGACGCATTCGGAACGCAACAGTTTATTCACACTCTTATGCCACTGCCGGCACGCTTTTCCGTCGAAGGAAAACACGCCGCTTTTGTTTGTCACGATCAACAGTTTTTCCCGGTCGCCCCCCGGCAACAGAGCGACCACATCGCTTCCGTCGATCGCATCTATGGGCAACAGCAAGTTGAATGTGTCCTGCTCCATAATGCCCAGTCCGGCTTCCCGTTTAAAAGCATACAACTTTCCGGCGAGACTTTGCATAAACAGCAAAATATACGGATTGGTTACCGCCCGCACTTCCTTCCCGTCATATACGAAGTAGGATGACATGGAACGGAAATAAATGGCTTCGCCGATGGTGGATATATCCCATATCTGGTCGTTATGAAATGTATAGTCCTTTACAGAATCAGCAAGTGAAGTGTAGATAAGTTTGCCGTAAGCATCGCGCGAAAAGAAACCGAATTCTTCGAACGACCCTACATAGATGCGTCCGTCGTCCGCCACATGTATCGAACATACATAGTCGCCTTTGGGCAACGGCGAAAGCTGCCAGCTCATGCCATCGAAGTGCAGTAAACCCCGTGAGTTTCCGACATAAATACGACCGTACGCGTCGCTTCCCACAGCCCAGTTCTGCCCCGCCGCACGGTACTCGCTTTTTTCGAAATTATAAATATAGGGAACACCCGTTTGTGCAGACACCCATAGTGTTATCAGGGAAAAAACAACGGGCAGACACTTTTTTATAAGCATGGTATCTATGATTTAAATATCGCATGCTAAATTATTCATTTTTTTACAAAGAGAGAAAAGTTCGGCAAACTTTATCCGGCGACTTGCCCAAATCCACATAACGGGCGGATAGAGAATGTTTTGAAAAACAAGCTATCACAACAACCTGTCTATTATATGGTTACATCGTTTTTCGAACAGATGAAGTAGCATAGATGTAGTAAGGCTTATCTTTATTTCCCTTTTGAAGTACGGAAGTGAATCCCGTTTTTTTGCCGGGATGCAAACATGCCCTATTTTTGCATTGTCGAAAAAGATGACGTATTTCAAATACCGGTCAATTTTCTCCGACGAAATTTCACACGGATATAATCAATAAAAACACACATATATGAAAAGGACTTTATTTATCTTAGGCTGTCTGGCATCCGGAATACTGGGTATGCAGGCACAGGAGTTGCAAGACCCGTATTGGGTAAGCGACTTCGAAAACGACGAAGCATTGTATTGGAATCCGATCGGAGGCAAAGACATGATCGAAATAGTGGACAACCCTCTGAAAGACGATGTAAATGCCAGCAACAAGGTATTGAAATTGACTTTACCCAAAGGAGAAACGTACGCAGGTGCGATTATCACGGTAGACGACTTGCCTGTGGGCGATGCCGCAGGACACTATCGCTATGGTCGGGTAAAATTCTACAAACCTCAAACCGGAACCAGCATCCTGAAAATGCAACAAGGTCCGAACGGCGATCGGGAAGTCTCCCAAACGGTTGAAGGCGGAACATGGGTCGATGTCGCATTTGCCTTTAATTTCGCTGCGAACAACGATGCCGGTGCCATCGGTGCATATAAAGAGGTATATATTATCGGCAACACGACCGATTACGAAGGCGACGAATTCGTGATGTATATCGACGATGTGATGTTCACCAATACCCCCCTGACAATCAACGACGGTCTGCCTGCCACAACAGATGAATTGGCTGTACTCGACAACTTTGAAAACGGAAAAGTCAATTTCACGCAAGAGCTGAAATCCATGGAGGGCGCTTCGTTCGGAGTGGTGGATAATCCGAAAAAGGACAAAGTGAACGGGAGCAAAAAGGTGCTCGAAATCGTACGTCCGCAAGATGCAGCAGCATGGGCGGGATTCTATGCCCAGCTGAACGAAAATGCCGCACCGAAATGCGATATGGACAAATACCACTATGCACGTTTCAAGATATTGCAGGATGTGTCTGGTGCTTCGGCGCGCTTTAAAGTAGAGTTTCCGGGAGGCGATAATGTAGAAAAAGAGCCTTTGACTTCCCCCGAAAAAGTGAATGAATGGGAAGAAATCATTTTCGACATGGATGAAGCAGCCGGGCTTTATCCGCAGGTAGTCGTTATGCCCGACTTTGCCGACAACCGTCCGGTTCACACCGTATATATCGACGACATTATGTTCTCAAAAGAGCTGGATGTGGAGACTCCGGGCACCTCGGTCGAATTGCTGAGCGTGGCTAATTCGCTTCGTACCGTGATCGACGGCAACCGGATCGACGTATTGTTCCTTGCGAAAACCGATGCAGCAATGACTTTGAGCATATACGACGCAACCGGGCGCACAATAACCGTACAACAGGTGAACGCCGAAGCCGGAGAAAACCGCGTGTCGTTGAATATCGAACGTAGTGGAATATTCCTCGTGAAAGTAAGCAGAGGCAACAAGAGTGTGATAAGCAAATTTTGTAAATAAGAATTGAACAAAGTGCGATCACATAGGCAGAGGCAGGAATTTACATCCTCTCCCTTCCGACACTCCTGAAAATAAACAGCACCCCAAAGGTTGGATACAAAACTTTTGGGGTGCCGTCATAAAATCCCCTACGCTATACAGCACAATATGCGCATTCTTGTTCTCGGATAAAGCAGACCTACCCTTTCACAGGTTATAAAGGCGCATGAGTATGAATCCTTTTTTCAAATCCGAACCATGTCAGATGCCCGAGTATAATCACAATCAAAAGTGTAAATGCTAATTGGATATATGGCGAAAAAGGTAAATGTAAACAGGAGAGAACCTGAATCACGGGAAAATGAAAAAGGTAAATATCGTATGAAATGTTATTCTTGTTGAACAGGCTGATCCTTCCGCTGAAAGTGGATGCGACAAGTGTGAGGCAGGACACTTGTAAAGGTCCGGCTACGATCTTGTAATACGGGATAAGATCGCTACAAAGAGACATCATAAGACATACGGCGGCAATGGGAATCCTGTACTTTCTGAATTTTTCGTAATTGAAGAATATGCACACTCCGGTATAGAAATACATCATCTGACCGAAAACCTGACGAGAAAGAATATTGTAGATAGCTTTCCCTTCGACTTCGTAAAGATGAACGAAGAACAATCTGTAAGCTATCGACAACAGGTAAATCGCCACGAAAACCGACAGAGGTTTCGTTCCGGCATACCGGTTGTGCAATTTTGCCGTCAGATATACCACGAGAGGAACTGAAAGATAAAGCAGGATTTCAATCTTCATGGTCCATAGCGAGCCATTAACCGCCTGGACGGCTGAGTCTTCAAACACTCCGGGCAGTGTCGGTTCGAGGAAATTCAGAAATCCGATATTGCATATCACGTATTTCAGCCAGTGTACACTGAAAAAATAATCTTCGGCAGACAACGAACTCACCGCACACAAACCGAACGCACAAACAAGTACGATAAAGAAATAAGGCGGTAGAATACGTCGGGCGCGTTTGAAAAGATATACTCTTAGATTCTTGCTTTTCAGATAGCTCGGATAGACAAGGAATCCACTCAATGCGAAGAATCCGCCTACGGCATTGTAACTCGAAGTCGGGAAATAAAGTTCCGTTCCGAAAATAGCATTGAAATGAGCCACCACGACCGCGAGTGCCAGATAATACCTCACCAGCCCCATGCTGTTGTCGTGACCTATCTGAGGGAAAGTACCATATATCCTTTTAACTGTCGTATCGTCTTGCATCCCGATTTCTTTACATAACAATGAAGCCTATAAAGGACAAAGCCTATGGTTCGGGCAGCCTCGCTTCCTCTCGATTTTAATGGGATAAAAATATTTCTCGCCTCAGTATAAATCGAACACGTTCGACCCGATTATCGAAAAAGGTCTTTTATACAAGCATCTCCCATTTTCATGCAGGGCAAAACTAATCAAATCATCCCGATTATGCAACATTTTCCTGACACGGCAACATTCCTCTTATATCTCCAATAACGAATATCTTTGCAACATGTCGCTACGATATACGTTCAGACTTCTTTTCTTGACCCTGTCCGACATAGCATCGCCCGACCCTATTCGCTCCCCCCCCCGATCTGTTTCATAAAAAACGACCGTTACTTGTCTTTTCGACCGAAATTGTAAACAAATAATCCAAACATTTTTATTAAAGAAAATAATTACTCCCTTAAAATAATCCGTATCTTTGCATCTTATTATAACATATTTTATAAACTAAAAATTAAAAGTTATGAAAAAGATTTTGGTTTCTTTAATCGCATGCTTTTGTGTATTAGGCGTTTCTGCTCAGGAGTGGGCAGTCGGAGGTCGTGTCGGATCGGGTTTCCAAGCACAAGGCGAATATCATTTTTCCGATACGAATTATGCCGAAGCCCGTTTCGGTATGTACTATGCCAACCCGGGTGGAACAGTAATGGCAGATTTGACAGCTTTGTATAACTGGAATATTTTTAACATGGACTGGACACCGTCGGTAGGAGAATGGTTCTTCGACGCCGGTTGCGGTATCAATGTGGGCGGTCGCGAAAATTACGCTTATATCGGTGCTGCCGGTTGTGCTAAACTCGGTATCAAATTCCACGATGCACCTATCCGTCTGTCGTTCGACTGGACTCCGTCGTTCGGTGCCGAAATCGCTTATTGGAAAGGGTACTCTGCATCCGACTTTAACGAATACGGTCTCTGCAACTTCGGTATCTCCTGCGTGTACTGTTTCTAAAATACCAGATCAAATATAAAAAAACGATATGGGTGTAATATTGCCCATATCGTTTTTTTGTTTGCCCGGTCCGATCCGTACAGTGCGCCATAACGGCAACCGATAGCAGAGCCGACCCCGTTCGGACTATGCCGAGGAGAGAAAAGGTGCATGAATATGAAAAGAGACTCAACCTCATCGTACCGAAAACCCATAAAAGAAGTCCGGACGAAACAGAAAAAAACGCAAGAGTACTTAATGGATTTAAAAACCTGATTCTTTGGCACATTATATGGACTGACAATTACAAACCATATTATTGAATTCGGTATGAAAACATTTGGTACTTCTGTCATCTTTGCCCTTATCGGCACTGTTTTTGCTCCATCGTCCGAAGCCTGCACGCGAGTTGTTTACAAAGGGCTGTCGGATTGTGTAATCACTGCCAGATCTATGGATTGGAAAAGTGAAATCGATCCCAACATCTGGATTTTCCCGCGGGGCATGCAACGCAACGGCGAGGTTGGACCGCTCTCCGTGCAATGGACCTCGAAATACGGCAGCATAATTGCCAGCGCATGGGATATTGCCACAACCGACGGCATGAACGAAAAAGGATTGTGCGCCAACATCCTGTGGCTTGCCGAATCGGATTATCCGGTATTCGATCCCAAAGGGAAAACACCGGGTATCTCCATCTCTTTGTGGGCACAATACGTACTCGACAATTTCGCTACGGTAGCAGAAGCGGTAGAACATTTTCGCAACGAACCGTTCGTTATCGTGAGCGACTATATCCCGGGGACACAAAAATTCACTACGTTGCATCTGTCCATATCGGATGCCAGCGGAGATAATGCCATATTCGAATATATCGACGGAAAACTGGTGATCCACCACGACCCGTCGTACGTGGTCATGACCAACTCTCCGGTATTCGAACAGCAACTGGCATTAGACGATTACTGGAAAGGCATACCCGGAACGATCGCCTTGCCGGGAACGAACCGGGCTGCCGACCGGTTCGTAAGAGCCTCATACTACATCGACGTTATCCCCCGCACCGACGACATCCGGACTTCTATCGCCAGTGTATTCAGCGTTATCCGCAACTGTTCCGTACCTTTCGGCATATCCTCCGAGAGCGAACCGAATATTTCGTCCACCCGGTGGCGTTCGGTGTCTGATCAAAAGAATCTGGTCTACTTCTTCGAAACGGCATTGACCCCGAATGTTTTCTGGGTAACTCTGAAAGATTTCGATCTAAGTGAAAAAGGGCGCGTAATGAAACTCGATTTGAGTAACTACGCCACGTACAACGGGAAAGCGAACAAATCGTTCAAGCCCGCCAAGCCCTTCAAATTTCTTGGGATATAGCGGAGTCAAAGCTCATCCAAAATATTCCGGCACATAAGAACGATAACAAACGAATTATCATTGCCCCTCTTTTATCAAACTCCTAAATCATACATCACAAGCGGGTTGCTGCCGTCTTGCTTTTATCGACAAAGATTCCGATAACAAACAGTGCGAAGATCTTCTCATCTTTTCTTATCGGAATCTTTGGTCGGCTTACAGCCGAGAAAATTCAGTCGTAATTTTTCGATTATCGAATTTTGATATTACCTTTGTACACTATGCCTCGGCTCATTCCGGTTGCTCCGAAATATGCCGGGCAGATTAGCAACAGATATTCGATTCAATCATGAATATTTCGACATGGAATATATAAACGAGGATATAAAACAGGCTTGCGACGTGATGGCAAAAGGCGGAGTGATACTCTACCCTACCGATACGATCTGGGGGATCGGATGCGACGCCACAAACGAAGAAGCGGTGAAACGGGTATATGAAATCAAACGGCGCAGCGACAGCAAAGCCATGATTGTCCTGACCGACAGCGAAGTGAAGGTGGAGTTCTACGTTTCCGAAGTTCCCGAAATCGCGTGGGATCTGATGGAATGTGCCGACAAACCGCTGACAATCATTTACGACGATGCCCGGAATCTTGCCCCGAATCTGTTGGCGGAAGACGGGAGCGTCGCCATACGGGTGACGCGTGAAGATTTTTCCCGCCGCCTGTGCCAGCGGTTCCGCAAAGCGATCGTCTCTACATCGGCTAATATCAGCGGTGAACCGTCGCCCAAGACTTTTGCAGAAATATCCGACGAAATCAAACAGTCGGTCGATTATATCGTTAAATCGCGCCGGGATGAGAATACACCGTCGCAACCGTCGCAAATCATCCGTTTGGGCAAAGGCGGCGTTGTAAAAATCATACGGGGTTGATTAGCAACAGGAAACAAATAGCGCGTTATCTCATTGGCGATTTCATATCTGCCAATGTGGCTTGGTGTATATTCAATGTCGTACGTTTTTCCCGTTTCTCCTACCATATCGGCACCAGTTCGTTAAAGAATTTCTTGCTCAGCGAACGGGTGATCGAAGGACAGATATTCTTTCCGTTGATGATGATGGTATTGTTTTATCTGTCGGGATATTACAACCGCCCCTTTTTCAAATCGCGTCTTCAAGAGCTTCTCAGCACCGTACAGACCATTTTCATCAGCACCCTGTTGGCATTTTTCATTGCTCTGATCAATGATGTGATGCCATTCCGCAGCGACAACTATCTGAATCTGCTCATCTTGTTCGTCATCCAGTTTTCGTGTGTTTATTCCGTGCGTTTGTGCATTACGACACAAGCCACACACAATATACACCATCGTAAATGGAGCTTCAATACATTGGTCGTCGGTTGCGGCGAAACAGCCAAAGAACTGGTAGACGAATTGGAACGGATGAAGAAGTCGATGGGGTATCACGTGGTAGGTTACGTACGGTTTACCGGAGAAGCGGATGCCCCGGCAATCGATAAACCGGTCTACGACTTCGATCAATTGCCGTCGGTCTGCCGGCAACTCGACATCAAGGAGTTGATCATCGCTCCCGACCGCACCGATCTGGCGACGTTGTACCAACGCATCAACGCGCTTTATCCGCTCAATCTGCCTATCAAAATCAGGATCAAAGAGTTCAACGCCATTACGAGCCGCATACGGCTTACGAACATTTATGCCACGCCCCTGATCGATATAACCAGTTGCGCGATAACCGACGGAGGAAAAAATCTGAAACGGTGTTGCGACGTTCTGTTTTCCGCTATCGCCCTGCTCATATTGTCTCCGGTCTTCATCCTGCTTTTCGTCCTGATCAAATGCGATTCGCGCGGTCCGATCTTCTATAAACAGGAGCGCATCGGATACCGCCACAAACCGTTCTTCCTGTACAAATTGCGTACGATGTACTCGGATGCCGAGAAAAACGGCCCGCAGTTGAGCAGCGAAGATGACGCTCGTATCACTCCCATCGGAAAATATCTGCGGAAATACCGGCTGGACGAACTGCCCCAATTCTGGAATGTTCTGAAAGGAGATATGTCGCTTGTAGGACCGCGCCCCGAACGGGAATTCTATATCCGGCAGATCGTGGAACGCGCTCCCTATTACTCGCTGCTCCATCAGATACGCCCGGGTATCACTTCGTGGGGCATGGTGAAATTCGGTTACGCCAAAAATGTGGACGAAATGATCGAGCGGTTGAAGTACGATATGTTATATTTGGAAAATATGTCGATGCTCATCGACTTAAAGATTATTATTTATACCGTAAAAACGGTGATTACAGGGAAAGGGATGTAAATGATAAATTTTCATACACGCATAAAAGACCAGGCTTGGTTTCTGCGGATGCTTACCTGGCGAGAGAAACATATCAAGGAGCAAGAGTTCGTCCTGCTGCTGAGTTTCGTCGTCGGGTTGCTCACTGCGGTAGCCGCTCTGATATTGAAATACCTGATCCACTCCATACAGAGTATGCTGACCTCCTATATCAATATCGACGAAGCGAACTACCTGTATCTGATCTACCCGATCGTAGGTATCCTGCTTGCCGGATTGTATGTGACCTACGTCGTAAAAGACGACATCAGCCACGGTGTCACCCGTATTCTCTACGCGATCTCGCAAAAGAACAGCCGGGTGAAGTCGCACAACATGTACACATCGGTGGTAGCCAGTTCGGTTACGATCGGATTCGGCGGATCGGTAGGAGCCGAGGCTCCGATCGTATATACGGGTGCGGCCATCGGTTCGAATATCGGCAGTTCATTCCGTCTCGAACCCCGGTTGTTGATGCTGCTGGTGGGTTGCGGTGCCGCCGCTGCGATTGCCGGCATATTCAAAGCGCCGATTGCCGGTATGCTTTTCACGCTGGAAGTGCTGATGATCGACCTCACCACCACCTCGGTACTGCCGCTGCTGATCTCGTCGATCACCGCCGTCACCGTGTCGTATATATTCACCGGCTATACCGCCGAGTTCAGTTTTGTACAGACCGAACCGTTCATTGCCGGACGCATACCGTATGTCATTCTGTTGGGTATCTTCTGCGGATTCGTATCGCTTTACTTCACCCGAGCCATGAACGGCATGGAAAATATATTCCGGAAACTGTCCAACCGCTGGAAGCGTTTCGGTGTCGGGTCCATTATCCTCAGCCTCTCGATCTTCCTGTTACCGCCTCTGTACGGCGAGGGTTACGAGTCGATCATCAACCTGCTGAGCGGAAATACCGAATTGCTGACCGAGGGCAGTCTCTTCTACGCCAACCGGAACAGTTTTTGGGTAATGGCACTCTATCTGTCGCTCATCGTACTGGTCAAGGTTCTTGCCACCAGCGCGACCAACGGCGGAGGCGGTGTCGGCGGAACTTTCGCCCCCAGCTTGTATGTAGGCTGCTTTGCCGGATTCTTATTCGCGTATGTATTCAACCACGTCGGATTCGTATCGCTTTCCGCCAAAAATTTCGCGCTGATGGGAATGGCGGGTGTCATGTCGGCGGTCATGCATGCCCCGTTGATGGCTATCTTCCTTACCGCCGAACTTACGGGCGGTTACGATCTGTTTTTGCCTCTGATGATCACCTCGACCGTTGCCTATGCCACCATCAAGATATTCGAACCTCACAGCATCTACACGATGCGTCTGGCTAAAAAGGGAGAACTGCTGACCCACCACAAGGACAAGGCGGTACTGACACTGCTGAAAATGGAAAGCGTGATCGAAAAAGATTTTCTGATCGTTCATCCCGATATGAGCCTGGGCGATATGGTCAAAGTCATTTCCCAATCGCACCGCAACATATTCCCGGTAATCGACTCGGACGGCGTACTATTGGGTATCGTCCTGCTGGATGACATCCGGAATATCATGTTCCGTCCCGATCTATACAACCGGATGTATGTGCGCACGTTCATGACTGTTCCCCCCGCCAAAATCGAAATCAATTCGAATATGGATGCTGTCATGAAACTGTTCGACAAGACCAATGCTTGGAACCTGCCGGTAGTCGAAAACGACAAATACGTCGGGTTCGTCTCGAAATCGAAAATATTCAACTCGTACCGGAGAGTGCTTGTTCACTTCTCCCAAGATTAATCTTCAATTTTACCGACCGATGGATAAGAAAGATTTACGTATTGTATATATGGGTACTCCCGACTTTGCCGTGGAGAGCCTGAAACGCCTCGTTGAGGGCGGATATCATGTCGTGGGGGTCATCACCATGCCCGACAAACCTGCCGGACGCGGTCATAAAATCCAGTTCTCCCCGGTGAAGGAATATGCCTTGTCGCAGAACCTGCCGTTGCTGCAACCGGAAAAGCTGAAAGACGAAACGTTTTTAAAGGCGCTGCGCGAATGGAAAGCCGACCTGCAAATTGTCGTGGCATTCCGGATGCTGCCCGAAGTCGTATGGAACATGCCGCCCATGGGCACATTCAACCTGCATGCGTCGCTGTTGCCGCAATACCGAGGTGCCGCTCCGCTGAACTGGGCAATCATCAACGGCGATAAGGAGACCGGCGTGACTACGTTCTTCCTGAAACATGAAATCGACACTGGGCGCATCATCCAGCAAAAACGGATTGCCATTGCCGATACGGACAATGTGGGGATCGTACACGATAAACTCATGAATTTAGGCGCAGGCATGGTGGTCGAAACCGTCGATGCCATTCTGGCAGGGAATCTGAATACGATCGAGCAGGACGAAATTGCCGACCCCAAAGATTTACGTCCGGCACCTAAAATATTTAAAGAGACCTGTCATATCGACTGGAACAAACCCGCCGCCGATATACACAACTTGGTGCGCGGACTGTCGCCCTACCCCGCAGCCTGGTGCGAATTGCAGGCACCGGACGGAACCCGGTACGGAATCAAGGTATTCGAGTCGCAAGTGATCTCCGGCAGTACGGATGCTACCCCGGGGCATGTCCGCACCGACGGGAAGAGCTATATCGAAGTGGCTTGCCGGGAGGGGTATCTGCGTTTGACCGATTTGCAATTAGCCGGAAAGAGACGGATGCAGGCAGCCGATTTTCTGCGGGGATTCACCCTTACAAACGATTTTATCTGCGTTTGATGAATCCTCTCACTCCGATCCGAAAAGGGATTTATATCACGGTCGGCACACTTTGCCTGTTGTTGGGTTTTATCGGCATAGTCGTGCCGGTGCTGCCCACAACACCGTTTTGGTTAGCCACGGCATATCTGTATATCAGAAGTTCCGCCAAATTGTATGAACGGATCATGCAGATCCCGATCGTCGGGCGCACGATCCGCAACTTTCAGGAATACCGCGCCATTTCTCGACGAGTCAAAATCATATCGACTTCTACTCTTTGGGTGACGATTCTCATATCGATTGTCTGTGTAAACAGATGGTGGGTAACGCTTATCTTGCTCTGCGTCGCAGCGGGCGTAACATGGCATATCCTTTCCTACCCTACGTTGCGTAAGGAATAATTACCGGAAGCGATTCGGAGCATGGCTTCCGGTCAGTCGCGACCGCCGACCGATATGATCGCCAGAATAATGCGAATGTGCCCGTAAGAGACACGACCTTGCAGGAACTCGTACAGCGGGTTCAACTCCGTGGTGTGAAGGCAACGTACCGCCTCTTCCACCCGGCTTATTTCCGCTTCGGGAATAAATGCCGGCGATGCGGTAAAACGTTGTGTCTGTATCAGCTGGGCTATGTGCGAACAGACCGTGACTTCTTTCAACGCCCGTGCTTCCGCCACCATCGCCGGCGTATATCCTTGTTGCAACAGATAGAGCGTTTCGTCGAGCGTATCCCCTTTTTCTTTGGATTTCTGCCCCAGTTCTTTTCGGATAAGCGATACGAATTCGCGTCCGTATTTCATCACTTTCGATTCGCCTACGCCACTGATACGGGCAAAATCGCCCAAAGTCATCGGTTTCACCCGCACCATCTCGTAAAGTACCTTATCGGTAAACAGAGTATAGGCAGGCATATCGGCTTCTGCCGCCAGACGCATACGCAAAGTGCGCAATGCCTCGAACAATTGTTCATCAGCCGATAATTCCTGAACCGCCGGAGCCTGACTGCCAGCCGACTTCCGTTTCTTGCCGGTCTCTTGCCGGTCGGTTTCGGGATAGCGTCCGACAAACGTCAGCCGAGCCCCGGTTTCGCCCCGCAGTAACTTCCAGCCCAGCTCCGTAATTTTCAGAACATTACCGTTGTTGTAGAGTATTTCGTAATAACCGAGTTGCAGCATTTGCGACAGATAGCCCTGCCACTGATAGGAGGTTTGATCGGCTCCGACACCGAATGTCTTGATTTTGTCGAATCCGCGTGTAATAATTTCCGCCCGATGCGATCCGCGCAAAATGTCGATGAGCAGATTGAAATTGACCTGTTCGCCGGTACGGGCAATCGCACTCAATGCTTTTTGTACCAATATCGTGCCGTCGAAACGTTGAGGAGGGCGACGGCATACATCGCAATTGCCGCAGTCGCAATCGTACGTTTCTCCGAAATAGCTCAACAGTATGCGCCGACGGCAGATCGAAGCCTCGGCATATTGCTGCATACGCCGCAACTTTTCGATATTCATGGAGCGTTGTCCGCTGTCGTCGGCAAATTTCGAAAGCATGACCACATCGCCCAGTGAATAGAAGAGCAAGGTATCGCTCGGCAAGCCGTCGCGTCCTGCCCGACCGATCTCCTGATAATAGCACTCCATACTCTTCGGCATATTGTAATGGATCACCCACCGCACATTCGACTTGTCGATTCCCATGCCGAATGCTATGGTAGCACATATCACCCGCACTTCGTCGTTCAGGAAACGGCGTTGCGCCCGCTCGCGAAGTTCCGCCGACAATCCAGCATGGTAGGCTTCCGCCTCGATTCCATACTCGCCCAGCGTTTTCGCCAGCATTTCGGCATTGCTTCGGCTCAGGCAATAGATAATTCCGCTTTGGCGCGGATGCGAATCCAAGAAAGAGAGTATCGCTTGGATCTTTTTCTGCTTCGCAAGCCCGGAGATAACATTCAACCCTATGTTCGGGCGATCGAACGACGACAGAAACACACGGGGAGAACGCAATGCCAACTGTTTCAGAATATCCTCGCGCGTAATTTTGTCGGCAGTAGCGGTCAGTGCCATCACCGGCGTATCAGGAAAATATTTACGAAGAACGGAGAGCTGGGTGTATTCGGGTCGGAAATCGTGCCCCCACTGCGAAATACAGTGAGCCTCGTCGATAGCGAACAATGCGACATCTACTCCTGCCAGCCAGTATTCCATATCGCCGAGGAGACGCTCGGGCGAAATATACAGCAACCGTATTTTGTTGCCCAAAGCCAGTTCGCGCACCCGCTGGTTTTCCGCTTCGGACTGCAAACTGTTGAGTGCCGCAGCAGGAATGCCGTTCGCCAGCAAGGCATCGACCTGATCTTTCATCAACGCCAGCAAGGGCGACACGACAATGGTGATGCCTTTCAGCATCAATGCCGGAATCTGGTAGCAGACCGATTTGCCGCCACCCGTAGGCATCAACACCAAAGCATCGCTACCGCCGCATACAGCGGCAATGATTTCCGCCTGCAACGGACGGAAAGAATCGTACCCGTAGTATTTACGGAGCAATTCGGTTGCTTTTTCGACAATAGACAAAGTCATGATTGTTTAAAATGCATTCTTCTCACCGCGAAACGCATTGAGTACCGTAAGTACGATGATTTTCAGATCGAGCCAGAAGTTCCAGTTCTCGATATACCAGATATCGAACTCCACCCGTTTCTCCATTTGCCAGAGTTCACGGGTCTCACCGCGAAATCCATTTACCTGCGCCCACCCCGTAATGCCGGGTTTTATGAGCAGACGAAGCATATATTGATCGATAATCTTAGAATAGTCTTCGGTGTGTTTGAGCATGTGCGGACGCGGTCCGACAATCGACATATCGCCTTTAAAGACGTTGATAAACTGGGGCAGTTCGTCGAGGCTCGTACGCCTCAGGAAATCGCCGACACGGGTTTTCCGCGGATCGTCCTTCGTAGCCTGCAACAGGTCGCTGTTTTTGTTCTGCCGCATAGTGCGGAATTTATAGCAATAAAACTCTTTTCCCAGCAAGCCCGACCGTTTTTGCTTGAAGAACACCGGTCCGGGCGAAGAGATCTTCACGGCTATGGCGATCGGGATAAAGAGCACCGGCGATACCAAAAGGAAAAGGGATGAGAAAACGAGGTCGAACAACCGCTTGCCGAATTTACGGATCGGATTGCTCAACGGTTCTTTCCGCAAAGTGAATATGGGAATATTGCCGATACTACGCAGGAACAAACGGTTGCGCAGGTAATGGGAAACTTCGGGAACGATAAACACCGGTATGATATGCGAATCGGCGTATTTCAGCAACGACAGGATCTCATCTTTAAATTCGATCGGGGGCAATGCACAATAGATTTCGTCGATCGCTTCCGCTTTCACAAAATCTTCGATCCCGGAGAGCGGACCACGATATTCTTCCAACGATTTGCCCAGTTCCTCATCGTCGTCGAAGAAACCGAATACCTTGTATCCATACCCCAAGTCGGACTGCAACATGGCATACAACTCTCTGCCCGTATAGCCCGCACCCACGATAATCACACGCTTGAAGTTGTAGCCCTTGCTACGGAATTTCTTCAACAGTTTCTGGGACGAAATACGCCAGATACCCAGCAGGACGAACAGTACAAGGGCGTATGCCACTACTATCTGCGGCGAAAGTTGAACCTCGGGGATAAAAAACAGAAGCCCGATCAAAGAGAAGATGTGGATACCGATCGCCTTCACCGTCCGAGACATTGCCCGATCGATATAGACCACCCGCTCGTCGTAGGTCGAATTGAATATCAATATCACCGGCAGATAGCTCAGATTCACCAAAAGCCAGATCATTTCGGGTGAAGACGATATACGACCGCCCAACAGCAGGAGTACAAGAAAATATGCGCAATTGACACACAGCATGTCAATCAGCATAATGATTATCTTAATCCAATGTCCGTATCTTCCTCTCGTAGCCACCACTTCACCAATACTTTTCTGTATGTTTTTCATAGATTCTTACGGCAGACAAGAAACAGCGGGCATGCTCCCACCCGAATACAATGCCGTCCGTATCGTCCATCAACCGGCTGAAAAGATCTTCCGGTATTCGGACTAAACCGTTTAAGCCAATAACCGTCCGTCGCCCTCGACTTCAACAACAGCGTAACCTCTTAAAGAGACGATGTGTCATAATGACCAATCCGCTGCGTTGCCATCAGAACTCGGACTAAGTCGTTTACGTCAGTAAACTCCTGTCGTCCTCATCCTCGGTGCCTTGCATCTTAGACATTCTTACGCACCGAAAGGGGCTGCATCGAAATTTCATTTCGGCACAGCCTCCTTATCGTTTCTTATAGGTTCTGATCGATCAATGCGATTTTCTGTTCGATCAGTTGCATATCGTCCTTGATCTTCTGCATCTTACGTTCCATCTCTTTCACCAGCCCGTTAGCCCGTGAAGAAGAGAGGTTCAGGAATCCCATGTTATTCTCGTAAGTGAGCAATTCGTTTTTCTTCTGCTCATAGCTCCGCAACAGACGCTCCCGTTCGCGATAGAGCTTATTTTGCGAGGAGTCGGATGCCATCTGTTGAACCGAAGCATGGAACGAGTTCAGTTTGTTCCGGCTTTCGTTCATGTTCAAGCGTTTGAAATGGGCATCGAGCACAGCCTGATATTCTTTATATATGCGGTCTTTCTCCTTGAAAGGTACATGCCCGATCGAATTCCACTGCGACATCAGTTCGCGAACAGCTTTCGTTGCATCCTCATCGGATAAGGTTTCGTCGATTGCTTTCAGTTTTTCGATCACTTCCGCTTTGGCAGCCAAGTTGGTTTGCTCTTGCCCGCGCTGTGCGGAGGTCTGTTCTTTTTTCTGATCGAAATAATAGTCGCAAGCAGCAATAAACCGTTTCCAGATAGCGTCGGAATACTTCTTGGATACCGGACCGATCTCTTTCCATGCTTTTTGCAAGGCAACCAGTTCTTTGGTCGTGTTCTTCCAGTCCGAACTGTCTTTCAAGGCTTCGGCTTTTTCGCAAAGGGCTTTTTTCTTTTCCAAGTTCACAGCCATTTCGTCTTTCACCGATTTATAGTATTCCGCCTTTTCGCGGAAGAAGTCGTCGCACGATTTACGGAAACGTTCGAACAACTGATTATTCACTTTCCGTGAAGCGAATCCGATCGTCTTCCAACGCTCCTGCAACTCTTTGATCTTTTGAGTTTTCTCGTCCCATGCCGAGAATGAAGCGGGACGATCGGCAACCAAAGCCTCCAACTCTTCGCAAAGTGCGACCTTAGCGGATTCGTTGCTTTGCTCCTCGGCTTTACGGGCTTCAAAGAAACCTTGATATTTTTTATTGATGACAGCCGATGCGTCTTTGAAACGCGTCCACAATTCCTCACGCAGCTCTTTCGCTACCGGACCAATCGCACGCCACTCGTCGTGCAACTGTTGCAACGATTTGAACGCTACAACAATATCCGCCTCGGCAGCCAATGCTTCCGCCGATTCGCAAAGCGCCTGCTTCTGTTCCAGATTTTTCTTGAAGTCGTAATCGCGCAGTTCCTTGTTTATTTTGAGCAGATCGTAAAATTGCTCGGTATATTGCTGGAATGTCTTCCACAAGTCGGCTGCCGCCTGAACCGGAACATCCATATTTTCTTTAAAGCTCTGTTGCAGGTCTTTAAATTCATTGTAACGTTTCCCGATATTGTCGGAGTCGTCTACCAATGCTTTCAGATCCGCCAATACCTGTTGCTTAGCCGCCAGATTTTCTTCCCGTTTTTTCTCCAATTGAGCCAGATATTCGGCTTTCTTTTCTTTAAAGACGGTCAAAAGCTCTTTCAGTGTATCTTCTGTGGTATCGGCAACGGGAGTTTCCGTCTCTTCGCTTTCGGGATCTACGTCCGATGCGCTGCGGCGGTTGTCCGCTTCGTTCTTTTTCAGTTTATAATACGCTTGTTTCAACAAGTCTATATCTTCTTTCACATCTTCAACCGGCAACAGCACTTTCTCTTTCAACGTTTCTATTATCTCCGTTTTCGAGAGTTTTGAGAATGTTTTCGACAAAGATTCCGATTCGCCAACAGGCTGATTCAAGGTTTGACCGGCTTCCATTTGTTCTTCCGGTTTTTCGAGCTCGTCTATCATCTTAGTTGTTTTTTAAGTCTACGACTTCTTTAACTTATACAAATTATACAAGAAGACAGCTATCGTCCGAAAAACCGACATCGCCTCGCTCAATCGGCAAAGCCTATTTTCCGGACTGATACACCGCTATATTCTTTGAGACAAATAAAGCGAATAATTTTGTCTTTTCATAACAAAATTATGAATTAATTCGAATATGAAAAGTTTTTACTTCGTTCCTGTTGTCTATTACCGCAGTAACTCGATACAGCCGAAGCCGAAATGAGTACGATCGCCCAAACCGGTTTCGTAAATGAGATGCTGCAACACGGGGTCGAGGGTCAATCGGAACTTGTACATGAATCCGATCACCTTGTTCTCGGACGGAGTAAACCGCATTACGACAATCCCCTTGCGTTTCGGCTCGGAAAGCAACTCGAATTTAAATTTCGGATCGCCCTCATAGGGCACGCCATAGATCGCTTCGTAGCGGTTCAGCACCGAATTCAAGAACAGATCGCCATATTCCGGACAATCGGGTCCTACATATTCGAATCCTCCACCGCCGTTGCGTTTCACGAATACGATCGGCGAGAGAGCCAGATATTCCTGTGTTTCGCCATCGTCGGGAGGAAGACACGGCACGATCTCATCGACGACAAATTCGACGCGGGATATTTTGTCGCCGATCATCAACACGGCATTTTGAAATATCGTACGTACCAGTTCTTCCGTGCCACGTGTCGGCAAGAAAGAAATCCAAAGTTGCACCCGACGTGCCAGAATGCAAAGACGATCCCGATCGACTTTTATCTTCGGTATATAGAAGTTGGAAATCGAAAACAATCGTGTATGGTAATCCGACAAAGCGGAAAAGCCATTTCGTGCCAACCACGTAGCACACAAATCCTCCTGCTCCATAATCTTGCGATGTATGCACGAGGAAAGTTCATACTGATAACTCGCCGGCAAAACGTTGCCGAATACTTCTGATCTTACAGTTAAAATTAATTTAAATCGCATAATTCACTTTTTTTCACCACCAATACTAGCCTTTAAAATAATAATCAAATTCTCGCAGAAGAGTTCATTTCGCCTCTAATCCAAAGGAGGGGGATCAAAGGACATTTGCATCTCCTTTTTCTTCGCATGATACCGCAATGTCGTACTGTTGTTTTCGCAAAAGAGCGCCCGTGCCGTATCTTTCAAGTTTTCTGGTTTTATCTTTCTGTATTTTTCATTTTCGGTGTTAATATCCTCCGCCTGTCCTATCAATTCGTAATAAGCCAGATTCGATGCCCGGTTCAGATAGTTCATATTCGAGAAAAGGTCGTTGGATTCGAAACGGTTTACAACCTTCTGCAATTCAATATCCGTTACGGGTTCGTCCTGCAAACGAGCCAGCTCTTCGGCTATGGCTTGTTCGCCTTGTTCGAAAGATATGCCCGGTGCCAGTTTACCGCGAATCAAGAACAAACCGGCTTCGATATCGCCCGAAATCGAAGCATCGGCTTCGGTAAACAGCTTACGTTCCGTCACCAGATGCCGATAAAACCGGGAAGAGTTGCCCGATGCCAACAGATCGGAAAGAATGTCGCACGCATGGTAATCCTCGTCTGTCCGACGCCCCATGTGATATGCCTTAACCAATAAATCCGAAGGGACATCCCGTTCCACTTCGATATGACGAGGCTCGGTCTGCCGGGGTTCTTCGGGCAAATGACGAGGCATTATCTCCCTGCGCGAAATCGGCGCAAACCATTTTTCACACAGCCGCAACGTCTCATCCCACGGCAATCCGCCCGATATGGCGAGTATCGCATTGTTCGGGGCATAATGGCGATAAAAGAAATCTTTTACTTCCGTCATCGATGCATCGGCTATGTGCGACGGATCTTTTCCGATCACAGGCCAGCGGTACGGATGCACCTGATAGGCAACCGGACGCAGCAGCAACCCGACATCGCCATAAGGCGCATTCAGATTCCGCTGCTTAAATTCTTCGATCACCACATTCTTTTGCACTTCCAGGCTCTTCGTTGAAAAAGCCAGACTCTCCATCCGATCGGATTCCAGCCAGAAAGCGGTTTCGGCATTGTGGGTGGGAACAACCGTATAATAGTTGGTAATGTCGTTACTCGTCCAAGCATTATTTTCACCTCCCGCCTTTTGCAACGGGGTATCGAAATCGGGAATATGCACAGAGCCGCCGAACATCAGATGTTCGAAAAGATGGGCAAACCCGGTACGTTCGGGATTTTCATCTTTCGAACCGACATCGTACAGCAGGTTCAATGCCGTCATCCGCGTAGTGGCATCGTAATGATGCAGGATGCGCAATCCGTTGGGCAATATGTAACGATTGATCTCTATCACCCTACTTTACCAATTGCATTTTTATCACTTTCACATCTTCTACCGGACGGTCTGCGGCTCCGGTTTCCACCTGTTCTATTTTGGCAACGACATTCAAGCCTTCAATCACCTCGCCGAACACGGTGTAATCGCCGTCCAAATGCGGTGCTCCGCCGACCGATGTATATGCCTTACGCTGTTCGGGCGTAAAATGGAACGGACCTTCGTTTTTCACCCGCTCTTTGGTGATTGCGATCAAGGTATCTTGCAGGATCTGCAATCCCTCCCGATCGCGGGCACGCCGAAGGTTCATGATCTCTTCCTGACGTTCCGCCACCAACGACTGGAACACCGACTGCTCCCGCCGCATTTTCATCTGCGATTCGAATTGTGTCAGCTGTTCGTCCGAAAAGGATTTTCCGGTAACGATATAGAACTGCGAACCGGAGGATCGTTTCTGGGGATTTACATTATCGCCTTGACGGGCTGCCGCCAAAGCTCCGCGACGATGGAAATAGCGCGGATAAACGAACTCTGCGGGTATCGTATATCCCGGATCGCCCGTGCCTAACATCTTTCCTGCCGGCGCATTCTTGGAATCGCCGTCGCCGCCCTGTATCATAAATTCGTTAATGACCCGATGAAAGAGCGTTCCATCATAGTATCCGCTCTTTACCAGTTTAATGAAATTATCGCGATGTTGCGGCGTTTCATTGTACAATTTCACTTTGATATTTCCGAGCGTAGTCTCTATCAAAACTACTTGCTCCGAATCTTTAAATTCGCAATTCATACAAAATAATACCAATATAGATAAACAAAATATGCGTATCGACGCTTTAATAAATTTCATTTCCTATTACACTTTAAAAAGAAAAGCCATTACATTTATCCAGAACAAGCCTGAATGTTTATAATCCTAAATCCCTATTGCATAAAACAAATTCAATTCTGTCCCGGACTGTATTCATACGCAAATTAGGTGTCTACAAAGATAATAAATTATCCGGCTTATCATACAGTTTGCTTTCTTTTTTTCTATCTTTTTATTCATTTATCAATTATTAAAAAACGGATATACTATTTATACAGCTAAATATCAGCAAGATAACATCATTCAGTCTCTAAATTGTTTTATAAGCAAACAAATAAAAGCGCACCCCTTTCCCAGCAATATGCGAAATGAGTGCGCTTTCATTCATTTTAGGCAGTAGCACTGCCTATAAAATCGTAACTTTCAAGAGCTATTATCTAACGATTATTCGATGCAGCGAGCTGGTATCTCCAACGGTTTCACGCACCAGATAAACGCCTGCCGGTACCTGCCATACGGCAGAGCCGACTACCGAAGTTTTAGATACGCATACTCCCGACACGGTGAACAACTCTACCGACACAGGCTCGGTGCCGTTTGTCTCGAACCGGATTCCTTCGGGCACTGCATAGCACACCGATTTGGAGGTCGGAAGCATTTCGACACCGGTATAATCGCAGGAGAAGCCGTATTCGATCATCTCCGATTCTCCGGTCGCATATACGGCTTTCACACCGACGGTGTATGTGCCGTTGTCCAACATACCCAGATCGAACGTACATTCTTTCGTCTCTCCGACTTTCGAACCGTTCAGATATATTTCATACGTGGCGTTTCTCGATGTCGGAGCAGCGGTCGTCTCCGCCGGACCTACATAGAACGAATCGAACAAGGAGAAGAACCCGTCGTAAGTCGTATAGTTAATCGCCAAGTAAATGGTGGATCCTGCAAATTGAGAGAGATCCAGTTCTATCATCTGCCACATATCGGCAGCCTGCAATTCATCCAAAACGACGAACGAAGAGGGATCGGTATCGGTAGTAGAGGCCATGATACGATACGTTTCGCGATACATACTCGTATAAGCTTTTGCGAGGAAACGCAGTACATACCCTGAGCGGATTTCCTGTGCAGGAGTGATAAGCCATGCATCGGACTGCGACGTCTGTACCGAGAAGAACGCCACGCATTTATCGCCCTGAGGAGCACAAGCCGCCTTGTCGTCGATCATCGTCGGCGTGGTCGCCTTCGCATTGAAGATCAGGCAAGGCATTGCTGTTCCCACACCGGGGAAATTGATCATCACGCCACCGAGACTGATCGGATAAGTAGGACGGTCGCTTCTGTTTACGGTGGTCCAGTCGCCGAACGACTGAACGAAGTTTTCGTACGATTCGAAATCGTCGCTCCATCCCAGATCGCGGTTCCAGCTTACCGTTACCCCCGTTTTCTGCAAAGCGGCATCGGGTGCCAGATCGACGGAGACATTAAACGGAGCAAGGATATTTTCTTCCAACGCAACGTTTATGACGGTGTCTTTTGAAACCGTTACTTCCAGATTGACATGCTTGAAATCTTCCGACTCGATGCTGACGATATAATCGCCACAGGTCAGATACGGCAGATGCGAAATATTTTCGGCAATTACATCTTCATAATCTTCCTTGCCGCTACGTTCCAGATAATGAACGGAAATGCCGTCGGGCGAACCGCCGTTGGATTTGAAATTCAACTGCACGTCGGCGTATGCATCCGCTCCGAACTCCTGTTCTACCGATACCAGCTCCGATGACGACACGCGATAAAGCGACTTCACGCCGAACGAATGTTTGCCGGCAGAAAGATTATCGAATGCGTAGAACGGTTCATACACCTCGTCGATCGAATCGTTGTCCAAATAGACCGCAAAACGTTCTTCGACATCCGCGGCTTTGGCTGCCCTGACCGAACGGCGCACTTTCGATATATCCATACGTGCAGGTCCGACAAAGAAATCATCGACCATCAGCATAAAGCATGCCTTGGATATGTACTGTATGGCAATATATATATCTTTATTGGCATAAGCAGACAGATCGTACTCGATCGTTTTCCAGCTTTTATAATCCACCGCTTCGTAATTGCCGGCAGTAAGCCGTTCAAAATCGCCTTCGGCAGTTCCTTTGGTCGAAATCCAGACACGGAATTGTTCGTCTTTCGCATCGCCCGCCTTCGCCTTGAAACGTACCACATGTTTCTCTCCGATCGAAATCTTCGGAGAAATCAACCAGTCGTTGTTCGCTGTTCCCGATTCCGTACGGATAAATCCGACATACTGGTTACCGCTATACGGACGAAGTACCGGATATTCACCCCATAGCGACGGTTCGATGGTCAGCGGGTTGAATATCGTAGCATATTGCGGGATTCCCCGGTTCGGGTAATTGCCCTGCAACATGGCGGCATTTGCCTTATCCTTGTCTATACCGGTCCACGGCGAGAACTCGACTGCAAAGTCTTCGTACGACTCGAAATCGTCGAAGAAATAATCGGTATCCCGATTCCATTCCAATGTCGCCGAATGCTCCCCGGTCTTCGGATCGTGACCGACCGACAGAGCCAACGCATAAGGTGTTTCCACCGGTTCCTGCAACACGATCGTCTTTTCGGTATCGGCGGTCAGTTCGAATGTCTCATCATATACCGCCAAGCCGGGAGCAGCAATCGTCAGCTGGTTGTTTCCTTTATAGGCATTTCCAAATACGCATGTTCCCGCCTCCGTCAAGGTCTGATTATATACCAATCCATATTCCACATGACGAAGCGTCACCTGAACTCCTTTCAGATTATCGCCGGTAACAGCCGATACATTCAAAGTCAGTTTCAACGGGGTCAGATCCTGAGCTGAAATTGCAGAGAACAATCCCAAACAGGCTATCGCCCATATCGACAATATTCGTTTAGTCATTCTATTCATATCATACTATTAAAAACGAAGAAACGTATTCCAGTCCAAGAGCCGAAATACGTTTCTCCTGTATTCAACTATTTCTTCAAGATCCGGACCGTCTCCGTTTTATCGGCGGCGATCACTTTCACTACATATACTCCTGTTGCCAACGATTCCATAACAACCGGTTGTGCTGCGGAGGCGGTCAAAGCCAAATGACCGGCTACGTCGTACACCTCGACACGAGCATCTTCCGGTGCCACCACATACATCCGATCCGTTACCGGATTGGGATATACCTGAACCTTCGCAGCCGAAAGGTCTTCAACACCCGACATGGCGGGATCGCCGATATAGATATTGTCTATCGCGCCGGCTTCGGAATAATAAGAGCTTTCGACCGAGTATTTCCAACGGAATTTAACCGACTTACCGGCATAAGCGTTCAACGGCAGTTCTACGGTTTCCCATGCCGATTCGTTCACCGTATATGCCAGTCTCACCCAATCGCCGCCTTCTTCTTTCACTTCGACCGAAAGAGTATCCGTAACGGATGCAGCAGCCGATGCAACTACCGAATTATTGGAAGTCAGCAAGACCGGCATTACCTTCACCCAAACGAATTTCAATACATTTTCGCCTTCTGCCGGTATTTCAACCAACGGAGTCTGCAACATGGAAGATGCATTGTTTTTCGACTGACGGACACTGCAACAGTATCTGCCCGAATATGCACCATATTCATTGCGCGTCCACGACAAGCCGTCGCCCAACGACATCCAGCCTAACGACGGGAATCCGTCGCCTTCAAACCCTTCGAAATACGGGAATGTACGGATCGTCTGATCTTCCATCGTCGAGAAGTACATCAACGTAGCGGTTTCGGCATCGCCATATTCGTTGAACGGAACGATTTTCCAATAGTAAGTCGTAGCCGGTTCGAGGTCGGGAAGCGGATAAGATGTTTCCGTAACAATCACGCCATTGAGCAAAGAAGTCGGATTGGTACGGTCTGTACCCATGTAAATCTTATACCCGTCGGTAAACAGCGTTTCGTTCCAAGTCAGTACCATGTCGGTATAGTTCGCATTGGTCAGCCCCCGCATCGGAGCCATGCCCGTTGCAGCGGCAGGTACGACACCCTCGCCGAAGATATGCGGCAGAACGACATTGTCGAGGAATATATCGCTGGCAATGGTTTCAAAACCGCCCGACCAGTCGCCGGTATTGCTCCAACGCAACTGAACGTTATCGGCATCCACATGCAGGATTTTGGACGCATCGGGATTGCTCGGGTTGGTAGAAATCCACAGATACGGTGTCAGATCGACCGTGATACGCATCCAGCAGTTTATCACATCGTACGAGAATTCGATATCGTAGGTACTCCAAATCTCAATCCAGTCGTCCGCACCGCATCTGATTTCCAAAGACAATGCATTAGACGGGACGGAAGTACCCTCTTCCGGGAATTTTTCGTAATAATCGAATGTCACTTTGGCTTCTCCGCTGCTCAGATCCAGACGGGGCGAAACCAGATAGCAATCTTTCAGAATGGCATGGTTCATCGAATAGAAACCCAACGAATAGTTTTCGGTCGTCGGTGACCAACCGGTTGCAGTCCATCCGACCGGTACGGTAGACGATTCAAAACTTTCGACCGTATAACCGGGATCGACCATCAGTTTCGATCCGGAAAGAACGACATCCAGCGTCCCCCCCGTAGTCTCCAACTTCAAAGTTGCCGAAGATGCACCGGTCAAAGTCGGTGTATATATGGCAAAATAGGTACACTCTTTTTCTTGTCCCAAAACCGTAGCGGGATCGAGCGTCACTTGGAAATCGGTATTTTCAAGACCGCTCATCGACAAGATTTTCAATTCTCCGCCATTGGCATTGCGCAATGTCAAAGGTTCGGATACAGCCGGAAGTCCGACATAAATATCCGTAAATACATACGAATCCGATCCTGCCACCTCGGGTTGTTTCGGTTCGAAAGCATTCACCTGCACATCGTCGATCTTCACATATCCGGAAGTCATGGTCACTTCATTCCGGGTATAAGGCATCGTTTTGAAATAGAAAGCGAATTTTACATTCTGACCTTTATATGCAGCCAGACTTATGTTCGAAGTATAAGTATGCCATGTGTACCAGGGCCATAATACTTCGCTGTTTTCTATATCTTCCTTGCTGTACATATCCCAAAGGATATTCCATGTAGCTCCGCCGTCGGTAGATACTTTTACATGAAACCACGTAGAACCCTGTTCGAATCCTACCTTTTGAGCGTACCATTTGAAAGAGAGAGAAGATTCACGATCGGCAGCCAGCTGAATCTCAGGTGTAATCAACGACTGTTCGTATTCCGGATCGTCCGATACCGGATCGATCACAGCGCAAGCCTTGCCGGTAAAACTGTCCGACATACCGGTTTCTTTATATAAACGAGCCCAATTGCCGCTTTCGCTAATTGTGGCATCGTCTTTTTCTATCGACCACCCTGCCGGCGGAAACGTTTCACTTTCGAACCCCTCAAAAAAATCCGCGGCAGACAAAGATCCGCTAAGCGATATGGCGGCAATCGCAGCCAAAGCTCTGGTCAGTTTTTTCATAATTACTCGTTTTTAGGATTAAATTTTTATTTCTTAAAGAGAAAGGCGGTCTGCATCTACACAGACCGCCCCCTTTCTCTCCTTTATTTCTTAATAATTCGAACCGTATATGTCGCTGCCGCGGTTTTTACTTTCACAAAGTAGAATCCGTCTGCCAGCGAAGTCATATCGATCGTCGTATCGGCTGTTTGCATCAACTGTTTTCCGGATGCGTCGAATACCGATACTTCGGCAATCTGCTCGCCTTCGATGCGGATGTAATCGACAACCGGGTTCGGATATACCTTAATGGCATTTACATCCACGCCATCGATTCCCGATCCGTTTACATTCAGTTCGATCAGCTGCTGTGCCGACAATTGACCGTCGGAAGCCTCGATACGGAACATATATACACCTTCTTCGGTCGGCGTACCGCTCAAAACACCACCGGTCGCACCGATCGTTTCGGAAATCCATTTCGGCAAACCTACTGTCTTAATCGTCAGGGCATCGCCGTCGGGATCGTTCACCGAGAAGTTATAAACGAACGGTTCGTTCACAACTGCACGCGAAGGAGCTTCCGTTACAAATACCGGTGCCTGATTTCCGGGAACATCGAATTCAAAACCTTCGAAGAAGAAATCATCGAAGAACGTCACGAAACCGTCGGAAGGTGTCACACATTGCAATGCGACATAGATAGCCTGTCCGCTGTATGCCGACAGATCCACTTCGAACTTCGTAAAGTTCTCGTTGTTCGAGTTATTGATGTGCGGTACATCCACACTTGCCAACGTCGTCTTCACGAAACTGGTCTTGACATTATCGGTCGTACTTACCCATACCGTCACATTCGAATATTTGAACTGGTCTTCGCTGCCATACGATTTAGCATAGAAATAGAATTTGGCATCGGAACGAGCTACCATTTTTTCGCTGATCAACCAGTCGTCGCTCGAATAGCCTTCTTTCGACGGAACCATAGCTGCCAACATCTGATCGCCCGACCGCGGATAAATATTGCGCCAGTCGGCTTCGATCTGATTCATCACGATATAAGCGAATGCCGTACCGCGTTTCGGATAATAAATCATGATCGGTTCTACCGTTGCCATACCATCGACGTCGATCGTCGTAAATCCGTTCGGCTCGGTAGAGGCGAATTCATCTTGGTCGAATCCGAAGTAACGGGTATAGCGATCCAAAGCCAGACCGGAAAGTTCCATCGTCACAGGATCCGCATTTTCGAAGCTGATCGTCATGACATCCGAAACCGGAGCATTCGTTTCACCGGCATTGAACGTAACCGAGAATGCAACCGATTCGCGGGTTGCCAGCTCATATCCGACATTGAGCGAAGTAGTGAAGTTTTCGGTATTAAATTTCACCTCTTTGATTTTCATCGTCTGTTCGCCATCGTTCAGCAGGATGAACTTATCACCGGAGGAAACCGAATGTTTGTAATTCACAGTTCCTGCATCCCAAGAAGTTATGTTGAGCGATGCTTTGCCTGACGATACCGCAGCCGCTTCGATTATAATGTTGTCGAGTGCAGCACCACGGGCAGACATTCCCGACGTCACATAATAACGCCAGCGGAAACGGACATCTTTACCTACATAATCGCTCAATACAATGCGTTCGCGCTCCCAGTAACGGGTTTCGTCCGATACGGAAAGGGATTTCAATTCCGTCCACTGTCCATCGGCATAGATTTCAAAGTAGATAATATCCGCACCCTCGGCAGCAGCTTCTTTCGCCGGAGCTTTCTTCACGAGGCCTGCGGGAACAGCATTACCCCAATAGAAGCTGATTTGCATCACTTCTTCGGCGGGGAAGTGGAAAGTTGCCGTTTGCAATATACCGGTTTCATTGTTTCCATTTCCGGAGATCATTGCCACAAAAGAACCTTCGTAAGCGTTGTAATTGGAATAATCCCATCTCGTATAATTATCTCTTTCAGAGGTCCATCCCAGCGGGGGGAAATTGGCTTTGGAATCCTCGAACGATTCTTTGTACGGGAACGTCGAAACCGAATGGTCTTCTATGGTCGTGAAAGTCCATACCGGAACACCGGCTGCTTCGCCTTTATCGTTATACGGAACCACTTTCCAATAATATGTAGTGGCATAGTCCAACAAATCGAGCTTATAAGTGGTAGCCTCACCCAAATCCGTACCGGGAACTATACTGAAATCCGTATTCGATTTTCCGACATACAATTTATATCCTTTCGCAAATTGAGCAGGACGCCAAGACAATACGACATTTTCGTTGAATACATTCACCTTACCGGTGGCAGGTGAGGGTTCGGATGCCACAGCAGGCACAGACGACGCACCGTAATAGTTAGGCAACACGACATTGTCAAGATAGATATAACTGTATTCCGCACTTTCTGCCGAAGCGTCCGGATCCATTTCGTACACCCATTTCACATAACAGTTGTCCGAGCCGTTACCGTTCAATACTTTCTTATAGATAGTCGGTTCGTTGAATATCATATTCGTCGTGTCGATACGTGCCCAAGTAGCACCACCGTTGGACGAGAAATATACCCGCATTTCGTTCGACGGAACACCTCCGTCGTCGGACATGGATTCAAATACCTCCATAAATCCGTATTCTACGAAATATTCCACACTCGGATCCGAGAGGTCGAGACGAGGCGAAGTCAATGTACCATTGGATGCGAATATCGACGATGCGCTATGCAATCCGCACAATCCGCCATTGGCACGGGTCCAATCGCCGGAAGCGGAAAGAGACCATCCCACCGGAGGGAATGTTTCGCCTTCAAAACCTTCGTATGTATATCCCACGGGCAACATATTCTTCGATCCGGCAAGTTGAACCGTCAAATCGCCGCCATTGGTATGAACCACCATCGTTGCCGTAGGAGAGCCGGTCAGCGTCGGAGTATAAATTACATTGTATTCGTATTCAGCCAATTGTTTCAGACTTACTTCGCCAGGAACCAGATTAGTAGAGAAGTCTGTTCCTTCCAAGCCCGAAATTCCGGTCACTTCCAGAATGCCTTTACCGTCGTTACGGATAACCATCGGATCGGAATAAGCATCCGCACCGATATAGATCGGATTGAATACAAACATATCCGTTCCGCCTACCACCGGCGAGGTGATCGGTTCGTAACGTTCTACGAGGACATCGTCGAGCCAGATGGCATTACCTTTGCCCAAACCGCCGATCAACAGGCAGTGAACAAAAGCGATTTTAATTTTCTGTCCGCGGAATTGGCTCAGATCCAAAACAGATGTATTTACAGTCCATGCCGGCCACGGGAAAAGCAGACCGCTGTTTTCAATATCCTCCTGATTCAAGAACGAGAATATGGTTTCCCAGTCCTCACTACCCTCTTTTTGTACACGTACTTGAAAATCGTATTCTTTCTTATCCAACGAAGCGGCAGTGGCACCTTTCCATTTAAATTCCAATTTATAGGAATCGTCGGAAAGCGACAACTCCGGAGTGATCAACCACTCTTCCTTTACCGGCTCGCCATCTCCCAGCCA
Source organism: uncultured Porphyromonadaceae bacterium (assembly GCA_900538555.1). Lineage (GTDB taxonomy): Bacteria > Bacteroidota > Bacteroidia > Bacteroidales > Barnesiellaceae > UMGS27. Next base: position 69,143 of record UPYI01000003.1, read on the forward strand.
AGTACCGGCATCACACCAAACAGAACCCTTTCCTGCCAAAGCCGAGGTAGTAGCCTCCCAATGTTTGACAGCTCCGGGCTGAGTATCATTAATCACACTCCAACCTTGCGGTGGAAATACTGTGGTATCCTCAAATCTCTCAGACAATAATGTCTGTGCAAAAAGAGACGATGCCGCGCACAACCACACTGACAAAATCGTAAACACTTTTCTCATACACGTAAAAATTTTAGTTTTTAAATGATTCGCCCCAAACAGAATATACAGTGCCTCTACTTCTATAAATCTGTTTATATGCGAATTTTTTATAATAAATAATTTATTCTCCAAAAACGTCGCAAATATAATAAATTATTACAAAAACGATATTATTATGCAAAGAATATTATCTATTTCCGCTATTTTTTAATATTACATTTGCATAAAAAACGTATAAAAAAACGGTCCGGCATTCTATTGAAAAAATGCCGGACCGATATCCTCTTTTTAATATAAACTACATCCCGGTTGGAAACACCCGTTTGTAAATGCGTCTAAAATTATCGTCTTTCCGGCTCAATTCTTCGGAACGGGCTTTATAGCCCGGACCCCATATTCCAGGCAACAAATCGGGAATATAGATATGCTCCCGATCTTTTTCCAAAGAAGCCTTTATCAACCGGTCGATATATCCGGCATACTTCCCGGCATCGGTACTATGCAGATACAAGGCAGCACTGACCGTAATCTGCCCTTTTACATCGACACGGATAATGTTATCGACCAACTCACTCATCATGTCGTCGCACTCACCCATGTGGTTGGCTATATATTCATAGGTCAATAACCCGTCGGAGTCTTTGCTTAATGTTTCCAGTTCTTTGTCTTTATCCATGATTGCTTAGGTTACTAAATCGTCTGTCCGTCTTTTAAGAGAGAACAAAACAAAGATAAAAAATTTTTTTTATCTTTATACATTTCGGGAAAGAAATTGTTTCCGAAAACCACCGATAAATGACTGAACGGATGCCCTTGCCCTGAAAAAAGAAGAATCTATTAGTATCTTCCATAAAAAAGCCTTACTTTTGTGCGTGTTTAATACCTTATTATATATAATCGATTCCTGCCGCAGCAAACGGCAGAAATAAATAAATCCATCTGTTATGAGTTCAAAGGATTTGCAGTTTCAAGAAGTAAACGAGGGGTACACGCTGAAAGAGGCGATCGAAGAGGCGAAACGTTGTCTCAACTGCCGGAATCCGCAATGCAAGACCGGCTGCCCTATCGAAAACAATATACCGGAATTCATCCACCAGCTTTCGTGCGGCAATATGGGTGAAGCGATGGGCATCATCAACGAAAAGAGCAATCTGCCGGCTATCTGCGGACGGGTATGCCCTCACGAAAAGCAATGCGAAGGACACTGTATTCTCAATGCCAAAGGACGCGGCATACGGGTAGGCAAGCTGGAACGTTTTGTCGCAGACTTCGATGCCGATATGAAACTCTCGCGCGAACGGCTTCCCCAAAAGACACGAGGAAAAGTAGCGGTTATCGGTTCGGGACCTGCCGGTCTGACTGTTGCCGCCGACCTCGCCCGTCAAGGATTTAACGTAGTCATCTTCGAAAGCGAACCGGAATTGGGCGGTATTCTGATGTACGGTATTCCGGAATACCGGTTGCCCAAAGAGGTCGTACGCAAAGAGATCAAAAAAATCGAAGCGCTCGGCGTCAATGTCATTACCAACTGTACGGTAGGTGTAGATACGACCGTCGATCAGATATTCGACCAGGGATTCGATGCTATCTTCATCGGGTCGGGCAATGCCAAACCGAAAGAGCTGGGTATCGACGGAGAATTGCTGCCGGGCATATTGCAATCGGCATATTTCCTGCGCAGCGTCAATCTTTATACCCGCGGATTGATTCCCCGCGAAGAAGTACCTATAAACGAGGGCGACATAGTCGGCATCATCGGTGGCGGAAATGTCGCCATGGATGCCGCCCGTTCCGCCGTACGTATGGGTGCGGCGAAAGTACAGGTGCTGTACCACCGCACGATCAACGAGATGAGTGCCCTGAAAGCCGAATACAACGAAGCAGTAGAGGAAGGTGTCGAATTTGTCTGGCAAACATCGGCTGTCAAATTCAACAGCAACGGCAACGACGAGCTGGGATCGATCATTGCATCCACGCCCGACGGGGAAAAAATCATGCCGTTCAACAAAATCATCTTAGCGGTAGGCTCACGCCCTGCCAGCCGTATTGTTTCGACCACGACCGGCATCGACGTGGACGACAAGGGTTTCGTCATTACCAAAGAGCGTCCCTACGGCATGACTACCCGCAAAGGGGTATTTGCCGGAGGCGATGTCGTGCGCACCCACCAACAGACCGTAGTGCTGGCAATGAAAGAAGCCAAACAGGTTGCATTGGGTATCGCCCAATATGTCGATGCCAAGAAATTGCTGGAAGAGTAAAAGCAACGTATCCTACCCCTCCGGCAAGAGGGGCAGACACATCTAAAAGGGGGTTGCATCGAAATATGTTTTTTCGATACAACCCCTTGTTTCGTTAAAACATAGATTTCGGTTTCGGTCTTTATATTTTCATGAATTTGTGACCGTCGAACTTTCGGTTTTTCCAAAACTTTTTATACGTTTGTAATTAAGATAAACCTTTTTCTTATGAATAACAATTTGATTATTACGATCGGTCGCCAGTTCGGCAGCGGAGGACGGGAAATCGGTAAGTTGCTATCCGAAAAATTAGGCATCGCCTACTACGACAAAGAACTGCTGAACGAAGCCTCCAAAGAGAGCGGACTAAGCCCCGAATATTTTGAACGTGCCGACGAAAAAGCACCGAACGCATTGCGGAATGTTTTCTCCGTGAACTGGATTCCGGGAGCCGGATCGTTTTGGAGCGACGGCGGATTGAGCAACGAATACATTTTCAAATTCCAATCGGATGTTATACTGCGGCTTGCCGACGAACGCCCTTGTGTGATCGTGGGCAGATGCGCCGACTACATTCTGCGCAATCATCCGTGTTGTTATAACTTCTTTATCCACGCTCCGTTAGAAGACCGGATCCGCCGAATTGTCAGGCGGGCACCTCATCTGAGCGACCGCGAAGCCAAAGAGTTGTCGAACAAGTACAACAAATCAAGAGCCGCCTATTACAATTTCTATACCGACAAAGGCTGGGGTGAAGCCGAATCGTACGATCTGACTATCGACTCGTCGATTCTGGGCTGTGAAGCTACTGCCGATTTTATCATTGAGTTCATCCGGAAACGACAGGAAGCAATTAAGGCTCAGTGTCCGGAGTTTTAACCCCTAACGGAATATAATCGTCGCCTACCCGATAGTCGATAGCCGCTTTACGTGCCTGTGCTATCTGGTAGCGGCGTTCTATCCGGTAAATATGCCCGTCTTTGCGAAAATTCGCCCCGGTCTGATGAAATGAGAACGGCACATTCCGCTCGACGCACTGCAGGCGGATATCCAAAATCCAATCGAAATCGCATACCCGTGCACTTCCACCCGACTCACCCCCTACACTCACCTCGGCAATCCTCTCATCCAGATAGGCAGACAGGTCGATCGCTTCCAACAACGGTGCGGCAATAATCAGCCGGTGATGTATAGGCAATTGCCGGAATATCGGCAAACGATAGTCTGCCATTGCCTGATTTTCGACCGTGCAGCCGATAACCACATTTTCATATCCGTCGCCCCAATCGGCAGGGAGGCAATGCTCGTAACGGTCGATCCGTTTGGTAAAAAATATAAATGTGAGATCGCGGCGTTCCCGTATCATCGCCCATGCTTCGTCGCGCCAGCTATCGGCATCGGACAACCAAAAATCGGAAGTAAAACAGGTATAGACGGTAGTCCCCGGCTCGATTTTATACTGCCTGTCGCGACGTCGTTTCAACGGCAAACCGAAATTCGCCGTCTTGCGAACCTCGCTGCTGCTTATCTCGCTGCCGTACATGGCGTCCTGACGATATACATAGCAATATCTGCATCCGGGACTTAGTTTCGTACATCCGTGCCACGGATTCCATACAATCGAATTCATACTTCCAACGCCGACGTTTTACTTCTTTCGAAGGCATAGCACAAAGATACGCATAAGCCGGACGCAAACGCAAATTTATTTGCAAATTTGCAGAGGCGCATCCTATCCTGTCCAAAGATCATACAGTCCGAAATACAGAAACAAGTTTACTTGAACTATGTCGGACAAAACAATAATGAGGCACGGACGAAAGGCATTATCGCTCTTCCGTCCGTGCCTGCAACTATGCAGAGAAAGGATTCTTCAACTGTAAAGGATATACCGGGGAGCTATCTACTTTTCGAACAAAGGCTCTTTCCGCCGCCACCAAGCCCATCCGATAGCCAATACCGTAATTACCAGATTGATCCAGAACGGCGATTGAACCGAATGAAAATGGAATATATCCTGCAACAAGTCGATAATGAACGGGCAAAGCAGGATGGCGATATAGTTCATCGACATCACGAATGCCAACGCCAGTGTAGCTTTTTTCGGCAAAGCCACCATAGAGGTCTGGTCGTAGACAGCAGGCTGAATAACGCCATATCCCAATCCGACGAATATCGCACCGAGACTGATCCACAGCATGGAATGGGATATCAATATCAAAACAAATCCGACGATAAACAGCACCAGACTCCAAAATTTGGTCAGGTTTCCACAGATCGAAATAATCTTCGGCAGCACGAAACCGGGTGCCATGATCGAAAGGAAGAACAACGATACGACAATACCGCTATCTCCGCTTTCAAACCCGTAGGATTTCATCAGAAACGGCACATTCAACGCAACGATCACTGCCAGATAGGTAACCAACCCGTAGAACAGCATCAGCCAGACAAGACGCGAAACATCTATTCCCCACTTCCCGAATGTAGCCGAAGTCCGTTCCTCTGCCGGAGCAGCCGCTTTCGCCGCAGCCGCCGATGCCAGTGATGCCCCATGCGCCTCTGCGTCGAGACTGCGCCCCAGCGGGATAGTCAGTATCAGCGAAACCAGCGGCAACAAATAAACGATAAACGGCAGATGCCACTCGATTTCAGCCAGATAGCCGGTCAGCACCGTTGCCCCGACCATGACAAGGTTCGTAATGGACGAACTGAGACCGAATTGCTGCGTACGGTATTTCCCTTGAAAGAATTTTGTAATCAATCCAGTAGACAACGGGATCACCAGTCCCGACCCGATACCCAACATCGCACTGATCACGATCAACTGCCACATTTTCCCGGCAAGCAGATAAAGCACGCCGCTCAATGCAAAAACCACCAGTCCGACGCGCAACAACAGGATATTACGGATATGCTCGGTCAGCTTTCCGGAAAGTAGGATAAAAGGAATAATCATCAGCGAAGGCAAAGATGCCAGCATTTCGATATCCAGATCGGTCGCATGCGGGAAAATGACAGACATTTTGCCCAGTATGGGCGATACCGCCAGCCCGGGCAAAGCATTCAATGCCGAAATAGACCAGATACCGATTACGGTTATCAAGGGGATCGTACCCCGTCCGGTTTTAATTTCCATATCACAATATTTTTCAACGAAGAGAGAACAACCGGAACAGAACGTTGGTTCACCGCACCATTTCTTAAAATGGACAAGAAAAAAACAATAGCTGTATGCAAGATATAATAAACACAAAACGCCAAAACCTTTTCGAAACAGCTCGTGTTGGAGGCTTAAAGCGGAACAGTCCGCCTTCATTTTTTCACAACTAATTCTATTGTAATATGATTGACTTGAATTTGAAAAGCAGCGACACGCAAACACCGACCTTCGGATCGGAGATGATGTTGCAACCGGCTCCGACCGACTGCATTCCCGAGAAACCCACCACTCCGGAAATCGCGTATCAGATGGTAAAAGACGAAACGTTCGCCCAAACCCAGCCGCGTCTGAATCTGGCAACATTCGTTACCACTTACATGGACAAATACGCCACCCGGCTGATGAATGAAGCGATCAACATCAACTACATCGACGAAACAGAGTATCCGCGTATCGCCCGGATGAGCGCCAAATGTATCAACATCATGGCAAATCTGTGGAATACGCCCGAAGAAGGAAAATGGAAAACCGGAGCATTGGCGATCGGTTCGTCCGAGGCTTGTATGCTCGGCGGTATCGCCGCATGGCTGCGCTGGAAAGAGCGTCGCCGCGCACAGGGCAAACCGACCGACAAACCCAACTTCGTTATTTCGTCGGGCTTCCAGGTGGTATGGGAAAAGTTCGCACAACTCTGGCAGATCGAAATGCGTACCGTTCCCTTAACACTGGAACACATTACGCTCGATCCCCAAGCGGCTTTGGAATTATGCGACGAAAATACGATCTGTATCGTGCCGATACAAGGGGTTACGTGGACCGGACTGAACGACGACGTGGAGGCTTTGGACAAAGCGTTGAACGAATACAATGCCAAAACCGGTTATGAAATTCCGATCCATGTGGATGCCGCTACCGGCGGATTTATCCTGCCGTTCCTGAAACCGAAAGAAAAATGGGACTTCCGCCTGAAATGGGTATTGTCGATCAGTACTTCGGGACACAAGTTCGGTCTGGTTTACCCCGGTTTAGGTTGGGTAGTATGGAAAGATAAAAAGTACCTGCCCGGTCCGATGGCATTCAGTGTAAACTATTTGGGAGCCAACATCACACAAGTGGGTTTGAATTTCTCCCGTCCGGCTGCCCAGATTTTAGGTCAGTACTACCAGTTCATCCGTTTGGGATTCGAAGGGTACAAAGACATCCAGAGCAATTCGATGCAAATAGCCCAATACATCCACACCGAAATCGGAAAGATGCCGCAATTCAAGAATTACAGCAAAGAGATCGTAAACCCGCTGTTTATCTGGTACATGAATCCGGAATACGACAAAATCGCCAACTGGACTTTGTTCGACTTGCAGGACAAACTGAAACAGAGTGGCTGGATGGTACCGGCATATACGTTGCCTGCCAATCTGGAAAACGACATCGTGATGCGTGTCGTCGTACGTCAGGGATTCAGCCGCGACATGGCGGACATGTTACTCAACGACATACGGAGTGCCGTGGAATCGCTCGACAAGATACAGTACCCCACTTCTTCCCGCATCTCGGTTCAGAAAAAGGAAAAAGTACAGGGATCGGTATTCACCCACACCGGAAGCGGTCATTGATTCATTTCGATAAAATAAGAACGACATGAACTGCAAAATTTCATATTCGCAAATAGAGGATACGGTAAATGAAGCGTATCGGCTCTATAAAGGGAACAAGGAGGGCAAAAATGCCGACTACATCCCTTACTTGGCAAATGTAAACAAAGATTTGTTCGGAATCAGCGTATGCCTGCTGAACGGAGAGATGATCCAAGTGGGCGACTGCGACTATTCGTTCGGCATCGAATCGGTTTCGAAAGTGCCTACCGCCATACTGGTGCTTCGCCAGTACGGAGCGGAAAAACTGCTGAAACAAATCGGCGCGGATGCCACCGGACTGCCGTTCAATTCGATCATGGCGATATTGCTGGAAAACGATCACCCTTCGACACCGTTGGTGAACGCCGGCGCCATTGCCGCCGACAGTATGGTGAAACCGATCGGCAAGCCGAACGAAAAATGGAAAGCGATCGTGGACAATATCACCGATCTGTGCGGCAGCGCACCGCAACTGATCGACGAGTTGTACAAGTCGGAAACGGCGACGAATTTCAACAACCGTTCCATTGCCTGGCTATTGAAAAACTACAACCGGATTTACGACGATCCGGATATGTCGCTCGACCTTTACACCCGCCAATGTTCGCTGGGGGTAACAGCCAAACAACTCGCCATCTGCGGCGCGACCATCGCCAACCGGGGGTTGAACCCTACCACCGGGAAACGGGTGTTCGACGAATGCCTCGCACCCCAGATCACGTCATTGATCGCGACCGTAGGATTTTACGAACATACCGGCGACTGGCTCTATACGTCGGGAGTTCCCGCCAAGAGCGGTGTCGGAGGCGGTATCTTAGGCGTTATGCCCGGCGTAATGGGGATCTCGGCTTTCGCTCCACCCCTCGATACGGCAGGCAATTCCGTAAAGGCTCAGTCTGCCATCCGATACATCGCCAATACATTGGGTCTGAATGTATTCAACGGATGCCAAGTGACTGTTGAAGAACGGTTGCCCGAAGAGGTGATGAACTAAACGTCCGGCGTGTGTCTTCACGGTCAATCCGGCATACCTAAAAACGTGTGTTATGATGTCCGATCCGCGCATTGCATCTTAGACATTCTGACGCACCGAAAAGGGTCTGCATCGAAAATGAATTTTTTCGATGCAGACCCTTGCTTATTTATACGTTTTATCAACAGCCCGCCACACCGTTGCAAGCAGGCTTGTCCCGTTCCGGTCATTTCGTATTTTCGGGCGGCTGGGAAGCGGCTGCCGCTTTTTGTTTGTTCGCTTTTTCCACAACACTGGTGATATAAACCGTAAATATCGGAAACACCATCATACCCAATGCCGCTAGCAGTACCGACAGAATCTTGCAGACCGGCGTAACGGCATAAATATTGCTGCCCACCGTAGTCACATCCATAAACGCCCACCACAAGGCATCGCTGTACCCGGGAGCTTCGGGGTTGATCTTGCTCTCCAATACGAAAAATATCAGGCTCGAAAAGTAGACGGTAGCCAGCAGCATTGTCAGATACGATGTCAGCAGGCTCGATATGCGGCTCGATGACAGCCAGCCCACCACGATCGCCAACGCATATCCGCCCCGCACCAACGGAATGAACCGGATCAGATAGCCCAGCTCGCCCGAAAACGAAATGTGGTAATAGTCGAAGATATTCAAGTAGGGTATCGACACCAGCAGGAACAGCCAGTGTGTAGCCCAATACCTCCATTTCCGCTCCGCCAACAACAGTTCGAGTATAAAGTCGAACAGGAAAAACATACAGATCCAGAACTGTATGCGCAAATAGAGCGGCTGGGTAATAAACGAAACATTCCGGAATGCGTCGATCGAAATGCCGACCACCAGAAACAGAGACAGAATCAATATCACTACATGCAATACGGCATAGACCCGCCCGTACTTACGATGCGCCGTGTTCATAAAATCGAAGTTCATACATCTTAATTTTATCCGACAGATAAAACAAAGCGCGGCAAACATTGTTTATGCTGTGTCGGAAGATTGCTCCCCTATATTTTTTTCATTCTTAAAAACTTTTTGTATCATGGCAAATATCGGAAAAACTGTAAAGTTAGGTGTATTTACCTTAGCCATCATGAACGTTACAGCCGTGGTTTCGCTTCGCGGACTACCGGCAGAAGCAATCTACGGAGTAAGTTCCGCGTTTTATTATTTGTTCGCCGCTATCGTCTTCTTGATCCCCACTGCATTGGTAGCCGCCGAACTCGCCGCAATGTTCCAAGACAAGCAAGGCGGTGTGTTCCGTTGGGTAGGCGAAGCCTACGGTAAGAAGATCGGTTTTCTGGCTATCTTTCTGCAATGGGTGGAAAGTACGATCTGGTATCCGACCGTATTGACGTTCGGTGCGGTCTCGCTGGCATTTATCGGCATGAACGATGCGCACGACATGGCATTGGCATCCAACCGGTTCTATACGCTCGCCGTCGTTCTGATCATTTATTGGGCTGCCACATTCATATCATTGAAAGGTATGGGCTGGGTAGGTAAAGTGTCGAAAATCGGCGGTCTGGTGGGGACAATCATTCCCGCGGGTCTGTTGGTGCTGCTCGCCATCATTTATCTGAGTACCGGCGGACAGTCGCAAATGGATTTCAGCGGTAATTTCTTTCCCGATCTGTCGCATTTCGACAATCTGGTTTTAGCCGCCAGTATCTTCCTATTCTACGCCGGTATGGAGATGGGCGGTATCCACGTGAAAGATGTGGAGAATCCTTCGAAAAATTATCCGAAAGCGGTATTTATCGGTTCTGCTATCACGGTATTGATTTTCATCTTGGGTACATTCTCGCTGGGTATCATCATTCCAGAGAAAGATATTAACCTGACACAAAGTCTGTTGGTCGGCTTCGACAACTATTTCCGCTACATCCACGCCTCGTGGTTAGGTCCGGTCATTGCCGTAGCTCTGGCATTCGGCGTACTGGCAGGTGTATTGACTTGGGTTGCCGGTCCGTCGAAAGGTATCTATTCCGTAGGAAAAGCCGGATACCTGCCCCCCTTCTTCCAGAAAGCCAACAGCAAAGGCGTTCAGAAAAACATTCTTTACCTGCAAGGAGGAGCCGTAACGGTTCTCAGTCTTCTGTTCGTGGTAATGCCTTCGGTACAAAGTTTTTATCAGATATTATCGCAACTTACCGTACTGCTGTATCTGATCATGTACCTGCTGATGTTCAGCAGCGCCATATACCTGCGATATATCCTGAAAAAAGCCGATCGTCCGTTCCGTATCGGTAAGAAAGGCAACGGGCTGATGTGGTTTGTCGGCGGACTCGGTTTCTGCGGTTCTCTGCTGGCGTTCGTCCTCAGTTTCATTCCTCCGGGACAAATCGAAGTGGGCAGTAATGCCGTATGGTACACCGTGCTCTTCCTCGGCTGTATCATCGTAGTTGCCGCTCCGTTTATCATCTACGCCCGTCGCAAACCGTCGTGGGTAGACCCGAACAGCCAATTCGAACCGTTCCATTGGGAAGAGCAAGCGGCATCTGCCCCGTCGCAATCCCAACCGACGGCAAAACCGGATGAGAGTTCTCAAAAGCAACAACCCAAACAATAAACTTACCCGGGCAATACGGTTCTATCCGACTGACGAATCGTATTGCCTGTGTTTACCGAATTTCAGTTATGGAACCGAAAAAAATAGAAACGATTTTGGTTTTACCTTCCGATGAAGGGACCGAAAAAATGAACCCGACCCTACTTAAAAATATCGTACCGGGACGTTTCAATCCGTTTACCGCTATCTGTTACAACCGACAACGCTACATTGCGCCGATGGCGGAAGCCAGCGACGAGACGATAGGCTTCGGATTCAATCCCGACAATTCAGCCAAAAATCCGAACGGGCTGCAATGGGTCACGACTTCGGCGGGGATTCCGCAATTGTGCGACGAACAGGAGGAATGGATGCGCGACAGCATTTACAAAATACTGGAACTTCGGATAAAACTGCCCGCACGATACCGCCGGATGCCGGCACGATACCGGGTATTCGACCGGTACGATTTCCGACAGGTGATGCTCCCCGAATCGGCAGGGAGCGTAGAGGTAATCACCGGAGCTTACAACGGCGCCAAAGGGAAAGCCCTGCCCTACTCGCCCAGCCACCTGATGCAGGTAGAATTGAGACGGGGCGGCACGGCAATGTTCCGCTTTCCCTCCGGGTTCACCACTTTCCTTATCGTGACAAGCGGCAGTATAAAGGTAAACCAGCGAATCAGCATAGGTACCGACCGGCTGCTGTTTTTCGGACGCGAAGGAGAAACTTTCCGGCTGGAAGGTGAAAGTGCATGTTCGGTATTCATCGCCTCCGCCGAACCGATCTACGACGCATCCGAAACCTTATCGGAAAAAGAGGAACATTCAACTTCATTACAAACGACATTCTAAATTTTTCAACAATGAATACCATCCTATTTTACGAATCGGACTCGAAGAGAGCACGGGAGACTGCTCAGAAAATAGCCGAAGAGTTGCCGAAAGATTCGTACAAAATACTACCGGCGCGCGATATGAACGTCGATTGCCTGAAAGAAGGTGACTTGTTTTTATTCGGATTGTCATCGTGCGACGACGACAACGGACGCAATGCGGAATGGACTCGTGTTGCCGATTTGCTGAAAGGTTGCGACCTGCATGGAAAAAAATTCGGTATATTCGGCTACGGCAAACGTCCCGACGGCAATTACCTTTGCGGCCATGCCGGTACGCTATACGACATATTGCTGCAAACCGGTGCAACTCCCGCCGAACAAATCGACGACACGACCGAATACACGAAAAAATTTCCGGGAGTGGTGATCGACGATGCCGACAACGGCGAGACATCCGTGAACATGGTAAAGCAGTGGACACGCATGCTTAACAATAATCCGAACTCGATTCCGGTAGATGCGGAGGCATAGGATTCCGGGAAAAACGGTGTGTCAGAATAATACGTTATATCTTAACCATTCTGACGCACCGGAAAGGGGTTGCTTCAAAACTCGCATTTTGAAACACCCCCTTTTATCAAAAAGAACACATTACAGATATGCCGATAAAAATTATTTGCTTCCGAATGTAAATCTCAACCCGAGATTCAAATTGAAATTAAGAGGTTTATCCTTGTAGATCGTCTTCACCGGCGACCCGTCGTTAAAATAGTAGCTTAGCCCCGGCTCGACATAAATCCCCATCAAAGAGATGAAATTGTACTGCACACCTGCCGAGAGATTGACCGACCATTGCAACGGATCGACGACAACCGATTCGTTCTCGGTCCTCTTCACCTGATTTTCGAGAACATACTTCTTCTTTACATTCCCCGATACGCATTTCTCTCCGAGGCATCCCGTCGAAGCATAGAGATCGAATCCTTTCCACGAAAACAGGGTGAATTTCAGATTGAGCGGTATACCGATATAATGCAAAGTCTGCTCTCCGGTGAAATAATGGCTTGCACTCCCTTCGCGTATGTCCGAGGTAAGGTTGGTATAGGTCACCCCGCTCCCGATACCGAACCAGCGGTTGATCTTATAGGCAACCGATACGCCGGTCGTGACAGGCAGCCGGTGTTTTATCTCGGTCTGTATCTCCTGTCCCTGATTGTAGAGAAGGATGCCGAGCTTCGGGCTGTCTTCCCAATCGGATGCATCCGGACCGAGCCCCGCCACCATATTGCCGTCGGTGAAACTCCGGTGGAGCGTAGCACCCGTCCCCCCGGTCGTGAATACGCCAAACGACAGACGGCGTGCCTTACGGGTATCGGCGTGAGCGATATAATCGCTATGATAATCAAGGCTTTTCTCACGAAGAGTTCCGTCCGTACTTTTTTGTCCGGGCAAATGCGTATCGGCAGTGTGTTCCTCCCTCCCCGCCTCTTTTACCGGATCTGCCTCAGGCTCTTTCGTGTAAACCGGTACGGAGGACGAACGCTCCACCTCATTTTCCGAAACTTGTTTTTCGTGCTTCGGTTTCCTCCCGTTTCTTTCAACCGGTCCCGGCACTTCGACCGGTTTTAACTCTGCCACAAGCTCACCCGGTTTATATTCCCGAACAGCAGGATCGTACGCTTCACTAACCGACGGGGCCAGCGGCTGTACATCTGCGGTTACAGGCAATTCTTCTTCCGTATCGTTCACAAGCCAGCCGAATCCGAAAGCGATGAGAACCACAGCGGCAGCCGCCACTATACGGCTTGTCCATGTCCGGAACGCCAGCCTCGACTTGCGGCGCAGCTCTTCCTGTGCCCGTGCGCGGCAGAGGTCATCCCAAAGCCCCTGAGGCTCGTCCGCCTCATAGTCAGCCATCCGGTCGTGTATATCGTTCAACCAATCTTCTTTCATTCGGACATGGAATTAAACATTCTATATTTCTTTATCTTATCTGCCAACAGGGCTTTGGCTCTATGCAATTGCGAGGCGGAGGTGCTCTCCTTGATTCCGAGCAATTCGGCAATTTCGCGGTGGCTCTTCTCCTCTATCACATAGAGGTTGAATATCAGCCGGTAACCGTCGGGCAACTCTCTTATCATCGAATGAATCGCGGAAAGCGGTACGTCGGATGTATCGGGTACATCGTCGGATATTTCCATTTTTTCTCCTTCCAACTCCACAAAATCCAACCGGGCATTGCGTTTCACGAACTTCATCGTTTCGTTCAGTACGATCTTCGTCATCCACCCTTTCAACGAACCTGCTCCGCGATATTCGAATGAACCGACCGAAGCGAATATTTTCAGGAATGCCTCCTGCAATACATCTTTCACATCCTCATCGCAACAGATGTAACGGGAACATACAGCCGTGAGATACCTGACATAACGGCTATACAATGCGTGCATAGCCTGTTCATCCCCCTGCTGTATAAGATGTAGCAAATTTTCCTCGTTTTCGGTATTACTCCGGCACATTGGCATGATTATCGTTTCCAATCGGAAATATGTCGTGAATCGCTCCCCTTGCCGGAGATCGCCTTTCACCGGCAGGCAAGTTTTCCGATTGTCCCAGTAAAGGTAACCAACGTTGTTATTCTTGTTTTTAACGTATCGTTTTTCAAGTCGCTCCTCCTTGCTATGGGTTTCCCGATTACTTTACATACCGGTTGTACGGCATATCGGGATATTCCATCGCAGATTCGCGCAAACGGAGGTCGAACTCGGCAGATTTTTCGCCACTGAACGACTTCCAGTTCAGTTTGATCTTCACCTCCGAATTTTCATTGCGAGGCAGGGTATTGAGATTGAATGCCACCAAAGCATCCGCCATGTGACCTCCGACATCGCCATTGGCATCGTGACGCAATTCCAACTCATACGGATTTTCCGGATTAACCCCGGTCAGCAGATTGATATAATGCACGGCTCCCACATATCCCCATACGGTACGGATGCGCAGTGTCAGATAGCCGTCTTCCGCTACCGTCACCCAGTCTTTTACAATTTCGATCGCATCGTCGCCATACGTTTCATCGTTTTCCTCACCCAATGTCGGCACCGGCATCTTCGTGCGGATACTATCCATCCAGTTGATGTAAACATTGCGGTTCCGTTCGTCCTTACCGCCGCTCTCCTCGGTATAGTTTACCAACGCACGCACCTCTTTATCTCCGAACGGAGAGACATCCATATTCGTCGGATACAACGTTGTCGTATCGTCCAGATGCAAGGTAAACTCCCCCCCTTCGACAGGACATACCGTTACCAATGCTGTCGGACGGCGCAACGCCCAATTGTTGTCGTTATCGTCCAGACAGGATTGTAAAGCACACGACGTCATCAAAACGCCCAACGTATAAACCGTTAATTTCTGTTTGTTCATTGTTTCTGATTTTAATTTGTTTTTCTATTCCATTAAATCGCACATTCCCGAAAATCTTGCACGAACATAATTATTTTTTTTCATTGATCCTTTTTTTATATACGGAAAAGAAAAGACAGACCTCAAAGACAAGAATTTCCAAAAAGGGCGGGCGGAGTGTTTCAAAATCTAAATATTTGCCTAACTTTGCTATCGGCTACATCGAGACCCATGAAAAAATTTACCGCCATATTGCTCCTTGCCCTTTCCGTCTGCATCGGAATGTATGCCGCCGTACCGGTAAATGCTACCGCCGACTGGCAAACAGGATACAACGATTTTCGGGAAACCGAATGGCACAAAGGCATTCTGACCGACCGCAACCTGCGAAGCGGATACGATGTAGTGAATGTAACCGGGGTACACACCCCGAAAGGCAAGATCGCCGAAATCACCCTGAAAATCGCCAACCGCAATAATCACGAACTGAAAAGATACCCCGCTTACCGATGCACCCCGCAAGGAAAACGGGTAGAGAAAGCCTCGAAAGTGAAACGCCCCGTGTGGGGTGCGGTATGGGGGTATGCCGACAGGAACAATTACCATGCCATCTGTTTCAGACGCAGCCGGAACCGGATATACGATATGGATATTCCCAAGCTGCAAGTCCGTATATTCACGGTATGCAACGGCGATACGACCGTCCATCGCCCGTGGAGCGACATCGAACAGAGCCACGCATTCGATACCGAATGCGGATTCAACCGGATACGTATCGCCTATACCCCCGAAAAGGGGTTCGTGCTGTCGGGCGGCATCGACGAATATTGTCCGCTCGGCATCTGCCCCGACCTCCGCATATTCGGCGACAGTGCGGGCATCTATGTCGGCAGTGCTGCCTGCGTGGCTTTATCCGACTGGAATGTATCATACCGCACCTATCAGCCCGATGTATGGCAAACCGGACATACTTACGAGTCGTTGAAAACGCGTTTCGCCAAATCTCAAAACAAACTGGAAGGCTTTTGGAATGTGATATCCGACGACCAACGTATCAACAAAAACGTACATGTAGGCGGGGAGTACAAATTCGCCTTCGTCGCCGACTCTACCGGCGGATACGACCTCGTTTATCTGAGCGGGGCGGAACGCAACCGTGGTGTCTGGAAAGAGGGATACAGGAAAGGGAAATTCTTTCCGACCGGCAATCCGAACATATTCGAGGCAGAGTGGTACGATGCCGCATTCCGCACAATCAAACCTTGCATAGTGACAATCGACAGGAACGAAATTATGGAACTCATGTTCCAGAACAATAAAGTCAGCCTGTTTTTTGCCAGAAGCTATCAACGGCACAATATTCCCGATCAATCTCGGGAATACAATACATCCGGCAGCGGATTCGTCATCGACCCGGCGGGGCTGATCGTTACCAACCACCATGTAATAGATAATGCCTCGAAAGTGTGGGTACGATTCCCAACCACCCCTCTTTCGGATAAAGAAGCTGTATATGCCGCCCGCGTAATCGGGTGCGACCAACATAACGATTTGGCGGTGTTGCAAATTACCGACAGCACATTCACCCGCTTCCCCGATCTGCCTTTCGGTATTGCCACCGATCTGTTGGAACAAGGCAGCTCCATATTCTGCTTAGGATTCCCGAGACCGGACATGTTGGGCAACGACATCAAATATTCGGAAGGGATCATCACCAGCCTTAACACATCATTCAACGCCTATCATATTTCCGCCGATGCCGATTACGGATCGAGCGGCGGAGCCATGTTCGATAAAGAGAACGGAAATATTACCGGCGTTACAAGCAGCATGATAGACCAGACACATTACACTTCGCACTATGCCATCAAATCGCCCTATATCGTCATACTCCTGCAAAGCCTCGGTCTGAACGTTCCCCGCCCCGTCTCCACGCTCAAAGGGTTGCCCTCGACCGAAAAAATAAAACTTATTACACCTTATTGTTGCCAGATATTATGTAAAGTGGAGAGATAAAAAATTTTCTGATAAATGACAACGGGAATTAATGGAAAGATAAAGATATAAGACGTATCTGTCTTCATCAAGTTTCAACATGTGGAGGACGGTACAGCCGAATCCGAAAACATCCATACATACAGTAAATTTCTTCATTATACCCCATTTGATATAATTCCACACCAATCAAACAAATTATACCTCTTCTGATATAATATCGAATATTTATATTAACTTTGTACCCGAAAAGGTATAAAGCAATATACTTATGAATAATTTGTCTGCTACGGTCAAGATGTTGCGAAAGCAATATAATCTGACACAAGAAGAACTCTCGTTGAAATCTGGTGTGGGATTACGTTTTGTGCGAGATCTTGAACAAGGGAAAGAATCACTGCGCCTTGACAAGGTGAATCATCTTCTTGATTTCTTTAATTACGAAATGGTCGCCACCTTAAAAAACGATAACCGATGAGACAAGCTCATATATTTTACAAAGATCTATTGGCTGGGATTCTGACAGAGAGCGATACAGGGTATGAATTCCGGTATCTTTCAGAGTATCTTTCTTCGGGAATGGCAAAGGCTATCAGTTTGACATTGCCTTTGCGTGAAGAAACCTATACAAGTCCGGTGCTGTTTCCATTTTTCGATGGATTGATTCCAGAAGGATGGTTACTGGACGTGGCATTGCGGAATACGGACATCAGCATACTCGACCGGATGTCGTTGTTACTGACTTGTTGTAAAGATTGTATCGGTGCAGTAAGTGTTGTTTCGGTGGAAGAAAAGGAGGGAAGCCATGTGTAACTGCTTATATTGTTATCGCCCGCTATTAAAGGGTGAAAAGGACATGCACCCGGCATGTATCAAGAAGTTTTTCGGAACAGCAACTTTACCTGTTCTTGATTATACGACAGAGCAACTTGACCAACTTGCCCTACAAATCATTCAAGAACAAACATCTTTGACCGGCGTCCAGCCGAAATTGTCCCTGCACCTGAACCAGCATGACGGAGGCAAACGATTGACTATCGTCGGACTTTGGGGCGGTTATATTTGTAAACCTCAAACCGTACAATATAAAATGATGCCTGAGGTGGAGGATTTGACTATGCACCTTGCAGAGTTGGCACATATTGATGTGATTCCTCACACATTGATGCGGATGGCAGATGATACGCTTTGTTATCTTACCCGCCGAATAGACAGAACGACTACCGGAGAGAAAATAGCGATGGAGGATATGTGCCAACTGACTGAAAGGCAAACAGAACACAAATATAAAAGCAGTTATGAACGAATCGGCAAAGCAATTTTGAAATACTCATCTTTGCCCAAAATGGACGTTACCAATTTCTTCGAGTTAGTACTTTTCTCTTGGCTGACAGGGAATAATGATATGCACTTGAAAAACTTTTCTTTGTATGAAACTGCCGATAAAATACGTTTGACTCCGGCTTACGACTTGCTGAATGCGATTATTATCAATCCGAAAGACGACGAAGAACTGGCATTAACCTTAAACGGACGAAAGAAGAATCTACAAAAAGAAGACTTTGTCAAATCAGCAGCCACTCTTCGTATAGAAAGTGTGGTTGTAGAACGCCTGATAAATAAGTATGTCAAGCTATTGCCCAAGTTTGAGACTGTCATTCAAAACTCTTTCATAAGTGCCGACCTAAAAAACCGGTATATTGATTTGTTGAGAGAACGGCTTGGCAGACTTTCGCAGGAAACAATAAAAACAGCAGAAGTTTGAACTATAAGACATACCCAATACCTCTGCTTCGACAAGTAAATGGCAGGCGAGGATCTATGCCACCCAATCGCCATACCTCGTCAGCCTCGGTCTGAACGTTCCCCGCCCCGTCTCCACGCTCAAAGGTTGCCCTCGACCGAAAAAATAAAGCTTATTACACCTTATTGTTGCCAGATATTATGTAAAACATCTATAAACCAATAGATTGAGAAGGCGTTATCCGTATCTATTTTTATCAATATTTACACAACACGACCAATTTATAGTATTACTTTTGGAGCATAATCAATTCACAACAAAAACTCTTACCATGAAAAAGATTTTACTATTTATCGGTAGCGCCATTTTATGCGGATTTTCCGTACAAGCGCAAACATTCCATGAAGTCAGCAATGGAGAAACATTGTCTTTCGCGCAAGAAAGTATAGAAGCAAACGACTGGGTAACTTACTCTACCAGCAATTATGCCAGCAGAACCAAATGCGTAAAAGCAGGTGAGAATATACCGAATCTAAGCAAATCCGACCGTTTCGTTACAGTTACCGTATCGGGCTGCGAAAGTTTCGAGATCAGCGTCGATGGAAACGGTTCGAGACATTTGTCGGTGAAAATAGACAATAATGAAGCAGAATCGCTTTTGTGCGGAAACAATTGCAACTCGTACACCTATCAAACGAACAACACAGGAAACTGTACATTAGTGTTCGGTGGTGTAGACGGGTCGGTCTATTTGTCGAGCATCACATTCTCCACCCCCGCAAGCCCGCTTGCCGCTAAATTTACGGTAGCCGGAGAAGAAATGGAGATCAACAACGAAACGAAAACCATTACGGGAACAGTTGCCGCAGATGTAGATTTAAGCACCGCAACCCCCGAAGTGACCTTGGGCGGATCGGCTGTCAGCTACACGTTCGACGGTAATTACAGAGCCGGAATATTGGTAGTCAGCAACGATGCCGGAGAAACCACGACTTATACCGTAACGGTCACCAACCGGGCTGCCGACTCGCAAGCTCCGACCGTAACCGAAACCAATATCACCGCTACGGATTTTGCCGTAGAAGAGGCAATCGTATTGACATTCGATGAACCGATCGTATTGGCTCAGGTCGAAGGTGTAGCACTCCAAGTAAACGGGGCTGCCGTAGAAGCTACCGTAACCGTAGAAGAGGATGTGAAACTGAAAATCGCCCCGGCTGCCCGCCTGCTTTCGAATGCCGATTATACTTTGACAATCGCCAACGGTGCGGTGACCGATATCGAAGGTAACAGCGACACGTATGAATATACATTCAAAACCGTAGCGAAAGTACTTTCAGCCACATACGTTCCGGCTGCGAACGAAGAATATTTCCATGCTGCCAAAATCGAATTCAGCACACCGGTAGCCGCAGTCGAAGGTGAAACGATTCTGGTAGGTGCCACGGTAGAAAGCGCAATCAACGCACAGATAGATATTAAAGGCAACGCTTTGTATGTATTGAATGTTCCGGAAGGTGAAAATATGAACGTCTGGGTTCCGACAACTGCAATCAGCAGCATATATGGCGATACGTTCAACGAAGATCCTGCAAATCCGGGTTATGGTATCGTAGCTACCATGAATCAGGGAAGCAATGCATTCCGCATCGGATACAATGCTCCGGTGAACGAATTCTACATCCTGCCCGAATGGATCGGCGGAACTGCCGGCGTTGCCGTACAACGCGACTATGCAGGAACTGATGTCACCGCTGTCGGAGCTATCCGTGCCGGAGCCAACGACTCTCTGATCGTAGAAGTACCCTCTGCTTGCGATATCGCATTCTCGGTTTCGGCAACCGGCGGCCGTAACTTCAAAGTAACCGACGAAGCCGACAACGAACTGGCTTCCGTCACCGGATACAAAAAAGGCTCGCCAGCAACCTTGACCGTCCAAATGACAAAAGCCGGAAAAGCATATTTGTTTACTCCGGGTGCAACGGGTGGTTTTACCGTTCAAGCCATTACTATCAATACGGCAACCGCAGTTGAAAAAACAGAAGTGAAATCGGCTGTACGCTATGCCAACCTGATCATTGTAAATCCGGTAGCCGAAGCTGTTGAAGTATATAACGCGACAGGTGCCAAAGTTGCCGCATCGAACGGCGACATCGACATGCAGTCCATGCCCAAAGGTGTGTACATCGTACGCACGGCTAAAAAAGCCATGAAGATCGTCCGCTAATATTTCCTAAACCATACGAAAGGGCGAGCCGATTATTTCTGCTCGCCCTTTTTGTATATCGTAAAATCCAATCGTTCGTCTACTCCCGACAGCCCGATCGGCACAAATTGAAAAATGGTAATTAATATATTGATAAATTTTTTATTTTAACAAATCAGACAATATTCTAAATATCAATCTCATATCGCATCGTTCGATTCGGAAATGAGACGAAAATATAATAAATCAAAAAATCATGCACTTTTATTTTGAACTACAAAATTAGTTTTTATCCTATAATAATATTACTTTCGTAGTCTAAAAAAGATGACTGCACCCCCAAAAACTAAGATCTTATACCGCAATAAACGGTCACGCCCCGTTTCCTCAAAGAAGAAAACAACGTTAGCCGCACTTTGGCTTCCTTATCAGACTTTATATTCGATTTCCGTTTTCGACGACATGTTTCGGATAGGGTGTTTAGATCCCGGCAATCCCTTGCAAAAATTTCCGATCAGACATATCCGACGGATAGAATACCGATCGGGATATATGGCAATCGTGCTGCCTGCCTGCACATTGTTGCTCCACACCCGGCACAATGACATCCGCATCATCTTACACCCCATGAACTACCGAAAGACAGCCTTCGATAAATTCTTCATATTCATGCACCTTTTTTTAAATCGTATTTTTATCGCAAGAAATAAAAATCATAAATTTTAACGCGCATTTCAACCACATTATGCTACATTTGCAAACGAAATAACAACAAAAGAACGCAAATATCTATGAATAAGTGGAAAGCTGCCATCGTAGGTTATGGCAATATAGGAAAATTCGTATTGGATGCCATTCTGACATCGCCCGATTTTGAAGTCGCCGGAATTGTACGCCGGAATCCGGAAAACGTTCCCGATGAATTGAAACCCTATCGGGTTGTAAAAGATCTCAGCGAATTGGGAAAAGTCGATGTCGCAATACTTTGCACTCCGACACGCGAAGTGGAAAAATATGCCTTGAAAGCCTTGTCGATGGGCATCAATACCGTAGACAGTTTCGACATACATACCCAGATCGGCGACTTGCGCAAAACGCTCGGAGCCGCAGCTAAGGAGCATCATGCAGTATCGATCATCTCTGCCGGCTGGGATCCGGGAACAGACTCGATCGTACGTACGTTGATGGAAGCCTGTGCCCCCAAAGGAATCACCTATACCAACTTCGGACCAGGCATGAGCATGGGGCATACCGTTGCTGTAAAAGCGATCGACGGCGTCAAAGCTGCCTTATCCATGACTATCCCGTTAGGAACCGGTATCCACCGCCGCATGGTATATGTGGAGATAGAACCGGGACATTCTTTCGAAGAAGTGGCACACAATATCAAGACCGACGCATACTTTGCCAGCGATGAAACGCATGTCATGCAAGTGGAAAGCGTAGATGCACTGAAAGATATGGGACACGGCGTGAACATGGTGCGCAAAGGTGTTTCGGGCAAGACCCAGAACCAGCGCTTCGAGTTCAACATGACAATCAACAACCCCGCCCTCACGGCTCAGGTATTGGTAGGAACAGCCCGTGCCGCCATGCGTCAGCAACCGGGTTGTTATACCTTGATCGAAATTCCGGTAATAGATCTGCTCTACGGCGACCGCGACGAATTGATACGTCATTTGGTATAACCGATTTTATTGCGTACTTTTACAACTCCGTCTTTCTCCGGAGCGGAGAGAGACAATGAACATGGATTTGTATATCGCAAAACGGAAATAAAAACAAATACACTATGCTCGACTATATTACTTGGACTGTACATCCGGATATAATCAACAGCTTTATCGAAATCCGCTGGTACGGATTGTTCTTTGCTATCGGATTTATTGCCGGCTACATGATATTCGACCGCTTTCGCCGTTACGAAGGCTTTCCCTCCCAATGGCTCGATTCGCTGTTTGTCTACGTAGTGATCGCCACGATTGTCGGTGCCCGGTTGGGTCATTGCCTGTTTTACGGCTGGGATTATTATTCGCAACATCCGATCGACATACTGAAAGTATGGGAAGGCGGATTGGCAAGCCACGGAGGTGCGATCGGTATTATCGTCGGTATACTGATCTACTCGCGCCGGGTAACCCACTTGTCGGCATTATGGACTTTCGACCGGGTCGTAATCCCGATCGCCTTGGTGGGCGCATTGATCCGCATGGGAAATCTGATGAACCATGAGATTTACGGACATGCCACCGATCTGCCGTGGGGCTTTCGGTTCATAGACAATCTGCACGCGTGGATGCAAGGAGCGGCTCCGATCTTCACCGAACCGTCGCACCCGACACAGATTTATGAGGCATTGTGTTATCTCGCCCTATTCGGATTGTTGATGTACCTGTATTGGGGCAGACATGAAGAACACCGCAGCGGTTTGATCTTCGGTACATTCCTGATCGGTACTTTCTTGTCCCGCTTCTTTATCGAATTTATCAAAAACGACCAAGAGGCGTTCGAAGCCGATATGCTTCTGAATATGGGACAACTGCTGAGCATCCCGTTCGTCATTGCCGGTATCTGGTTAGTGATCCGCGCCATGCGCCGTCCGAAGACAGATTGGAAATACCCCAAAGAGAGTGTAAAAAACAAATAACGGATTATCTTTGTCAAGGGGTTGCATCGAAACGCAAATTTCGATGCAACCCCTTTTCCGTGCGTCAGAATGGCAATAGTCCATCAATCCAGAGTGTTATAAACAAAAAAAAGCGCCCGTGGAGGAACGCTTTTCGAAGAGCCGATAGAGGGAGTCGAACCCACGACCCCGAGATTACAAATCACGTGCTCTGGCCAACTGAGCTATATCGGCAGGTGGGTAAGCGATCTACATCGCACCGCTACGACCTACTACCCTTGCTGCGGTCAAGCCCTGGGGGATTCGCAGGGAGCTGGTCGTGTAGGACTTACCCGGGCACAAAAGTAGATATTTTTTCTTATACTGCAATAGCTGTACGATAAAAAATACGCCGGTTATCGTTCATCCATCTAATATATAACCGGTTACACTGCAATATTTTTTTAACCGAAAGTATCGAGCGACACGGTTGTCTCGGATTGCTGCCCTCCCCTGCCCCGACAACCGGAGTCTATAACTTAACAAATTCGCAACGGCTTATTGCCATATTTTAAGTATTTCCCATGTTATCAATTTAGATCACCCATTTCTTGCAAATTTATTTTTTAATCGTAAATTTGCAAGAAACGAATCGACAATTTCCGCATGGGTTTCTATATTAGAGGCAAGCTATGAAACAATGTTTTGCAATCTACAACGGAGAAAAGAATATGAAGACTTCTGCCGGAGAACTTATAACGTGGTCGGATTTAACAGCTTGATATACACCACACCTGTATCCAAGACGAAAAATCGTTTAAGATATGCCAAAAGCAACGATAGAGAGTTGAGAGAGCTTTTTCTACGAATGCCTTAACATAGTTCAAATAAATTTGACTCTACTCTCGGCTTTCGCTATCTTTGCACATAATGTGCGCCGTCCGGCTCCATTGTCCTTTGTTAAACTTTCATTATCGGCACAAATTTATTACTTTTGTCCTACAAACCTTGGAACGTGAGAACCGTGTTACAAATTTAAGGGTTGTAGAAGGCAGGCGGCTGTTGCGCCCGATTATCAAAATCGATTTGAAACAAACGAAACAATGCACGAACTATTACATACCGTTAAAGAACGTATTCTCTCCGGAGGGGCTATCTCTTTCGAAGAGGCTGTACAATTGGCTGAAACTGCGCCACGTATGGAACTGTATGCTGCGGCAGATGAGATCCGGCGGCATTTCTGCGATACGGCACCCGATACCTGTTCTATCGTAAACGCCCGCTCGGGGAAATGTTCCGAAAACTGCAAGTGGTGCGCCCAATCGGCTCATTATCATACCGGGGTGGCTACTTACCCGATCATAGCAACCGACGAAGTGATGGCAATAGCACAGGCTAACGACAAACGGGGAATAGACCGGTTTTCCTTAGTGACAAGCGGCAGAGCGGTATCGATGAAGGATATGCCGGAGTTTTGCAAGTTATTCCGGCAAATCGGCGAATCGACTGGATTGCAGTTGTGTGCTTCGATGGGACTGTTGGGGCGCAGCGAGTTGCAGATGCTCAAAGATACGGGGGTAAAGCGTTACCACTGCAATCTGGAAACGTCGGCATCCTTTTTCCCGTCGCTCTGCACCACGCATACTCCCGAAGAGAAGAAAGAGACTATACGCCTCGCCAAAGAAGTGGGGCTCGAAGTTTGTTCGGGAGGAATTATCGGAATGGGAGAAACAATGACCCAACGTATCGAACTGGCATTCGAACTTGCCGAGCTGGGAGTCGTTTCGGTGCCGATGAATATCTTATGCCCGATCAAGGGGACGGCTTTGGAGCATACGGCTCCGATCAGCGACGAGGACATATTGGTGTCTATCGCTATTTTCCGGTTGATCCTGCCTCGCACAGTCATTCGTTTTGCCGGAGGCAGGGCGCGGTTGCCGCGCCACATACAACGGCAGGCATTGCAAGCCGGACTAAACGGGTTGATGGTGGGCGACCTGCTGACTACGCACGGTTCGCAAGCCGATGCCGACAAGCAATTGTTCGACGAAGCGGGCTACGACATCAGCCAATGGGGTTGATGCCGCCAGATACCATGTAACCCCGAATCGGTATCTGCCCCGAAAAGCCTTACTTGTTCTTAAAATCTTCGCCCGAAATATCCGATATACAGAGAAAGGAGTTATCTTTGTAGAAGATAAGCGGCATCTCGGCATAGTTCAAATAAATTTGACTCTGCCCTCGCCTTTCACTATCTTTGTAAAAACACATAACCCAAAGCGATTTCCCGGATAATCAAGAAATGAAAGTGACTATCGAACGCAAAGGCATACTCAATTTTTCAATGGAATACGGCTCCTACTTAGGGCTTTATTTCATCGTCAAATTTCTATTAGCCACATTGAGCCTGCGTTTTGCAATCTGCGACGTGTTGTCGGCATTGATGTTGGTCGGCATACCGTTCGTACTTTACTATCTGATGATACGTTTCCGTCGGCAAAACGGAGGCGCATCGTTCTACTCCCTGTTATGGATGCTGGGCATATTGCTCTTTTTCTTTGCCTCCATGATAAGCGGACTGGCGGAATATATCTACTATGCCTATATCGACCCGCAATATATACACAATCAGGTGACCGCATTGTTGTCTCTGCTCGAATCCATGCCCTCGCTGCAAGAGAACGAGATGATGAATCTGGCTCGTCAGGGCTTCGAAAACGGCGCTATCCCCTCGCCCATCGAAATGGTAATACAAACCATGTGGGCGAACGTATTTTTCGGATCGTTGTTATCGATGATAGTGGCATGGCCCGCCAACCGCAAACGTATCGCTTCCCAGAACGATACGGACAATACATTGTAAAAAAGGAACGACATGGATATTTCATTAGTAATCCCGTTGTATAACGAAGCCGAATCCTTACCCGAACTCGCCCAATGGATCGAACAGGTAATGGAGAAGCATCATTTTTCGTACGAAATCTGGTTTATCAACGACGGCAGTACCGACCGCTCGTGGGAAGTCATACAACAACTGCGGGAACAGAACCCGAATATCAAAGGGGTTTGCTTCCGCCGCAACTATGGCAAATCGCCTGCTTTGTACACCGGGTTCGAACGGGTTACCGGCGACGTGGTCATCACGATGGATGCCGATTTGCAGGACAGCCCCGACGAAATTCCCGAACTCTACCGGATGATTACCGAAGAGGGCTACGACCTCGTTTCGGGTTGGAAAAAGAAACGTTACGACCCGCTTTCCAAAACATTGCCTACCAAGTTGTTCAACGCTACCGCCCGCCGGGTGAGCGGCATACATCTTCACGATTTCAATTGCGGGCTGAAAGCTTATAAGCTCGAAGTGGTGAAAAGCATCGAAATCTACGGCGATATGCACCGTTATATTCCTTATCTGGCGAAGAATGCCGGCTATACCCGTATCGGGGAAAAGGTGGTGCATCACCAGGCACGAAAATACGGAAAGACAAAATTCGGCCTCGACCGTTTTGTAAACGGCTATCTCGACCTGATGACGCTTTGGTTCTTCTCCCGGTTCGGAGTGAAACCGATGCACTTCTTCGGTCTGTTAGGCAGCCTGATGTTCATTCTGGGCTTTTTCGCCGCAATAGCTGTCGGCGCATATAAGGTGTATTGCCTCTACGCCCATTTGCCATATCGTTTAGTGACCGATTCGCCCTACTTCTATATCTCGCTGACCTCGATGATACTGGGTACGCAACTGTTTCTTACCGGTTTTCTCGGCGAATTGATTTCGCGTAATTCGATGGAACGCAACAAATATCAGATCGAAAGCGAATTGAAATAACCTGCTATTTTCCGAAACGTTTATACACCAAAATACAATGACGATACCCGAAACAAAAAACTTCCTCGGTTTAGTACGGCAACGTTACTCCTTGCGCGATTTCGCACCCGTTCCGGTGGAACAAGAAACGCTGGAATATATTCTCGAAACGGCGCGTCTGGCTCCGTCGGCTGTCAATTTCCAACCGTGGGTATTCATCGTAATACGCGACACTGCCCGGCTACAAGCCCTGAAAACCTGCTATCGCCGCGACTGGATCGAAACGGCTCCGGCGTGTATCGTCGTGTGTGCCGACCATGCCGTGTCATGGAAACGCCGCGACGGAAAAGATCATGCCGACATCGATGCGGCAATCGCAGCCGAACATATCGCATTAGCGGCAACCGAACAGGGTTTAGGCACTTGTTGGGTGTGCAACTTCGATACGACGATATGCCGCGAGGTGTTGCATCTGCCCGAATCGGTAGAACCGGTAGTATTGCTTCCTATCGGCTATCCTTCCGACCAAGCGATTGAGCCTGAGAAGAAAAGAAAACCGTTAAACGAAATCGTAAGATGGGAAGAGTTTTAAAAACAATCGCCCCGATAGGCGCATTACTCCTATTACTTTGCATGGCGGCGCTTCCGTCGTGCAATAATCTGGGGTGTCTCGATAACCGAAGCAGCATTCCGCTCGCCGGTTTCTATGCCTCGAATACCGATCCGGTAAGCTCAATAGCCATCGATTCCATTTCGGTATACGGGTTGCACCAGCCCGCCGACTCCATGCTGTTGGACAGCGCCACAGCGGTTTCGCGTCTTTACCTGCCCCTGCGATCGACCGACAACTCCACGCAATATGTCATCCGCTATTTGCAACACGATTTGTCGTCCGCCCGTTATAACGATACCATCACATTTGTATATCAGTCGTATCCCTATTTCGAATCTATCGACTGCGGGGCTATGTACCGTTACCGGATAGATACGTGCATGTACACCCGAAATATCCTCGATTCGGTAGGTATGGTCCGTACCGAAATCGACAACAAAGAGTTTGAAAGTATCCGAATATTCTATGTCGTACAACTTGAAGAATAACATATTATGCCTCATCGTGCTGCTCGTATCGACGGCTCTCTCGGCACAACAGCGTAAGATCGTGCCGGTAGATACGTCGCAACCTCCGGTCTATGCCAAAGAGATGGAACGGGAAGCGACCGAGGGGAATGAGCCGGAGAAACAAGTAGAAGAGGCACCTGCCGATTCCACCGCCAAAAAGAGCCGCTTCGGAGCCAAACCGATTGCGCCGCTCTGGAACGGACTGATGGTGACCGTCAATATCTTCGACCCGATCGCACAACTGTTCGGGCAACGCTACGGCAACTACGAAATCGGCATAGAACTCGATCTGCAAAACCGTTTTTTCCCCACATGGGAAATCGGTATCGGATATGCCGACAATACCCCCGAAGGCAACAACTTCAACTACTACAATCCGGCGGCTGTCTACAACCGCATCGGATTGAACTATAATTTCATTTACAACAAGCCTACCGAGAGTTTCGTGTACGGCGGATTCCGTTACGGAGTCTCCGCTTTCCGCTACGACATACGTGACGTAACCGTCGATTCGCCTTATTGGGGCACGACCGAGCATTTCGATATTACCAACCAACATGCCGTGGCGCATTGGCTGGAACTGTTGGCGGCAATCCGGGTAAAGATCTACAAAGGCTTTTATATGGGATGGTCGGCACGGTTTCGCATCCTGCTCGATTGCTCCCAACCGCATAATTCCAATCCGTGGTATATCCCCGGTTTCGGCAACCGCAATATGCCTTTCGGATTTACCTATACGCTCGGCTACCGTTTCCAGCTGACGCAACCGAACAAATTGATGAACCCTCCGACAGGGTTGTAGCATCGCAAACCGAATTCCTTTTTCTAAACTATATAAACACATCCAGACGATGAATAAAATAGTCGATAAACAATTCTTCTCCGATAAGGTGGTCAAACTCGTGGTCGAGGCTCCGTTGATAGCCAAAGCCCGCCGGGCGGGACACTTCGTCATTGTACGGGTCGGAGAGAAAGGCGAACGTATTCCGCTTACCATCTCTTCTGCCGATGTCGAAAAAGGTACAATCACATTGGTTGTACAGGCTATCGGCAAGTCTACCTCCAAATTGTGCGCCCTTGAACCGGGCGACTATATCACCGATGTGGTAGGTCCGTTGGGGCAAGCTACGCATATCGAACATTTCGGAACCGTAGTTTGCTGCGGAGGCGGTGTGGGAATCGCGCCGCTACTGCCTATCGCCACGGCTATGAAAGCTGCCGGAAACCGGGTTGTTTCGGTACTGGCTGCACGTAACCGCGATCTACTGATTCTCGAAGACGAGATACGGGCAGTTTCCGACGAGGTCATTATCATGACCGACGACGGCTCGTACGGTAAAAAAGGGTTGGTAACCCAAGGCGTAGAAGAGGTTATACAACGCGAGAAGGTAGATCTTTGCGTTACAATCGGTCCTGCCGTAATGATGAAGTTCGTATCTCTGCTTACCCGCAAATACGAAGTTCCGACGGTGGCTTCGCTCAATACGATCATGGTCGATGGCACGGGCATGTGCGGCGCCTGCCGTATCACGGTAGCGGGTAAAACCCGTTTCGTCTGTATCGACGGACCGGAATTCAACGCACACGAAGTCGATTTCGACGAAATGCTGATGCGTCTATCCTCATACAAAGAACTCGAATAAACTCTCCGGGCTATGAATAAAGAAGAATTAGCGACCTTGCGTGCCGAGGCATGGCGCGAAGAGTTGCGTAAAAGTAAAAAGAATAAAGAACGCACCGACATACCTCGCGTGCAGATGAACGAACTCGATCCGGCATACCGGATTACCTGCAACGAAGAGGTGAACCAAGGGCTCACCGCCGAACAGGCACAGATCGAAGCCTCGCGTTGCCTCGACTGCCCCGACCCGCTTTGCATCACCGGTTGTCCGGTGGGCATCAACATTCCCTGTTTTGTCAAGAATATCGAACGGGGCGACTTCCTCGAAGCTGCCCGTGTACTGAAACAAACCAGTGCTTTGCCCGCCGTATGCGGTCGGGTCTGCCCGCAGGAAAAGCAATGCGAATCGAAATGTTTTTATACCCAGAAGTTAAAAAAACAGGCAGTGGCTATCGGTTATCTCGAACGTTTCGCAGCCGATTACGAACGCGAAAGCGGACAGATCTCCATTCCGCAGATTCCCGAAAGCAACGGCATCCGCATCGCAGTGGTAGGATCGGGACCGTGCGGTCTCTCCTTTGCCGGAGACATGGCAAAACGCGGATATTCGGTCACGGTATTCGAGGCTCTGCACGAAATCGGAGGAGTGCTTAAATACGGCATTCCCGAGTTTCGTCTGCCCAACCGCATCGTAGATGTAGAGATCGCGGGGCTGCGCCAGATGGGGGTGGAATTCGTTCCCGACTGTATCGTAGGAAAGACTCTCTCGTACGACGATTTGCACGACATGGGCTTTAAAGGGATCTTTGTAGCCAGCGGTGCCGGTCTGCCCCGCTTCATGAACATTCCCGGCGAAAATCTGATCGGGGTGATGTCGAGCAACGAATATCTTACTCGTGTCAATCTGATGCAGGCTGCCGACCCGACTGCCGATACTCCGGTATTGCGGGGTCGTAACGTAATGATTGTAGGCGGAGGTAATACTGCCATGGACTCGGTACGGACAGCCAAACGGCTCGGTGCCGAACGTGCGATCATCGTTTACCGCCGCTCGGAAGAAGAGATGCCCGCCCGTATCGAAGAGATACATCACGCCAAGCAAGAGGGTGTAGAATTCATGACCCTGCACAATCCGATCGAGTACATCGGCGATGAACGCGGACGTGTGCGGAAAGTGCGTTTACAAAAAATGACCTTAGGCGAACCCGACGCATCGGGACGACGTTCTCCGGTAGAAATCCCCGGAGCGATAGAGGAACTCGAAGTAGATGAAGTGATCGTAAGCGTAGGCGTATCGCCCAACCCGTTGGTGCCGAATGCCATCTCCGGGCTGGAAGTCAGCAAACGCGGTACGATCGTGGTCGATGACCAGACAATGCAATCGTGCATCGCCGACATATATGCCGGTGGCGACATTGTGCGCGGTGGCGCCACGGTCATCCTCGCCATGGGCGACGGCCGCCGGGCTGCGGAGGCTATGGATGCCCGTATCCGATCGCAACAGCCGTAACGGAGAGCCGATCCCGACAATATGGAATTGAGCCCAAACGCTCTAAAAGCCGAACAACCCTCGCCACAGAATTTTGTAGCGAGGGTTGTTCGAATAAAAAGGATACCTAAAAGGCGATATTTTTTAAGTGCATATTCATGCTCCTTTTCTCGCCTCGGCATAGTCCGGAGACAAGTTCGGCTCTGCTTCCTTATCGGAAAAGCCATTACATCCGCACCTTAATCGTCTGCTCTCCGGCTTTTACCAGATAAACCTGACCGGCAGGCAAAGCGATTTGCATCGTATATCCATCAGCCTGCTGTTTTTTCAACAACATACCCTGTACATTGTAAACGGATACCGGCATTCCGGCTTGCAATCCTTCTACAATTACCGATCCGGCTTGTGCATAAGCCTTTACCGAAACAACATCGACAACTTCCACCGCACTGCTTTCGGTGACAATCGTCAGGCCTTTCCAACCCTCTGCCGCACGATAAGCCTCTTCCGACCCGGCTGGAACATATACTGTGATCGTTTTTGTAGCCGCCGCACGGACCTGACTACGATTATCGGCAGAGAATCCTCCCCCCGGATCTTCCTGCGATACGAAACAGTTTTCGCCACATACCGGAGGCTCTACGGCTGCACAATGAATTTCAGTCAATGAAGTTGTATTTAAGAAAACCTCATCGCCCATTTCGGTCAGTGTAGACGGAAGTGAAACTCTTGCCAACTGTTGGTTGTGAGAGAATACGGCATTTCCGATCTTCTTCACTCCTTCGGGTAAATCGACACGTTCCATTCCACAACCTAAGAACGCCAAGTTGCCCAACGATTCCAAGCCTTCGGAAAATGTAACCGATTCCAGTGAAGAACATCCGTTAAACGCATTTTTTTCGATTCGCTTTACCGATGCCGGAATAACAACGTCCGTCAGACCGGTATGGAAAAATGCCTCTTGCCCAATCTCGGTCACACTCTCCGGCAGAACAACCTTCGTCAGATTTTCGCAATAATAAAACATAAAGCTACCCAATTTATCCGTAACGGCATAAACAGGCGACAGATATTGGAAATAGGAGTCACCCCCCTCTACAATACGAACTTCCGACAAATCGATTTCGGACAGGATACCTTCGGTGGTAGCATAACTATTGGGAGCACGCCCCGCCATTTCGCGGACATAAGCGATATCGGTACCATTCAGTTCACCGGTCAGTTTCAACGAAGCTATCTGATATTTCTCCTGTCCGCTTGCGGCTACCGCCTCGGACAATGTACCCGGCGTTTCAACATGTAAAGAGAGCATTTGCGCCTCCGCACTCAGACCAAGGCTTGCACCCAGCAGCACAGCGGTCAATCGAACAATTTGTTTCTTCATCTGCGTAATTTTTTTTCAATTCATATAATATTATTTACAATAAGTACTGTTCCGTCCTAATCAGCCTGCCGGCACGAGCCAAGGTAAAATCCTCCCCCCCCCCGATTTCGCCGACACGAATATTCGTGATGTAAAACTACTAAAAAAGCGGAACGAAGAATCACAAATTAATAGAATTTTTAATCAAATTCAAGCATTTGTGTATAAAATCGAGCTATGGGCGTCGTTTTTTCATAAAAATTCGACAGCTCCTACTCATCCGGAAACAAGAAGAACGGTGTCATCAGCTCCGATCTGCGGCATTACCATCGGAATTCGAACCAAGTCGATTACGACTCTAAATACCTGCCCCCTCTTTCTATGCGCCTTACATCCCGGAGATTCCGACACACAGAAAGGGGTTGTGTCGAAAACTTCATTTCGACACAACCCCTTTCTTTTATTTTTCATCCGAAGACTAACCGAGGAAGCCGAGCAATACACCGGCGGCAACAGCCGAACCGATTACTCCTGCAACATTCGGACCCATAGCATGCATCAACAAGTAGTTGGTCGGATCGTATCCAAGACCTACATTGTTGGAGATACGTGCTGACATCGGAACTGCCGATACTCCGGCATTTCCGATGAGCGGGTTGATTTTCTTTCCTTTCGGCAAAATCAGGTTGAACAGTTTCACGAATATCACACCGGAAGCCGAGGCAATAATAAATGCCATGAATCCGAGGAAGAAGATACCGATGGTTTCGCGGGTAAGGAATTCGGATGCTTGCGTAGAAGCACCGACAGTAACACCCAACAAAATCGTTACGATATCACACATCGGACCGCTTGCCGTTTTCGCCAGACGGGTGGTGACACCACTCTCACGCAACAGGTTTCCGAAGAAAAGCATGCCTAACAAGGGCAGACCCGACGGAACGATGAAGCAAGTGAGCAACAAACCGACGATGGGGAAAATGATCTTTTCGTTTTGTGAAACGACACGTGCCGGTTTCATCCGGATCAAACGCTCTTTCTTCGTTGTCAGCAAACGCATGATCGGAGGTTGTATTACCGGTACCAACGCCATATAGGAATATGCCGAGACCGCAATCGCACCCATCAGGTTCGGTGCCAGTTTGGACGACAAGAAGATTGCCGTAGGTCCGTCAGCTCCACCGATAATAGCAATCGCACCTGCCTGATCGGGATCGAAGCCGAGCAAAAGCGCTACCATATAAGCTCCGAAGATACCGAACTGCGCAGCCGCACCGATCAACATCAGTTTCGGATTGGCGATCAACGCCGAGAAGTCGGTCATCGCACCGATACCCAAGAACACCAACGGCGGATACCATCCGGCACTTACACCTTGGTACAGGATATTCAATACAGATCCTTCTTCGTATATTCCGACTTCAAGACCGGCATCGATCTTGAACGGTATGTTTCCGATCAGAATACCGAATCCGATAGGAACAAGCAACATCGGTTCGAAGTTTTTCTTTATCGCCAGATAGAGAAAGAAAACTCCGACCAATATCATAATGAAGTGTTCGTAAGTAGCATTGGCAAAGCCGGTGTACTCCCAAAACCTCAATAAATTATCCGTCAGAAATGATGTAAAGTCCATATAGTTATTCTATTACGATCAGATCGGTACCTTCGAGAACCGACTCACCCATGTTTACTTTCACTTCGATTACTTTACCCGACTTCGTCGCATTGACGTTGTTTTCCATCTTCATGGCTTCGAGGATAAGTACGGTTTGTCCGGCCTTCACTTCATCTCCGGCTTTTACCAGAATGTTGTTTACAACACCGGGCAGCGGCGACTTGATAGCCGAAGCAGCCCCTTTGGCTTGAACGGGACGGGCAACGACCGGCGTTCCGGATTCGGTGCGAGGCGCAGCGGCAGGGCGGGGTGCTGCTACTACGGGTGCAGCGGCAGCCATCTCGGCAGCACTCTCAACCTTGTAAGGCACGCCGTTCACTTCGACCTGTGCCGTGTTGTTGTCGATTTGACTTACAGAAACATTGTATGAGTTTCCGTTGATTTTAAATTTATATTCTTTCATACGATTCTGAAATTTGAATGGTTACTTTTTAGAGGGAACTTCCCGCAACGTATAGATCTTGGAACTCCACGGCGAGTAGGCTTTCTTCACTTGGTTAATGGTGAGTACTGTATCTTCGACATCGTGCGTATTGAGGTAAGCATGAAGTGCCATCGCAATCGCAGCATACACTTCGCCCGATTCGCGACCCATCTCTTTGGCTTTCGCCTCTTCTTTGTCGGAAATACCATGCGATTTCATCGCATTGCGTTTCGACAGACGCACCGAGACGGCACCGATCAAACGGAACAAGATATACAGCAACAGCAAACCGCTAAATACAACCGACATCGCCATGATTGCCATACCGACTCCATGTTTGTCGTATTGGGCAAACATATCGATCTTTTCGTTCGAGTCGATGGTCACGTTGTTCGTACTCGGCGTCACATAATCCATCGGATCGTTTCCGCCTTTCAACACCCAACCTTCTTCACCGTCGGTCTTGCGTGCCCACGAATGATCGACGGGAATACCAGCCGGAACCGTGACGGAGTCCAACAAGGTTTTACCGTTTGCATCATAAAGTCCGATCCAGTTTTCTTTTTCAGGATCCAAAGTAAAA
Organism: uncultured Porphyromonadaceae bacterium; assembly: GCA_900538555.1. Classification (GTDB taxonomy): domain Bacteria; phylum Bacteroidota; class Bacteroidia; order Bacteroidales; family Barnesiellaceae; genus UMGS27. Next base: position 104,802 of record UPYI01000003.1, read on the forward strand.
CTCACATGGAATGTTCCCCGGTTGGGCATACCGTCCGCCCAGAAAAGCAGGTGCTGACGAGGCGCGATGACCGTCTGCACGTCGCTCTTGGGAATCGGATATTTTTGGGGATCATTCTTGTCGTTGGTCAGGTAGCAGCTTTTGATATCGACAGTGGAGAACGCCGTATTGAAGATTTCGATCCACGCGCTGCGCACACCGTAATCATCTTCAAAATTCGTTTCGTTCTGAATCAACACCTCGTTGATCTTCAAGCTCTTCCGACCTTGTGCCATCACTGAAAGCGACAGCGACAAAAAGAGGACTAATATCCCTATGTTTCTTTTATTCATTGTCTTACGAGTTTATGAATTACAAAGGAATATTACCATGCTTCTTGGCAGGGTTGGTCACTTTCTTGGTCTGCAACTGCTGCAATGCGCGGATTATGCGGAAACGAGTGTTACGCGGCTCGATCACATCGTCGATATAACCGTATTTGGCAGCATTGTAGGGGTTGGCAAACAGTTTCGTGTATTCCTCTTCTTTTTCTTTCATGAATTTTGCGGGATCGGCAGCCTCTTTGGCTTCTTTTGCATAAAGCACCTCTACGGCTCCGGCACCACCCATTACGGCGATTTCGGCAGTCGGCCAAGCGTAGTTCATGTCGCCACGGAGTTGTTTACAGCTCATCACGATGTGCGAACCACCGTACGATTTACGCAACGTCACCGTTACTTTGGGAACAGTAGCTTCGCCGTATGCATAAAGCAGTTTGGCACCGTGCAGGATCACGGCATTGTACTCTTGACCCGTACCCGGCAAGAATCCCGGCACATCGACCAAAGTAACCAAAGGAATATTGAATGCGTCGCAGAAACGAACGAAACGTGCACCCTTACGCGATGCGTTGCAGTCGAGCACACCTGCCAGATATTGCGGCTGGTTGGCAACGATACCTACGGCTTGTCCGTTGAAACGGGCGAAACCTACGATCAGGTTCTTCGCATAGTCGCGTTGTACTTCGAGGAATTCACCGTTGTCGATGATTGCACCGATCACCTTATACATATCGTAAGGACGGTTTGCACTATCGGGGATAATTTCGTTCAACGAATCTTCGAGACGGTCGATCGGGTCGGTACATTTTACCAACGGCGGTTCTTCCAGGTTGTTTTGCGGAATGTAGCTGAACAGTTTACGGATGATCGCCAGACCTTCTTCTCCGTTCTCGGCAGCAAAGTGAGCCACACCCGATTTGGTAGAGTGTACTTCCGCTCCACCCAAAGCCTCTTGCGACACATCTTCACCCGTTACGGTTTTCACCACTTTCGGACCGGTCAAGAACATGTACGAAATACCCTTGGTCATGATCGTAAAGTCGGTCAATGCGGGAGAATAAACGGCACCGCCGGCACACGGACCGAAGATACCGGAGATCTGCGGAATCACACCCGATGCCATAATGTTGCGTTGGAAGATTTCGGCATATCCAGCCAACGCATTGATACCTTCCTGAATACGGGCACCTCCCGAGTCGTTCAAACCGATGACCGGAGCACCCATCTTCATAGCCATATCCATGACTTTACAGATTTTCAACGCCATAGTTTCGGAAAGCGATCCGCCGAATACCGTAAAATCTTGTGCGAAGACATATACCAAACGACCGTCAATCGTACCGTAACCGGTAACGACACCGTCGCCTAAATAAGATTTCTTTTCTTGTCCGAAGTTTGTACATCTGTGTTTTACAAACATATCCATTTCTTCGAAGCTACCCTCGTCGAGCAGTTGGGCTATACGTTCACGAGCTGTGTATTTACCTTTCTCGTGTTGTTTCTGGATAGCCTTTTCACCACCACCCATGCGAGCCTCGGCACGAAGTGCGATCAGCTCTTTTACTTTTTCAAGTTGATTGCTCATAAAATTATTTGTTAGGATTTTCACAAAGTTCTGTCAATACACTGCAAGTGGATTTGGGATGCAGGAATGCGATGTTCAAACCTTCCGCACCTTTGCGGGGGGCTTTGTCGATCAGAGCCACACCTTTACCTTCAACTTCCGCCAAAGCGTTAGCTACACCGTCGGCAACGGCAAAAGCCAAATGGTGGATTCCCTCGCCGCGTTTTTCGATAAATTTGGCAACCGCACTCTCCTCGCTGGTCGGTTCGAGCAATTCTATCTTGGTCTGTCCCACTTTGAAAAAAGCGGTTTTCACCTTTTGATCTGCCACTTCTTCGATCGAATAGCATTTCAGACCCAATACTTTCTCGTAATACGGGATCGCTGTTTCCAAACTTTTTACGGCAATACCCAAATGTTCAATGTGTGAAATGTTCATAATAAAATATTTAATAGTTGTTCCTAATTTTCTATCGGTATAGACATACCAAAGTCGCAAATTTAGGTGTTTTCGTTTTAATAAGGAAATTTTTCCGTAAAATAAACTCGGCGATTTTCAACTATCCGACAAGAGAAGTTGTTATGATTTCGGCAATCCTGTTTCGAGAAACGAATTCGAGCGCAAAACCTGTCAAATCGTCAGTGTTTCTGACAAAACGAAAAAGCGAATCGGATCGGACTGACAAAACAAACCGGATTGTTTTACGATTTTTTTTGGCACAGGATTTGAATATTGATTTGTGTCCGCAGTTCGGAAGGCGGGGCTCCTCCTACCGGAAGCAGATAAAAAGAACTGATTAAAAACAATTAAAATATAAAGATTATGGGAAAAATCATTGGTATTGACCTTGGAACAACCAACTCCTGCGTAGCCGTAATGGAAGGTACGGAACCGGTAGTAATCGCTAACAGCGAGGGTCGTCGCACAACACCTTCCGTCGTCGCATTCGTCGATGGTGGAGAACGTAAAGTAGGTGAACCCGCCAAACGTCAGGCTATCACGAACCCTACCCGTACGATCTTCTCGATCAAACGGTTTATGGGTGAAACATACGATCAAGTCGCAAACGAAATTGCCCGCGTGCCCTATAAGGTAGTACGCAGCGACAACAATATGCCGCGTGTCGATATCGACGGACGACTGTATTCTCCGCAAGAAATCTCGGCTATGATTCTTCAAAAGATGAAGAAAACAGCAGAAGATTATCTGGGACAGGAAGTAAACGAAGCCGTTATCACCGTTCCGGCTTACTTCAACGACGCACAACGTCAGGCTACCAAAGAAGCCGGTGAAATTGCCGGTCTGAATGTTCGCCGTATCGTAAACGAACCGACTGCCGCCGCTTTGGCTTACGGTCTGGACAAGGCAAATAAAGATATGAAGATCGCCGTATTCGACTTAGGTGGTGGTACGTTCGATATTTCTATCCTCGAATTGGGCGACGGCGTATTCGAAGTAAAATCGACAAACGGCGATACCCACCTCGGCGGTGACGACTTCGACCACGTAATCATCGACTGGTTGGCAGACGAATTCAAAAACGACGAAGGTGTAGACCTCCGTCAAGACCCGATGGCATTGCAACGTTTGAAAGAAGCTGCCGAAAAAGCTAAAATCGAACTGTCAAGCTCCACTTCGACCGAAATCAACTTGCCGTATATCATGCCGGTAAACGGTGTGCCCAAACACTTGGTAAAGACACTGACCCGTGCCAAGTTCGAACAATTGAGCGACAAGCTGATCCAAGCCACCATCGAACCGTGCCGCAAAGCATTGCAAGATGCAGGTCTGAGCGCATCGCAAATCGACGAAGTAATCCTTGTCGGCGGTTCTACCCGTATCCCGGCTATCCAGGCTGTCGTTGAAAAATTCTTCGGAAAAACTCCGTCGAAGGGCGTGAATCCCGATGAAGTGGTTGCCGTAGGTGCTGCCATCCAGGGAGCCGTATTGTCGGGCGACGTAAAAGACGTATTGCTGCTCGACGTTACACCGCTGTCGCTCGGTATCGAAACGTTCGGTGGCGTTATGACGAAGTTGATCGATGCCAACACGACTATACCTACCCGCAAATCGGAAATCTTCTCTACGGCTGCCGACAACCAGCCTTCGGTAGAAATCCACGTATTGCAAGGCGAACGCCCGATGGCAAAAGACAATAAGACGATCGGTAAGTTCCACCTCGACGGCATCCCTGCCGCTATGCGTGGTGTGCCTCAAATCGAAGTGACGTTCGATATCGATGCCAACGGTATCTTGAACGTTTCGGCAAAAGACAAAGGCACCGGTAAAGAACAAAGCATCCGTATCGAAGCTTCCAGCGGTTTGAGCGAAGCCGAAATCAAACGGATGAAAGAAGAAGCTGCCGCTAATGCCGAAAGCGATGCCAAAGAGAAAGAACGTGTAGACAAACTGAATCATGCCGATGCCATGATCTTCCAAACTGAAAAACAGTTGAAAGAGATGGGCGATAAGATTCCGGCAGACAAGAAGAGCGCTATCGAAGGGGCTTTGGCAAAACTGAAAGAAGCCCATAAAGCACAGGATATCGCCGGTATCGACGCTGCTTCGAACGAACTGAATACCGTTCTGCAAGCTGCCGCACAAGACTTGTACAACGCACAGGCACAAGCCGGCGCACAAGCACAACCGGGAGCGGAACAGGCTCAACATCAGAGCAACAACAACGATGATCACATCACGGATGTGGACTTCGAGGAAGTGAAATAATCCGTCAATTTAGAAATATCTAAATCCATATAAATGGAGTGCAACTTAAAAAGTTACGCTCCATTTTTTTATATAGCAGTAAAAATATCGCAAGAAAATCCTATTGAATAGGATTAAGTTCTATGATTTTTACTAATTTTGAGACAGGAATTCAGTATTGGCTAAATATGGCTGCCGGTAACTGCGGCGGTTTTGGCGTTGGAGTTTCCGGATATTCGAAAACCGAGACAAAAACTTGGTTTGCTTGAACAAGATGGAGACATTATCCGGCTCAAACAGGGACGACTAAACCATGAGCGAAATACAGAAAATATCGATACGATTCTTTGACGACCGCGAAGTACGGGCTGTCTGGGATGAGGCGGGAGCAAAGTGGTGGTTCTCGGTGCTTGATATTGTCGGCGTGCTCAACGCACAGGATGATTATGCCAAGAACCGTAATTACTGGAAGTACCTGAAAACCAAACTACGCAACGAAGGCAATGAAGTGGTTAGTGACACTAACCAGTTGAAACTGCTTGCACCAGATGGGAAACGCCGTCTAACCGATGTACTTGATAATGCCGGTGTTATAACTTTGGCGAAGAGTTTCCCGAACAATAAAGCTTCCAGATTCATTGAGTGGTTCACCAACAGCGATGAGAGCATAGACGGCAAGAGCAGGTCGAAAGCATACGCTTTGTTTGAGAGCACCCTTGTCGATAACATTGAGATCGGCACAGTAAAAGGATTGCAGCAGATTCATGCTTATCTTTTCGGAGGTCTTTATGATTTCGCCGGACAAATCAGGACTGTCAATATCGCCAAAGCAGGTTTTCAGTTTGCGATGGTGCAATATCTGGGTCAGACATTGGAGAATGTTGAACGTATGCCGGAGGATTCGTTCGACAATATCATTGACAAATATGTTGAAATGAATGTCGCCCATCCGTTCAGAGAGGGAAATGGTCGCGCCACCCGCATTTGGCTCGACCTCATATTAAAAAAAAATCTGCAACTGTGTATCGATTGGAGCGAGATTGACAAACGTAGTTACCTTAAAGCTATGACGCGCAGCATTGCCGACTCAACTGCCATTAAAGATTTACTAAGGTCGGCACTTACTGACAAAATCAACGACCGCGACACCTTTATGAAAGGTATCGACTACTCATATTATTACGAACAAGAAGACTGACTTCAATATCACAAAAACCGAGGCGTATCCAGACTGTTATTCAGATCTTTGCTTATTTCATGTATGAATACAGGACCATATATGAAACTATATCGAATAAAATTTTAAATTACAAAGACAAAACCAAATCGGCTAAGAGGACTGCGGTTTCCGATTCTTCTTTTGGAGCATCCTTGGGTTTCCATGCCACAACAAATCGTACAGATGAAGATTTCACTTTATAACCTCTTTCTTCCCACGTCAATAATGTATTCTGCATTTTTAAAGATAATTTTGCTACGGGCTTATCTGTAAACGAACTATATAAAATATAATTATCATATTTTAAAGGATCGCCACCCCTTAGTGCTAAAACATCTTGCTTCCGGTCTTTGAAAAATCCCAGATTGACATCTTTATGAGAAAGTTGTAAAACAATTTCTTCGGGCATGGCATATTGTCGTTGATCGACAAAATATCGGTCTACACTCAAACGATCAAAACAACTGCCGTTCGTATGTATAAACAGCCGGTTTTTGGCACGAGTTATTCCGACATAATATCGCCTCATCAGATAATCATCTTTTGAATAATTATCGGATACCAACATATATACGTCGTCAAACTCCCGTCCCTTAGCTTTATGAATGGTTGATACCACTACATCTGCCCCTGAAACATCGCAGAAATCTTCCACCGACGACTCAAAAACAAATTCTTTAAAATCATTGACATATTTTGCTTTGTTAGTTTGCTCAAATTGCTCCACACACCGCTTCACATACGCCAGACTTGAACTTCTATCATACGTAGAGAATGTTATACGTTTAGCCTCTTCCCATAAATCATCTGAAATTAACGGAGTCTTCACGCGTTTATCTATATATCTCAAAAAGTATCTTATTTCGGATATATTCCAAAAGCGCAACCCCTCCATAGACTGAATCAATTTGCTATTTACTCCCTGTTTCTGCAATAAAGCGATCAGTATAACAGCTTCTTCATTTGTTTGAGTGAGCACACACGAAGATCCTTTTCCTCTATGAAGAAGCAAGTTATCAACAAGAGGCAGATACATATATTTTGATTGATGCCGTGTCACTTCCACCCACCCCTCTTCTTTTCTCATGGAGATAATCGGCATGCTTTTCATCCGATTTCCGATAAACTTCAAAAACTCATTGGCAAAATTCACCGGGTGATGTGTACTGCGATAATTCTCAGTCATTTCAACAAATCTGCTTTCACGTTCTTGTACCAACCGATACATGTGTCCGGAATCAGAACCTCGAAATTCATAGATATTTTGGTCATCGTCACCCACTGCAATCACACGCATTTCCTCATTGTTCATTATGAGAGCCTTTACCAATGCATATTCATCAATACCCATATCTTGGGCTTCATCTATAACCAGCACCGTCTTGCCGATTTTATTTGGCTCTACATCGCCTTGACTAATCATCTCCGCGGCTTTTGCAACAACATTCTTTGCTTCTTCAAGATTACCTATCCGCCCCAAAAGATCAAAGCAATATGAGTGAAATGTTTTTATTTCAACAAAATGAGCAGCATTGCCTATCAGTTCCATAAGCCGCTGTTTGAATTCGGTAGCAGCGGCTCTCGAAAACGTCAGCATTAAAAGCTGTTCATGCTTTACATCTTCGAGCATCAGAAGCGAGGCGAGTTTATGAACCAAAACCCGAGTCTTTCCGCTCCCCGGACCAGCAGCAACCACAATATAACGTGAATCTTTGTCGGATATGATTTCCATTTGACATTTAGATAACTGCCCAAACAAATGATTATATTTCTGTGGTGTCAAGTTTCGCTGTATTTCACTGGCTCTTTCTTCCTTAAAATACTTTATAATAAACTTCTTATAGTCCATCTGAAAATAATCTTGGACATATCGTAGAGCTGCATCGTAGTCCCTCACCATCAGATTGGCATATTCTCCTACAATATGTACCTGCTGAATTTTCTGTTTGTAAAATTCATTAAGCATACGATAGTCCTCTTGTTTATATCTCGACTTATTATCTTTTATTCTTTGGATGCTCATGGCATTATAAAGGACCAAGAATCCACCTTCAAGTTTTAATGCGCCTATTTTCGACAAGTATAAAAGCGCTTCTTCCACATCTTCCAACTGAATATCATCCAAACCGCCAAAAAGTGATTGAGGACTAGACTTTATCCGTTTTAAAAGTTCTACTACGGAAAATTGAACAGCATTGTTTTGAGACGGCATCTTTTCCTTATCCACTGCTAATTTGTATAACCATTCCACGGCAAAACGACTTATTTCCAATCGTTTTTCAAAACGTCTAATAGTTGATTCCAAATCAGCCTGACGGCTTATTTGCATATTCCGGGACGAATCTTCTTTCTTACGAGTATATCCCTTGACTGTGAGGAAGTAAAGTAGTGTTCGAATATCTTTTTCTTTGGACGTACTAATTCCATCGTTCACTGCATTGTCATTCAGTTGTTTGCAAGATATTCGCAAAGATTCGTCAGGAATATGGTTAAGGATGTATTTTTCAAGTTTTGCAAAACGTTCAAGGAGCATTCGCGACTTTCGTTCCGAGTCGCCCGAATCCAACAGATAGGCAGATATATCTTTACTATCCGCCAATATTCCGTCTTGTCGCATTCGTTCTACAACAGATACAATTTCTCTTTTACTTAGCCCCAAGATGTCTGCCAGATAATCGATTCTCGACTCTGCTTCTGAATCCTGAGCTTTAGCAATATATTTACTGGATATCAATGATTTGATAATTCGAACAGCCTTTTCGATCTCGTCACTACCAAAAAGCAATGATGCAGATATGCGCTTCCTTGCCTCATCTATATTCTTTACCGTGATACCTGTGGCATATACATGAGGGACATTGTTCCCTCTGACCAAATATCCACTTTGTTCCAAAGTTGCCAATGCTGTTCGTACACGGGTTTCAATATCAAATACCGAATCGTCCCATCCTGCTTGCCGGGCGATTTCCAATGCAGAACAACAAACTCTCATGCGCTGTTTAGTCAGGTCTTTTACGGCTTTCCATACCTGCTGTATTTCGCTAATACTTAATTTTGTCTGGTTAAGTAAAATAAAATGCTTATCCAAATCATTATCTCCGTAAAGCACATAGCAACGAGCGTTAAGTTTGGGATCACGACCGGCTCTACCTGCTTCTTGTACATAATTCTCCAATGAATCGGATATATCATAATGCACTACAAGTCCAACATCTTTTTTATCTACTCCCATACCAAAAGCAGATGTAGCCACAATAATACGAACATGGTCTTTCATGAATGCATCTTGATTGGCTATTTTTTCATCCGACTCGATTTTACCATTAAAAGGAAGAGCTTTATAACCGTCACGAGTCAATTTGTCCGCCAGTTCTTTTGTCCGTCTGGTACGCGACACATAAACAATTGTCGGGCAATTGTTTTCTGCCACAAGTTCCCTTAATTTTAAATATTTATCATTATCACTATCTGTATGTATGACGGAATAATGCAGATTGGTTCTTGATGCCGTTGAAGCGAACAACTCTAAATCCAAATTCAACATTTGCTTAAAATAGTCGCAGATATCCTGTATTACTTTCTGTTTTGCCGTAGCTGTAAAACACGATACCGGTATCAAATTCTTGCATTTCTTCTTTTTTTGATATTCTTGAATAAATTTACCTATATAGAGATAATCAACCCGGAAATCCTGCCCCCATGAAGAAAAACAATGCGCTTCATCTATCACAAATCTTACGACATGACGTGCCATCAATATCTTTTCGATCGTTTTTGATCGAAGCATTTCGGGAGATATATACAAAAGAGAAGCATCTCCGTCTTGCACTCTTTGTATAGATAAAGCCCTTGTGATAGGGTCTAACATCCCATTTATGGTTACAACATCCGTGATACCCTTGTCGGCAAGGGTATCTACCTGATCTTTCATTAACGACTGCAATGGAGAGATAACAACCGTAAGCCCATGAACAGAACGTCCTGCCATAAGAGCAGGCAATTGAAAGGTCAATGATTTACCACCACCCGTAGGAAATATCGCCAACAGAGATTTTCCTTTTACCGCAGCCCGAGCGGCTTGTTCTTGCAGAGGTTCTCCGTCATAAGTTCGAAATTCGTTATATCCAAAAAAGGTTTTTAAACTTTGATGTACATCCAATTGCGTATTGCAATAATCACAGCCTTCATGGCAACAGGTATGGCGTAGAAGTTTTATGATAAATTCCACTTCCGGATAATTATAAAGTACCCATCCGGGAGTGATAGAACGATAATCGGTAGTATCAATCAGTGCCAATGCATATGCCAATCCGCATGGAAATTGTTTGATAAGCATATCAAAGTCGGCATGTTGGCAAATTTTCCCTTTATACAGTTCTTTTATAAGATCAGGTATTCCCTCGTTGATATACTCCGCATTCACCATACTGAGAAAACCCTCAAACTCTGTCTTTCCTTTCAGCAACGATGCAAATATCTGTTTTTTTTCGTTCGGCAACGAATGCCAGGATTCTATTTCGTCCAACAAAAGAGTTTTCGCTTTTTCACAATCATTCACAGGATTGTTCATTTGCTCACTTAGCAATTTGTCATCTTTCACAAGTCTGTGATATGGACGCTCCGGAAACAACAGAGGTGAGATATAGAGCGTATCGACTAAAACCCAACGACAAGTTGTGTTTGCAAACAAATACTTAGCATCATGATGAATAATATTATGCCCACAGATGTAATCCGTACCGTCAAGGAACTTAAACAGTCCTTCTTTCGATGCTTTATGGTATGTTGCATCATCGTGGCGAAGTGCTCCTATATCATGTATTTTATGATCATTCAAGCCAATTTCAACATCTACTATGGCATAATGGGCGGGATTCAGTGGTACATTACCGATTATACTATTTTCCTCTGTTTTCTTAATCCCTATGAGTCGGCTCCATATTGACATATATTCAATAAAAAAACTATTTTAAACTTTTGGTTTATTTATTATATCGTTCTCTACGGTTATTCACCGAATACAATAATTAACGTCTTATACAAAGATAGTGAAAGGTCAGAGCAGAAACAAATGGGAAACAAAGTTTCACGATTGGATTATGCCGAGCCGCATCCTATCTTATCCAAAGATAGCGATAAAACCGAAAAATTCTCTAAAAAAGCCTGTTTTTTTGATTTGTATAAAATTACAATATCCCCTTGTTGCTTATGAATGCTTATTTTAGAAATTACAGCATATTGCGGCTACTCTATACGACATGAGCCAATCAACATAATTACTAATTCAAAGGAAGTAGTAAGGTCAAGCCCGTCCACAAGAAAGGGATATAAAGAAAATGAACTGCATCCCAAAAGTTGGATACAGAATTTTTAGGATGCAGTCCGAAACACAAGGAAATAAGTTTTGTCTATCTTCGTTATTTTGTAATACCCGATCGAGGTAAGGCGTTTTTATAGCGAAAGTCTCGCCTCGATACGCAGGCAAGTACCGCAACACGCTATGCAAAAAGACTGGAATCAAAAGAAGTAAGTAAACGCCACGGTTATAAGCCCGTTCATCCAATCGCCATCGCCGCTTTTCGACGTGTCTATAATCGAATTCCGCACTTCTATCCCTATATCGAACTTATCTTTGATAGTCACCGACGGATTTATAATGTAACCGAAATCCCCCCGATTCATTACATCCCATATTTTGAGATCTCCGCCCCCTGTAATTCCGGATCCGCCTTCGGTCTTTGTACTCAGACTGCCCCAAATAGCAACACCTCCGTAAAATCCGGCACCCAGATTAAAACGTACCTTAGGTGTGAAATACAAGCTATAAACCGCTTCGACAGGCACTTGAAGAGCCCCGACCGTAAATTGATCTTTCCGCTCTATGCGGTTGCCCATCAGATAACCATATTCGGTATAGGTGGAATTATAATTGGCAAGTTGAAAGCCGGTTCGGATTCTAAACGATTTTACGATAGGCTTTTCGTACACACCGCCTCCAATGACTCCGAACCCGTCATCGCCGGGACCGCAATAAGATACACCGAGCCCCAACACTACGCCTATTTTCGAGGGGGCTTTTTCTTTATTCCACCATACTACACGCGCATCTGCAACGCCCATACAAAGCCATATCAGAAGAATGGAAACAATTATTTTTTTCATCTTGTTTTTCTTTTTGTGATTCAATGAATATTAGATTTCTTTCGAATTCCGATCCGTCAGCATATCGCTCTATTCCGATCCCGATTACCGACGATTCGCCTTGGGATCACAACGATAACGTTCGGGATCGGTAAGAAGACCAGACCTCTTACCTACCTCTCTCCGGATCATAACTACACATGCTATAACCGAACCCGATTACATCACCGGAAAGGGATTTCTTGACATTAACAAATTGAAGGATATAATAATATGCACTCACCCCATATTGAATTTCGAAGATAAAACAATCTCCAAAATCAACATCTTCGAACTCATAACCAGAGGCAGTCGGAATCCATGTAAGATGTTCATTAATCGAAGCATAGGAATCTGATATTGTTTTAAAATTCCCAATAAAAGCGACATTTACAGGATAAGAAGAGAAGTTCGAGTCAAAATTTATAGCATAAAAATTTTCACTTGGGCTTTCTATGTATATATCTATTATATGACGTCCATCAGACCCTATTGTAACATAAAGACTTTGTCCTTTTGCCAAATATCCACTATGGGCATTAGAATCTTCAATTCCTCCGGATTTTCCCGGTTCGTCTTCATTGTCGCCACCACACGAAGTGAGACTTAAACCGAATGTCGTGACGAACAACAACATCAGATACTTGAAATGTTTTTTCATTGCTTTTGGGTGTCGCCTCCATTCCCGATTTGACGGTTAATCGTTAATACAAAAAAAAGCGTGGAATGATTTCTTGTTTACTTTACAGGAGGCATCGCCAAACGCCCAACACGAAATAAACAGTCCACTCCCACGCCTTATCGAATATCGATACTCCCCGCGTCGAGGAGTGGATATACGACACGCATGAGCGTCTCCGGCTGCTTTCTCCTTCGTGTTTTGAAATTGGCGATTTCCTGTAAAGGATAAAGCAAAAAACGCTTTTATATGTCCGCGCATTTCTATGCGCAATACAAAATTACAAAAAGCATTTCATTCACACAACGATATGGAACTTATTTACAAATAAAGCCCGGATTCTTTTATTTCCGGATTCTTGACGATACACCATTCCATCCAATCCGGTTCTGCCAAAGATTTACAGTTCTCATAGATTGTTTTCTAAAAGATTTTTATAACTTTGCGATTGCAGATCGCTATGCAGAAGCCCGATCGGGATTTGAGTGGCGGGATGCAGACATAATGAAAAGCGTTTACTTACGCTCTTTCTTGACTTGTTGAAACTTCGCAACTTTCAGGATTGGTCAAGGAATGATGCAACAGTAGATGCCTTATGGGGTATGTATATCTGCGAATGAACGATACGGGAGTATCGTCCTATTTGCGTATATCACATATTTGCGTGAGGCTTCTGCACTCGTTGCTCGTTCAACCGATCCGGGCAATGCGAAGGCCTCAACAAGTGGGACGGGCAATGGTCAGGCTCTCACGCTTTTTTATTAATAAACTGCCGACGAGGGGAGTCCGCAGGCATTCATCACATCATGCAACGATTCAAATTTATTATCGCAACACTGCTCGCAGTATCGTTTTGCCTCCATTCGAGTGCAAAAGTCAAGTTTTCCGATCTATTGGGCACATCTTCCGATCAAACCCAATCGGAACCACAGACCAAACCGGCTGCCCAAATCAAGTACTGGGACTCTTCAAAAGCAGAAAAAGGGTTCTCACTCTCGGTACAATTGGGCCTGAACCTGAGCCAGTTCACCCACTCAACACTATGGAACAGCACCAAAGCAGGACTCAATGTCGGTCTTATGGTGGAAAAGCCCATCCTTAATTCCCTTGCCGTAAAAGCCGGAATACTTTATACGATGAAAGGGAGTGTCGGCAACAATAACGGTGGATTCGGAGGCAATCTCAAAACTACTTTTTCTCCCTCCTATCTCGAAATTCCGCTTCTCGCGTCCTATCGTCTACAATGGAACGACAATATCCGCTATTCTTTCGACTTAGGTCCGTATTTCGCTTTCGGTCTTCATGGCAAAGACAAAAAGAAATATTCCGGCAGCAATATCATGAATGATTCCCATACGGAAATCAACTTGTTCACGGAACAATTGAAACGGTTTGATTTCGGATTGCAATTCGGTCCTTCTATCGTCTTTAAAGAAAGATATTCCGCCGGGCTTATCTTCGACACGGGGTTATTAAACGTTTCAAATATGGGAGGCAATATCGGGAACTTTACCTTCATGCTGAACCTCGGCTACACATTTATAACTTTCTAATTTTATGCTACCATGAAACACAATCTTCTTACTCTTATATTATGCCTTGTTTCATTCAGTGCATCTGCCGAATGGTATAACGAATACACATTCGTCGTGGGGAAAGATGTCTGCGGACCGATTACCGTAAGGTATGCAGGACGCAACTACACAGTGTATAATTCTTTCACGCTGAAATTTACCGGATCCACATCAACACCTTCCGCAACAGACTGTAATGGCAGAGACTTGAAATACGAAGCCTCTTACCGGACTCAAAACCGGGGATCCGACACATACCACTACAATACCTACGTCTTTCTAAACCGAACGACCTACGAAAACAATTCCGGCAGGTCTTACGGAAGTTCAAATAATTCGGCATTCGATTATTCTGAAATAGGATCGAACATCGGTCGAGGATTAGCCGAAGCGAGTGCATTACGCAGTTTGAATGAAAGCGGAGGTGCCTATCCCGGATTACATGCCGGAATAGGTATATCGAAAGCCTTCGGCGAGTTTCTCCGCGTACGTCTCGCAGCCTTCGGATTCCAGATCTACACCGGTATCGGCAAAGACTGGATTTTCAACGGAGACAATAAAAAGAAATTCCTTTGGCATGCCGGTTTGGGCGGTTATATGTCTCTCGGTTATGATGATATCCGCTGGGGCGACATATCGTACGGTCTGACAGTTGCCGAAAATGCCGCATGGAAAAATCTCAGTCTTACGTTCGACTTCAACTTCACATATTGGTTCGACCGACGTAAACGCTTCGGCGCCTTTGTCGGAACAGGCGTCGGCTGGGGTAACCTCAAAAGTGTAACCCAAAAAGGAGAACATACGAAATGTGCCTGGAATGTCGAGGTCGGAGCTGCGTTCTGTATAGTCTGCTTCGACTAAACAAATATCGCCAAACATCTTACAACCAACCTATTATACTCATACATAAAATCAAAACACAATGAAAAAGTTACAGAAATTACTTTGGGTCGTATTGACCTGTGTCATGGCAGTCTCTTTCAGTTCATGCAACAGCGAAGAAGATGAACCTCTCGATCCCAGTGTCGCCCAAAACATCGTCGGGACATGGAAAGGGCACAGCATCATTCAAGCGGCTTCGGACGATCCGATGTGTGCCAAGTTCTATGAAGACGGTACTTGTGAAATATGGTGGTACCAGAATCCGCTATTAGCCTCATACTATTTCACCGGTGAATACACTATGACCAAGAAAAAACTTCATCTCAAAGGATTGTTTGGCGATCAGGGCAGTCGTCCTCATATAGAATACGACAGATCTGCGGATTATACCCTCAAAGGGGATGTCCTGAAATTCAGATTCGACCTGACCGACTGGACTCTGACCAGAAAATAATAAGCGCACAAGATTTAACAATCAAGGCATCGTCATAATGCCCAATCTGCTGCATTGCCTCGGGATTCAGACTAAATCTACATAATGCACTCATCCTCAACAATTTGCATTTCAGACATTCGAACGCGCCGAAAAGGGGTTGCATTACAACGTAAGTTTTGATGCAATCCCTTTGTATTTTCCATAAAACCGATTCGGAAAAAGCCGCCGGAGACAAAAGACTGCGATCGAAAACAAAGGCGGACGACATCTTCGGTTTTCGAGATATTTAGTAACTTTGCGCGACAATCGGATATTTTTATGCACTCTGAAACCATACTCAGTAAAAAATACTACCTCTTTCTCATTGTTTTCTTAGGTATGCTGTCGGCGTTCGGTCCTTTCGTCACGGACATGTACCTGCCGACCCTGCCCTCTATGGCAGACATCTTCCACACCACTCCGTCATTGGTACAAATGGGACTTGCAACCAGCATGTTCGGTCTCGCCATAGGACAGGTGTTTTTCGGTCCGTTGAGCGATAAATACGGCAGACGCCCCGTGCTGATCGCGGCAATGATTCTTTTCGCCCTATCGACGATAGTGAGCATTTTTTCACCGACAATAGAATTTTTCAACGTATGCCGTTTTCTCCAAGGATTAGGCGGATCGGGCGGAATCGTACTGTCAAGATCGATCTCGACCGATTGCTACTCGGGCAGAGAGCTCGCCAAAACCCTTGCGATCATCGGCGCAGTAAACGGAATAGCTCCCGTAACGGCACCTATCGTAGGCGGTATGGTATCGGAAGCCATCGGTTGGCAAGGCATCTTCTGGATCTTGTTCGGCATTGGCATCGTACTGCTCGCTATGTGCTTCATATTCAGGGAATCACTGGCAAGCGAACAGCGGCATACCGGAAGTGTGCTCAGTCTGATGAACAGTTTTCCGAGACTCCTGAGACTCAGATATTTTCGCATCTACGTTCTGATGTTCGGCTTTGCCAACGGCGTATTGTTCTCCTACATATCATCGGCATCGTTCATCATTCAAAACTATTTCGGATTTTCGGAAATCGTATTCGCCTGTATTTTCGGAGTAAATGCGGTAGGTATCGGCATCGGATCGGCACTGTCCCTAAAATTCAAGAAGTTGTCAAATGCAGCACTGTTCGGGACATCGGGCATCACAATCGTTTCAATCCTCCAACTGATCTGCTTCGTTTTGTTCGATCAATTCATTACCTACGAGATTCTGACCTTCGTCATGCTCGTATGCCTCGGTTTTGTATTTACCTCCGGCACAACCCTCGCTATGGATGAAGGACGCCAATATATCGGAGCGGCATCGGCGATCTTCGGCGCCACCGGATTTTTGTTCGGAGGTATCGTATCGCCACTGGTCGGAATCGGCAATATCATGCTCACTACGCTGATCCTGATAACGGTTTGCGGGGTATCATCCCTCTGCTTTGCTATCGTGTCGAAACAACGTAAAAACTAAACAGATATTACCGCATCCGACATCCGGACTTTTTATCCGCACCTATCTTGCCTGTTCGAAAATCCATTCGAGCACGGGTGTCAGCTTGTAAGCATAATCGAACGAGTACATGTGTTCGCTGCCTTTGCCGTCGTCGGGTAATACCGATCTCGGCGTAAAGTTGATGATATTGACAGAAGCCCCTTTCGCCAGCATGGCTTCTGCAAGCAGATTCTGTTCCGCCTGCGGCAGCCGGGCACTCCACCGGGCAAAATCATACGTGCGTCCCTCTTTCTCAGCCGCTTTCACAAGCGGTTCGATATTTCCCCACGAATGCCCGCTCGTGCCAGCCGTCACGTAGACAAACTTATGCCGGACAAGCTCGTCGAAACCGGAGGTATCCCAATGACAATCCACAAACAGCGATGCGGCGAATAGATCGGGATAAGCTATGTTGTAGTACATTGAAATCATACCGCCCATCGACTGCCCCGTCGTGTAAAGGCGGTTGGAATCAACAGGATTATTTTCCACAACATTGTCGAGCAGGCGAATTACCCTATCCACCTCGTCGGTATGTTCGTAGGCATCATTAACCCCTACTCCCGCAAACTGCGGCACAAGCACATAACACGGGTTTCGTGCCTGCCACTCGTCCGTAGCCCACACCAAAGCCCCGTAGCCTTGTGTAAGAGGTGCCGTATAGCTCTCGCCCGGCGTACTGGCATCTGCCATGAACAGGACAAGAGGATATCGCCTGCCCGGTTTTATATCAGCCGGAGCAAACAAATTGTATTTCATAGTCTTCCCTGTCCCGGCATCGGTGTACACCAATTGCCGGAACTTAGGCACTACTTCCCGAATCATAGCCTGCAATACCGTATCGCCCGATTTATCGATCGACGGACCGCCTCCGGGACGACCCAACTGCGGTCCTCCGGGACGTCCTTCCCCACGCTTTTCCTGCTGCCGGGTTTCTTGTAATGTTTGCGAATGGCTGCCTCGGCAAGAGGCTAACAACGGAAGAAGAGATATACATACCCCTAAAAACGCAATCTTGAAAGTGATATTCCTAACATCCATATCTGTACCGAATAATGTATTATATTTATAAGACCCCAACCGAGCAAAAAGTTTAATCTTGTCCGTAAACGACACGATTCCGCCGGCAGATGACAGCCTGCCGAATGATTATTCTACTTTCAAGACCGCTCTTTGCAAAATCAAATAAAACAGGGTCCTGTCCCACCTCGTTATTTCGAGTGACGACAGAACCCTGTTCATTATCTGTAAGGAATGCCGGAGTCCGGTTTCCCATTTCAGGATTCGAATGACGGCTTGCAGTTGATTTAGATAATAAACGCTACGCCTCGGCATAATCAATTCAAGTTTCACTTGACCGTTTCTGCTCTCGGCTTGCAGTTTTATTTTAATTCCTTACCGTCGGAAAACGCATTCCCGACTTTCTTGCCGAGCGATATGTAGCCGTTGTGAATCGGGTCGAATGTAATCAGCTGCATCTTCTCAACATCCGGTTTTCCGTCCTCGGCAAGATATTTTTCATTGCATAATATATTCACGATTTCGGCAACGATGTAGTAGCCGGTCGAAGATTCGAACAATTTTTCTTTGATACGGCATTCCATCGTCATCGGAAAACAGTCGAACACAGGTGCGTCGATATGTTCCGCCTTGACCGATGTCCATCCGGTACGGGCTATTTTATCGGAATGCGACCGGGCACTGACAATTCCTACATAGTCGGAAGCTACCAAAGTGTCCTCGGTTGCGAAAGCAAGCGTGAACTCTCCGTTCCGGTTCAGGTTTTCGGTAGTGGCATGCGCACCCATCGAAATCATTATTTCAGTCATATCCCATTGCCCGCCCCATGCCGCATTCATGGCATTGGGAGTTCCGTCGGCATTATACGTTCCGATAATCAACACGGGTTGCGGCAACACCCATGCTTTGGGTTTGAAGTTTTGCATATCTTTTTTTTATCGTATCATACTAAAATCTCACTCAATCCGGATCCGGCAGATCCGCTCCACATCCGAACGGTACTGTTCTGCGGTCGTGAAAAGCACGGCTTCCATTCCGGCTCTCTTCGCACCTTCGACATTCACCTTTTTGTCGTCGGCAAACAGGCATTCCGACGGTTCAAGAGCGTACCGACGGCAAAGCCGGAGGTATATCTCGGTTTCGGGTTTAATCACCTGCTCCTCGCACGAAACCACCCGCCCGTCGAGCAAGTCGAATATTTCGTATTTGCGCATCACTTCGTAGACCGCGCTACACCAGTTGCTCAATCCGTAAAGATTGAAACCCGATGCTTTGAGTTTTTTCAGCAACTCACTCATACCGGCGACCTCACCCGAAACATATTCTACATAGTTATCGTAGAAAAATTGGAGCGCGTCGCGGAAATGCGGATGCTTATCCTGTGTCTCTTTTATCAGTTCTTCGAACGGTATCAGTTCCCGATCGCAGGCATCGATAAATTCCGCCGAAGTGAAGAGATCGCAAAAACGGTCTTCCTCGACTTTATTATCCTTGAAATAGCGGTCGAGGACGGGTCGGAAGTCGTAATCGACCAATACTTTCCCGAAATCGAAAATGAGGTTCTTAATCATAGTTGTCCGATTTTTTCCAGCCTCCGGCAAACGAGGCAACAGCTATTTGTTTTTCGTCTGCCGATATTCAGAACGGCTCTGTCACGACACGGATATCCGCCCGATTGGCAAACGAGAAGATCATCCAGATTTTACCTTCGTCGTTTACTTTTTCCACCGATACCGCCTCGCATGCGAAATATTCTATCGGAGCATCAGCCGAAGTGCGCAAAGCCGCTATCCCGTCGGACAATGTACCTTTGCGGGAGAAATCGCCCCGAGCAGACAAACGTAAAAATTCGCCGGTGGCAGGGAATATGAATCCGTACGTGCGTACATCGGACGACGCGGAACCACCCGCTACGTCTATTCCCCGTTCGTACGTCACCTGCAAACCCGGTGTATCGGCAGTACTTAACGTCTCACCTTTCCATGCCTCCACCCGCGGGCGGGAAATCACCGTGAAGCCGATCTGATAGGCGTTCTTGGCAACACGGAATGTATAATTGCAACTTTCGTCCGCCCGGTCGGTAACGACAGTCAAGTCTGTCTGTCCTTCTTTGATCGCAGTCACTTTCAGCCGATTTCCGCTACGGAGATATTCTACGGCAGATCCGTTTGCCGTAATGCCATACTGTGTGGAGGAAGGCATAGACAATGTCAGCTCCTCTCCTACCTTCATCGAATAGATACCGCTTTTTACGATCGTTTCCTTATCTTCGCACGAAGCCATGCCACAAACGGCAACCAAACAGAGGCATAAACGAATCGCGTTATATATTTTATTTTTCATCATGGTCGTTCTTTTTAAAAATTATCCTTACAAACACCGGTGCCCGCCATGAGCAACCATTCCGATATAGGGTTTATTTTCATAACAAACGCTGAGCCCGGGCATAATCGGTTCAAGTATTCACTTGACCGCTTCTGCTCCCGGCTTGCAGTTTACTTTACAATTTCCACCCGCATCAATCCCGTATAGGTAGCGGTTTTGAATCGAATCGTATGAATACCGACATCGAACGATACGGGATCGAAATAGCCCGATACAGAGCGTCCGTCGATCGTCCACGTAGCCGATTCGGTAGTTCCGCTCAATCGCAAAGCAACCCGGGCATCCGTCTTACGATAAGTCGCTTTCAAGCCGTCGATCAATACCCACGGTATTTCCGATGCCATACACAAACCTTTCAACTTTATTTCAAGCGGGGTTTCCAGATCGTCGCTTTCAACAAGCAATATGCCTTCGTGCTGTCCTTCGGAACGAGGCGAATAGGATAGTCCGAGATCTACGCCCGTCGTATTGAGTTCGTCGGCATACAGCGTACGACCGGACGTAATGGAGAACATGGCATTCCCGGTTTTTATACTGACACGGATATCGGACGACAGATTCGCCCCTTTGATGTAAAGAGTGCGGTTTTGCATATCGCCCGACGGGACACTGCCGAAATCGACCACCTCGCCGTCCTTTATATTCAACGACGAAGCCAAAGAGCTGTTTCCGGAGAACGAGAAAGCGTAATCGATCGAATCGCCCCAGATATACTCTACCAGATTGGGATAGTCGATATAGGGATTCCGGTTGTTTTGGAACAAATAAACGGCGTTGTTCCGGTCTTTCTCCTTCTGGCTGACAGGATCGTTCCGATGCCAGCGCAACAGCAGGCTTTTGCCGTAAGTCGTCAATGTGGGATAAGCGTTCCGCTCGAACATCAACGGGGCAAGCGAAGCCCACGTATAATCCTGATAGCAAGTGACAAAATAGAAATACATGCGGGCAAAATCGCCTTTATATTCATCCGCCGGTTCGAATACATTGGTCGAGCGTCCCGATACGTAAGCCGTGCCTACTTTGGACACACCGTTGTCGAACGTGGCAGAAGTCACCTCTCCCAACGGATAGTTGTTTTTCGCCGAGTTGGCTTTGGCTTCGGAAGGCACCAGATGGTGCAAATCGTAAGTAGCGTCGTATGTGTACGGGTATCCGGGAGTCGTATCGTCGTAATTACTGTCGCCCCACCAGCTTTTAGGTACGCTGTGTTCTATATTCATTCCCGACGTGGCACCCCCCGAAAAACGGAAAGTTTCGTCGGAATACATATCCCACACCGTTCCGTCCGGACGGCGGTCGCTCGTTTTGAATACCGTCCAAGTACAGCAGTTGTCGTAATTGCGCGATCCGTATGCAATCCGTCTGTGATTCTTCACCAATTCATGCAATACGGTTTTCAATTCCCGCTGATTTTTGCCCTCCATCGTAGAGGGATAGTAATCACGAGGCATTTCCGCCCGAAGTGTACCGACCACACAACACAAGGCGGCAAGCCATACGATTTTTCTTTTATTCATCCGTTTCTGTTTTTTTTGATTCAAGTACTTGCAAACCGCCAACGGCATATCGGATCCGAGTTCCGGTAAATGCAAGCATACAAAGATACAAGAGTTTGTGATTTATACCAATTCCGGAAACATTTTTTACCACATTCGAACCATCCGATTCAATTGTCTTATCCTTATAAAATGCGACCGTAAAGCACAAGAAAGGTGGCGTACAACAAAGGGGTTACATCGAAAACATTCGACGCAACCCCTTCCGGTTATTTTAACAATCTAAACGATAATTAGTCGAGCAAGTTCCAGCCTTCCATATCTCTTACCATCGGAAGCGATTTGAAGCCTGCCATTTTTTTACCTTTTACGCCCAACACTTTACCCAAGTTCACGCTACCTACTTTACCGTTATAGTCGGAAAGTTGAGCGGCAGAACGCAAGCCGTCGGCTCCGGGGTACGAAGAAACCTGATCGTTCAGTTTCACAAAGATACATTTCGTAATATCTTTCTCATCAGCGTTATCGGCAATCAGAACCGTCGTAGAACCTGTGAAAGGAGCAGCCCATTCCATAGATTCGGCAGCAGCTTCAACCGTATCGAAGCTGGTCGGGCATCCGGCAGCCAGACAGCCTACGATATAACCTTTTACTTTGACAACGTCCTTAGCGGCATTATCGTGCGTCAATGCTTCTGCAACGGTAACAGCATCGCTCAGATCGAGTTTACCGGCATCCTGATTTACTTCAAGAGCTTCGTCTTCGGGGTGAGCCACTTGTTTGTGACCGAATGCGAAGTCGTCGATGCGGTAAGTCGTCGAGTTGCTCTTTCCACCTTCTGCCACGTAGCAGAAACCGATGTAAACCACGTCGCCTTTGCCCGAAAGGTCGATGTCGCCCGATTCAACCCATACATAGTTTCCGTCAGCCTCTGTAGCTACTTTTACAGTCAGCTCTTCTTTCACGGCAGCCGTCGATTTCGGTTCGGAAAGAACATATACTTTCAAAGAAGATGTAGCTTTCCAGAACGAACCTTCGGAACGGAAAGAGAATACTTTCTCGGCAGCATCTTTTACATTCAAAGCCGGAGAGATCATCCACGATTCGTAGTGAGTACCTGCATTGGCACCGTTGCTATCGTGAGCCGAAGCCTGAGCGAATTTTTCGATTTTCAAGTTCGTTTTGTCTTCGAAACGATAACCTTGCCATTTACGGTCGCCGGAAGCCATTTCGCAAGTCCAAGCGGGATACCAAACGTCTACATCTACATATCCTTCCGTTACTACGGAGAAGTCTACCGACAGGTCGGTTACAGCCTCTACCGGATCGGGAGTAGGATTAGGATTGGGAGTAGGTTCATCAGGATCATTCGTGTTATCACATGCAGTAAATCCGGCCACTGTCATAGCCGCTGCAAACATCCATGCAAATTTTTTCAATGTTTTCATACTTAAATGTTATTTTAGGGTTTGTATAAAAGTTTTTTGTTCGAAAGGTAATTATTCGTTCGGATAGCTGAATCCTTCCAGATCGTCCAGCGAACGGATCGTCAGCTGCCAGCTGCCGTCGTAATTGGGATTATCCTGGAACCAGCCGACAATCGCCGTTACCGTACCGCGGTTCGATGCTCCCGGAGTCGGGATGCGATGCTCGGCAAACCGGGCATATTCGCTCGTAGAGATATAGATGCCCGAGGTCGTACCGTCGGATATTTCACGCGAACGGGGGAAACCGATGTTATAGCCCTTGCTGATGTCGTAGGTCGAAGGAGCGAACCACGGATTGAGAGCGTAACGTTGCAAGATGAGTTGCGCATCCTTTTGTCCGTCGGTAGGGAACTCCGTTACGAAACTGTTCAAATTCTTTCCGTCCGAATCTTTTCCGGTAAAGTACACATTTTCGAAACGTACCAGTTTGAAGTAATCGTATTTCGTAAAGGAAGAAATATCTGCCAGCGTCTTGTTTTCGATCACGATTTTTTCAGGCTCGGGCTTGCCGATCTTCCGGATCAGCGTCAAAGCCAACGTGTAAGGAATACGACCGGGTTCTTCACGGATCTTGTTGTCGTTGCGATAACCTCTCACGCCCAATTGGGGTGCTCCGGCATAACGACCGAGTACCAATCCGTTGCATTTGATCGAAACGACCTGTCCCAACGGGAATGCACCGCTCAAACTGCCGGCATCGATCGAAACCTTCAATGTCGTATGATCGTCGTCCAGACTTTGGATAATGAAATATTTGTAGATATTTCCCTGACGATCGTCGGTGATAATACGTCCTTGTACGATCAACGGTTCCGCAGCATCGATCGTGTCGATGGTAAACAGATCGTCTTTTTTATCGTATTCATCGATCAGTTCTTTGATCGAAATGGTCGGCTGCCATGCTTCATTGTCTTCGGGCAACAATACGGAATCGACTTCCGGTGCATCATACACGCACGCCGTCACTCCCACCATCGCCAAGAAAAGCGCCGAAATATATTTTATTGTTTTCATATCGTTTGCTTTTTAGAGATTAGAATTTGAAACCGACATTCAGGAAGAAGTTGAATCCCCATGCATAATAATACTTGTTCGGGAATTTGTCTACCATCTGAATTTCTTTGGTCAGCGATTTGGTATTGCGGCTGATACGTCCCTGTTGGTATCCGCCGGTAACCATGTGGGTATTGTGAGTCAGGTTGCTCAGACTCAAATTGATGTTCAACTGTTGCTTGCGGTTGTTCAGATAAATCAATTTACCTACCGAAGCATCGAGTATGAAGCGCGATTCCCACGAGGTGTTCAACCGTTCTTGCGTACCCAGCAATTTACGTTGGTTTTCCAAACGCTTGACTTCTCCGTTAAGATAAGCCTGTTCGCCCGATATGATCACCGGTTTGTCGGTTTTTTCGTCGTATTTCCATGTTGCAACAACTTCGTTTGCGGCGTTATATCCGAGAATACGGTAACCGGCATATTCCTGTTCCTGACCTACATCGTTCTTGTATTTTCCGCCGTACATGTTCATCTTCGTAAAGTGCGAGGGAGAGAACGAGAGGTAGTTTTTATCGTGGTAAGTCAATGTAATATCGGCAAACCACATCTTCGGGTGGAAGAAGTTGATCGCAATACTTCCGACAGCTTGCGGACCCGAACTTACATGCAGACCTTTGGTATATACTCTTTCACGCATATCGGTCGAAGCGATACGACCGGTAGTCGGATTCTTTTTCGGCAGTTCGCCCGAGAAGAGATCGATACCGCTCTCTGCACTCATCGTACCCATACAGTTGTTGGTGTAAGTGTAGTCGGCGTACGTTCCTGCCAGCGACAACGAGAACATATCGGAAAGTTTGATCTTCAAACCCAATTCCACACCCATGTGGCGTTTGTTCACGCCATCAAGAGTATGGTTTACAAACGTACGGAATTCGTCGTGATAGTATCCGGTGCTTTCCACTCCGTCGATGAAATCGGTACAGAATCCGGTGACACGCCCTTTCACCCGTGCATAGTTGAATTCGTAAGTAAGGTCGGCAGAATAGAATTTCTCGGAGGTAAGCCCCTTGATCTGCGTGTCCTTGATACGGGGCGCGACATAGGAATAACCCGCCAACGGTGCCCGCGAACCGACAAACGCATTCAACGCCAAGCGGTTGTGTCCGT
Source organism: uncultured Porphyromonadaceae bacterium (assembly GCA_900538555.1). Taxonomy (GTDB): domain Bacteria; phylum Bacteroidota; class Bacteroidia; order Bacteroidales; family Barnesiellaceae; genus UMGS27. The sequence continues at coordinate 130,438 of UPYI01000003.1, forward strand.
TTATCTTATAAGCGAAACCGGCTTTGAACTGCGGATCGATAAAATAGGTCATCTTACCGAATCCTTTCGACTGTACGCCGATCACTTCGGCACGACCGTTACGCATCAAACCTTCGCGTTGGAACGAGGTGTAGCTCAAACGGGCGGCATAGTAAATGTCGAACAACGAAAGTTTCCATGTATTCTGGATGAATGCGGATGCGTTGATCACGTGCATGTTGTAATTGTAACCGAAACGGTCGCCGTCTTTCACGACACGATACGGATTATCCACATCGTTCTGAATGATCGTCGTATTGTCGGTAAAGTCGCGCTCTGCGAACTGGTCGATATCGATCCATTGATTTCCGCCCAGCAGATCGTCTACGGTCTTGTAGTGCATGCCTTTCGCATATTTCGCCTCGATACCGGCAGACAAATTGAGGATAGGCAGAATCTGGTTGGTATAGGTTACATTCAACGGAATTTCCATCAGATTGTTGTGACGGCGTTCCAGCATATATTTCGCACTGCCCGTAGGGTTCGCCACATTGTTGGCGTAGTTGGCACCATACAGGGCATCCCAATTGATCTGGGTAACGTCGGTATTGTTATCCCGCCACATGCCGGCAATCTGGTTTGCCAACTCTTTATTTACCTCGTTGTAATAGGGATCGATCTTATCGCCTGCACCATCGACACCCAACATATAGTATTGCCAGCTGGGCATGTTGCGATAGTAGTCGGGACGGGGATCGGGGGCATTGTAGAACGACAATGCCGAATTGCTGTACATGCTGTAATGGAAACCGAGACCGACATTCAGACGGCTTTCCTTGTCGATTTTCCATTCGTAATTGAACACAGCGGTGGGATCGTAGCTGTTCACTACGCGCGAATTGCGTTTCTTACCGTCCTGATAGCCCCAATAGGGATTGTAATAGATGTTACGCAAATCGTAAACTTCCTGCGTAACGGCTGCCGACTGCGAACGTTGGGTAGGAGCGCCGAATGTGGTGATGGCAAAACTGTGGTTGCCCCAGATTTTTTCGGCGGCAAAGAAATAGCCGAACGAATTGTAGAACATACCGTCGGTACGTAGCAGTTCCGCACTACCGGCGGGAGCACCCCGATAGACCAGCGAACCGGTAAACGCCCAACCATTGTTCATCAATCCCGTAGCATAAAGAGCTTGCCCGCGAAGGATATACGAACGGTTGGTAGCTGCCAGACTAACATTGGTACCCGGCGAATAAGCCGAAGCCTTCGTATTGATATTGGTCACACCGCCCAATCCGCCGAAAGCATAACCGGGAATCTCGGTTCCGTTCACCACGTCTTTGTTGCGAGTAGCGGTGTTGAGACCTCCCAGACTGGAATAGTTGAAGCGACCGCGTTCCAGATCGTTGAACGTTACGCCATTGATATAAGTAGATTGGTCGCGCTGGTTATATCCTCTGATGTTGAAACGTATCGGGCTATACGAATAGCTGGCTGCTTTCAGATAAGTATCGTCGGCAGCGCCCGACAGATACGAGGCGGATTGACCCGACGAAGTGCCTTCGTCTTCCAATTCCGATTCGTCGAACACCATGATATTATCTTCCTTAGCTTGCGAAGCTACTTTTTTCCGCATTCCGGCATCCAGAGTTACCGTAGCGCCAGCCTCAACTTCCGCCCGAAGCGAAAGCGGAGCATAATCGGAAGAAGTAAATGAAATCATCGCTACACCGGCAGGTAGCCCATCGAGTGTGTATGAGCCGTCCATAGCCGAGACGGCGGTCTGCATGGTGTTGGCTATAACCACGGCACCAGCAACCGGTCTGTTTGTTTCATAGTCGGTAACTATCCCCTTCACTTTCCCCGTCTGCGCCACAGCGGCAAACGAACAAAGGAGCATTACCATAAAGAATCCAATTTTTCGATTCATCACAATAAACGGTTTTTAGTTTTAGATATATTCAAATTTTATTCAGGTTACTATTCTATTATTTATTCCTTTCAATTTTTCCGAACCCGGATTTTATCTTACAATCTGAAACTTATCGAAAACGGAAGCGACTATAAGTCCTGCCTCTCCCATCTACAAAAGCCAGAGATGCCAATAATGCCTTTCTGTCCGGAAAGAAGATTTGCAAATTAAATATTTATTTTTGACTTCGCAAACATCCGATGTATGAATTTTCTGTGAATTTTCAATTACAAATATTCCCGTTCCTTATAATTTGCAAAATATCCGAAACACCGACACCAAACGCACGATGCGTTAGGCTTTGTGTACTAAGACGATTAAATAAATTCACCAACCGATATAAAAGGATCGGAAGAATATTATTTACCAATATATAGAGAATATTTCAATTCTTTCTATAACTTTGCTGCTGTTGCGGCAACAAAGGCAAAAGCCACGGCATGGGTCAGACCGATTCGACTTTATCCGGGTTCAATCACCTTGTCGCCGTAAGAGCACATAACGTATATATAATAACCTTAAAAATAGTAAGCTACTAATTACATTATGAAAAAAATCAGTTCATATTCAAAATGTTCCCTACTGTTGGTTCTTGCCTTGCTGTCCGTCATATTTTCCGGCTTGGCACAGGATGCCCAAAAGAAAGTTGCGGTTTATGCCGTCGCCTTTTACAACCTTGAAAATTTATTTGATACCATCAACGATCCGGAAAAGAACGACGAGCAGTTTCTGCCCGACGGCTCATACCGGTGGACGAGTATGAAATACAACAACAAGCTGGAAAATCTTTCGTATGCAATCAGCAAACTGGCTACCGACAAATATTGCCCGCAAGGTCCTGCCGTGATCGGTATTTCGGAAATCGAAAACCGCCAGGTAGTCGAAGATCTTATCAGCACCGGCAAACTTGCCGAACGCAACTACGGTATCGCACATTACGATTCGCCCGACCGCCGCGGTGTGGATGTGGGATTGATCTACGACAAAGATCAATTTGAACTCGAATCGTCGTCGAGTATCCGCCTGCATATCCCCGACAGACCCGATTTTATCACCCGCGACCAACTGGTGGTAACGGGACGTATTGCCGGAGAGCGGATACATGTCATCGTAAACCACTGGCCCTCGCGTTTGGGCGGAGAGAAGAAATCGCGTCCGTTGCGTAACGCTGCCGCCGCATTGTCCAAGCATATCGCCGATTCGCTGCTGACAATCGACCCGCAATCGAAAGTAATCATCATGGGCGACTTGAACGACGACCCGAACAACGTCAGCTGTAAAGAGGTGCTCGGAGCCAAGAAATATCCGCAGGAAGTGGAAGAAGGAGGTTACTACAACACGATGTGGCAACTTTTCGACAAAGGCATCGGTTCGCTCGCCTATAACGGATCGTGGAACTTGTTCGACCAAATCATTATTTCGGGCAATATGCTCGGCAAAGACCGTTCGACGCTGAAATACTTCAAGTCGGAAGTTTTCAACCGCGATTTCCTGAAACAAAGCGAAGGAAAATACAAAGGTTATCCCAAACGTACCCATGCCGCAGGCGTTTACCTGAACGGATACAGCGACCACTTCCCCACGATCATCTATCTGGCGAAAGAGGTGCAATAACGAAAACGAAACCTATCAAGAAAGGGGATGTGCTATCGCGAGCATATCCCCTTTCGTAATGATACGACCATAAATACGCGACGTATCGCGTCGAAACCAACCGACCTAAAACGTACACACAACAGTATGTCACCCAAAGTAAAAAACCGCACATTACCCCTCGCCATGCTTGCCGGCAGCATTGCAGGCTACTTGTTCCCAGAATTCATAAAGACGTATGCGACCCTATTCGCTCCGATCTTGATCTTCGCCATGTTGCTGATTACTTATTGCCGGATTTCATTTCGGGAGATCAGAATCACCGGCATGCACTGGAAACTGATCGCCGTGCAGATATTCGGATCGCTTGCCCTGTTTTTCATGCTTTATCCATTAAGCCCCGATATTGCAGAAGGCACTTTTATCTGCGTCTTCTGCCCTACGGCTACCGCCGCTCCGGTTATCACAGGAATGCTCGGCGGCAGTATCACGACATTGGTTGCATATAGCCTGTTGAGCAATATCACCGTGGCATTGCTCGCCCCATTCATCTTCTCGTTCATGGGTGTCCATGCCGAAATTTCATTTCTGGAATCGCTCGTCATCATCGGAGAGAAAGTAGTTCCCCTGCTGATCCTACCCCTATTGTGTGCAATCGCATTGCAATATGCACTGCCCAAAGCACACTCTTTTCTAAGCAGCCGCCAATCTCTCTCGTTTTATCTGTGGGCGGTTTCACTATTCTTAGTTATCGGCAAAGCCGTCACATTTATCATCGAGCAAGGTAGCGAATACGTATTGTTGGAAGTCGCCATAGCCGGTTGTGCTTTGGTGGTATGCCTGATGCAATTCAAAGTCGGTCGCCTGATCGGAAAGAGATACGGCGACAAGGTGTCGGGAGGACAAGGTCTCGGGCAAAAAAATACGGTACTCGCCATCTGGATGGCACTAACCTATCTGAATCCGGTCGCATCGGTCGGTCCGGCAGCGTATGTCGTGTGGCAGAATATCATCAATAGCTGGCAGCTTTGGCGGAAAGATCAGAAAAAATAATGTACGCATCCTCCGGCAGAGACTTATGGAGATTGCTCTCCTAATGACATACCGGATTCCTATAATTTACCAAATCTTTCGTCTATATGCCAAACTAACAAATATCTTTCCATAAACGACAAAGTATGTGTACTGACGAGAAGAAAAACACCATTAGGTTCTCTTCCCCAACATTATTTTTGTATTTTTGCTGCATATAGCGATGCAGAAATGAATATAAATCAGAATTATAGAGAAGCCGCAAAGGCAATAAAAGGAGCTATCCTCCGAAGTCAATACCGAGCAGCCGCATCGGTAAACAAGGAACAGCTATCTCTTTATTACGGCATTGGACGTTACGTATCGAAAAATTCTCGTACAGACTTTTGGGGGAAAGGTGCAATTGAACAAATTTCTTCGATGTTGCAGAAAGAACTGCCGGGATTAAGAGGTTTTTCAGCCTCGAATATAAAAAACATGAGAATTTTTTATGAAGCGTGGGAATCTGTTTTAAATCGCCAGCCACTGGCTGACGATTTGGCATTAAATGAAAAATTGCTCCTTGTAGAAAACCATCCGCCAATGGTGGATAATTTTAATTGGTCAGACTTCCTTTCGATCGGTTTTAGCCACCATACCGAAATAATATCCAAAGCCAAGACCACAGAAGCAAGATTATTCTATATACATGAATGTGCTACTCACTATTGGAGCAAATACACTTTAAGAGATTACTTAAAAGCAGACCTATATAACCACCGGGGAACTTTACCTAACAATTTCTCACAGACATTGCCTGACACCAAGCATGCTCTAAAAGCAGTCTGTTCATTTAAAGATGAATACATGCTTGATTTCATCAATGTAGAAGAATTGAATGAGCAAGAAGAGGATTTAGACGAAAGGATAGTAGAAAAAGCGATTGTTGCCAATGTGAAAAAATTCATCATGACTTTTGGGCAAGATTTCAGTTTTATAGGCAATCAATATCGCATAGAGGTTGCAGGTGAAGAAATATTCATTGATTTGCTCTTTTTCAACCGAGAACTTAATTCGCTGGTCGCAGTCGAGTTGAAATCCGGTAAATTCCGTACATCTTATTTAGGGCAACTGAATACTTATCTATCCGCCTTAGATACATATATCAGAAAGCCTCACGAAAATCCTTCTATCGGAATAATCCTCTGCCGGGAGATGAATCAAACCTTTGTAGAATTTGCCGTTCGCGATTATAACAAACCGATGGGAGTCGCGACTTACCGTGCATCCAAAGATATGCCAGAACGGCTTCGCAATGCCCTGCCGGACATTGAGGATTTAAAAAAGCTATTGTAAGGCAAAGACTTTATCTCTTTTTGAGGGAAATAACCATCTTTTGTCGCACCGACATTTGGCGGAAAGATCAGAAAAATAATGTACGCATCCGGTTTCCGATATAGCCCGATGAACAAACCGAATAACAGAACCGATCTCTTTTTGCCATTTTAGATAATAAACTCTCATAAAAAACACCTTTTTTCGGATTTGGGACAAAAAATACCATATATTAAACATGGAACTTCCTAAAATATAATTATATTTATCCCCAGTAATGCAAGTCGGAAAGAGGGCAAGGTTACTTGAACCTTATCGAAATGCGGTCTATCTCCGACAAAACAAGACAAAGGATATTATGATTTTTAACTATATTTTCTACATCTAAAACACATCTCAAAATCAATCACACAAAACACATTTAAATATTTTACTTATGGAAAATTTAATCGCCCAAATCAACGAACAAATCGATGCATTCAAAAAAGATGCAGAAGCATTCCTGACTAAAAACAACAAGGCTGCCGGTGCTCGCGCCCGTAAAACTTCGTTGGAATTGGCAGACTTAATGAAACAATTCCGAAAAGAATCGATCGAAGCTGGAAAGAAATAATTTTCATTTTGTCTATAATTCGTTTCTAATTAAGAAGAGGAGAGATCGGTTTCGCCATTTTCTGGCGGAACCGATTTTTTTTTTACGCCCATATCACCGACTGATCTATTCGTACAACTCAACCGGCATCACACATCTTACGAGAACGATACAAAAAATCGCAACAGGAAGAAGCATCCGACTAAACAAGAATCTTCGCAAAACTGAAACGCCGCATGAAATTGCGAATTTGATTTTGAGGAATATACGGAATAGATAATGCTGTTGATTTTCATAATAAACACTGCGCCTCGGCATAATCCGTTCAAGTTTCTCTTGACGGCTTCTGCTCTCGGCTTGCAGTTTATTTTAAACTTTTGGTTTTCAACAAACGCTGCGCCTCGGCATAATCCGTTCAAGTTTCTCTTGACGGCTTCTGCTCTCGGCTTGCAGTTTATTTTAATTTTCGTACTTTTGTTATCGGCAAAGAGAATCCGCAACGAATAAAAAAAACGGACGATATGAAACTTACAGACAAATGGTTTACTGCTATTACCGAAGCAGAAGAGAATGACCGCCTGATTATTGTTTGCGGTCGTGACCAGATACAGAACTTTATCGAATCGGGCAAGTTCCGCGAACGGGTAGAGATTTACTGGAAATATGCCGGTGACGAAAAAGGAATGCCGGCTATCCAAGAAGCCAAGTTGATGGAAGATGTACAAGACGCCCTACGCTCGGCTATGGAGAAAGACAAACTGGCGATACTCACCGGAGTATATACCGGCAACAACGAACGCACTCTTGTCTTCTACACCCGCAATATTCCGGCATTCGGTGAAATGCTGAACAAGGCATTGGCTGGATTCGACCGCCTGCCGATCGAAATCTACACCGAAAAAGATGCGGAATGGAACGAATACACCGAGATGTATGAGCTCCATCGTTTTTCGGAAACAGACGACGACACTCCGGACGAAGATTTATAAAACATACCGCCTCACAAGAAAGGCTGCACCCGATTGAAAGAATCACCCAAAGCCCTATCGGCTTCAAGGAGTACTCAATCGGGTGCAGCCTTTTTCTGTCTGTTACGACAGCGATCCGTCAAGAGAGAGACCTAACGGTGTACCTCGAAACTTATATTTCGGGACAACCGGACAATTCGCCTCGTCTCTCTACGACGATTATTCCTCTTCTTCTACTTCCTTCATGTTGTGGAACACATTCTGCACATCTTCGTCTTCTTCGAATTTTTCGAGCAGTTTTTCGATCGAAGCACGTTGTTCGGCATTGAGTTCCTTCACATCGTTCGGTATACGGACGAATTCGGCAGAAATGATTTCATAACCGGCTTCCTCCAAATGATGCTGTATGTTGCTGTTCTGTTCGAACTCACCATACATCACGATATCGCCATCTTCTTCAAACAGTTCGTCTACGCCGTAGTCGATCAATTCCAATTCCAGATCGTCGATAGAAACGCCCTCTTTCGCTTTCACACGGAACATACATTTGTGTTCGAACAAGAAAGTAAGGCTACCGCTCGTACCCAAAGAACCTCCCGCTTTATTGAAATAGCTACGGACATTGGCCACCGTACGGGTCGTATTGTCTGTTGCCGTTTCGATAAGTATAGCGATACCGAAAGGTCCATAACCTTCGTAAACGACTTCCTTGTAATCTCCGGCATCTTTCGAAATAGCTTTCTTGATGGCACGTTCCACGTTTTCTTTCGGCATATTCGCCGCCTTGGCATTTTGCATCAAGACACGCAGACGCGGGTTGCTGTCGGGATCGGGACCTCCGGCTTTTACAGCAATAGAGATTTCCTTACCGATTTTTGTAAAAGTACGCGCCATGTTACCCCAGCGCTTCAATTTTCTGGCTTTACGATATTCGAACGCTCTTCCCATTGTATAGAATATTTACTTGTTATAATTTAGATTCTTATCTGAGTTCCGCACCCAATTGTTGTTTGAGGCTGGAAATGATCTTGTTCATAATCGCATCGATCTGTTTATCGGTCAAGGTCTTGTTTTCGTCTTGCAGGATAAACGATACGGCATACGATTTTTTACCTTCCGGCAGATTCTTGCCTTCGTACACGTCGAAGAGGAATACTTCTTTCAGCAGTTTCCGCTCGCTGGCATACGCTACCCGTTCGATCTCTACAAACGAAACCGACTGATCGAGCAACAACGCCAAATCGCGTTTCACCGGTTGGAACTTGGGCAGGTCTTTGTAGAGCACCTTGTTCCGGGTAGCCAGTTTCATCAAGGCATCCCAATTGAGTTCGGCATACGCTACATCCTGATCGATATCGAACTGTTTCAGAATTTTCTTGGCAACGACTCCCAGCGTACCTACCCGTTTTCCGCCACGGGTAGAAATCGTAAGCGCTGCGGCATAGATTTCGTCGGCAGTTTGTTCGAATACAAGTTCGTGCACCGCTATACCCATGCGTGAGAAAATATTGAGTACGTGTGCCTTCAACTCATAAACCGTATTCTTTTCTTCGGGATGAGCCCAACTACCCGATACCCGGTTTCCGGTCATCCACAAGGCAAAATGTTTTTCTTCGCTATACGGAGCGAGTACGCCTTTTTCCATATCGGCTGCGGCATTGTAGTAATAGCAATTTCCGCATTCGTAGAAACGGAGATCCGAGCGCCGGCGGTTGATATTATGCGAAAGGCTTTCCAATCCGCCGAAAAGCAAAGTCTGGCGCATCACATTCAAGTCGTTGCTCAACGGATTGAGCAGCGTTACGCAATTCGCGCGCGGATATGTTTTCTCCAATGCATCGTAATATGCACCGCATGTGAGCGAGTTATTCATGATTTCGTTGAATCCGCATCCCGACAATTGTTCCGAAATGAGGTTCTGCAACCGATGGCTTTCGTCGGTCGGTGTCTTATACGAAAGGTTGGAATGTACGGTGTCGGTAAATTCGACATTGTTGTAACCGTAAATACGCAATATATCTTCGATCACATCGACATCGCGCTGTACATCGACCCGATAGGTCGGTACGCGCAGATCGAGAGCCTCGTCCGTCTCGCCGACAATCTCAATTTCCAGACTTTTCAAAATGCTCTTCACCAGATCGGCAGGTATCTCTTTTCCGATCAAGGAATTCATTTTCCGATAAGAGAGCGATACGGGGAAGTTTTCCGCTTTTACGGGATAAATATCGACTATATCGCCACACACTTCACCGCCAGCCAATTCCTGAACGAGTAATGCAGCGTACTTCAATACATATACGCAGTTGTTCGGATCGACACCTCTTTCGAACCGGAACGAAGCATCGGTGTTGAGACCTTGACGACGCGCGGTTTTACGCACCCACATGGGGTTAAAGCATGCCGACTCCAAGAATATATCGGTAGTCTCTGCCGTTACGCCCGATTTCAATCCACCGAATACACCGGCAATACACATCGACTCTTCGGTATTCCGGATCATCAGGTCGCGAGCAGTAAGCGTACGTTCCACTTCGTCGAGGGTAATGAATTTCTCTCCTTCCGCAGCCGGTTCCACAATCACCTTGCCGCCTGCGATCTGTTTCAGATCGAAGCAATGCAACGGTTGTCCGGTGGCATGCAACACATAATTGGTAATATCCACTACATTGTTTATCGGACGCAAACCGATTGCAGAAAGACGTTGTTTCAACCAATCGGGACTTTCCGTAACATGCACCCCGCGTACCGTAACCCCGGCATAACGCGGACAAGCTTCGGCGTGACGCACTTCCACTTCGATCGCCCCGTCGTGACGGTCTACCTTGAACGCCTCGACCGACGGACGATGCAGACCGCCGTCCTTGCCGTGACGCGCCAGATATGCCGCCAAATCGCGGGCTACACCATAGTGCGAAGCCGCATCGATACGGTTGGGCGTAATGTCTACTTCCAGTATATAATCGCTCTTGATATTATAGTAGTCTTTTGCCAATGTACCGGGCAGAGCCGTTTCGGGCAATACAATGATTCCGTCGTGCGATTCACCGATACCGATCTCGTCTTCGGCGCAGATCATGCCGAACGATTCTTCCCCACGGATTTTCGATTTCTTAATCGTGAAACTTTCCTCGCCGTCGTAAAGCACCGTGCCGACGGTAGCCACCACCACGTGCTGACCTGCCGCAACGTTAGGCGCACCGCAAACGATTTTCACGGGCACTCCGTCGCCCAAATCGACAGTCGTAATGTGTAAATGGTCGGAATTAGGGTGCTCCACGCAAGTGAGGACTTTTCCGATCACCAGTCCTTCCAGACCGCCTTTTATCGTTTGTACTTCTTCTATTCCACCTGTTTCCAGTCCGATGGAAGTCAGCGCCTGCGACACTTCTTCGGGCGTCAGATCGAAGTCAAGATAATCTTTTAGCCAATTGTACGAAATATTCATAGCTATATTGTAATTTCATTCAGTCATTATCCGTATGTCCGTTCAGACCCTGCCACTTGCAGGTATTCCGAAAAAACATGCCAAAGTTAATAAGATTTATTTTTTTATCCGCCAATCCGTTCATAAAATTAGCGGGCGACAGCTGCCTATTGTTTCGCGGAAGCCGGACATTCCATCCGAGTTATCCGACAATATACAGGAATTTTTGCGGGACAGGCGTCTCGAACAGCATCTCTTTCCGGGTAATGGGATGCGCGAAATGCAGTTTGGATGCATGCAATGCCACACGCCCGATCGGACTGCCTTTCGCTCCATACTTACGGTCGCCAACAATACTGTGCCCCAGATCTTTCATGTGTACCCGTATCTGGTTTTTCCGTCCGGTTTCGAGATCGAGTTCCACCAACGAGAAACGTCCGTTACTTTTCAGTGTTTTATAGCGGGTCACCGCCAACTGTCCCTCTTCCGGGTTCTGCGTCGAATAGACTTCGAACGCAGAATTTTCAGCCAGATACGAACGGACTATACCTTCTGCCGGTTCGGGCGCACCTTCCACCACCGCCACATATTTGCGGGAGAGAACCAGATTGTTCCAGTTGCGTTGCAGGGTTTCCTGCACGCCCTGACTTTTGGCAAACATCATCAGACCGGAGGTATCGCGGTCGAGCCGATGCACGATGAATATGGCGGCACCGGGATTTTCCCGCTTCACATAGTCGCTCATGATACGGTATGCCGTCCCCTCCTTGATGCGTTCGGTAGCCATCGACAATACGCCATAACCCTTATCGATCACCAAGATGAATTCGTCTTCATACACCAGCCGGATACGGTTGTGACGGAATACATGGAAACTGCGATCGAAGTTTACCTTTACCTCGTCGCCCGCCTGCAACACAACGTCGTATTGCGTGGTCGGCACATCGTTCACCGCCACCTGCCGATGGGTGAGATAGGATTTTACAGTCGTACGGCTTTTGTCGCTGAATACCGACAAAAGGAAATCGAGCAATGTCGTACGCGATTGCACTTTATATACATTCACACGATCGGGAGTGCGACGCCCCCGTCGCTTGGGTGCAGATTGTTTCATAAGTTCGGTCTGTCATAAAAGGGCTACAAAGGTAGCTATTTTTCTTGAAAACAGAGTAACGCACCGCGAAAAGAGCGAAAAAAGGAGCGGATAAAAACCAGCCACGAATACAAAGAGACGAAAAAAGAGAACGGCAAGCAGGCAGGATGCCCTCCCGCATCCCTCCGACAGAACCGAATATATAAGCGGAAAGGGGCTATTTTTTTTGACAATCCATAAAAAAGCATTACATTTGCCTGAATTATTTATAGCAGTCTGACATTTTATTATGAAAATGAAAATACACCGGGAAGGGAAAAACATTTTGATACTTTTGTTTATCATTCTGTTAGCGATCAACCTGCCCGTCTATTTCTTTGCTACATCGCTTTGGGTTTCGTATCTGCTCATGGTCACGACAGGTGTGTTTTACCTGTTCGTGTTAAACTTTTTCCGGTCGCCGAAACGCTTTTTCAAAGGCGATCCTAAAAATGCAGTAGTCGCACCTGCCGACGGAAAGATCGTAGCGTTGGAAGAGGTATTGGAAGATGAATATTTTCATGAGAAACGAATCCAGTTGTCGATCTTCATGTCGGTACTCAACGTTCATGCCAACTGGTTTCCGGTAGCAGGCAAAGTGTTGCACGCATCGCATCAGGACGGACGGTTCCAAGCTGCTTACCTGCCGAAATCGAGTACGGAGAACGAACGTTCGACGGTTGTAATCCGAGCCGAGAACGGACAGGAAATACTGCTCCGACAAATCGCCGGCGCTATGGCTCGGCGTATCGTCACATACGCCGAGGAGGGAGACGAGTGCTCTTTGAACGAGCACATGGGATTCATCAAATTCGGATCGCGCGTGGATCTGTATCTGCCTCTCGATTGCGAAATATTAGTAAAACTCCACGACAAAACTTTCGGAGACTTGACCCAAGTAGCCCGGTTAAGGGAATAACGAAACTGGTCCCCGACTCAATATCTGACTTATGAACATCATCATCAAAAATATCCCGAACAGTATCACTTGCTTGAATCTGCTTTCGGGCTGCCTGGCTTGTATCGCAGCCTTAAACGGACAATTCGAATACGTGGCGTTGTTTATCGCCCTATCTGCCGTATTCGACTTCTTCGACGGTTTTTCCTCCCGGTTGCTGCATGCCTACTCGGCTTTGGGTAAGGAACTGGATTCACTCGCCGACCTCATCAGTTTCGGATTGGCTCCCGGATTGACCGTATTGTCGTTCCTGAAAATCCATGCCGACTTTCCCGGTGCCGGAGCGTGGGCGGAATGGCTGCCTTATGTGGCTCTGATGATTCCGGTATTCTCGGGGTTGCGATTGGCAAAATTCAATATCGACACACGGCAAACAACATCGTTCATCGGGCTGCCCGTTCCTGCCAATGCGTTGTTCTGGCTCGGCATCTGCTTCGGCAGCGTAACCAACGGTTATCTGATTCTTGCCGGCGTCGTGGTATTTTCTTACTTATTAGTATCGGAAATACCGATGTTTTCGTTGAAGATGAAAACGGTATCGATAAAAGAAAATTACAGACAATATATCTTGCTGCTATCGGCAGTTGCATTGCTTTGCATATTCGGAATCAAAGGGTTATCGGCTATTATCGGCTTGTATATTTTACTCTCTTTATTGACTATCCGGCGCAAGGCAACAAAAATGGAATAGTTTTTGTTTATATTTAGTTGTAATCACCAATTATAAACGACTATGCATCTATTCTCTCTTTTATTCTTCATACCCCTTTTAGCATTCGTACTGATCATTGCTATCTTTCAGTTCGTCGTCCGTTCGGTCTTTCCCAAAAGACGCCGCACTCCCGACAACCGGAATCCATATCAACGAAACACCTCACGGGAAAGCAGCTACTGGGGACAATCATCGCCATCGGGCAACAAAAAAGTTTTCGACAAGACCGACGGAGAATACGTTGATTTCGAAGAAATTAAAGACGAAAAATAAATATTCCGGAAGCATATCGGGCAGTATAGCCTCCGACCGGCATCAAAAAAAACAGAAAAGAGTCCTATCCGATTCTATCCGAAAGAACCGATACGACTCTTTTCTGTTTTCCGTTTATCGCTGCGAAGCTCCTTCTTTGGCAGCAATCATTCTTCGGGCAACACGGGAACAGCTGCATCCGGACGAGCCGGTTTCACCGACAGAATGCTGTCTACGATAAATTCGCTATATCCTCTCCACGGCAATGCTCCGAGGTATTCTTTATAACTCAACTCTACCTGTTTGCCACTCAAACGCATCAATTCGCCTGCCACTTTGTCATCTTCGACAGAGAAAACGAATTGGTTGGACTGTAATGCTCCGGGCGAACTGGTACGGAATCCGTCCATGATCAAGATACCTTCGTAGGTTTTAAAAAGATAACCTTTCTTTACCACGTAGTTCAACGTACCGGACTTGACCCCGGCTCCGAATACATAATAATAATGTATATATCCGTATCCGGCGACAAACAATAATAATACCGCTGCCAAACTCCAAGCCAACCGTCGGGCTTTCCGTTTGAACGTTCGATCTTTTGGTTCTTTCTCTTCCATATTTTTCTCGTCGTTCTTAAAAGTTAAATATTCATGCACCGTTTCCCGCCCCGGCATAATCCGAACTATCGTTCGATTCTGCTCTCGGCTTTCGAAAACATTCATTTCCATGCTTCTTTTCTCGCCTCGGCATAATCCGAACTACCGTTCGGTTCTGCTCTCGGCTTTCGAAAACATTCATTTCCATGCTTCTTTTCTCGCCTCGGCATAATCCGAACTATCGTTCGATTCTGCTCTCGGCTTTCGAAAACATTCAAACACAAGAGACGGCACAAGGGTTCAAATGCCTTCGTATTTCTTGTATAGACAGGGTGCGGCATCCGCATCCGATCAATCTTTCATAATCCCTGCGACCTGCCGCACCCTTGTTTCCTTCTTTTGCCGGACATCACGACTATACGGCACACGGCGTCATAGCCAGATATTTCCGGACTTTATCGTACAGTCTGTTACGCTTTTTTCGGAATGCGTTCCAGTACGGCAGTCAAATAATTCCAGAACTTTTCTACGGTCTCGATCTCTACCATTTCGTTCGGCGAATGCGGGTATTTGATCGTAGGACCGAACGAAATCATATCCAGACCGGGATAGTTGGCACCGATAATACCGCACTCCAATCCGGCGTGCATCATCTTCACCTCGGCTTCGCGTCCGATCACCTCGGGGGCAACTTCTTTCATCACTTTCAGAATCGACGAATCGAAATTGGGTTCCCATCCGGGATATGCACCGGCAAATTCCACACGGGCTCCTGCCAATGCGAACGTGCTTTCGAGCGAGGATGCCAAAGCCATTTTCATGCTTTCACTCGAACTACGCACCAATATCTGTACGTCTATCGCACCGGCACCCGCCGTTACGATAGAAAGGTTAGACGATGTCTCCACTACTTCGGGAGCATCGGGAATCATCCGGTAAACCCCGTTGTGGCAAGCCATCACCGCATTGATCAGGTCGTCCTGCAAAGGTTCGGGGATCATCGTTTCGGGGATTTCGGCATCGGTAACCGTAAACGTCATGTTCTCCTCGATGAAACCGTATTCGTGTCGCAACTGCTCCGCAAATTCATCGGCATATTCCAAGAAATACTCTTTCTCTTCGACCGGAAGGACCAATACGGCTTCCGCTTCGCGCGGAATGGCATTGCGCAATGTTCCGCCGTTATAATATGCCAGCCGGGCACCGTATTCGGCTACTACCTCTTTCAAGAAACGGAACAGTTCTTTATTGGCATTCATTCTGCCCAAGTTGATGTCCACACCCGAGTGTCCGCCGTGCAGACCGCCCAGCACTACCCGTACAGCCACTTCCTCATCGGGTTGGAACGGCTCTTCCTTATAACGGAAGCTGACATTCACATCGATTCCCCCCGCACAGCTCATATAGAGTTCGCCGAATTGTTCCGAATCGGTATTGATCAGGATCTCACCTTTCAGCATGCCGGGTTCCA
Organism: uncultured Porphyromonadaceae bacterium; assembly: GCA_900538555.1. GTDB lineage: Bacteria > Bacteroidota > Bacteroidia > Bacteroidales > Barnesiellaceae > UMGS27. The sequence goes on from UPYI01000003.1 coordinate 146,436, forward strand.
GACCCAATGCGCCATACATTCCGGTCTCCTCATCGTAAGTAAACAATGCCTCTATCGCGCCATGTTTCAAGTCTTTCGATTCCAACACAGCCAAGATCGAAGAGATGCCGATACCATTGTCCGCGCCCAATGTCGTTTCCGTAGCTTTCACCCATCCGCCGTCGATCTGCGGCAGAATCGGATCGGTTTCGAAACAGTGGTTTACCGATTTATTTGCCTGCGGCACCATATCCATGTGCCCTTGCAGAATCACCGGTTTGCGATCTTCCATGCCGGGAGTAGCCGGTTTGCGGATCAGCACGTTTCCGGCTTTATCGTGAATCGTCTCCAAGCCCAACGACTGACCGAAATTAATAATGTAGTCGGCAATCGCATCCAAATGTCCAGAAGGATGCGGGATACGACAAATGGCATCGAAATGTTTCCAAACAGCTTGTGGTTGGAGTGAGGTGATGGATGACTTCATAAATCTTGATTTTTAAAAGTGTGTATAACCGTTCTTATTTTGTTCCGTCGGCATCGGCTCATTTTTGTCCGATACCGGTGTTTTATCCAACAGAATCGAGATGTAGGCATATATACCCAGCAAGACAACCAAAAGCATCTGCGATCCGTGTGCGACCAATGCGAATGCCCCGGCTTCATTGCCTGTAATCCCGAAATAGCCGAGCCCGAATATGACCGCCAGATGCCATGCCCCTACTCCGCCCTGCACCGGAACAATCATGCTGATGCAACCCAGCGCATAGAGCGTGAACGCAGCTCCGATACCCAAATGGGTCATATAGGGGAAAGCGAAAAAGCACAGATAGAGTTGCAGGAAGTAGCAAACCCAGATCGCCGCCGTATAGAACAGGAACAGGAATTTGCCCTGCATCGTGAATATAGATGCAACCCCCTTCCATACATTCCGCACCATGGCACGGAGCTTTTGCGCCCACGGAAGACGTGCACTCCGGCGAAAGAACCAGACCACCGCCACTACACAAGCGGCAAGGGCAAGATATAGCCACGGCGAAGTCAATATGCCCATGATACGGTTCTCCACTCCGGGATTTTCTTGTAGAAACGAAACAAAGACTTTCATTTGCAGAAAGAATACCGCAACAACGACAAAGACTACCATCAGCATATCGAAAAGCCGTTCGGAAACCATCGACCCGAAAATTTGCGAGAACGAACTTTTACACCGATGCGCAATATAGCCGCAACGCCACACCTCTCCCAAACGGGGTATCACGAGATTGAGCCCGTATGTACCGAATATGGCATTGGTCAGTTCGCGCATATCGGGGTCGATATGCAATGCCCTGAGCTGCAAGCGCCACCGAAGTGCCCGGAATATATGGCTCAGCGTACCGACAACCAGTGTAAGAAATATCCAGAAATAGTTGATATCGCTTTTCAGTATCGAGAGAATAGAGTCCATGTCCAGCTTCCGGTAGAGGAGCCAAAACAGAAAAATACCGAATAAAAACGGCAGGACGTATTTTACAATATTGCGGAGTATTTTCTTCAAATCGCCGGTATTTAAAAATATTGTTGTACCTTTGCAAAGATACTAAAATATTCAAAAATGCGTCTTTGCCACCCGCCTTGTTTTAGTATCGGGCAATAAAATAAGAATTTATTAACACCCATTCCGGCTGACAGAAGAATGAGAACGACAGTAAAGCCTAAGAAATCGTTAGGACAACATTTCTTGAAAGACCTCGATATCGCCCGCCAGATAGCGGATACCGTATCGGCATATAAAGGCATGCCGGTTCTCGAAGTAGGTCCGGGCATGGGCGTACTCACCCAGTTCCTGCTCGAAGCCGGACAAGACCTTACGGTCGTCGAACTCGACCGCGAATCGGTAGAGTATCTGAACGAACATTTCCCCCAACTGCAAGGGCGCATCATCGGCGAGGACTTTTTAAAGCTCGATCTGGCGACCTTGTTCCCCGGACAGTTCTGCGTAATCGGGAATTACCCGTACAACATTTCGAGCCAGATATTTTTCAAAGTAGCCGATTACAAAGACCGGATTCCGTGTTGCAGCGGCATGATACAGAAAGAGGTGGCGGAACGTATGGCTGCCGCCCCGGGCAGCAAGACCTACGGCATATTGAGCGTATTGCTGCAAGCATGGTACGACATCGAATATCTGCTCACCGTCCCGGAACATGTATTCAACCCTCCGCCCAAAGTAAAATCGGCTGTCATCCGCATGACACGCAACTCCACCACACAACTCGGGTGCGATGAAACGTTGTTCAAACGAGTGGTCAAAACCGGATTCAACCAGCGACGAAAAACGCTGCGCAACTCCCTTAAACCGCTGCTGGGGAAAGAAAATGAAATTTTCGACGACCCGATCTTCGACAAACGCCCCGAACAGCTTTCGGTACAACAGTTCATCGAACTGACCAACCGAATCGAGAGATACTTACCGCAATAGAAAATCACGTCCGGTTCTATGCCTATCCGGTCGTTTAAACGGGAGATTTTAAAATGGAAAACTTAACGCCGGAATACATAACCGCCTTACAGGAGATTATCCATAACGACGACAAAGAGAAGGCTCGCGAACTGCTGAAAGACCTTCACCCCGCCGACATCGCCGAACTGTACCAACAGTTGAATCTCGACGAAGCCGAATTTATCTATATGTTGCTCGACGGCGAGAAAGCCGCCGACGTGTTGATGGAGCTCGACGACGACGACCGGAAGAAGATGTTGAAACAGTTGCCGAGCGAAGTGATCGCCAAGCAATTCATCGACTATCTCGACTCGGACGATGCCGTAGATCTGATCCGCGAAATGGACGAGGAGGCACAGGAAGAGATCCTGTCGCACATCGACGACGTGGAACAGGCGGGTGACATCGTAGACCTGTTGAAGTACGACGAAGACACCGCCGGTGGTCTGATGGGTACGGAAATGGTGATCGTAAACGAGAATTGGAGTATGCCGGAGTGCCTCAAAGAGATGAGACGCCAGGCGGAGGACATGGACGAGATATACTATGTATATGTGGTCGATGACGACGAACGGCTGAAAGGCGTATTCCCGCTGAAAAAGATGATCACCAACCCCTCGGCATCGAAAATCAAACACGTGATGCGCAAAGACCCGGTTTCGGTAAAAACCGATACCCCGGTAGAAGAGGTGGCTCAGGCATTCGAAAAATACGACTTGGTAGCCATGCCGGTAGTCGATAGCATCGGTCGTTTAGTCGGACGCATCACGGTCGATGACGTGATGGACGAAATCCGCGAACAATCGGAGAGAGAGTACCAGTTGGCTTCGGGTTTGTCGCAGGACATCGAAAGTACCGATACCGTATTCACGCAGACTTGGGCACGGTTGCCGTGGCTGATAATCGGTATGGTCGGCGGGCTGGCAAGCTCCCTTATTCTCGGCGGGTTCGAGAAAGGAATCGCCGCCAACCCGGCATTGGCTCTTTTCATCCCGTTGATCGGCGGAACGGGGGGTAACGTAGGTATACAGTCGTCGGCTATCATCGTGCAAGGCCTGGCAAACGGTACGCTCGATCTGAAAAACGCCAGCAAACAGCTGTTGAAAGAAATCGGTGTGGCTCTGATCAACGCATGCATCATATCGCTGCTCGTTTTCGCATACAACTGGTTTTACTTGGACAGCATCGCCACTACGGTCTCCGTGTCGTTGTCGCTGTTTACCGTGATTCTGTTCGCCGCCATCTTCGGCACGATCGTTCCCTTGACGTTGGAGAAGTTCAAGATCGACCCGGCAATCGCCACCGGTCCGTTTATCACCATCACCAACGATATTATCGGAATGCTGATCTATTTAGGCATCACCAGTGCCTTGCTCAGCTGATTCCCCGTTCACCCGGAATCTTCAAACAGCCATACAGGAGGGGCATCACGATGAGCAATCCGATGCACCCGAAAGGGGACATATCCCAGCCGTAAATGTGAAACTATCTCAAAATGGATAGAACTCCATTTATTTTTGCTACCTTTGGCTACATTTTAATACTTTGCCTCGGCAACGCCTTACTATCTTTGTAAACTTTGTATTATCGAGCTGATATGACCTCAACGGACATACAACAAGTAAAACAACGATTCGGAATCATCGGCAATGCGCCGGGATTGATCCGGGCAATCACGCGTGCCCTGCAAATCGCACCGATAGACCTCGCTGTGCTGGTAACAGGCGAAAGCGGTGCGGGTAAAGAGGTATTCCCGCAAATCATACACAACAACAGTCCCCGGAAGCACAACCGATACATCGCGGTCAATTGCGGTGCCATCCCCGAAGGAACGATCGACTCGGAATTGTTCGGGCACGAGAAAGGAGCTTTTACGGGTGCGGTAGCAACCCGTAAAGGGTATTTCGAAGAGGCGGACGGAGGCACGATCTTCCTCGACGAAGTGGGCGAACTGCCTCTGACAACACAAGCCCGGCTCCTGCGTGTGCTGGAAACCGGCGAATTCCTGAAAGTAGGATCGTCGTCGGTATTGAAAACGAACGTGCGCATCGTAGCTGCAACCAATCTGGATATGGTCAAGGCGGTTTCGGAAGGCAAGTTCCGCGAAGACCTGTATTATCGTCTGAGTACGATACATATCGAAATTCCCCCTCTGCGCGAACGGGCAGAGGATATTCTGTTGCTATTCCGCAAATTCTCATCGGAGTTCGCCGAGAAATACCGGATGCCGACCATCCAATTGTCGGAGAATGCCCGGCAGGTATTGCTGAACTACCGTTGGCCCGGAAACGTGCGCCAATTGAAAAACATCACCGAACAGATTTCGATTTTCGAAACTGCCCGGGAAGTGACCGGCGAAATTCTGCAAGAGTATCTTCCGCAATACAACATCGAACGTCTGCCGGCTTTAACCACGCAAAAAAGCCTGTCGGACAACGACCGCATGTTTTTTGAGAACGAACGCGAAATGCTCTACAACGCGATGTTCAAGTTGCAGAAAGAGGTGAACGAACTGCGTACGATCGTAAACGAGATGTCGGCATACCGGCATCACAGCGAACCGGAAAACGCCTGCACCGTAATCACTCCGCAAACGACACACCTGCCCGCCAACGTCACCCATCTGACACCGGCTCCGGTGCATCATCGCACAGCACAAGACATCGAAGACAAGGAGAGCGAAATCATCACGGGAGAGAACGACTATATCGAGAGCCATATCGTGGAACAACCCACCACCCTCGAAGATACGGAACGGGAAACCATCCGCAAATCGCTGATACGCAACAACGGGAAACGAAAGAAAACAGCCGAAGAACTGCAAATTTCGGAACGTACATTGTATCGGAAAATTAAAGAATATCACTTGGAATGACTTCAAAACTGAAATACGGCTTATTATTGTCGGCTCTCGTCATATTGTCGGCTTGTACGATTTCATACCGGTTCAACGGGGCTTCGATCGATTACAGCAAGACCAAAACCATTTCCGTATCGAACTTCCCGATCAAAGCGGCATTGGTATATCCGCCTTTGGAGGAGGTATTTGTCAATGCCCTCAAAAACTCCTATACCCGGCAAACCCGGCTGATCATGGTGAACAGCGGCGGCGACCTGCAATTGGAAGGTGAAATTACGAACTACGACCTGTCTCCGCAAGCCGTAGGTTCGGATGCCTATGCAACGCAAACCCGGCTGACGATAACCGTGCGCGTGCGATTCACGAATACATCGAATCCGGATCTGGACATCAACCAGAGTTTCTCGGCATACCGCGATTTTTCCAGTTCGCAGATGCTTACCGACGTACAGGACGAACTGATCAAACAGATCTCCGACGAGCTGGTAGACCAAATATTCAACGCCACTGTGGCTCAATGGTAACCGATATGGATCGCGATGACATTCTACGGATCGTACAGGGTGAAACCGTGTTGATAGGCGCCGACGAAGTGACGGCGTTGGAACGCCGTTATCCATACTTCCCGATCCCGACCTTATTGCTGCTGAAACAGAATCCGCCCCGACCGGGACAAACGACATCGCACCTGCAACGGGCGGCTATCTATGTATCCGACCGCACATCATTATATACCTTGCTGTACGGTGTACGACCACAGGCGGAAGAACTCTATCCCGATGCACACCCGCAAACGGGCGACACGACCTTATCGGCAATCGACCGGTTTCTTTCCACTTATGCCGCGGGAGCAAGCAGCGATCTATCCGACCTGCCTGTTATCGCTTCGCTGGACTATCTGAGCGTTACCGACGATACCCCCATTCCCGACACTCAACCCGACGAGGAAGACCGGCGTATCGATAGTTTTTTGGACGCATTGGCAAACGGTTCGCTCGGGAAAGCCGCCGCACCTGCCGAAAAACCGGAGTCCGTGCCCGACTATTCGTTTGAAGATGAAGAAGGAAACGAGGAAGAAGACCCTTTCCTGACCGAAAGTTTAGCTAAAATATACATCAAACAACGCAGATATTCCAAAGCTTTGGAAATAATTAAAAAATTAAGTTTGAAATATCCAGAAAAAAATGTTTACTTTGCAGACCAAATTAGATTTTTAGAAAAATTGATTATTAACATAAAAAACAACTAATAAAATGTCCGTATTTCTTACCGTCCTAATTCTGATCGCATCGGTACTGATGATCGGTATCGTATTGATTCAGAAATCGAAAGGTGGAGGTCTTGCCTCTAACTTCGCTTCGTCCAACCAAATCATGGGTGTACGTAAAACAACCGATTTCGTAGAAAAAACAACATGGGTGCTTGCCGCTACTATCGTAGTATTGAGCATCGCAACGGCTTTGGTTGGTCACAACAAACCGCAAGAAGCCACTCCGATAGTAACTCCGATAGAGAATACATTGCCGGCTGCGGCTACTCCCGGATTCGAAGTTCCGGAAACTCCGGCATCGGCTGAATAATCTACAAGACCGAATAAAAAGGAACAGCGTCGTAATTTAGATTACGACGCTGTTCCTTTTGTTTCTCTTCCCGCTCACTGCTTCATATCTATTCAGAATGTTGCAGAATCCCCTCCTACCCGTGGCAGTCGCGTTCCACAATTTCATCGAACGAAAGCAGAGGAGCTTCGCCCAGCAACAGTTCGTAATCGTGGCAAAATTTATCGAAGCATTGTTTCGACTGCACTTTCTTTCCGCTCCGATACAATGAGCGGCACTTCACCGCCATAGCCCGTTCGTGCAAACTATCCTGTATGAGAATGACGTTGCAAATGCCGATCGTGTATGGAGAATTGGACGGAAGCGCATCTAAACAAGCCGTCATAAATTCGATGCACGCATCGGAATAAGACGATTTATAATCGTCCAACTCCTCGAAATTGAAGTTATACAACAATTGTCCTCTCGAACATACCGCAAGCAACCTTTCGAGCTCCGCCGGAGCCACGCCACCCGGTTCCCGGAAATGGCGCAAGACAAAATCCAAATCGCAATAGACCTCTTTATCGAAATCGATCCGCCAGCAATTGTCCTGCTTCAAGAAAGTTATGCCTCCTATTTCGTCGAGTAAAGTGCGTAGTTTACGGACATTGACATTCCGGTTGTTCGTGACTTTATTGCGTTCCATGCCATACCAGAACATCTCATCCAACTGTTCCGTGGGAACGCCTTCCGAACGGAACAGCCGTTCCGCCAGACAATAGACAAACATCTTTTTCACGATACCGGTAAACGCCCCCGTGCGATCTTCTCCCCGCCGGTCGATCACTTTAAATTCGCCCAACAGATAGATTTTCGATCCCTGTATCTCCTCATCGACAGGTCGAACGGCAGCCGCAGGCATACCCCCTTCCCGGGGTAAGGTGACTTCCGCAGCAGACTTCCGTTTGCGGGTTCTCAGCACACCCCACCCTGCCGCTATCGCCGACAGCAACAAAAGGGCGAGGGAAAGAATCTTCGGCACGGACAAGAACGGGGAGGTGACGCTCTGTAACGTATCTGCCCGATCGGTCAACGGCGGATAATAAAGCGAACAAGCTCTCAACGAGAACCGGTTTACATCCTCTTTTTGCAACAGTACGGTATAGAGAAATGTCTTTTGCAAATACGTATCGTAATACGAATACAGGTCGCAAAAGGATTCGGTATCCTGAAAAACAAACGGTATGGAGTCGTCGGAGAGGCGGCAGGTCATTTCCGGTATGTCGATCTCCGCCAGTCTTACAACCGAACGGTAGCGATCGCCCGGATAGACCAATGTATAGATTTTTTCATCATCGACAACCAATGAGTTGCTAAAAACGAAATGCGTACCGGTTTCGTGGGTCACTTCGCCCAAACAAGCCACCGTATCGGCATCCAAATCAATCCTGTACAAGTCGAACATATTGCAGGGAGCCTCCTCCTGCTTTCCGCTGCGGCTACCCAGACCGCCCAGCAACAACATGCGCCCCGAATCGTCCAACCCGGCGGAAGCGAGATAACGGGGTGCAACCGTCTCTTTCAGATCGGTATGAGACCAAGAGCCTGTATGCAGATCGAACCGGTTCAACAGGCTGTTGTACGCATACCAACCATACCCCCCGTACATCACGATCCGCCGGTTTCGGGTATCGAACAGACGGTTGTGATGCAATATGCCTTCATTCCCGGCAATACGGTCGCCCGACCACTCTCCGCGGTCGATATGATAAACAAGCACCCGATTTTCGATTCCATTATAAGCCAACAGGGTATTGTCTGCCGGATTATAAATCAAATGACTGTAATCCGGCAATCCGCCTTCCGGCGCACGGATCACCGATTCGCAACGTCTGCCAAAGACATCATAAACAAGCAACGAATCGCGCAAAGCCAGATAGACCCGATTGTGAACGGCATCGATCGCCATCGCCGGAACAGCTTCGGAACAGACTGTAAATTCGGCAGTCGGTCGCCATTCCAAATGACGGTTCAGCTCCCACACGCCATTGCTTACCCGCGCGGGATGCCCGTCGGCATCATACACCCAACCCTCGTCGGTATGTTGTGCCAACTGCCAGTAGCGAAGAGTCTCGTCCCGACGGTTCCGGATCCGAATATTTTTTATCACCATCGGAGCGACATCGGTAGTATGGAGCTTCGGGTGATCGTTCGCCCCGAACAGGAATGATGTCTTTCCCAACCGCACGAATGCCGGAGCTACTACCGTCATCGTATCTACCCGGCAGCTTATCCGCGACCTGTCGGCAATGATCTCCACCTCTTTCCATCGATCTTTATAGGTGTCGCGGTTTATGAAAATATCTTCCCGGTAACGTATGTCCCCGTTACGGTTCAGCACTACGGTCATCTTATTTTCTCCGATACAAGAAATCAGGTCGAGGCATTCCGTCTCATCGACCCAGATTCGGAATACATAACCATACGACGATACGGCAAACAACAGTTTCAGATCGAAACTCAATGTAAAGCCGTCGGAAAGATCGAGCGGTGCCGTGGGAGTAAGATCGAGCATCGTGCGCCGGTCTTTGTTTACATCCTCTTTCGACTTGAATTCCAGCCCGACAGAATACCGCCCCGCCCCTGCATTTTCAATATTTGCAGCGAGTTCATTTATACCGAACAGACAGATTATTATAAAGACAGCGACTTTTCTGATCATTGGATTGCACCCTAAAATTGTGGTATTAGCAAGGCAAAAATAATCAATTAAGAACGATCTTAAAACAGTTTCGGAGAAAACCTTACCACACCATATTCCTATCCCTACCGGATATTGTCGAGCCATCCCCCAAAAAGCAGGGCGGAGGCACACCACTTACCGCACCCCCGCCCTATCGGTTATAGAACTTTTCAGAACCTATCGGCTTCCATATACTTCGAAATCTTCGATCCGCATCCAGCCCGACTGTTTGTCGGAGGGTATCTCCAATTTGATATACCGGGCTTTCACGGGTGTTTCCAACCGCACCTCTTTTTCATGCAAGGTTTTATCGAACGTCTTGCCGGTGACGACGGGAATCCATTCGTCGGACGATACGCCCACATTGTGCCGACTGACATAGACATTGTATCCGGTAATCCAATCCTCATGGTCGAGCAAACGGAAACGGGTTACATCGTACTCCGATTCCAAGTCGATGATCGCCCACGCCGGATTGCCGCCGAACGCCGCCCAGATATTGCCGGAAAGCCCGTCGAGCAGATTTGCCGGAGTCTCGCGGTAGCAGTTGTGTCCATGCGCCGATACCACAGTCTTACCGACACTGATCAGATCGCCCCGATCGACAGGGCGCGAATAAGTTCCGTAGATATCGAAACCGTAAATCCAGATTTTCTTCGGATCGGTTCCGCCGCCGACCGCCTCGAATTTCACATAACGGGCTTCTACCGGCGTATCCAGCGTTTTGGTTTTGATCTCCTGATCGGCTACTCCGGTTTCGGAGATGATCTCCTGCCAATCGCCGTCGTCCGTACCGGTCGTACTGACATAGACCTTATAGCTGCTCACATTGGTTACGCCCTCCTCTTTTTCATACCAGCGTCCGTCGCGGAATTCTATCTTCTCGATAAGGTAGTAGTCTGCCAACGAAAAGATCACCCACGGGTTTTCCACCGTCGTAGAAAACCATTTGTCGCTTCGGGATTGCACCTCATCCTCACCGAGCAGCAAGTTGTAGGCACTTTCGTCATTGTTCGCCCAGCCGCTCGACGAATGGAGGCTGACTGTGCGTTTGCCCCACCCGTTGCGCGGAGCAATACTGATCAGATTTTCAGGCAAACTCACCCTGTCGGGCTGAGCCGGAAGACCGACCGATTTGCGCAGGCGAGCCATTGCCCAGCACCACCACGACGATTGTTCGCCATTTCCGGCATCGCGTGAGGTCCACACCATATTTTTCATCTTATCGACATCGCTCCGGTCTATCCGATCGTTGTGTTTATAACCGTCGCCTTCCAGCCAAGCGAATTCCATATATATTTTCTTTCCGGCATTAGAGGCTTTGATCAACTCCAATATTTCCAGCATCCGTCCGTAGTTCCCTTCCGAACGGGCAAAATCCAGTTCCCACCCGATACCTTTACCGATCACTTCGTTCGTGAATGTTCCGTCGGGATAAATATCGGTCGGCATCCACTTGATTCCGCCGGTAGTCTGCAACCAATGGCTATCCATGTATGCCATCGTATTTTTCAGGATCTCGGGATCGACACTCCAACCGGCGGCTATCGGCGACATATTCACCCAACCCATTCCCGCATAGGTATCACCTCCGTTACCATTGGGCACAAGCATCTCGGCGAAAGTAGGCTTACCGTCGCGCTCGATAACCAAATGACGTTTGATGCCGTCGGTAAGAATCTCCAATTTGCGGCTCCAATCGGCAATCTGTTTCGGGGCATTGTGACGCTCGGCTACTTTCAGCATTTCCGTCAATGCCGCCCCTACAAAACTTTGGGTGAGCAGGTCGTAGGTATCCCAACGACGGAAATCGCGGGAATGCTCGAATGCGATATTCCGTACAAGCCCCGGTTCGATCGACCATCCACCATATTGAAAGAATGTACGGTCGCAGGTACGGGACATCAACTTGCTGACCTGTTCCCATGTATCGTCCTCAAACCGGGTATGACCTCGTTGGAGGGCAAGACGCGCCCACGCCAGAATCACATGGGCTTGTCCGTCGATCTGATGTTCGTCGCTGTAAATGCTCAATCCGCGCTCCAATACATGAGGGACGCGCTCGAACCCGTTTTTCGTAACGGCATCCAACACATATTTGATATTGCGCTCCGCATCGTCGTAACGTTCCGTTTCCAGAAACAACAGTACCAATGCTCCGGTAGTACGGGGATACATTCCGGCATACGCTCCGGTAAGCGATTCGGGCAAATAACCGTCTGTTTCCAAACGATCGACCAGCGAATAATAGGTTTTGGAATAGAGTGTTTCAATAGCAGGGTCCTGCAACTTCGCCTTTACATCGTCGGCAGTCTGTGCGAACCCATTCCCGCCGACAAACAATGCAGCGCAGGTAACGGCAGAGATCACATAAGAATATACTGTTTTCATTTCTTTTCGGATAAATTATTTGACAATCAATTTCCCTTGCCGGTTATTTCCCTCGGTATCGAGCAAAACCAACAGATAAGTTCCGGGGAGAAGTGCCTGTACAACAATCGGCTCATTTGCCTTTACCGGTTGCTGTACCACCAATACACCTTGCGACGAATAGATACGGAGCATACCGGATGCGTTTATTTTAAATTCTCCGTTACCGGTCGGATTCGGCGAAACAACCAACTCGCAACGGTTGTCCGAAACGGATTCCGCTACCGATGTGGCAATAGAACTGCCATACACTTCGAAATCTTCGATCCGCATCCAACCCGACTGTTTGTCGGAGGGTATCTCCAATTTGATATACCGGGCTTTCACGGGAGCATCCAACCGCACCTCTTTTTCATGCAAGGTTTTATCGAACGTCTTGCCGGTGACGACGGGAATCCATTCGTCGGACGATACGCCCACATTGTGCCGACTGACATAGACATTGTATCCGGTAATCCAATCCTCATGGTCGAGCAAACGGAAACGGGTTACATCGTACTCCTGTTCCAAGTCGATGATCGCCCACGCCGGATTGCCGCCGAACGCCGCCCAAATATTGCCGGAAAGCCCGTCGAGCAGATTAGCCGGAGTCTCGCGATAGCTGTAATGATCGTGGGCGGCAATCACAGTTTTGCCTACACTGATCAAGTCTCCCCGATCGACAGGGCGTGAATAAGTTCCATAGATATCGAAACCGTAAATCCAGATTTTCTTCGGATCGGTTCCGCCGCCGACCGCCTCGAATTTCACATAACGGGCTTCTACCGGCGTATCCAGCGTTTTGGTTTTGATCTCCTGATCGGCTACTCCGGTTTCGGAGATGATCTCCTGCCAATCGCCGTCGTCCGTACCGGTCGTACTGACATAGACCTTATAGCTGCTCACATTGGTTACGCCCTCCTCTTTTTCATACCAGCGTCCGTCGCGGAATTCTATCTTCTCGATAAGGTAGTAGTCTGCCAACGAAAAGATCACCCACGGGTTTTCCACCGTCGTCGAAAACCATTTATCGCTGCGCGAACGCACCTCATCGGCACCGAGCAACAGGTTATAGGCACTTTCATCATTGTTCGCCCAACCGCTTGACGAGTGGAGACTGACTGTGCGTTTGCCCCACCCGCTACGCGGGGCAATGCTGATCAGATTCTTCGGCGACTCCACCGTTCCGGGTTCCGCCGGAAGACCGACCGATCTGCGCAGGCGAGCCATTGCCCAGCACCACCAGGCTGTCTGTTCGCCGTTACCGGCATCTTTCACTTGCCAGACCGATGTTGCCATCCGTTCCAGATCGGAATCGGAAATAATATCGGACAAACCGATACCGTTCCCCTCCAACCACGCGCCTTCCATATAAATCGGACGTCCGGCATTGACCGTTTCCAACAGATGAAGAATCTCTTCGATACGGGTATAATCGCCTTCGGCACGAGCAAAGTCCAGTTCCCACCCAATGCCTTTACCGATAATCTCATTCGAGAACCGCGCATCGGGGTAGCCGTCGGTCGGCATCCATGCCACACCGTTGGTGCGCTTCAATAACTTTTCGTTCATGACGGCGACCGTATTTTTCAGAATCTGATGTTCCAAAGGTTCCCATCCTGCGGCAACCGGAGCGAGTGTCACCCAACCCAAACCGGGATATATCGTACCGGCATCGCCATTCGGGACACGCATTTCGGCATACGTTCTTTTCCCGTAATGCTCGGTGGTGAGGTTGTTGTTCACCCCCTCCTTCAACAAGCCGATGCGGCGGCGCCAGTCGGCTGCCAGATCGGAAGCATCGTGCCGTTCGGCAACGACCGCCATGTCGGTCATGGCAGCACCTACAAAACATTGGGTGAGCAAATCGAACACATCCCACATGCGGTGCTCTTTGGAGTGTTCCAATGCAATGTTCCGAACCAGTTCCGGCTCGATAGACCATCCGCCATACAGGAAGAAAGTGCGGTCGCAGGTACGCTTCATCAAGTCGCGAACCAGTTCCCATGTTTCATCTTCGAACTGCGTAGGTCCTCTCCGGAGAGCAAGACGAGCCCAAGCAAGGATTACATGCGCCTGCCCGTCGATCTGATGTTGGTCGTCCAATATCGCCGACGCTTTCCCGATGACCCGCGGAATCCGCTCCATATCGTTTTCGACCACCGTATTCAATACATAACGGATATTAGCTTCCGCCTCATCGTAACGTTCGGTTTCGATCAACAGTAAAGTCAATGCACCGGTGGTACGGGGAAACATGCCCTGATACGCACCGGTAAGCGACTCGGGCAGATAACCGTCCTCGTCCATCCGGTCGAGCAGGCTGTAATAAGTTTTGGAATATAAATTCTCGAAGAACTCGGAAGAAAGTTTTTCCTTTATCGACTCTTTACTTGCCGCTACATTCCGGGCGCATAAAGCCGAAAAAGGAGAAACCCAAAGCATCCACATCAATAAGGTGCAAAAAATTTTGTGTCTCATATTTTTCAGGTTTTATTTAAAGTGTTATCCGTTTGTGTGTTTTACCGGTTATTCCATCCCGATCGGGAAAGATCGTTATCAACCGGAACAATTTTTCTACAAATGTATGCCTATGATATTAACGGGCGACTTAACCGGAGTATTAATCCGATCAAAAATCACACCGTTCCTTCATTAATTCCTTTTTCGGCAGAGACGAAGAATACAGGCATAACTACAAATATATCAGATATATACAACCAAAAGTAACTAAAATCACAAAATCGGGGACAGTCAATAATCCGGACAAATTCGTTCATTCCGCTGCCAAGTAGCGATATGGACAAAAAATGAACGCTCTCATCTCCCGGACACCGGAAATACCCTCAAAAGAGAGATATCAGAGGGTGTATTCAAAAAAAACTCCTTTTGGAATAAATATTCCTCCACCCTCAAACGACAAACCGATAAATTTGCGACCATGAATTTATCAACAACCCATATCATGAAAAAAGGAATCTTTACACTGGCTGCCTTATCTCTTCTTTTGGCAAGCCCTGCCGCAAAGGCAGAAACCTATCCTTATCAGGATGAATCGCTCAGTTTCCATGAACGTGCCAAAAATCTGGTATCGCTGATGACGCTGGACGAAAAAATCAACCAAGTAGGACACAAAGCAAACGAAATTTCCCGACTGAACGTAAAAGGGTACAACTATTGGAATGAAGCCTTGCACGGCGTAGCCCGTTCGGGACTGGCAACATCATTCCCCGTATCGAAAGCCATGTCGAGTACTTGGGACCTGCCCTTGATTTTCGAATGCGCTACGGCGACATCGGATGAAGCCCGTGTGTATAACAATACTAAAAACAAAGGGCTGATCTATTGGTGTCCGACCATCAACATGAGCCGTGACCCGCGTTGGGGACGGGACGAAGAAAACTACGGTGAAGACCCCTATCTGACCGGTGTGATCGCCGTAGAGTATATCAAAGGTATGCAAGGCGATGATCCCAAACATTATAAAACAATCGCTACGGCAAAACACTTCGCTGCCAACAACTACGAAAGAGGCCGCCACAACACGTCGTCGAATATGGACGACCGCAACCTGCGCGAATATTATCTGCCCGCATTCGAAATGTCGGTGAAAGATGCCAACGTACGTTCGATCATGAGTGCCTACAATGCTGTAAACGGTATTCCCTGCGGTGCCAACCACGAACTGCTTATCGACATTCTGCGCAACGAATGGGGCTTCGACGGATTCGTCACTTCCGACTGCGGGGCTGTCGAAGATGTTTACAACAAACATAAATATGTAGCCACCGGAGCCGAAGCTTCTGCCGTATCCATGATCAACGGTGAAGACCTGAACTGCGGCGACACATTCCAACAATTCTGCAAAGAAGCCATACTGAAAGGTTTGATGACCGAAGCCGATCTGGACAGCGCACTCGTAAGAGTGTTCGAAGCCCGTTTCTCGGTAGGTGAATTCGACACAGACGTTTCGTGGAAAAACATTTCGAACGACGTATTGAATTGCGACAAGCACAAACAACTCGCTTACAAAGCAGCACAAGAAGCTATCGTACTGTTGAAAAACGAAGCCGGATTCCTGCCGCTCGATAAAACGAAAAGCGTAGCCATCATCGGTCCGCTGGGCAATACGATTTCATTGGGAGGATATTCCGGATCGCCTGACGACCTGACAACCGTGCTCGAAGGCGTTGCCGAAAAGATGAATTATGAATTCAACGACGGAACTATCCAATTCGAAGATTGCGACGGACAGAGCGTAGCATCGGGCGACAAACGCCTCACCCACGAATCGAACGGTTCTGCCGGTAACCTCGGATATATCTATAACAACGACTGGGTTTCGTTCGACAATGTCAATTTCGGAGAAGGCAAAACCAAACTCGATGTTTACTCCGGAGCCAAGAATAACAACCCGACCATCGTGAAATTCTATCTCGATGCAATCGAAGGTTCGCCTGCCGCCACCATTACCTGTCCGGTAACCGGCAACTGGGCTAAATATCAAATCACTTCGACCGACGTAGATCCGAACGTGTTCAAGGGCGTACACAAACTGTTCGTTCAGTTCGAAGGCGGGACGAACGGCGATAAATATTGCGCCAACATGGACTGGTTCAAATTCTACGACCCGAACGCATCCAACCCGCTGGAAGAAGACGGACCGCTCTATTTCTACAAAGGTTGCGCCGTAACCGGATCGGCTGAAACGAATATCGACCGGGCAAAAGAGATCGCACAAAAAGCCGACATCGTGATCTTTACAGCAGGTACCGACCTCGAAGTTTCGGACGAAAGCAACGACCGCAAGGATCTCAATTTGCCGGGCGACCAACAGAGACTGTTAGAAGCGGTTTACTCCGTAAATCCGAACGTAGTACTGTTGTTGCAAACCTGCTCGTCCATGACGATCAACTGGGCACAAGAAAATGTTCCGGCTATCGTGGAGGCTTGGTACGACGGACAAGCACAAGGTAAGGCTATCGCCGATGTTCTCTACGGTGACTACAACCCCTCCGGAAAACTGACCTCGACCTGGTACAATGCGTTGTCAGATCTGCCTGCCGATATGCTCAACTACGACATCCGCAACGCCAAATACACGTATATGTATCACGACAAGACTCCGCTCTATCCGTTCGGATTCGGTTTGAGCTACACGACTTTCGAATACAAAGACCTGAACATCAGCCGCAGCACTCTGGCAGCCGGCGAAGAACTGACGGTAAGCGCACAAATCACCAATACGGGCGACGTAGCCGGATGCGAAATCGTGCAACTATATATACATGCCAACTCGTCGATCGACCGTCCGATCAAACAATTAGTCGGTTTTGCCCGCGTAGAATTGGAACCGGGTGAAAGCAAAACCGTAAGCATGCCGTTGAAACACGAACAACTCGCCTACTATAACGATCAGGCTCATACGTTCGACGTAGAAGATGGCGCAGTAGACGTATATGTGGGTGCAAGTTCAGCCGACATCAGACTGTCCGGAAAAATCAATACGGAAGCCGCTACCGTGAAAACGACTTATAAATCGACTACGGGCGGTATCGAAAATGCCATTAACAATCCGAAATATCAAGGCAACCGGGTATATGACATTTCCGGTCACTATGTAGGAACGATCGAAACGTTCGACAGATTACCCAAAGGATTCTATATCGTAGGCAACAAAAAAGTGGTGAAACAACACTAATGCCTGCCATCATATAAACAAAGAGCTGTACCGGCGTTTCGGTACAGCTCTTTGTTTGTTTCCGAACGGCATATCGGAGCAGATAGAGGAATATGCAAACGGTACGGGCAACAGCTGCAACATTCCATAAGAACTAAGGCTCACAAACTGTCGATGGCAAAATAACTATTTTTATAACTACGGCAACTCTTTGAAATGAATTGAGCCCTAAAACAAAGGCATTAAAATTTTACACTTTCATAGCATTTAATTAATAATATTCACTATCTTTGGATAAGATAGGATGCAGCTCAGCAGAATCCAATCGTGAATCTTCGATTCCCGTTTGCTTCTGCTCTCGCCTTTCACTATATTTTATAGTTAAAAAATTGAATATACAGTCCGAATATTCTTCGGTTCTGCTACGGAATCCGTCACATCGGTGCTTGTGCCGGTTGTATAATTCACAGATATTTTTTTTCAATTATATTGATCACTAAACATAACAAATTATGAAACGATTTATTTTTCATTTTTGCAGTCTGATTATTCTGCTTTCAACAACAGCCGTGCAAACCTCGGCGTCAGATTTTTCTTCAAACAGAATGGAATATAATATTCTTTCCGAAGAAGAACGTACAGTTGAATTTGCCCGTCTTAATGATTATGACGGAGATTTATCTATTCCCGAGCAAATCACTCATAATGGAACGACATATACTGTGACAGCAATCAGGAAATTTGCTTTTTACGGAAGCTCCCTGACTTCCATTACAATACCCAATTCCGTAACTATGCTCGAAGAGATGATGTTCGTATACTGTTCGAGCCTCACCTCCATAACACTACCCAACACCATAACCACAATCGGGAAAGCTATGTTCGGTTATTGTATTTAGAAGGGTGTAACCAACTGCATATAATGAGAATCACTTGTAAATAAACCGCTAATTATCAGTTATCTTCTAATTTTAACACTTCACGGTCAGTTTTTGGTGCTTCGACATTTTCCGCATAATTTTGTGACGTATTTCTATCGCGGTGAATGTACGGGGCTTTATTTTTGCCACAAAATTAAAGTCCGGCGACAAAGGTTGACAACAGTTCACAGACAGAGACAAAAGGCTGGGCAAAATGCGAAGTTCGTCATAAAAGTTAAGCAGGTTGACAATGGATGACAACAGTCGACTTCTGTTCACTTCCCGATAGAATACACAGAAAAGAGTATAAAACATTAAAATAAGGGAAGAATGAAGACAACCAAGAAGTGCGCATTTTGCGGCAGGACATTCACGTCCAACAGCGGTATGCAGAAATACTGCTGTGTTCGTTGTGCCGATGAAGCAAAGAAAGCAAAGAAGAAGCGACAGCAGGACTTGCTTAATGCCGTAGAGCCTGTTTTAGAGATACAGCGTCAGGAGTATCTCACCTTTTCAAAGGCGGCTATCCTTATGGGATGCTCGCGCCAGTACATTTATAAGCTCGTGTCGCAGGGCAAGCTGAAAGCCTCACGCATCAGTAGCCGCATGGCTATCATCCGCCGTACCGACATCGAGAGTATGCTGGATAGCAGCCCTTATAACAGGGTGATACCAGGTACACGTCCGAAGAGAGCCACATCTATCAGTCAAAAGAAATCCGTCAAGGATAGCAAAATCAGTGTTCCAGCTTCCGAAGACAATTTGTTGAATGAAGGTGAAAAAATTCTCTCCTACATATCCGGTAAGGAAGTCCTCTCCACTTATAAGGTAAAGCATTCATGGCTTTACACCACCGCCAAGCGCAACCAGATACCTATGTGTCGTATTGCAGGAAAGAACTATTACAGCAAAAGTCATGTGGAGGAATGTCTCGGACTGACCGTTGACACCTCTACTATCACCGAATGGCTCACCACAGACGAAGTGTTCGAGGAGTTCGGCATGAAAGCTACTGCCATTCGTGCCTACGCATACCGCCACAGCATTCCCACGAAGAAAGAATACGGTATCACCTATTATTCAAAGACACACCTTGCGGAACTGCGACAGATTGATTTAGTGGAAGACGAGCGTTATTGCACCGTAGATGAAGTGTCAGAGAAATACGGACTGTCCAAAGCCAACCTCCACCATATCGCCAAAGTACATGGTATTGAGAAGCGGAAAGTCGGAGTTAGAAACTTGCTTCTCCGTGCCGATGTAGAGCGTGCGATGGCGGAAAGAACCGCAAAAGGGCTATAAATAGCAATGATAATACGTTTATCTGTCAATTATCATCATTAACTGCTATCAACGGCATATCATTCAGTTTCTTTGCACTGTGGAGATAGTCTCCACCCTGTAATATTCATCAATAATCATAAAGAACAACTATGAGTAATATCTGTAAGACCGTGAACCTTTACACACGGAAAATCAAGGGAGGCAGGATACTGTCCTACTTTCTTGACTATTATCCCGGCTACCGTGACGAGACCACCAACAAGGTGCTGCGCCATGAATCGCTCGGCATCTACATCTATGCCCATCCGAAGACGCAACGAGAGAAAGACTATAATGCCCGGCTGTCGGAGAAAGCCGAAGCACTGCGATGCCGCCGATATGAGGAGATTGTAAACGAGCGTTACGAGTTCTTCGACCGCAACAAACTTAACGGCAGTTTCATTGATTACTTCAAGAAATATGCCGGAAAGAAGAACTCGCGCTATGAGCAGGCGTTCCTACACTTCAACCTGTTCACAGGCGGCAAATGCACCTTTGCCGAAATTACTGTGGAACTGTGCAACAAGTTCCTTGATTACCTGCGCACCACACATCAAGTAAGCCATACCAAGCGCAAGCTGCACACTAATACCATAGCCAGCTATTGGTCCGCATTTCTCGGCACGCTCCATGTAGCCCACCGTGACAGGAAGATAAAGGAAAATCCATGTCCCTATCTGGAACGTGCCGAAACAATCCCGACCGACAAGGTGGGGCTGTCAGCGGAGGAACTCATACGGTTGGCAGAAACTCCGTGCGAGGTTCCTATACTAAAGACAGCATTCCTATTCTCCTGGCTTACAGGACTGAGAAAAAGCGATGTCAAGCCATTCACATGGGAAATGATACAGCCCGAAGCCGACGGTACGCTCTATATCACTGACCGTATGCAGAAGACAAAGCAGATTGTCCACAACCCGATAGGAGACGAGGCACTGGCATTGATAGACAACGGTAAAAGGGAGGGACTTGTGTTTCCCGGCTTCAATGACAACATGACGCAGACAGCACTCAAGCAATGGGTGAAGGCTGCGGGCATCACCAAGCATATCACCTACCATTCAAGCAGGCATACCTTCTGCTCACTGCAACTTCAGGCAGGGACAGACCCCAATACCGTAAAGGAACTTGTCGGTCACAAGAACCTCACCACAACACAGCAGTATCTTGACAGCGTTGACAGCAGGAAGAAGGAGGCGGCAAACCGCATCACATTGAAACGTAAGACGGAATAGCGTCATTCTATCGTTTTT
Organism: uncultured Porphyromonadaceae bacterium; assembly: GCA_900538555.1. Taxonomy (GTDB): domain Bacteria; phylum Bacteroidota; class Bacteroidia; order Bacteroidales; family Barnesiellaceae; genus UMGS27. The sequence goes on from UPYI01000003.1 coordinate 167,629, forward strand.
GCTGTCTTGCAAGCGATTGGAGTATGATTCTGAGTATGAAATCATACTCCTATATTAATTTGTCCTAAATCACTGCGTTTATCTGCGACTATTTTCGCATATACCCAAACCGCCATAGTAACTTTGCTGTAAATAACCGTCAACAAGACGTAATATCGAACAATAAAACAAATATAACACATGAGAAATTTGAGTACGATTATCAGCAAAGAGACTTGTCTTTTCTATGGTCTTCCCGGCACGAGCATCCTTGCCGTGTCGCTCATCTTGTCCTGCAAAATCGGTAACGACTTCGGAGGAAGCACGTTTGTAAACACCGTTTCCTTCTTTGGCTGCAATGTCCTGTTATGGCTGTTGTACTTAGTACTGTTTCAGTACCTGCCTGTTGATTTGATAAGGATTTGGCGGTCGAGGAAGAATCATGTCGGCATTAAAGCAACAAAAAACAATGCGGATATAGGAACCGTTGCCACTCCTGTCAGCATCGTTCATCCTATAACTGCCGAAGAATACAAAGCCCATTGTGCCGATTTTGAGCGCAAAAAGCAGGAGTAACACCAAAAACTCGTCAATCCCATCATAGATTACGTGGGAAGGATGATGTCACCATTTATGGAGGAAACAGAACTCAACTTGCTCCGCAGCGAGATTCGGGCATGGTGCGACAATCCGGACTATAAACCACAACCTGTCAAGTTAAAAACGATTCATGGCTACAAGGACAAGTTGAAGACTGTCTCTTTCAAGCATTTCATATGGAACATAGCTGCAAGGCTCGGATTTGAGAACGGATATTCCGGGAAGATACAGGCCGATTTCATCAAGTCTCTGTTCCCCAACGAACTGAAGGACGTAGAATCAAAATCGTTGGGGAGAAGTCTGACCAGTTCACCTGATGACGGGCACATCAAACTTGACAGGCCAAAACATACGGACAATTATATTTTCCATTTTTAACTACAACCATCTTATTCTAGTAGGATTTAAATTATTTATATGTCATAACCAAAATCAATATCATCTCTTGTTAATTTTTCAACTTTTATATTGGGATTTATTGAGTTAATCAATTTTGTGTAAAAAGATACATCCGCTCTTGACATTTTCATTCCTAAAAATATGGTGTCAATTTTAATCTTAATATAGTTTTGAAGTGGATTTGATTTAATGAATCTAACTTCCTCTTCATGTTTCCACTGAGGTGATTTAATTTTTAGTATCTCATCTACAGTTATGTCTATTGCATTAATTTGGACTGGATTCTTATTGTAAGTTACCTCTATTTTTTCCCAGGACTTAGAGGTGATAGATAGTTTTATACAGCAACCTTTATGCTCGTCTGCATAGACAGACCACATAAGCCCATTAGTATATTTCTTTGATAAAGAGCAAATCAACGTATTCGCTTTTTCACTTCTCAAAGTGTTTATAAAATCTCTTGAAATAGCAGGATCGTATAAGAAGAAACCTTCCATAGGATCATTTAATTCAATATATTTGGCTGCATATAATCGATTGTTGATTAATATATCAATAAATCGTTTTAGATTTGAAAGACTCCTATATTTATAATACTCTGCCATAATTATTTTCATAAAATATTGTAATAGATTGATTTGTGTATTTTTAGTTTGTAGCTAAAAACCATATTAATAAAATTAATGACACAATAAATGGACCACAAAGAGCAATAAACAGGCATCCCTTATTAGTTGATTCTGCTTTCTTCTTGGAAATCTCATAATCGGGTGTTTTTTTCCAAGCATCCCAAAGCATATCAAATAATAATTCTTGAAAAATACATTTTGATGCAATAGTCTCAAATTCATCAGGATTCTTTTTGTAGTATCTAATACATCTTTCCATCATATAATTATGCACACCATCATTGTAAATAGTACCATAATACTGATTTCCACTAACTTGCTTCCCGTTTATATAATAGATATGTCTCATTGTTCTTGTTTTTATAAATAAACGTTTTTTTGCCCCCAATATTGTGTATTTGTTAAGGAATATACGTCTTTATTCTTAAATTTCTAATGGTTCTATAAAATGATGCAATACGATAGTTTTTTCCTGAGGATAAATATGCTATTTTTCTTAATACGTCCTTGTTTCTTGATAGTACAGTTATCTTAAGATTATTAACCGATTATCATCAATAATCTGTATCACAGGTATATCATTCAGTTCCTTTGCAACTGCGAAAACAGGCTGTACCTCGGCATAATTCAAAACAATTTGATTCTGCTCCCGGTTTGCACTGTCTTTGCCGCAACTTAATTTTCAAAAGTATGACAAACGAACTTACATTCAACGACCTCCCGCAGGTCGTAGCCGAGCTTCGGGATGAGGTAATCGGCATGAGACAGATGCTCACCAATCTGCAAAAGGAGAAAGGACAATGCAAAGAGAACACCCACCGCCCCATGTCGGTGGAGGATGCCGCCGAGTATCTGAAGATACCGCTGCGCACCCTTTATATGAAACTGGGTAACGGTACTATTCCAGCCACCAAGCCAGGCAAGAGGTACGTCCTCTATCAGGATGAGCTTGACAAATGGCTGGAGTGCAACCGCAAGAATCCTGTACCGCTTACAGATGAGGAACAGAACGCAGCCATCCTTGCTGCAAACAGACGTAAACCCAACAAAAGGACATGGTAGCTATGGAACATGTTGACGAGAATAACATCAAAGGTAAGGTTTCCTCTACACAACAGCCTTTCAATGTGATAGCCGCCATCGGGGCGGAACTGGAGTGTCAAAGGCAAAAGGCGAATAACGTACCTGAGAGGACAGGCATGTTCACGGTCAGGACGGCAAACCGCACCATACAGGAGGCGGCAAACCGCCCCGACCCTGTACCGCTCTGGAAATCGCTCTGGTATGAGGGAGAAGTGTGCTGCCTGTTCGCTGACAGCAATCTCGGCAAGTCCATCTATGCCGTGCAGATAGCAAGTGACATAGCCAAAAGCCGTAAAGTCCTCTATTTTGACTTTGAGCTGTCCGACAAGCAGTTTCAGCTACGCTATACTGACGAGACAACAAGCAAGTGCCACGAGTTCCCTCCTGATCTGTACCGTGTGGAGATAACAAGGGACTATGAATATCCCGACGGCAGCTTCGAGGATGCGCTTATCATGGAGATAGAGAAACTGTCTGTGGAAGCGGAATGCAAAATCCTGATAATCGACAATCTTTCCTATCTGTGCCTGACTTCAGAGAAAGGCGAGGACGCGGGAAAGCTGATGTCAAGACTGATGGAGTTGAAACGAAAGTACGGGCTTTCGATGCAGATACTGGCTCACACGCCCAAGCGTCCGCTGAACATGCCCATCACGCAGAACGACCTTGCCGGGAGCAAGAAACTGTATAACTTCTTTGACAGCGTTTTCGCCATAGGCAAGTCCGCCAAGGATGGGAACCTCAGGTATATCAAGCAGCTCAAAATCAGATACGGGAGTTTTGAGTATGGTGCGGACAATGTGATTGTATGCTCCATTGAGAAGAATGATGACTTCCTGCAATTCGTGACAGTGGGCTATACCACGGAAGTTGTCCACCTTAAGGAGATAACAGAGGAAGAAAGAGCCAGATTAAAGAATGAAGCCAAGGCATTACACTCGCAGGGCGTTTCATACCGTGAAATCGGGAAACAGCTCAACATATCAAAGACCACGGCAGAAAGATACTGCAAGCCATGAGGAACACAACCGGAGTGCATGATGTCCCAAGTGTCCCACTTTTCCTCTATGGGAACATGGTACAAACAGGACAGTTCGGGACACATGGGACAGTTACTCTCTGACGGATTGGCATCTGTGGATGATGACGGTTGGATTAAGTTCATAGACGCTTCGGGTAAAGTCGTGATAGACCCCAAGATTCCATACATGCCGGGCACGGACGGATATGTGTTCCATAATGACCGCTGTATTATCCACAATGACAGACGTGACCGCTTCGGCATGATTGACAAGCAAGGGAAATGGGTTTTGAAACCGGAATACTTCTCTATTTATCCTTCCGGGAAATACTGGGTTATAGATAATGGTATAGGTAAGAGCGTATTGGACAGCACCTTAAACACAGTTATTCCATTTACCAAAGGCCATGTATGGGTATGTAACGAATATATATGCGTTACTCTAAGCAGTCACATCATGCAGCGATACAACCTAAACGGAGAGTTAATCAATGATTTCTATATCAATGATGTAAGTCGTTTGACATACGAGTCTGACAAGCTGCGCTATACTACTTCCAAGAACTATAACGAAGAAGGTACATTGACAAGCGAGACGGAAGATGCTGAGCCGCAGCCCGTGGAGAAGATGGCAAAATGCAGACGCTATGAAGCCGAAAGCGGATGGTACGGTTTAATGACAGCAGACGGAAAGGTCATCACACCACCTTCATACAGCGAAATAAAGGCTATCGGTTATGATACATACCTCTGCAAGGACAATGATGAAGACGGTGTGATATTGAATGGCAAAGGCGAGAGAATACGTTAGCCTTAGGGCTTGACAATGTTATCGGCAAACGTGTTGCCCATAGATGTTTGCTTGATGAGATTGAGCAGGATGGCAGGATTGATAGTCTTGCCGTCCTTTAATCATATAAATAACTTTGTTTCCCCATTTTTCTTTAGTGCAACAATCAGTTTTCTTGTGAAATCTCTAATGGGCATGTGGATGTAATAAAGTTAGCGATTTCCATGTGTGGTTTTATTATCTTATCAAAAGCATCTTGAGCGAATGGTGCGATCCAATTCTCACTTCCTTCGGGTGGTGTCATTCCCATTTCCATATGATCCATATAATCAGAAGCCATCAGATAATATGAATTGAGATGAAATATAAATGATAGATGAATAAGAAAAAGTTGGTTCAACATTACCTCACAGTTTTTCAAATGTCGTACCCTGTCCTCTATGTAAACCGTATTGCAATTCAACAACATCAGTTTAAAACGATTAGAATGGACACTGTCATCCAACAACTCTCGGTTTTTCTTCAAATAGGTATTCCACCCAAACAATGGATATAAATCTTTTGTTCTTTGAGAATCTTTTAGACATTTTAATATCTTATCCGTCTTTGGAATACGATGTTTTCCTTGAATCCATTCATTAACTTCTTGAACAAAAAAGTTATCAATACTAATTTTTTCTTTCAGTATAACGTCCATGTATATCTCAAGAAGAATATCATCAAAGAGTTTTCGTATCAGTGTGTATGCATCATTAATCCTCCCATTGTTTAACAGGATTGTTATAGAATCAAGAGTTCCCTCAATTGCAGAATAGACGTATGAAGCATAGTTAGTTATTCCATGAGTACCTGTTGCAACAAAACTAAAACAACTCATCGAAATTGAGTCATAGAACTCCTTCATATACTTCAAGTCATCAAACACCTTATGCTTAAGGTAGGCTTCTGGCATCTTATGTTCAATATTCATACATTAATATGTATCAAACAGTGAAACCTCATCAATATCGATAACAGGTGTGTAACAATCCCTCAACCAGTTTGTACAAATTTTATATTGAGGGAATGCATCCTTATATTCATCTGCGACCCAATCATTATTCCATAGTACCACATTTGGAACATTGGCAACAATCTTGCAGATGGATTCCGTATAGTCAATCGGATTAGCCCATTGATACGTAATTCTTTGCATCCAAATCTGAAGTTCCCCGATATTTGGTATCATTTGAAATTTTTCATATATTTCATTGCCAATTTTTTCTCTTTCAGATGTAGTAGAAAGTTTATTAATCAACACGCTGCACAACTGAAGTACTATTGGGTAGCACTTCGGACTGCCCAGCGCAATTTCAGTTAGAATAGCCACAAGTATTTCTGGGTCACTTACCAAATTCTTTCGTTTATGCAATCTTTTAGAGAATGTTGTGAGCAACTTTTTTAATGTTCCGCTATTCGGAAACTCTTTTGCAAACTGATGTATGTAAATCAGTTCTTGCTGAAGAGTAGATACTGTAGTATAAATACGCTTTCCGGTCTTACGATAAAGTGGGAGCCTTTTCATGTATGCAAGTTTATCAGGTTTCAGTGCATTGCCAATCACATCGTCTGTTAGCATAGTTTTCTTTGCATTAAGTTGGAAATTCAAATTCGCAAGTATATCCTGTAGGACAAATGCTATCTTCTCCAACTCATCTTTTTTATTGCTGAATATACGATAATCATCTCGATAACGCAATATCTTGTAATCGGCGATGCCTTTACTTGCTAACGCTTCGCTCACCTGAGAGTCCGCATAACCCAGAACTATCTCTGCGATGAAGTCAAAAAGAACACTGCCCTGCGGAATTCCATTAGTTTGACCATATTGCATACCTTGCATATAAGTATCTATCATATTACCAAGCAGACCGGATTTTCCTTTTTTCTGTTTTGCTAGGTCTTTGCCCATCAATGCCCATGCTATCGTATGAGTATAAATGGAACCATAGCAGTTGGTAATATCCGTAACGAACATGTAGCGGTATTTCAGACTCAAAGTAAGCGTTTTTTGCTCTATGTTTTCCCACCAATCAGTTATGCCTGCAGCTTTGTGCGATTTATCCTTATCTCCCTTAACTTTTGGTATACTGATTACATCTATATTGGGGCTGACAAAGGTTGAGAATACTCGTTTTATCTCTTTCCAGTTGCCTTTTGTTGTAATCTGCCTAACTAACAAATAATAGAGGTACGGATTGGCAATATCGATAGGGCGGTACGTAAACATGGCATCCTTCTTTGTTAATAACCTATGATTAACACCTTCATACTCTGAAGGCATCTTTTTTTCGTATTTAAGAATTTCCTTGAATGTTTTCTTACCGACTTTTTTCTCTACATAAGTTAGCACCTTCGAGAAATCTATGTATTTAGGCAGGTCAAGACTACAGTAATTGGATGACTCCATAAAATACTTATAAGCCTTCACTTCTGAAAGTTCGAGTATCGATTTCATATTCAACAACTTTTCTTTAATATACCTTCTAATGTATTATCATTCCAATCCTTTCAGTTCCTCCATTAACTTTCCTAGCTCCGAGTAAGTATAATCTCTGCCACTCTTCATCTTCTCATCCATTGACAGATTCGCATTGGCCATAGCCTTATTAATACTGCCACCATTTCGTTCAAAATAGCCATGAAGTCCCTTTGTCTTGATGAAGAATTCTATCGTCTTTCGATACTCTACACATTGATTTAGGTCTTTGAGCAAAGGTTCTTGTGTTTCGTATGGACGTGAAGTGTAACGGAAATAGTAGAGGAAGAACAACTCTGTGCAGCGGTGTGTCTCAAAGAACTTCACCTTGCAGTATATGCCTTTCTTGGGTTTGTTAATGGGCTTGGCATACTTCGCCTTTAGTTTCTGGTATTGTGAACGCTCTGGATCTTTGTCCTTCGTGTCCATATCGATAACGCAGAAGATATTGCTGTAGCCCATTGCCACACCTTCTGCTATCTTTGCATCCAGTTCCTTGATATTGGTATGCTTCGGATAGTCCGGCTTGATGGTCAAGCGTTTGAGCACATCGCACAAGGATTTGAAATAGAAAAATTCCGTAGGTCCTTCACCCAATATAAGTGCTGCTTGTCGTAACTTGCCCATATCAATCCTCCAGATTTATAAAGATACTACCTAACTCTGGTTTTGCTCCCAAACGTCCAATGCGGTAAGAGTTATAAAGAGACAGATTCTTGTGCAGCCCGAAAGAGTCACCGCGAGAATATTCGGAAGAGGCCGTTTCCTTGTTCTTCTCAACAAACCACACAACACCTCTATTTTCATTGATAAGTTCTTGAGACAACAGTGTTGTTTCCTGACTGGTGATAATCAACTGTGATTTTTCTGAGTTGAATATAAAGACATTGAGATAGTAGTACAACAAGTCATTGTGTAAATCCTCACCTAATTCATCGAGATAATACACATGAGAACTTGTTATCATATCGTATAATGCCTCCAGAATGCGTATATATTTTTGAGTACCTTTTGACTGCCATTTGAGAGGAATGTCAAAATCTCCATTTATAGAGTGATTGACAAATGCAATGGAGTCGGAAGTGGGTTTAAGCAGTGCCTCCTTCATTTCTTCTGGGATATTTTCCTTTTGGATGCGTTCACGGAACTCATTAGGCACAAAGCGATCTTCTATGATAGGTTTATATTCCAAGATGTTCAAATCAGCCTTTTGAAGCATGGTGTTGTAGAACTTACGCTTTTTCGAATTATTATAAGCATCATTTAGAATTTCCACAAGTCCTTTCTCACTGTCCCCATCTACATCGTGATAGTTTTCCATAATCCAACTATGAAGGATATTGAATTGTGCAATATCTTCTTTCAAGGCTGCTTTTCTGCAAACAGACAAAACGCTATGATTATTCAAGGTGTTCTCACGAATGCTCTCTTGCGTTTTTACGAGCAGCTTTAGACTTGAACCAAACTTGATTTCAGCCTGTACATTATCTCCGACAAATGTGCGTTCATAGAACAACGACTTTGATTTGTTCGGATAATAATACAGTGCTTCGCTTAAGATGTACTTGTCATTGAATTCTACATCATAGTCGTATCTGATGCCATTGGCATAGAATGAAACGTGCATTTCGGTTGGCTCATCCTTTGTGAGTACGAAAGGGATACTCCCGTTTATTCTTTGGGCTGTGTCTGATTTAGGCAGAACTAACAAACGAAAAACCTCATTCAAAGCAATCAGCATATTTGATTTTCCGGAAGCATTAGAACCATACAGAATTCCTAATTTGTACAAGAATACCCCCTCGGCAATCTCTGTAACAAGTTCCGAAGAAGGTCCCTTAGCCAAGAAACTCAACTCCTGTTTATCTCGAATGGAAAGATAATTCTTTACCCAGAAATCTCTTATCATAGGATTATGTATTTATATCATTATTGTAATTGGGGTGCAAAAATACAAATTATTTTCTTTAATAAAGAAATATATTCCGTAAAAATAAGTAACAAAACTACCATTTAACTACATTTTAACTCTTTTTGCATAAAAATGCCCCTATCAGATTTGAAATATCGAAAGTTCATTAGATTGCATGATAATGTACAAAACTGTTTTTGAAATAAAAATGTATAAATATGAGGTCAAGCAATATTGTCAGCACAAAACTTGCACATTTCTATAATTATTGTGGTTTACAAAAGTTAAAGTCGTTAAAATTCAGCTTTACTTATGTCTTCAAATAAAAACCGCTCCACTTTTCTATCGTATTAACTACAAACAACTGATAATCAGCAATATCTACATACTACCCTTGTTCAAGTCTGACCTCTGTAACGATTCCAAGTTCCGTAACAACGATCGGAGATACGGCGTTCGGATCATGTTCGAGCCTCACCTCTATACAAATCCCCAACTCTGTAACAGAAATCAAAGATCTGGCTTTTAGCCATTGTTCGAGCCTGAACACCATAACAATTCCCAGCTCTGTGACAACGATCGGAGGACTTGTATTCTATGGTTGTTCTAATCTTACCGATATTGTTGTCGATCCAGAAAATCAAGCTTATTGTTCTATCGACGGAGTTTTATACGATAAGGAAATATCGTATCTGATACAATGTTCTCAACAGAAAAAAAATATCACGATACCCCAAAGCGTGACAACGATCGATGCTTTGGCATTCCTTTTCGGTTCGCTTATCGACATTGAAGTCGATCCCGAAAACCAGGCATATTGCTCTATCGACGGCGTCTTATACGATAAAGAAATATCGCTTCTGATACAATGTCCCCAACTCAAAGAAGAGATCACAATTCCCGAGACCGTTACAACAATCGGCGAACGGGCGTTCTGTGACTGTTCGAATCTAACTTCCGTAACGATTCCCAACTCCGTGACCACTATCGAAGAGCTGGCTTTTATGTATTGCAGCGGATTGACATCGCTCGAAATACCCGGCTCTGTGACGGAAATCGGATTTGCAGCGTTCTCCTATTGTTCAGGTCTGACTTCCATTACAATTCCCAACTCCGTAACAACGATCGGAGAAAGAATTTTTTACGACTGTCGGGGACTAACGGCTATCTATTGCAAGATTATAGAACCATATTCCTGTTATCTGGATATTCCTGAAAAAGTACTGAAAAACGCAACGCACTATGTTCCGAAAGGCTGCAAATCGAAATATGAAATGACAGCATCGTGGAACGGTTTTGAACATATCGAAGAGATGGATTATTCCGGCATCGGCGATATAATGGCCAACCGGACGATTAAAATATCTACCAGCTACGGCATGCTGTCGGTCGATGATGCCGAAAATGGTGGGTTCATTACCGTCTACGACATGAAAGGCAGAATCGTCTACCGAGGTGCAGAACAAACCATTCGCCTACAACCGGGAGTGTACATTGTCGAATGCAGAAACGAACGTGTGAAGGTTGCCGTTTAAACCATCCGAAACCGATTAGTGCCCCATTAAGCGGGACTGTATCGACAATATCGCAGAAAAGAGGCATCATCATGTCCATTCCACAATGCTGTCATCGGTATTTCGGAACAAATAGGTTACACTTGTAAACGTCTGTATTCCTCATCTTCATCGCCATGTACATTACGACTCACAAAAAAGGAGGATGTCATCATGTCCAATCTGCTGCGTTGCCATCGGAATTCGGACCAAGTCATTTACGTTAATCCTATCCTCTGCGCCTTGCATCTTAGCCATTCCGCCTCTCCCCCAAAAAAGGGGTGCTGTTCATTTTGAACAGCACCCCTGCTTCATTCCCCTATCCTGTTTGCCCCAATAGCCCGTCTTTTTATTTCAAACTTTTCGGGGCAATAAACGTTGCGCCTCAACATGATCCGTTCAAGTTTTCACTTGATGGCTCTGCGCTCGGCTTGCAGTTTATTTTGTTCCTTTCAAGGCTTCCATGATCTTAGCTTCCAGCTCATCGCACAATTCGGGATTGTCGGCAAGACATTTCTTGGCGGCATCGCGACCTTGTCCGAGTTTCGTATCTTCGTAGCTGAACCAAGAACCGCTTTTTTTGATGATGCCTTTATCTACACCTATGTCGATAATCTCACCCGTACGGGATATCCCCTCACCGAACATGATATCGAACTCGGCTTTTTTGAATGGAGGCGCCACCTTGTTCTTCACTACCTTCACCCGAGTTTGCGTTCCGATCACCTCTTCTCCGTCCTTGATCTGGCTAATGCGCCGGATGTCCAGACGAACCGATGCATAGAATTTCAAAGCATTACCACCGGTCGTGGTTTCAGGATTACCGAACATGACTCCCAACTTGTCGCGCAACTGGTTGATGAATATACAGGTAGTGTTGGTCTTGCTGATCGTAGCCGTGAGCTTACGCAATGCCTGTGACATCAAACGTGCCTGCAAACCCATTTTCGAATCGCCCATATCACCTTCCAGCTCGGCTTTCGGTGTCAAAGCCGCCACCGAGTCGATAACGACAATGTCTACCGCCGACGAACGGATCAACTGGTCGGCTATTTCCAATGCCTGTTCTCCGCTATCGGGTTGCGAGATCCAAAGATTCTCTACATCTACACCCAGTTTTTCGGCATAGAACCGGTCGAACGCGTGCTCGGCATCGATGATAGCCGCAATACCGCCTGCTTTCTGTGCTTCCGCTATCGCATGAATCGCCAATGTGGTTTTACCTGACGACTCCGGTCCATAGATTTCGATCACACGGCCGCGAGGATAACCGCCTACGCCCAATGCGGCGTTCAGCCCTACCGACCCGGTGGAGATCACGGCAATCTCTTCGATGTTGTCGTCGCCCATTTTCATAATCGCCCCGCGTCCGTAGCTTTTTTCGATCTTGTCCATCGCAGCTTGCAAGGCTTTCAGTTTCTCGCTCGGTACCGGTATCCTGCCGGTCTGCGCTTTTGCGCCCGATTCTACTTTTTCTTCTGCCATACGTTTATCTTGTCTTGTTTGTTTTTCAATTATTTGTTTGCGTCCAATATCTGAACGGCATGATTTTTTGTGTCTACTTTTTTCAGCACATCGGTAATGCGCCCGGTTTCATCGACCAAAAAGGTTGTGCGTACGGTTCCCATGTATTTCCGCCCTGCCATCGTCTTTTCCGCCCATACGCCGAATGCCTGATTCAATGCAGTATCGGTATCGGCAATCAGCGTAAAGGGCAACGATTGCTTTTCGATGAACTTCCGATGCGAGGCTTCGCTGTCTTTGCTTACTCCGATCACTTCATAACCGGCAGCACGCAAATCGGCATATCCGTCGCGAAGGCTGCATGCTTCTGCCGTGCATCCGGGCGTATTGTCTTTGGGATAGAAATAGATTACCACTTTTTTCCCAGCCAAATCGCTTGCCTTTATCTCTTTTCCATTCTGATCGATTCCCAATACTTCGGGAATCCGGTCGCCTACGGTCAATGCCATTTCGTTCGTTCTTTTATGTTCGACATTCAAAGGTATAAAATAAATACCATTCCTACAAGATTCGGGAAAAAGGCGGATCGAATTTCATTTCTTATCCGTCGCTCCGGTATCTCTTTCCGTTTACATTACAAAAGAACGACGGAGATGGGCAAAAAAGCAGCACATCTCCGTCGTTTTTTTATTTTTTTACAAATACCCGCTACGGGCAGTCGTCGTATTACAGTTCCAGATCCTGATTGAAGACTTCGTGCCAGGGCAAGCCTTGTTTATTCAGTTGTTCCATAAACGGATCGGGATCGAATTCTTCTACATTATATACTCCCGGTTTTTTCCACAGACCTTTCAGGAACATCATGGCTCCGATCATTGCCGGCACTCCGGTGGTATAGCTTACACCCTGTGCTCCGGTTTCCAGATATGCGTCGTGGTGGCTGCAATTGTTGTAGACATAATAGGTAAGATCCTTGCCTTCTTTATCGATGCCCCGGATGCGGCAACCGATCGACGTCTCGCCGGTATAATTTTCACCCAGCTCTCCCGGATTGGGCAATACGGCTTTCAAGAACTGTATCGGAACGATTTCCACCCCGTTGTACATAATCGGGTCGATGCTTGCCATACCGATGTTTTGGATCACGCGCAAGTGGGTCAGATATTCCTGTCCGAAAGTCATCCAGAAGCGTGCGCGTTTGATTGTCGGGAAATTCACTACCAGCGATTCCAATTCCTCGTGATAGATCAGATACGACTCTTTGGGACCGATATTCGGATATGTAAGCGGTTTGTGTATCTCGTGCGGCTCGGTTGTTACCCATTTTCCGTTTTCGTAGTAACGTCCTTTTTGTGTCACCTCACGGATGTTGATCTCGGGATTGAAGTTGGTGGCAAATGCTTTGTGGTGATCGCCGGCGTTGCAGTCTACAATATCGAGGTAGTGCATCTCCTTGAAGTGATGTTTGGCTGCATAGGCGGTATATACGCCCGACACTCCCGGGTCGAAACCGCAACCGAGAATGGCGGTAAGTCCGGCTTTCTCGAAACGTTCGCGGTATGCCCATTGCCATTTATACTCGAACTTGGCTTCATCGATAGGTTCGTAATTGGCTGTATCGAGGTAGTTCACTCCGCAAGCAAGACAGGCATCCATAATCGTCAGGTCCTGATACGGCAATGCTACGTTGATCACGATATCGGGTTTGTGCTTTTTGAACAAAGCAATCAGTTCATCGACGTGGTCGGCATCGACCTGATCGGTCACGATACGTTTATCGCCGATACGTTCCACTATCGCATCGCATTTCGATTTCGTACGGCTTGCCAATACGACTTCGGTAAATACATCGGGATTCTGCGCCACTTTGTTCACGACAACGGAACCGACACCGCCCGCACCTATGATTAAAACTTTTCCCATGAATATAACAGAGTTTCTTTTGAATGTTTGTGTATTTCTTCACGCCGACTTTCCAAGCGGAAAAATCGACGCTGCAAAGATAATATTTCTCCCGTGATTTTCAGCGAAAAATAAAAATTTACCGATACCGGCATATCCGGTGTCATATCGTCCTATGCGACAAGACTATCAATACCCGTAAAGCAACCATTCGATCGCCCGGTCCAGAATCGTATCACGCCCCTCCAACATATCGGTCAAGGTCATATCGACAAATTCGTCGGGTTCGATCCCCCATTCGGTCTGGTTCATCTCATCGTCATACATCGGAGAAGCGGAGAAGCGGATCGACCAACCGTTGGGCAATTCCGATGAAAACGGTAAGCCCGATCCTCCGCCGGTACAGTCGCCGATAACGGTCACACCGGGCAACTGGCTCATCACTTTCACAAAGTCGTTAGCCGCACTGTATGTGCTGCGGTTGGTCAATACGACCACCGGTTTGAGATAATGCAGGCGATCGGACGGGTCGAGATAGGTCGGATAGGGATCGGAGAAATCGGAATGCCCCGGTCCGGTCTTGTGCCGGATATATCCGGTGAGGATGCGTTTGTCGGTAAACCGGGAGGCAATGGTTTCTACGTTGGTAAGGTTGCCGCCCCCGTTGTTCCGCACATCGATGATCAATCCATCGCTCAACGCGAAATAATCGATGATATAATCGAGATTGCCCTCTCCTACTCCGTCGCTGAAACTGCCGTAATACATATATCCGATGTTCTCCCGCAGTATCTGGTATTTGATGCCGCCAGCCCGCAGGAAATCGAAGTTCAGATAGTTCTTGTCGATAAGCCGCTCGTCGTAGTTTTCGGGATAATCCTGAAACCAAGCCCAATAACGGGAGGTGTTGAATGCCGACGACAGATTGACGTGCCCGTCTTTCAGCTCCATGAGCATTTCATCGCACAGGGCAAAAAGTTCTTTTTCGGTCATTGCATCCGATACCCTCGCCCGATACCGGCGACGGACATCGTTCCAATCGATCTGCTTATAGTCGAAGAAGCAATAATGCTCGTCGAGAATCGACCACAAGGCATCGAAATTGCCGGAAGGATTGTCGGCGTGTTCTTCCAACGGGTGACAAGCCGACAGCCCTGTACAGATTGCCAGACACAACACCCAACCATATTGTATGTTACGCCACTTCATCGCTAATCGTTATAGAATGCCGAAATCACCGCACCGGACATGCCGTCCTGCCGACCTCGTTTATATTGTAATAATTCGCCGGTGATACCCAAGACGAAAGCATGGGTAAATATCTGCGTGTTCAACCGATTGACATAGGAGGTTTTTATGTTGTTCCGGTAACCGATACGCAAAGCATAGGTGCCGAGCTGCAAATCGGCAGTGAGCAGATTCAGCATATCGAACCGGTCGTGCCATGCGGCGCAATGCACGATATGAGCGGTATTACCCAACGAAAATATTTCGTAATACGATTCGCCGTATTGCGGAGAGAAGAGAGCTCCGAGTACAGGCAATACGGCTTGATAACGCACGGTTACGGGCAACTTGCCGATACGGAACGAATAGGTAGCCATCGCCGACCAAGCGGCTTCGATACTGGCTTTGGCAGTAGCCGGATTGTTGGAGTTGCGCATATTGTATATACCGCCGAGATTCACCTGCAACTCGCCTCCGGTATAGAGGCTCAGCCCAGCTACCGGCCGCCACCGGTAGAGCATACCCCACGAATAATCTACAAATAGGGAATAGAGCACGCCGTTCTTCGCCGGATTCCGGGTATCGGCAAACCGGACTTCGACCCGTTGCTGCATGTTCCAACGTTGCGGATCGAATTTCATAGCCCGCATCAGTTCGTGGGTGATCGCAAAGTCCACACCATGATACCGGATCGGCGTCAGGTAGGTATCGGCAACACTCGCCGCCCCGCACTCGATCATGAAAGAGGTCATACGCGGACGCAACGGTTCATTCTGCCCGAATGCAGGACAGGTCAGCAACCATAACAGTACGATCCAAAGTACTTTCCGCATAATTTATCCTAATGTTAAACACCGCGCCCCGACATCACGGTATCGCCTAATCGTCGAGAATAGACAATTGTCCGTCGGCTGGCGATGCGGGTTCATCCGTTTCCGGCTCGGGTTCGGGATCGAAACGTGTCGGTTCCAGTTCATTCACCTCCTGCAACTGGTACGTAGTCAGACGTTTTCCTTTCGCCTTATATCCTTTCACCGCAATAAAATCGGCAGCCTCTACCGTCATCGGCTCGCGGAAAGCATCTCCGCCACCGAATACGACCTGAAAACGCGGATACGATTTGTCGGACATCGTTATAATGTTCGACGCCGGATTCTCTCCGATAAAGTTCTGCTTCCGGTTGGTCGGTTCGAACTGGAAACGTTTGATATAGGGATAGCCTTGATCGGCATCGTTCAGCACGACCGTCCAGACTTTGTTGGCATCGAACTTTTCGATAATCCGGATATTCGCTTCGTAATGGTTGGTGGCATCGAACGAAGAGGTGTAATATTCGCCGCTTTCCAATACGACCAGAATCTGGTCGGTACCGTGAAACTCGCCCAAATATTCGCCCCGTGCATCGTAATTCAAACGGAGTACGTCGCGGTCGAACCAGACTTGCCGTCCGCCCAAAGTCGATGCCCCTTTTTCTTTCAGCGAGATACGATGTATCTCGTTACGGGTCACGATATTACCCATCGACTGCCGACCTTTGATCGCAATATCGCTGAAATCCTTATCGATATAGGCGGTCTTCATCCGCAATTTCGGTACGAAGGTGATCCGCAATATTTCCGCCTCGCCATTGGAGTTTGCCGAAAACCAAGCGACACGCGAACCGAGTTTGCCTTGCGTCAGGTCGTATTCCTTATCGCGGGTGACACCCGTGACGGCAAAACGTTTCATGTAGTGCAAGCCGGCTTTCCCGTCGCGATAGATCACATTGTAAATCGTGCGGTTGTCGTTCTTCTTGAACACGGCAATATGCAGAATGTTCTTGCCGACAAACATTTTCTCGCTCACCTTTACCACTTTGTATTTACCGTCGCGGTAGAAGATGATAATATCGTCTATATCGGAACAGTTGCAGATAAATTCGTCTTTCTTCAACGAGGTGCCGATAAAGCCTTCCTCCCGATTGATATACAGTTTTTCGTTTGCTTCGACCACTTTGGCGGCTTCGATCATATCGAAACTGCGGATAACGGTACGGCGCGGGAATGCGTGACCGTATTTTTCTTTCAACGACGCATACCACTTGATCGTATAATCGACCAGATGTTCCAGATCGTAGTCGATACGGGCGATCTCGTCTTTCTTCGATGCAATCAACTCTTCTGCCTTGTCGGAATTGAATTTCAAGATACGTCCCATCTTTATTTCCATCAACCGCAGGATATCGTCGGAGGTCACCTCCCGGAAGAACAGTTCTTTGAACGGTTGCAGACGACGGTCGATATGGGCTACCGCCTCATCCATCGTCGCGCTCTCTTCGAACTCCTTGTCTTTATAAATGCGGTTCTCGATGAATATTTTCTCCAACGAAGCGAAATGCAGCACCTCCTGCGTTTCGCCCTTCTGTATCAACAATTCCTTCCGGAAAATCTCCATCGTATTGTCCACGCTGCGACGCAAGACATCGCTGATTTTAAGGAAGTGCGGTTTGTCGTCGCAAATCACACAGCAATTGGGCGAAATACTCATTTCGCAATCGGTAAACGCATACAAGGCATCGATTGCCTTGTCGGACGACGTACCGGGGATGAGATGCACGATAATCTCGACATTCTCGGCGGTATTGTCATCGACCTTCCGCACCTTTATCTTTCCTTTTTCCAGAGCTTTAAGGATAGAGTCGATCAACGAAGACGTGGTTTTCCCGTAAGGTATTTCCGAAATCACCAACGTGCGGTTGTCGATCTTGTCGATTTTGGCACGCACCTTTACCGATCCGCCGCGTTCGCCATCGTTGTAACGGGACACGTCGATATATCCGCCTAACTGGAAATCGGGATAGAGAGCAAACTCCTCGCCCCGCAGATAGGCTATGGCGGCATCCAATATTTCATTGAAGTTGTGCGGCAATATCTTGGACGAAAGCCCTACGGCAATACCCTCGACTCCCTGCGCCAACAGCAAAGGGAACTTTACCGGCAACGTGACCGGCTCTTTTTTACGTCCGTCGTACGACATTTTCCATTCGGTCACTTTCGGACTGAATACGACATCGAGTGCGAATTTCGACAGCCGCGCCTCGATATAACGGGGAGCGGCGGCACTATCTCCCGTCAGCACATTACCCCAGTTTCCCTGATGGTCGATCAACAGGTTCTTCTGCCCGAGTTGTACCAGAGCATCGCCGATCGACGCATCACCGTGCGGGTGGTATTGCATAGTCTGTCCGACAATGTTGGCAACCTTATTGAGGCGTCCGTCATCGACCATTTTCATGGCGTGCAGAATACGTCGCTGCACCGGCTTCAATCCATCGTCGAGATGCGGAACGGCACGCTCCAACACCACATACGACGCATAGTCCAAGAACCAGTTCTGGAACATGCCCGAAAGTTGGTATTTGGTATCGCCCTTGTCCGAAACAGGCATCTTATAAGACGAATGCGCCTCGCCCGTATCGGAAGCGGAGGCATCCATCTCTTCGCCGTCGGCACCGACCGGCACATTTTTCTCTTCGGATGTTTCATCCGGAATCATTTCCGTCTCTTTGTCGCTCATTCTATTCTCGCTGCTTTATTTCCGTTTTCCACGAAAGACACATCCTGCCGGAATATTTCCGGCAATGGAAAAAACGGGTTGAAAATCTTTTGCTTTTTTAGGGATTTCCCATCACATTCACGGACAAAAATACAAATTAAATCGAAAATAATCATTTACTTTGCACACTAAATTAGCATAAAAAACTGCATCGGCACAGCCTGTGCAAAGAATATGGAATAAAATCAGGTAATAAAACGAATTGAAATATGGCACAAGAAGATGTTTTCAAAAAGTTAGTATCGCATTGCAAAGAGTATGGTTTCGTATTCCCTTCCAGCGAAATATACGACGGTCTCGCCGCTGTGTACGACTACGGACAAATGGGTGTGGAACTGAAAAATAATATCAAGAAATATTGGTGGGACAGCATGACGCTGTTGCACGAAAACATTGTCGGCATAGACTCGGCTATCTTCATGCACCCGACGATCTGGAAAGCGTCGGGACACGTAGATGCCTTCAACGACCCGCTGATCGATAACCGCGACTCAAAGAAGCGTTACCGCGCCGATGTGCTCATCGAAGACTGCATCGCCAAAATGGACGAGAAGATCGAGAAAGAGGTAGAGAAAGCCGCCAAACGTTTCGGCGAATCGTTCGACGAAACCATGTTCCGCCAGACCAATCCCCGGGTTTTGGAACACACTGCCAAACGCGACGAACTCCACGCCCGCTTCGCAGCCGCTATGAACGCCAACAATCTGGAAGAACTCCGCCAGATCATCCTCGACTACGAAATCGTATGTCCGATCAGCGGAACGAAGAACTGGACGGAAGTACGTCAGTTCAACCTGATGTTCGCCACCGAAATGGGTTCGACAGCCGACGGCGCCATGAAAGTATATCTGCGTCCGGAAACCGCACAAGGTATTTTCGTAAACTTCCTGAACGTACAGAAAACCGGACGTATGCGTATTCCTTTCGGTATCGCGCAAATCGGTAAAGCATTCCGTAACGAAATCGTTGCCCGTCAGTTCATCTTCCGCATGCGGGAATTCGAACAAATGGAGATGCAATTCTTCGTACGTCCGGGTGAAGAGTTGAAATGGTTCGCACAATGGAAAGAATGGCGGTTGAAATGGCACAAGGCTCTGGGCTTGGGCGACCACAAATACCGTTATCACGACCACGAGAAACTGGCTCACTATGCCAATGCGGCAACAGACATCGAGTTTGAAATGCCGTTCGGGTTCAAAGAAGTGGAAGGCATCCACTCGCGTACGAACTTCGACCTGAGCAGCCACGAAAAATATTCGGGCAAAAAAATCCAATATTTCGATCCGGAACTGGGCGAATCGTACACCCCGTATGTTATCGAGACCTCGATCGGCGTAGACCGTATGTTCCTGAGCGTGCTGGCTGCCGCCTACTGCGAAGAAGCGGTAGAAAACGACACCCGCGTAGTTTTGCGTCTGCCTGCGGCTCTGGCACCGGTAAAAGTAGCGATCATGCCGTTGGTCCGCAAAGACGGTCTGCCCGAAAAAGCCCGCGAAATCATCAACTCGCTGAAATTCGATTTCAGTTGCCAATACGATGAAAAAGATTCTATCGGAAAACGTTACCGCCGTCAGGATGCCATCGGAACTCCGTTCTGCGTAACCGTCGATCACCAGACATTGGAAGACAATACGGTGACTGTCCGCTACCGCGACACCATGGCACAGGAACGTGTATCGATAGACCAACTTCACGGCATGATCGGCAGCCAGGTAAGTTTGAGTTCCTTGTTGAAAAAATTGGCGGATTAACGCCTCAAAATAAAGATTATGAAAAAAATTCTGTCTATCGTCGCTGCCGTATTGCTGCTGTTCTCTTTCAGTTCGTGCAGCTACAACAGCATCGTTACCGCCGAAGAGGGTGTAAACGCCCAATGGGCGAAAGTGGAGAACCAATACCAACGTCGTGCCGACTTGATCCCGAATCTGGTGAATACCGTAAAAGGATATACGGCTCACGAATCGGAAACCTTGAAAGCAGTGGTGGAAGCCCGTGCCAAAGCAACCAGCATCACGCTGCAAGCCGAGAATCTGGATGAAGCCAGCCTGAAAAAATATCAGGAAGCGCAAAACGAATTGAGCGGCGCATTGAAAAGCCTGCTCGCCGTAACGGAAAATTATCCGGACCTGAAAGCCAACCAACAGTTCATGGAACTTCAAGCGCAACTGGAAGGAACGGAAAACCGCATAGCCACGGAACGTACGCGGTACAGCGATGCAGTCGCCGCATACAATACGCGCATCCGGAAATTCCCGGCAATCATCACGGCTAAACTCTTCGGATTCGAAAGCAAACCGCAATTCGCCGCCGAAGCCGGCAGCCAGACCGCACCGGTAGTAAACTTCTAAAAAACAGAATCGATGAAAAAGTTACCCATTTTGTTTGTCTTAGCGCTTTGTATAACCATGTGGTCGTGTCTGGGTGATACGAAAACGACATGGGAAGCCTATAAGAGTTGGAGAGAGACGAATCTCGAATATTACAACGAGATGAAAGATACGGTGGATAAGGACGGACAAAAGTTTTATACAGAAATCGTTCCGAGTTGGAATCAGGGTGTTTCGATACTGATGCACCACTTCAATAAGTCCAACCCCGATTCTCTCAGACCGTTGCCTACCAGCGAAGTAGCTGTGAAGTACCGGGGAACTCTCTATAACGGGATTCCGTTCGACTCATCTTATTTGAGAACCGATAGTCTGTATTACACCCGGGTAGACGAAAATATCGTAGGCTGGATCATCGCACTGACCAACATGCGCGTCGGCGACAGTTGCCGGGTCGTACTCCCGTATAATGTCGCTTACGGCAATCAGTCCATGTCGTCTGTCATCCACCCCTACTCCACTCTGCTGTTCGACATCAAGTTGGAAAAATGTTGGGTAGAGCGGCAGGAAGATCATTGATCCCGAAAAAGCCGACCGAACAGAACGGTGTATCGACACTTCATAAACAACAGCCTCGCTGCAAATATTTGCAGCGAGGCTGTTGTTTATGGTACGAATTTTTCTTCCGGATATGCGATAAAGCCGATACCAACCGTCGCTCCACGTCTTCAATCGGACGATTCCATTATTACACAATAGAAAACGGGAAAGCATATAGCGCAACAAGAAATACGAATTTCAAGGCGAAACCTGCTTTCCCGCTTTATGCCGGGATACGAACTGCCCTAAAAGGAATCATTGACGGCAGGCAATCGTAATCTTGCCGAACCCGCCGCACACCATTACGGTTACAGATTCGTTTTTATCGCATCTATCAACCGGGCATATTCTTCATCGGAAAGATATACTTTTCCGGGGTTCATCTGGAATGTACCGCCATAATCGGGTCCGTCCACATATTTCGGAGCCAAATGAAAATGCAGATGCGACAGTTTGTCGGAATACGCTCCGTAGTTGATCTTTTCCGGGTTGAACGCTTTTTGCATCGCCCGGGTTACCCGTGCGACATCTGCCATAAACGCATTCCGGTCGTCATCGGAAAGTTCATTCAGATCGTTTACATGGTCTTTATACGCCACCAGACATCGTCCCCGGTAGGTTTGTTCCTTGAACAGGAATACGCGGGAGACCGAAAGCGTGGCGATCTCGATCATCAGATTGTGCAACGTCTCGTTATTCTGACAATACAGACACTCTTTGGGATCACTTTTCATAATATTCTACATTTAATGTTCTGTTCATATACACGACCATGCCTCGGACGGTGTGCATATACTTAAATACGGTCCAATACGGTTTTTATCAAATCGTTGATCGCCGATTTGTAATTGGTGTTCGCCGAATGTGCCCGACGATTGGCAATAATGCTGCACACGGTTATCGCCTTGTGCCCCATCAACCGAGCCAAGCCCGCCAATGCCGAACTTTCCATTTCGTAGTTGGTTACTACCCAATTGTCGTACTTAAATGCTTCGATCTTGGCATTGAGATCGGGATCTGCCAATGGCAACCGAAGCTCTCTGCCTTGCGGTCCATAGAATCCGTTGGCAGAAATCGTAACCCCCGGCACCATGTCGTCCCGACCGATCTGTGCCAAAAGATCGGCATTGCCGTCGATCACATAGGGTGCTGCCCATAAAGGATTCCACTTGACGAAGTCGCAGAAGGCTTTTTCGAACGGGAGATCGCAGACCTCGTTGCGACGGGCATAGAAATTCAATACGCCGTCGAAACCGATCGATTTTGCCGAAATTACCGATGTGCCTACGGGAACATGGGGTTGCAGTCCGCCCGATGTTCCGATACGTACCATTGTCAGTTGGCGGAATTGCGATTTTTCCTCGCGCGTCTCGAAGTCGATATTCGCCAAAGCGTCCAATTCATTGACTACAATGTCGATATTATCGGTGCCGATACCGTGCGAAATACACATGATCGGTTTCCCTTTATAGGTTCCGCCTATGGTATGAAATTCCCGGCTCGACACTTCGAACGTCTGCGTATCGAAATACGAAGCCACCAAGTTTACACGACCGGGATCGCCGACCAATATGATACGGTCGGTCAGTTGTTCGGGACGAAGATGTATATGAAATACACTTCCGTCCGGGTTGATGATAAATTCTGACTCAGGAAAATGTTTCATAGCTTTCACTTTTTAGGGTTATCACCCACTCCCTCCGTCGGCGGAAAGAATGAGAAATAACGAATATACGAACTTTTCGGGAAATTTCCTTGTTTCGGCAATTTTATTTTTCATTTCCCTACCGGAATGGAGCCGGCAGAATCCGAAAGCAAAATACCAAGCCATATAACCATTCGCCAAAAGCGTTTCTTCTGTCAGCCACAACCGATAATCCGCCTGCCATCCCCTCTTAACCCAATTGTCCCCGCCACAACCCGTTGTAGCGAGGACAATTTTTTTCATGTACCTTTTCTTGCCTCGGTATAGTCCGTACCTGTCCGGCACAGTCCTCGGCTTATAGAAAACGTTATTACGATTCTATCCGAAACTATTTTTTCGATGCCGTTTTCCTGGCAGCCGGTTCTTTTTTAGCAGCAGCTTTCTTGGCTACCGCTTTACTCTCGGCTTCGGTTCTTGCCGATTTCAATTCCTTCTGCAATTGCTCGATTTCAGAAGCCTGATTCCGAATCGTAGTCAGCAGGGCGTTCAATTCTTCGTTGTCGATCGATGTCGGATACTGAGCCTCTACCCGGACAATAAAGTCGCTCAACACATTCATATAGTTGGTGAATGCCTGATAGGGAGTTTCATACGGGCTATAATGGCTGTGTACTTCGCCGTCGGAAAGGTGCTTCGTACACATATAGAAGAAGTGGTCGCTAGTTTGCAGGTAGTTCCAGTCCTGTTTCAAACGACGGTCGTCGCACAGGCGTACACGTTCAGCCACCGAATAGAGTTTGTCGAATGCTTCGTTCTGCAATGTATTGCCCAACCATGCACTGACATCGCGTGCCTCGTCGGTCCAAGACATCGGCGACGGTACGGAAAGCGTACCGACCGATTTCAGTTTGCTGATAGCTTCGGACGGCGTGCAGAATCCAACGCCTTTTTCGGCAGCGAACCGAGGCAAAGCCTTCATAAATTCGAATATACCGGACTCACGCGGTTGCAATTCTCCCAGAGTTTCGTAGTTCATGAAGAGGTTCACGATCTGCTCTTCTGCCGGATAGTTGTTGATCCAGTCGATGAATTTATCGGCAGTCAGCGGATATTCCGCCCACGAGTAATTCGAGAAACGGAATGCGATGTCGTCGCTCATCTTATAGTTCTTCAAAAGCATTTTCAGTTTGGGGGCAGCAGCCGAGCTATACACATAGTTCGGGCTTTTCCAACCGAGCAAGTGTTTAGCCCCTTCGGTGATCACACCCTTGAAACCCATACCGGCTACCATTCCGGCAATTTCGTCGGAGAAGATCAACTCCGTATTGCGGAATACTTTGGGGCGTTGTCCGAAGAGAGCTTCGATTTTCGCATCGTGTTCTCTTACCTGAGCCTCAAATTCTTCGGGATCGCGCAACGATGCCAACGAATGGGCATAGGTTTCGGAGAGGAATTCGACACATCCGGTTTTCGCCAGTTCTTTCATCGAGTCGATGAACTCCGGAACGTATTGTTCGAGCTGTTCCAATGCGACACCGGAAATAGAGAAAGCCACTTTGAACTTACCATTGGAGTTCTTGATCATCTCCATCAAAGTTTCATTTGCCGGCAGATACGAACGATGGGCAATCCGGGTAATAATATCGTCGTTGCTGAAATCGTCGTAATAGTAGTGATCGTTACCGATATCGAAGAAACGATAGCGTTTCAAACGGAACGGTTGATGTATTTGAAAATAAAAACAGATGGTTTTCATATCTTGTTGTATTTTTTTCGGTTTAAACTAAGGATTATTTTTGCATCACTTTGTGATAAATGTCTATCACTTTCTGTCCGGCATATTTCCATTTTATTTCATCGACTTCCCGCTTGCCTTCTTCTTTCAGCTGTTTGTACATCGCCGGATAAGTGATGATCGAATAGATGGCATCTGCCATTGCGTCGATATCCCAATAGTCTGTCTTGATTACGTTTTCGAGGATTTCAGCGCATCCCGATTGTTTTGAAATAATGGAAGGTACACCTACCTGCATGGCTTCCAGCGGAGATATTCCGAACGGTTCGGACACCGACGGCATGATATATACATCGCTGGCTTTCAACATTTCATACACCTGTTTTCCCCGCAAGAATCCGGTGAAATGGAACCGGTCGGAGATATTGCGTTTGGCTGCCAGACGTATCATCTTGTCCATCATATCGCCGCTACCTGCCATCACGAAACGCACATTGTGTGTTTTGCGCAATACCCGAGCCGCCGCTTCTACAAAATATTCAGGTCCTTTCTGCATGGTGATACGTCCCAAGAAAGTCACGACTTTCTCTTTCGTATTGCGAACGACTTCCATATTCTGTATTTCTTCGCTCATCGGCTCTACGGCATTGTGGACTGTCGTCACTTTCGCCGGATCGATATGGTATTTTTCGATCACGGTCTTACGGGTCAGGTTACTTACCGTAATGATGTGGTCGGCATGCAACATACCGTCGCGCTCGATATTGAACACCGTCGGGTTCACATTTCCACGGCTCCGGTCAAAGTCGGTAGCGTGTACGTGTATTACCAACGGTTTTCCGGTCACCTGCTTGGCATGGATGCCGGCAGGATAAGTGAGCCAGTCGTGCGAGTGGATTACGTCGCACGGGCATGTGCGTGCAATCACACCTGCCACTATCGAATAGTTATTGATTTCCTCCAAGAGATTGTCGGGATAACGTCCGGAAAACTCGATACATCCCAAATCATTCGTCTTCAAATAGTTGAAATCGGCATAAATGTGATCTCTCAAATCGAAATAGAGCTGAGGATCCATACAGTAGCCGTAACGGCTCTGCACATAATCCCAACTGACATCACGCCAAGCCACGGGTGTATTGCCAGCACCGATAATGTGTGCGAAACTTTTATCCTCGTCTCCGAACGGTTTAGGAATAACGAACGTAATATCCATATCTCCACATTCGGCCATACCTTTAGTCAGTCCGTAACTTGCCGTACCCAGACCACCGAGAATATGAGGTGGGAATTCCCACCCAAACATGAGTGCTTTCATTGATATCAGATATTCTTATTATACATTAAATTTTTTCAACATTTGCAGCACCCGCAGTATTTCACCTACGTTGGAAGCATAACTGATGGCACCGCGACCTTCGAACGGAGGATTGCCGTCGAACAGTTCGGAAATGGTTCCGATACAGTTTTCGGACATCTCTTCTTCGAAGCCGATCAACATTCTTTCCAAGAACGAGACACCGCTCACCCCGAATACTTTCAGATAAGCATCGGCATAGGCACCCATGAGCCACGGACGAGCCGGACCCTGGTGGTATGCTTTTTCCCGTTCGACTTCCGAACCCTGATAGGTGGGATGGTAGCCGTAGCTTTTCGGGCTTAACGTACGGATGCCTTTGGGTGTCAGCAATTCACGGGTAACGACATCCAGCACGCTCTTTCTCTGCCGTCTGTCGAGCGGAGTATATTCCAACGAAATCGCGATCAACATATTCGGGCGTACGCTCCAATCGGCGAAGTTGCCATCGACGAAATCGAAGAGATAACCGCAGTCGTTCATGAACGTAGATATGAAAGAGTTCCCGCATTGCTCGGCAGTCGTGTTCCACAACGATACATTGGCTGCCGCTTCGGGCTGGTTCTCGTACAACGAGGAGGCGAATTTAAGAGCATTGTACCACAAAGCATTAAATTCTACCAGATAGCCGCTGCGCTGACTTACCGCATGACCGTCCACCACGCCGTTCATCCACGAGATCACTTGATCTTTTCCGTTTGAATAAAGCAGTTTATTCTCGTGCAGGAAGAGGTTGGGATGTTTGCCTTTGATAATGAAATCGACAATGTCGTACACCAATTTACCATAGTGTTCGCGAGCTTTGTCCAGACCCATCTGACGGGCATATTGCTGTATCGTCCAGATGAGCCACAGTCCGGTATCCGGCACATCTATGCCTGCTATAACGGCATCGGGGGCTTTGGTTTTCATGAAATGCCGGAATGCTTTCTCGAACGATTTCATTACTTCGTGGAACATCGGTTCGTCGTCTATCGCCAACGTACAGCCCGGTAAGGCAATTGCCTGCACACGGGAGCTGACTGACAGCCACGGATAGCCCGCCAATATATACGAGCCCTGTTTGTTTTTGATATAGAACTGCTGAGCCGAATTTTTCAGGCAGTTGAAGAAACTGGAACGATGCGTACGGCTATTGATTTCGTTATTGTATGTCGTCTCCAACGAACGGGGTTTGGCTTCGCCTACTCCTGCCGAGAAGATGATGCTTTCACCTTTTTTAATGGAGAGCTCGAAATAGCCGGGAACGAACAGGTCTTCCTGATACGGATAGCCCCGCTCTTGGTCTTTGATATATTCAATGCCTTTATACCAATGCGGATCGAACACAAATTCCGGTTTTTTATTGAATTGCATGTACATACGGGGGTAACCGTCGTACAGGCAGCAGCTTATGCCGTTGGCTACCGGCTCGCAGGCTGTGTTGATATTCGAATTTTCGACACACAGGTTGTTTGCATTTCGGAATGCGAGGAACGGGCGGAACTGGATTGTCGTAGGCGAATGAGCCTCTACCAACGTATATTTAATCAAAATACGGTTCTCGTGCGAAATGAATGTCTTTTCTTTGGTCAAGATCACTCCGCCGACACGATAAATTGCCTGAGGGACCGTTTCGCAATTAAATTCACGAATGTACTTATGCCCGTTGGGGCTGAAACAATCTCCGCCATACTTGTGCAACCCGAGATTGAAAGCGGCATTATGCTGTATTACCGTTTCATCCAGCGAAGAAAGCAAGACATGGTTTCCGCCATCCAGTTCGGGGATAGGGATCACCAAAAGTCCATGCTGTTTACGGGTGTTACAACCGACGATCGTCGTACAATGATAAGCCCCGGACTTGTTGGTGCGCAACATTTCTTTACGCAGAGATTGTTCAAGGTTTATCATCTGACTTTTGTCAAACTTCAAATAACTCATATTAGTATTTTATTCAGGTTAATTGCCCATTTAAGGGAAATCATATAATTAATGCGATTACGAATATAACAGTTCTACAACAAACGAGCAAAGTTTTTTTAGTCTTTTTTTAGTAAAAAATCAAAACACGAAAATGCCGGGGGCATATCTTTTCCGCCCGGCTTTTTTCTTGATAAATAAAGGTGACAAATCGCCTCCGATTCTTTACCCGACGTATATGCAGTTTATTGGAAACTTGCCATGGCTACTGCCAGATTTTCCAAGAACATCCGCACTGAAATCGCCAGCAGGATAATTCCGAAAAATTTACGCAGCACATATACGCCCGCCTTGCCCAGCAACCGCTCCAATATATATACGTTTTTAATGACAATATATACTACTATAATATTCAATAATAATCCCAACAGGATATTTATGTCGGAATACATCGCCCGCAACGAAAACAATGTGGTGAAAGATCCGGCTCCGGCTATCAACGGGAAAACCAGCGGCACCAGCACCACCGAGCCTTCCGGACCGTCGTTCCGAAATATTTCTATACCGAATATCATCTCGACCGCCATGACAAACAATATCAGCGAACCTGCAATGGCAAAAGAGGATATATCGACATGAAACAATCTCAGAATCATCTCTCCCATAAAGAAGAATGCCAGAAAGAGCAATAAGGAATAGACAGCCACTTTCATCGGATGCAACGAGTTGCCTTTCTGTTTCAGGTCGATAATGATAGGCGTCAGCCCGGTAACGTCTATTACTGCAAACAGGATGATAAATGCACTCAGCATTTCCTGAAAGTTGAACGATGTGAAGAAATTCATAGTCGGATTATTTAAGGTATCTTACAGATGCAAAGTTAATGAAAAAAAAGAAAAACAATACTTTCTAAAAGAAGAAGATGTTTTCTTTTTGGAATAAAGTTGTTCGAAAAAAAATGCTTAGATTTGGGAATCAAATGATCGTTGTATGGAAAGCATGTACGAAATATTAATGCAGTTGCCTATATTTCAAGGCATAAGCCGGACAAAAATATCGGAATTGATCGAAAAGACCAAGTTCCATTTCCTAAAATACCAAGACAAAGAGCCGGTACTGACAAAAGGTGAAGCGTATCCCCAACTGAAATTTTTAATCTCCGGAAACCTGAGAGTCGTTACCGGCGACCATTCGGGAAAAATCAAAATTTCGGAAATCATACATGCCCCCAATATCATCGTACCGAATTATCTGTTCGGTATGAATACGGTTTCACCGTCGGATGTATTCGCATCGGAGAGTGCCGGCATCATGCAATTCGACAAATCGACCTTTATCAAGATCCTGCAATCCGACCCGATCGCGTTGATCAATGTGCTGAATCTTCTGTCGCAATCGTCTCAACGGGGATTCGAGATGCTGTACACCTCCGCTTCGGGCGACATCAAAAAACGTTTCGCCCAATGGGTATTGAACACCACAGGGAAAAGGGCATCCGACATCCGGATCGAATGCAAGCAGAAAGATCTATATGCCTTCTTCGGCGTGCAGCGTTCGGCATTCGTCAATATGCTGAACGAAATGGAAGAAGACGGCATCCTGACATTCGACACGAACGGAGTACAGATCATTTCCCGAGACCGGCTGTACGATGTCGTCAAATCGCTGACAGATAGCGACGAGGAACTATAACAGGCAAACGGAGGGAAACAGGTTTATCGCAACTCCGATCATAGAAAGAACGTAACGCACCGTGTACGGCATAGAGTAAAGACTCCCGACACGGTGCGTTACGTTTTCTGTTTTTGCCGACCGGACTACATAGCCCGTTCGACCGTTATCGTATATTCGGCGGAAAATACCGATCCGGCGGAAAGCCGTTCGATCCATTTCTTATTTTCGAAATCACCGGCATATCCCACGGCATCGCAACGTCCATACCACGGTTCGATGCAGACGAAAGGTGCATTCTTTTCAGGAGGCGACCACAAGCCTACCAACGGAGCGGCAAATGCAAGAGTGATATAGGGCTTTCCGGACTTGTCGCACAACGTCACCCGCCGGATCTGCGAATCCTCGAATATCAGCGCATCGGTATCGAATGTATGCCGATCAACCGGCAGACGTCCGCCCGTCAGGTTCAATGTGCGGCTGTCCTGAACCGCGCAACCTTTTTCGCCGAGCGGCGTATATTGCAACGGTCCGGATGTGTCGAATTCGAAATAGCCGCGCATCATCTCGTCGGGATTGAAATCGGGATAATAAAAAGCCGGATGCGCTCCGATCTGGAACGGCAGCACGGTATCGCCCGTATTCCTCACCTGCCACTGTACCGTTATGTTATTTCCACACAACCGGTAACCGATCTCCAATTCAAACGCGAACGGGAAGTGCGCCAAAGTATCGGCATTGCTTACCAGCCGGAACCGCAACTCGTCGTCCGTTGCCTTTATGGTTTCAAAATCCATATCACGGGCAAAGCCATGTTGCCCCATCGTGTATGTTTTTCCGTCGTGGCGAAACTCGTTGTTCCACACCGCCCCTACGATCGGGAACAACACCGGAGAGTGACGTTTCCAAAAAGCCGGATCGGCTTGCCACAAATATTCGGTCTGGTGCCGGTCGAGAATGGAACATAGCTCCGCACCCGACTCCGAAACCGCAATCGTCAATAGTTCGTTAGATAATGTTTTCATCGTATATATCGTTGTTAATCATTGTGCGTCGCGATCGTAGTGCGGCATATCCTCCGGTATCTCCATCGATATTTCGACAAGCCCTCCTACCTTACCGTCTTTCATCCATGCCGTCTGGTAAATCATTTTCCGAATTCCCCGTTTACGAATCGTATAAGAATTGGTACCTCCGGTCGCCAACAGACAGGCGATAATCTCTTTGGAACGTTCGGAATGACAATCATTCAGATTCTTTCCGATCAGGTCGCCATGCGAAGAGAATGTCGCCCGCGCTTTCTTGTTCATGAATATGATATTGCAATCGGCATCCGTTACGGTCACCGCACAATTCATTTCTTCTGCCCACTCGTACATCATGTTCTTATCTTTTATATCATGTAAAACGAAATCAGTATTTTTTATCCCCCCCTGCATCAGACCGTTTTTCGGGGTTCGAGATGGATATAGACGATCGTCTCCTCGCCCAACAGGCTCTTGATGCGCCCCTCGATAGCCGACGAAGTATCGTGCGCCTTTACCAAAGGCACATTCCCATCCATACGTATATGCACCTCAACAGCACAATAGTTACCGATGCGGCGCGTGCGCAAATGGTGGGGATCGCTTACCCCTTGAAAAGAGTTCAAGATCTGCATGATCTCTTGCTCCGTTTCCTCCGGAAGCGATTTTTCCAACAGTTCTTCCACGCAAGGCACAACCAGTTGTACGGCGACCTTACAAATAAAAAAGCTCACCAGCACAGCCGCCGCCGGATCGAGAATAACCCACTTGTCGCCCAACAGAATCGCACCGCCAATACCTACCGCCGTACCGATCGACGAAAAAGCATCGCTGCGGTGATGCCAGGCATTCGCCACAACCGATTGGGAGCCGAGCTTTTTCCCCCGGGCTATCGTATAATGGTAAAGGATTTCCTTGAAAAGTACAGATATGATCGCAGCAACCAAAGCCACCATGCCGGGGCTTTTCAACGGTTTGCCGTTAAACACACCGTAAATATCCGATGCCCCGTTCCAGAATATGCCTACCCCCACGAGAAACAGAATACATCCGATCAGCAAAGTCGCCAACGTCTCGAATTTACCGTGCCCGTAGTCGTGTTCCTTGTCCTGCGGTTTATTCGAAATCCGGACAAATACGAACACAATAATGTCGGTTACGAAATCGGACAGGGAGTGTACGGCATCGGCAATCATCGCGGCAGAATTTCCTACAATTCCCGCCACGAATTTCAACACGAGAAGCAACGCATTCACTATGCTTCCCGCCAACGTCACTTTATAAATTCCCTTCTCCCTCTCTTTGGAAGTGAGTTTCAACGCATCCATATATCCATCTGCCTATAAAAAAGCGACAAAAAACAGGCTACCGTTTTCCGCCACTTCGTGATAATGAGAGGATAAAGATAACATAATTTTTCTATAAATGCGGCATTCCTGCCGCATTTATAGAAAAAGATTCAGCAAATAAGATATTATTCTCTGCCCATCATCCTTTTCCAAGCTATATCGGCATGAAGGCGTGCCTGCTCCGACCCGTAGTCATGCCCATCGAGAGAACGATACCTGTTCGGATTGGACACCATTTTCTCGACCGGAACAGCTCGACCGCCACCGCATACAAGTGCAAGTACAAGAAGTATTTGCAGAATCATCTGAATGAGAGCCATCAGCAAGCCCCACGCCGCGATAAGCGAACCAACGACGTAAACGACACTGAAAGCGGTGAAGATAATTCCATTGGCTACGCCCAATGTCCGGACATTCTTTACCAACGACCAGAGGATGCCGCCCAACGCACACCCCAGCAAACCGGCTACACTAATTATATCGTGAACTCTGCCACGGATACCGAACGATGGCATAAGGAATGCCAAAAGAAGCAAGACCGGGATACAAATAACCAAACCGATAGCCATAGGCTTGATGGATATTTTCTTACCGGAATCAAATCCGAACAGAAGTATCTCGTAAAGTTTGATACTGTAAATCTGGAAAACCACAAAAACCACAAACGGGATCACTCGTAGCAACGAGCCCCAAAAGCCGTAAGTCTCTTTATCGCACCACCAGAAGGTGTTCTTTCCCAAAGTGGAATATGCCCAAATCTCGAACAACGAGGCAATAAGGATACAGACGGGCACAATCACGATAGCCAACCGGCGCATGGCATAGTTTCCAAGCCCTCCGAACGCAAACACCATCGCCACGACGAACAATAGGGAAATCAGGAGATAAGGCGTGTAAGAGGCAAACCATTTGCCCACCCACGTATGCTGGACCCGGCTGCGGGTATCGCCGAAAATGTCGGTCGTCCCCTCCTTATTGTCGTCGCTGAAAAGAAGCTGGCTATCGGAGATAGCATAAGGAACACCGCCGAAACGAACCAATCCGTAGCTTTCGCTTCCCGACAGGGTGCGCTCTACGGTAACAGTTTCACCCAAAGGTAGTTTGAACGCTTCGACACCACACACCTCGGAACCGCTTTCGGCTGTGATGATTTTGTAAACGGAGACAGAGTCCGACAAATGATAATCAAGTACATATCGCTGTGCCGGGGCGACCAGCGGAAATACAATAGCAAGGCACAAGCCCCAAAGGAATTTTTTGAACATAATTTTATTTAGAATTAAAATCCGATGCAAATACATGGCACACTATGTACGGTAAACCGCTATGCCTTCTTCATCCCCCACGTTTTCAACAAACAAGACAAGCATAACACTTCTTGATTCTTCAAAAAGATCTTGCCCCGAACCATTACATAGCAAAGTTAATACAAATATTTGAATTATAACTATTCAAAGCTAATAAATCGGAACGTATTCGGGCTATGCCGATTACATTCCGGTTATTCCGACACATGGAAAAGAGTGGCGTCACAATACCCAACCTGCCGCATAGCCATTGGGATTCGGGGTAAGTCGTTTACGTTAGTACTCATCTGCACCTTGCATCTTAGATATTCTAACGCAGCAAAAAGGAGCTGCATCAAAACTTACGTTTCGACGCAACTCCTTTCTATTTCAATCTATTCTGTTACGAACGATTATTCAGGATCGACACCCCACTGTTGTTTTGCCAAACGGCGGTAGTTGTTGTAACGCCAGAGAGCATTCTCCTGTGCAGCCTGGAACAATTCGGCGGCTTCTGCCGGATATTGTTTCATTACGGAAGCGTAACGAACTTCACCTTTCAGGAAGTCTTGGAATTTATCCCACTGAGGTTCTTTGCTATCAAGCGTGAACGGATTCTTGCCTTCGGCTTCCAACATCGGGTTGTAACGCCACAAGTGCCAGTATCCGCATTCAACAGCAGCAGCTTCTTCGGCTTGTGCCTTACCCATACCTTTCTTCAAACCGTGGTTGATACAGGGAGCGTAAGCGATGATGATAGACGGGCCGTCATAAGCTTCTGCTTCACGGATTGCTTTCAGCGTTTGTGCGGGATCTGCACCCATCGCAATCTGAGCGGCATATACATAACCGTAAGTAGATGCGATCAAGCCCAAATCTTTTTTACGTACACGTTTACCGGAAGCGGCAAATTTAGCGATAGCGCCGAGCGGCGTTGCTTTCGAAGCCTGACCGCCGGTATTCGAGTAAACCTCCGTATCGAGTACCAGGATGTTCACATTCTTACCGGATGCCAATACATGGTCGAGACCGCCGAAGCCGATATCGTACGATGCACCGTCACCACCGATAATCCACTGGCTGCGTTTTACGAGGAAGTGATCGAGTTCGGCTACTTGTTTGCAAATATCGCAGTCGCAAGCTTTTACCAACGGACGGATCTTTTCTGCCAGTTCTTTGGTCTTTTCAGCATCTTCGCGGTTGTTCACCCACTCTGCGGCAAGTGCTTTCAATTCGTCGCTGCAACAAGAGCAAGCCTGCATGTCGTTCATCAGTTTCACCAGACGATCGCGCATCTTCTCATTTGCCAATACCATACCGAGACCGAATTCGCAGAAGTCTTCGAACAGCGAGTTCGCCCAAGCCGGACCTTGTCCTTTCGCATTCGTCGTGTAAGGAGTAGAAGGTACGGAACCGGAATAGATAGAAGAACATCCGGTTGCATTGGCTACCATTTCACGGTCGCCGAAGAGTTGGGAGATAAGTTTCACATACGGAGTTTCACCGCAACCGGAGCATGCGCCGGAGTATTCGAAGAGCGGAGTAGCGAACTGAGAGTTCTTCACGTTAGCTTTGATATCTACCAGATTTTGTTTGCTGGAAACATTTGCTACGCAGTAATCCCAATTTGCAGCTTCTGCCATCTGGCTTTCGAGATCAACCATAGCCAAAGCCTTGCCTTCTTTGTTGCCCGGACATACATCCACACAGTTACCGCAACCCAGACAGTCGAGTACGCCTACCTGCATACGGAAACGCATGCCTTTCATTGCTGCCGGAGCTTTTATTTCGAGCGTATCTGCCGTAAAGCCCTTCGCTTCGTTTTCGTCCAATACGAACGGACGGATACAAGCGTGAGGACAAACATACGCACAACGGTTACATTGGATACAGTTGTTGGAATTCCAAACCGGAACGAATGCCGATACACCGCGTTTTTCGTATTGAGCGGTTCCCTGATGCCAAGTACCGTCTTCGATTCCCTTGAATGCCGATACTTTGAGCAAATCGCCGTCCTGTGCATTGATCGGGCGAACCAATTTGTTTACAAATTCCGGATCGTTGTTTGCTTTTACCTCATCGGCAGGGAGTTGTGCCCAAGCCGGATCGACAACCAATTGTTTGTATTCACCGCCACGGTCTACGGCTGCATAGTTCTTATTGACAACGTCTTCACCTTTCTTACCGTAAGACTTCACGATGAATTTCTTCATTTGCTCGATAGCAAGGTCTACGGGGATCACACCCGTGATACGGAAGAATGCCGATTGCAGAATCGTGTTCGTACGGTTGCCCAATCCGATTTCCTGTGCAATCTTCGTTGCATTGATATAATATACCGTGATATTTTTCTCTGCGAAATAACGTTTTACGTTGTTAGGCAGGTTGTGAGCCAACTCGTCGCCTTCCCAGATCGTATTCAACAGGAACGTACCGTTCTGACGCAAACCGCGTGTCACATCATACATGTGGAGGTATGCCTGTACGTGGCAAGCTACGAAGTTCGGGGTCGTCACCAAATAGGTAGAACGGATAGGTGCATCGCCGAAACGCAAGTGCGAGCAAGTGAAACCGCCCGATTTCTTGGAGTCGTACGAGAAGTATGCCTGACAATATTTGTTGGTGTTGTCACCGATGATTTTCACCGAGTTCTTGTTTGCACCTACGGTACCGTCTGCTCCCAAGCCATAGAATTTAGCTTCGAACATACCTTCTCCGCCCAATGCGATTTCTTCTTTCGGAGGCAGCGAGGTGAATGTCACATCGTCGATAATACCGATCGTGAAGAGATTCTTCGGTTGCGGCAAAGCCAAGTTCTCATAAACAGAGAGAATTTGTGCCGGCGTAGTATCTTTCGAACCCAGACCGTAACGACCACCTACGATGATGGGGGCGTTTTCCTTGCCATAGTAGCAGTCTTTCACGTCGAGATACAACGGTTCGCCGTTTGCTCCCGGTTCTTTGGTACGATCCAATACGGCAATGCGTTTTGCAGTAGCCGGTACGGCTGCCAAGAAATGTTTAGCAGAGAACGGACGATACAAGTGTACCGATACCAAACCTACTTTTTCGCCTTTCGAAGTCAAGTAGTCGATAGCTTCGCGGGCAGCTTCGGTTACCGAACCCATTGCAATGATCACACGGTCGGCATCTTCTGCACCATAGTAGTTGAACAAACCGTATTTACGTCCTGTAATTTCAGAGATTTTTTCCATGTATTCCTCAACGATAGCCGGAACAGCTTCGTAGAAGGGATTGCTGGATTCGCGGTGCTGGAAGAAATGATCGGGGTTTTCAGCCATACCACGGGCAACCGGAGCTTCGGGAGTCAGCGCACGTTTGCGGAACTCTGCCAATGCTTCCTGGTCTACCAGCGGAGCCAGATCGTCGTTCTCCAACATTTCGATCTTCTGGATCTCGTGCGAGGTACGGAAGCCGTCGAAGAAGTTCACGAACGGTACACGCGATTTGATAGTGGAAAGGTGAGCGACACCTGCCAAATCCATAACTTCCTGTACAGAGCCTTCGCACAACATAGCGAAACCGGTCTGACGGGTAGACATAACATCCTGATGGTCGCCGAAGATACACAAAGCATGCGAAGCCAATGTACGAGCCGAAACATGGAATACGCAAGGCAACAATTCACCGGCAATCTTATACATGTTGGGGATCATCAACAACAGACCTTGCGATGCCGTATAAGTAGTCGTCAAAGCACCAGCCTGCAACGATCCGTGTACTGCACCGGCAGCACCAGCCTCAGATTGCATTTCTTGTACCAATACTGTTTCGCCGAAGATATTTTTTCTTCCGGCAGCAGCCCATTCGTCTACATATTCAGCCATAGTAGACGACGGTGTGATCGGGTAAATGGCAGCAACTTCCGAGAACATATACGAGATATGTGCGGCTGCCTGGTTTCCGTCACAGGTCAAAAATTTTTTTTCTTTACTCATTTTAATGAATATATTAGATAAAGTGATATTTCAAACTCTACATTTAAATTCTACTTTCAAAAACGCATCGATTTTCCGAGGATTTTCAAAATTAATATAAAAATCCGAAAAGCCAAAGCGGTATCACATTTTCGCGTCCGATTTTCAGATCCGACACGGCATAATAAATATCTTTATTATGTCTGCCCTGCGCTCCATTGGCTTTCACGCAGAACAAATGCTCGCCGTTCACGAGGAACTGCGCACCTTTCCGTCCGAGGTTCAACCGGTTGTCCTTATGCAGGATATTGTAGAAGAATGTTTCCCGTACCGCCTGCATGTCCACTTCCACCGAACGGTTGGAATAGATCAGGTTGGTATTGTGCATATAGATCTTCGCCGGTTTCTTCGGATATTCCTCCCCTTCCCGATAGAGCATATTGATCAGCCGGGCATCTTTCAGCAACTTGATATAGTTCATCACAGTCGCCCGCGAGATCTGAACGTCCTTACTCAACTGGCTGACATTCGCCGGACCCGGAGTATTCATCGACAAGCGATAGAGCAGACGGCGTACTTTGGGCAGATAGGACAACTCGATCTGCTTTATAAGCAGAATGTCGATCTCCATCATCATGTTCATGGTCTTGATCAAATTTTCGGAAAAATTACGATTTTCCAAAAAGAAAGGATAATACCCATGATGCAGATAACCCGGAAAATATTCCAACGGATCGATCTGCCGACAGATGTTTTCGGCAATAGCTTCATGATTCTCCAACAGTTCCGCCAATGTGTACACCGGAAAATCGGTATGCGCCATCAGGTTCAGATATTCCCGGAATGAGAAGCCCCGTAAATTGTACGAATCGACCACCCCCGCCAAAACCGGATTTTCTTCTTTCAGCCGCATCACGGTCGATCCGCTGAAAATGATCTTCAATTGGGGGAAATGGTCATAACAATATTTCAGTTCTTCCGACCAGCCCGGATATTTGAACACCTGGTCGATCAGCAGGATGCGCCCGCCGTTTTCGCAGAAGCGGGCAACAAAGTCTCGGAGAGTATATTCGGTGAAATAGAGATTGTTCAGATTTATATAGAGACACGAACGGGACGTCCCGTAGTTTTCTTTGGCATATTGCAACAGGAACGTAGTTTTCCCAACCCCCCGGCTACCCTTGATGCCGATCAGTCGGTTCGACCAATCGATCTCGCGCATCAACTCGCGATTTACCGGCGATTCGAGGTGTTCGATCAGATATTGATGTGTCCTATAAAATGATTCCACGACGTATCAAATATGGGGCAAAGGTACATATTTATCCCGTTTTTGCAAAGCAGGGATTACAAAATAAGGTTACGAATAGCTTCCTGCTAAAATATTTAACATTATTTAGCTGTCTAAAATTCTTTGTATCCCGATGTATCTAAAAATAAGACGATGTGTCGTCATGCCCGATCTGCTGCGTTGCCATCGGAATTTGGGTTAAGTAGTTTACGTCAGTAAACTACTGTCGTCCTCATCCTCTGTGCCTTGCATCTTAGACATTCTTACGCACCGAAAAGGGAGCTGCATCGAAAAATTCATTTTCGATACAGCCCCCTTGTGTATCATACCTTTTGTTTGTCTCCGTTTTTACGCTACGATCGTAACCGTCGCTGCCCGATCCAAGCGATATGCTCCAAAACCGTTTGCATCTTCGCTCACCGTCACTTCCAACTGATCGGCACTTACACCGCTCCGCAACAGATAGTTGTACACCCGGTCGGCACGAGCCTGACGCAGACGGGCGTTGTATTCAGCCGTACCGGTCGTATTATCGGCATATCCGGTAACCCGGTATTTCTTGTCGGGATTCTCTTTCATCACTTTCGCCAATGCTTTCAGCAAAGTCGCATCTTTCGATGCCAATGTCGATTGATCGGCGTCAAAGTAGATCGTAGCTGTGGGAACAGCAGCCTTCCGCGCCGTTTCACGTTCAGCCTGTGCTTCTGCCAATGCTTGTTTCGCTTTTTCTACATCCTGCTCCAAGACCGATATTTTTTCGTTAGCCCGACGCAATTGTTCCACCAAAGCATCACCCTCCTCGTCGGTATATTTCGAACGGATCACCTGCGGTTCGGGGATTACCGGAGCTTCCCATGTTCTCTTATTGAATTTGTACGTCGCTCCTACCATAACAGCCGCCGTAAAATCGCCATAGTTGCCCTTGTCTCCATCGAATTCATTTTCGATCGAGCCGATACGCAAGTCGAGATTAACCGTCCAGGCATCCGCTACACGGA
Organism: uncultured Porphyromonadaceae bacterium; assembly: GCA_900538555.1. GTDB lineage: Bacteria > Bacteroidota > Bacteroidia > Bacteroidales > Barnesiellaceae > UMGS27. Next base: position 207,424 of record UPYI01000003.1, read on the forward strand.
AGCGGTTCAAGAAGCCGGCACGGAACGTATAACAAGCCTGATGCCAATCGTTCTCTTTTGCCGAATGGACGAGTACGCCCACCCCGGCTCCGATATAGAGAATCGGAGAATAAATCCGTTTTGCATCGAATCCGGCAAACAGACTGTAAAAGTCTGCCATAAAATCCAAATGCGGCATCAATGCGCCATACGACTGACGATAAAAGCCATTGTTTGCCAATGTACCGTCCACACCTACACCGTTTTCCAATCTCGTAGCGCCGTTGAATCCATTATAGTCCAAACCCACGCGAAGCCCGAACACCGGAGTCACCCATTTTTCGGCATTGATCTCCACTGCCAACCCGGGACGTTTTCCGAACGAAAGATTTCCATCGCCTTGTCCGAAATACATGTCCGCACCTATACCTAACGACAAAGCCCAATTGTCCTTGAATTTATTAATGCACAAACCGGCTGTTGTCTTTTGTCCGTCCGATTTTTCCTTTTCCGTACTTGCTTCGGTTTCAGCAGCGAATCCGAAGAAGGGAAATGCGCTAAAAATCAGAGAAAATACTAATAGATTTTTTTTCATACCCAACATAAATTAGATTGATTCACTTGTTCATTGGTCCTATTTTCTATGCAAAGAAAAAACATTTTTCATTTTTCGGCAAGCATTCCAAAACAAAATTTTACTGAATTTTTTCAAAACCCCAATACAAATAGCCGGATTGCAGATCTCACGTTCGAGATGCAATCCGGCTATTGTTTCTTTATAACCGACGATCGTTACTTTTTCAGGAATTTACGAATTTCGCCGGCGACATGTTCCGGTGTGAAGCCGAATTTTTCGTCCAATACATTATAGGGAGCCGAGCTTCCGAAATGGTCCAGACCATATACCATGCCATTGGCTCCGACCAGACGTGCCAGCGTCGAGGGCAGACCTGCGGTCAAACCGAATACCGGAAGCTGGGCAGGAATAACAGTTTGACGATACGACTCCGGTTGATCGAAGAAAAGCCCCAACGAAGGTACGGACACGATCTGTACCCGGATGCCGTCATTTTTCAGCAACGCTGCCGCATCGACCAATGTCGCAACCTCCGAACCATTGGCTACCAGCACGACTTCGGGATTCTCGTCTTTGCATACGACGTATCCGCCTTTGCTCATTTGCAAAGCATCGTCGTAACGGTCGCCGCTCATCGAAGGCAGATCCTTGATGTCCTGACGGGAAAGGATCAACGCCGTAGGAGTTTCGAAGTTTTCCATCGCCAATTTCCATGCCACCGTAGTTTCTGCGCTATCGGCAGGGCGGAATACGACCATACTGTTTTTACCGGCATGGTTTTTCAATTCTTCCATCAGACGTATCTGTGCTTCCTGCTCTACGGGTTCGTGCGTAGGTCCGTCTTCTCCGACACGGAATGCGTCGTGCGTCCAGATATATTTTACCGGGAGTTGCATCAATGCCGCCATACGTACAGCCGGTTTCATGTAATCGGAGAATACGAAGAACGTTCCGCATGCTCCCATCACACCGCCGTGCAGCAACATACCGTTAAGGATAGCCGCCATCGTCAGTTCCGAAACGCCTGCATGCAGGAATGCTCCGCTGAAATCGCCGTTCACAAACGGATGCGTCTTTTTCAAGAAGGCATCTGTTTTGTCGGAATTTGCGAGGTCGGCAGAAGAAACGATCATATTTTTCATATTCTGTGCCAGGAACGACAACACGTTGGCAGACGAAGCTCGGCTTGCCAGGTTGGGTTTGTGGGCAATCGTCTTGAAATCGAGTTCAGGCAATTTGTTTCCGAAGAAATCTTTCAGTTCCTGAGCCTTTTCGGGATTTTCTTTTTCCCAAGCGGCTTGTTCCGCATTTCTTTCCGCAACGATTTTTTTGAGCTCTTCCGCACGTGCGGCATAGAGTTCCTCCACTTCGGGGAATACAACGAACGGATCGTCGGGGTTACCGCCCAGATTAGCTACCGTCTTGGCAAACGAAGCGCCCGATTTTCCCAACGGCTGACCATGAGTAGAGCATTGCCCCTCGAAGCATTCGCCCGATTCGGTCACGGCACCACGACCCATGATCGTCTTACCGATAATAATTGTAGGACGTTCGGTTTCTTGGTTGGCTGCGGTCAGAGCATCACGGATAGCTTGCACATCCGTACCGTCTATTTCGATCACGTTCCAGTTCCATGCCCGGTATTTGGCAGCGGTATCTTCGGTAGTCACCGCATCCGTACCGGTAGACAACTGGATATTGTTGCTATCGTAGAACATAATCAGGTTGTGCAATCCGAGATAACCCGCCAAACGGCCTGCGCCCTGCGAAATTTCTTCCTGCACACCGCCGTCCGAAATAAAAGCATACGTTTTATGCGACATCCAGTTACCGAAACGGGCAGCGAGGAATCGCTCGGCAATGGCTGCACCTACCGCCATAGTGTGTCCCTGTCCCAACGGACCGGAGGTATTTTCCACGCCTCTTTCCACATCCACTTCGGGGTGTCCGGGAGTGATACTGCCCCATTGACGGAAGCTTTTGAGATCTTCCATCGTATATTTTTTGCACAATGCCAAAACAGAATAAAGCATCGGCGACATGTGACCGGGATCGAGGAAGAAACGGTCACGATTTATCCAAGAGGGATTCTGGGGATCATACACTAAAAATTCGGAGTACAGTACATTTATAAAGTCTGCGCCACCCATAGCACCGCCCGGATGTCCGGATTTCGCCTTTTCCACCATCGAAGCTGCCAATATTCGAATGTTATCGGCTGCCTTGTTTAATATTCGAGTATCTTTCATGAGGATAAATTTTTCTACAAAAGTAATACAAACTTTATGGATTCCGAAGTGTTTTGAACACAAAAAATCTCTTTATTTCAAGCAGCTATGTGCTTATTGTATTTTCAGTTACCTCTTTCACTGGGGGCATACCGTAACCGATCCGAAAAGCTAAAACCGACCGTCCGTTATCTACAAGTCGTTAAACGCAAGCGGCGGACAAGCCTTGTCTGCCAGTCCGCCGCTCCGGTAATTGTAACTATCTAAATTTATTCTACGGGAATGTCTTTGTTCACATTTTTGCTTCCGACCAAAGCATAGTAGAGCAAATAAGCCAACGCTACCACGATTACCCAATAGCTGGTCATGAAGCCGGCAACGTCTGCCACGTAGTTTTGGATCAACGGAAGGATACCGCCACCGACAACCAATGCCATGAAAATACCGGTTGCTTGTTCGGTGTATTTACCCAGACCTTCGACAGCCAAGTTAAAGATACCGCCCCACATGATCGAGGTACACAAACCTACCAATACGAAGAGCATGGCATTTACAGGAACTTCCGCCATACCGAACGAAAGGTCGGATTTAAATACCGGAATATTTACCAATATACTTGTCGGCAAGAAAATGGCAGTAACTACCAACAGGATACCCACACCCGATGCGGCAGCCAACATGGTTTTGCTGGATATTTTCGCACCGACCGAAGCTCCTACGAAACGACCTACCAGCATCAGGAACCAATATGTTCCGGTTACCAAACCGGCTTCGGATGCCGATCCGGCAAAGCCTTTTGCATCGGTCAAGAAGAGGTTCATGGTTCCGGGGACACCGACTTCAATACCTACATACAGGAAGATAGCGATAGCACCCAGTACGAAGTGGCGGAAAGCCCACGGAGAATGTTCGTATTTCACCGATTTTTTCTCGACATGAGGTTCGGGGATATTCACAAAGAAGAGTACGACTCCTACCATAAAGAAGATACCCATTGCGATGAACAATACGGGATTGACATCGACAATAGCCGTTTCTTTGGTTACTTCACCGACCAGCATACCTACCAACACCGGTACAAGCGTACCCATCAGCGAATTGAAAGTAGCTCCGGTCTGGATCAATTGGTTGCCTTTTTTACCGTAACCGCCGAGGGTATTCAACATCGGGTTTACCACCGTATTCAACATACACATGGAGAAACCGGCGATGAATGCGCCCACCAAATAAATTTCAAAGCTGCCGAACACACCGGAGAGGTATTGAACCAATACACCGGTAAAGCCGACCAATATGGCGATAAGGGCTGTATTTTTATAACCGATTTTTTTAAGCATCATACCGGCGGGTATTCCCATAAATGCATACGCCAGGAAGTTGGCGAAGTTACCCAGCATACCACCGAAGTTAGATACTTGAAATTGTTCTTTTACAACAACCCCCATAGGAGCTGCCAAGTTAGTTACAAACGAAATCATACCGAACAGCGCGATCATCATGACAATCGGCAGGGTGTAATTCTTTTTTTGTTCTGTTTCCATAGAGTTAATATAGTTTTGTTAATGTGTTTTCCTTTTTACCAAATCATTGATTTAAAAAACATTCGATGATTTTATACGGATCAAAGCATCAATAGCTGTGCCATCGATGCTTCTCCGTAGTTTCGCACTACTCTAATTTCGGGGGATAAAGGTAACCGATTTCAACGGATTTCATAGCTTCTTCCTTAATTTTTTTTATCCGCTTTATTAATTTTTTATAGATCGGGTATTTACAATAAGGGAATATTCGAAAATAAAAAAGAATCCCGCACGGCTGGCGTGTAGAAAAGAGGTTGTTTCAAAATACAAATTTTGAAACAACCTCTCTCGCTTTATCAGTCATTCGTATTTAAACCTGTCGCACGAACGTCATATCCGTTCGCCGAATATCGAACTGCCTACCCTAACCATCGTACTGCCCTCCTCTATCGCGATCGTATAATCGCCCGACATTCCCATCGACAGAATCGAGAAGTCCGGATCGCCGGCAAAAAATTCAGAGCGAAAAGCGTCGAACGCCGATCGCAACCGGGCAAATTCCGACCGCACCGCAACTTCGTCGTCCGTATAGGTTGCCATACCCATCACGCCGCGTATGCAGACATGAGGCAACGATGCGCGATCCAACGACGACAGCATCGCCCGGCATTCGTCTACCGAAAATCCGTACTTGGATTCTTCCTGCGCCACATGTATCTCCAACAGGCATGAGACCCGGCGACCGATTTCGGTTGCCGACTTTTCGATTTCACGCAACAGCCGTTCACTGTCTACGCTGTGTATGATCGATACGCAAGGCACCACATACTTCACCTTATTGGTCTGCAAATGACCGATGAAATGCCATTCGATATCTTTGGGCAACGCCTCGTATTTACGTACCAGTTCCTGCGCCCGGCTTTCGCCGAAAACACGCTGTCCGGCATCGTATGCTTCGCGCACAGCTTCTTCGGGATGAAACTTCGATACTGCCACCAACTGCACCGACGGGGGTATATGACGGCGTACCTGTTCCAGATTTTGTGCGATCGTTCCCATACAATTATTCTTGCGGACGGTCTTCCGCCGGTTTTTCCACTTCGAACGGATAAACATCCATCAACGGAGTCTCCGTGATCGACGCGATTTCATAGTCAGCCATCGTACCTTTCATACATTGAAGCAGATTTTCGAGTGCCTTCTTGAAGTCTTCGGCTTGCACCAATATATAGGTAGAAGTCTTTTTTTCCACTCCGCTTTTTTCGTCGAGCGTGATAAAATTCACTTTACATTTATACCATTTATCGCCGGTCTCATCGTTGAAAAGTTCGCTGATATTGGCACGTTTCACTGCCGAGACGGAAAAGTCGCCCGAAATAAAAGGGGTCATTTCCTTGATGATCCGGGCTTCCGCCTCGGTAAAGGAGAGGGCATCGACCAAATAGGGTTCGTTCACTTTTTTCAAGAGCCCGTTCTCCATCATCTTATCGTATTTTACTTTACATTCAAACCAGTTTGCCATAATCTTTATTTTTTTAAATGACGATGCACTGCGCCGCAAATCGGGGCAATGCATCACGATATTTTAATATTCTGTTTTATCCGTTTTATTCTCCCATTTCCGGAAAGCTTCCAGAGCCTCTTCCCGCATCATCGGCTGTGCTTTCAGACGGCGGTCTTCCGGGCGGCGTTCCAACTCATCGTAAATAAACGAATCGTCGAATCCGATATTCTTCGCATCGGTTTTATTGTTCCCGTAATACAGTTTGTCCAAATGCGCCCAATAAATCGCACCCAAGCACATCGGACACGGCTCGCACGAAGAGTAGATTTCGCAACCGCTCAGATCGAACGTGCCCAATACTTTGGCGGCTTCACGTATCGCACTCACTTCGGCATGCGCCGTAGGATCGACCGAAGCCGTAACCCTGTTTACCCCACGGGCTATGATCTTCCCGTCTTTTACAATCACAGCGCCAAACGGACCGCCGTCGTTGTCGATATTCCGAATCGAAAGGTCGATAGCCTCCCGCATAAAATCATGGTTCTTACACATAGTTCCTATTTTTACTATCCGGCATTCCGATAGCCGGTTTTATTCAACATCCGGTGCAACCTGCCACGCCGTTTCTATTTTTCTCTTGCGTACCGCATTGCATATCCGCGTATAGCGCAAAGATAACGAAAGGAGAGAGCAGAAACAAATGGGAAACGAAGTTTCACAATTAGATTAAACCGAGCCGCATCCTATCTTCTACAAAGATAGAAAAACGCAGCGATAACCTCACTGCGTTTAAAAAAATTTAAGTTTGGACTTCCACTATTCTTCTTCGGCAGAAAGCGAAGCTGTGATCTCCCCGATGTAATCGAGCAGTTCCTCGCGCCCGATCTTTTTCTCTGCCGAAGTCGTAAATATCGGCGGCAACTCTTCCCACGTTTCCAACAGCTTTTCTTTGTACGCCCGAACATGTTCGCGCAATACGACCGGTCCTATCTTGTCGATCTTCGTGAATACGATGGCAAACGGTATTCCGTTTTCGCCCAACCATTCCATAAATTCCAGATCGATTTTCTGTGCTTCATGACGGCAATCGATCAGTACGAACAGGCAGGTCATTGCCTCGCGTTCCAGAATATAATCTTCTATCACCTTTCGAATCGCCTCCCGTCCGCTCTTGCCGCGCTGGGCATATCCGTAACCGGGCAAATCGACAATGTACCACGAATCGTCTACGATAAAATGGTTGATCAGCGTCGTTTTTCCCGGCATAGACGAAGTCATCGCCAGTCCTTTCTGACGTACCAACATATTGATGAGCGATGATTTCCCGACATTCGACCGACCGATAAAGGCATATTCGGGCAGCCCCGTATCGGGACATTTCCGGACATCGGTATTACTGATGACAAATCTTGCGTTCTTTATTTCCATATTTCGTTCTTTACTTATTCTTTACAAAGATAGCGAAAGGTGAGAGCAGAAGCAAATAGGAAACGAAGTTTCACGAATTGATTCTGCCGAACCGCATCCTATCTTCTATAAAGATAGCGAAAGGCGAAAGCAGAGTCAAATTTATTTGAACTATGCCGAGCCGCATCCTATATTCGCGCATAACGCAAAGATAAATATAAGCCGAGAGCAAAAGCAAATTTATCGGAAATTTGTTGAGATACAACCGGTGCTTCTATAAAGATAAGCACCACTAACATCAGAGTATTTTACCCAGATATTCCTTTAAAGATGCCACATATTCGTCCAAAGCATTTCTTCCCTCATCTGTCAAACGGCATGTCGTCCTCGGCTTTTTCCCTACGATTTCTTTCCGCACCTCGATATAACCGGCATCCGACAGTTTGTCGATCTGGACACTCAAATTGCCGGAGGTAGACTGCGTCTTCTCTTTCAGATAATTGAAGTCCGCCTCTTCGACCGAGAGCAACAGAGATACGATTGCCAACCGAAGCTGGGAATGCAATAACGGGTCGAGTTCCTTCATGACTATTTGATTTTACTTCTGACAATATGTGCCGGTATCACCATAAAAAGCAAGAACGACAAACCGAAAAGGAGATTCCATGTGTTGTCGAATGTTCCTGCCAGAAGCATATATACGGCAGCGAGCAACCCGACAAGCGGGAACCACACGAAACTCTTTTCCTTGATAACAAGTCCTGTCATAGATACTCCGATACCGGCATAAATGATCGAAAGGGGCATCATCAGCGAGAAATCAATTTTCCCGACATAAGCTCCTATCGCCACGATAGCGATAATAGTAAGTCCGAACATACTTCCGATAATCTTCCATATATTTCCGAGCATGCTTTCGAGGTAAGTGACGGCACCCGTTTTATTCCGTTTGCCTGTAAACGTTCCCCACAAATATAATACAAGCATCGCAAACCATACAAACTGGTATGACCAGTTTTCCGTAAAATAGATCAGAAACCATACCAATACGGAAAGAGCCACGGCTGAGTATCCATAAAGGAGCAACTGATTGTAGTCCTGTTTCAATGAAGCCTCTTTTTTTGTTTTCCGGATCATATCGGAGATCAATTCGAGACTTTCCACTTCGTTAATTTTCCTGTCTTCCATTTTTGTTCCGTTTAAAGTAGTTTATTTTATAAACCAAGTTGATTAAAAAGAAAGCAAACATTGCGCGCGATTGTCTGCTTTCGAATGCAAATATAAATAAGTTTATTTTATAAACCAAACAAAATACTATTTTTATTAAAAAAGAATACGTCCGGATTCTCTACAAGCATACCCCTGTATTTACCCATTCCTAAAACGAGGGAAATGACAATCGTATTCTTTCCAATTACAGTGCGATACATTCCTAAACGATGCGGCATCGACACGATTCCGACACTCCCCTACCGACCGGCAAAGCACAGGTCCGGACGGGCGGACAAAAAACAAACACGGATCGCACCGGCAAAGCGCCGCGAACAATCCGTGTTTATCTTTTTCTACGCTAACCTACGCAGGCGAGCATTTGATTATAAACTACTTGACAACCAGTTTCCGACCATTCTGAATATAAATTCCGGCAGGAAGGGTCTCGATCTGTTGCGGGGTGGCATTCCGAATAATCATAATACCCCGAAGGTCATATACATTATTATCGCCCGCAGATCCCGGAGCATAGAATACATCTTCCACTCCGCTGGTATCCACATCGACTATATTGGAAATAGCCGACTCGCCCCGATCATATACGACAGTAACGCCATAACGGTGTATCAGATTGTCTGCCACATTATCTGAATACGAGAAGCCATTGACCGGAGTGTCGTTCAATTTCGTGCCATCGCGATAGATATTGTAACCGACGATGTCGATATCGGGAAGTTCCGCATCGGGAATAAATGTAATATCGTCGATCATCATGGCGCAACGGTCGGAAGAGGTACAACGTATCGCGAAATAACGCGCTCCGTCGGGGAGTGTGAACGAATAGGAAGTCCAGCCTTCCGGGATCTCTATCGGATGGTCACCGCTTACTTTCACAAAGTCGGCGATCTCTTTTCCTCCCCGCGAATAATACACCTCGATAGTCTCGTAGCCATATTGGGTCGTATAGCTCTTGGCAAAGAACGATATGGTTTGCGATGCACCGCAGAGTTCGGGCGATATCAACCAGTCGTCGTTATGTTCGGGAGCGACAAGTTTCGCAGCCATACAGGTGAGATATTTGTGCCCGGCGTGAGCCATAAGATACTCGTCGGCAAACTCGTGTGTATCATCAAAAACGATATAAGCCATTTCAGAACCTTGATTGGGGAATGTCTTACCGGATAACAGCCAGGTAGGAGCACCATCGACATCGACGAACGTCCAGCCATCGACTTGGTTTACGGCAAACGGTTCCGCCTCTTCAAAGCCTTCGACCACCGGATCGGGAAGCATACCGCTCATATCGGGATTACCCCACGTAAGGGTCACCGTATTTTCACTACGTTGCGCCTGCAAATCGGCGACAACCGGAAGCGCCGGTTTATCGAGCATTACCGAAGCTGACGAAGAGATGTTATTATCCGGATCTCCGTCGTTGTCGTGAACCACTACGGCATGATACTCCGCACTCTCGGGCGACATGACATGGAGCTGTTCGGTGAAATCGACCGAAGCCCGCATACCCGGAGCGATAGCAGCACCATCGGCAGATGCTACCATCTGTCCGTCACGGAAAAGCTGTACATGGTATCCGTTCGCTTCGAGCGCACCGTGGTTCCCGAGTGTAACGGAAACGCCGAACGGCTCGCCTGCCCTGACTTTCGACGGAACAGAAATCCGTTCAGCCGCCAGATCGACATCGTGGAGTGTACCGATCTGAACATTATCTATCAAGGTATTGGTATAGGTGCGGGTCGTAGCGACAAAACGGAACTGCGCAACCTTACCGGCATATTTGTCGAGCTTGACAGTGATGCGGTTCCAAGCCGAAACGACAGGCAGGTCTTTCATTGCCACTGTTGCAACCGGTTCCCAGCCCGATCCTGTATTGGCTTCTACCGCCAGCGTATTCTCATTTTCCACACCGGTATTGATGTGATAAGCATAGAGCCACATGCCCGGATTCGTCTGCGGAATCGTGATCTTACCCATACCGAGAGCGGCAGCATCGCCTACCTGCGTACCGGTCATACCGGCGTATCCGTTGTCGCCGTCGTGCGGCATAATGCCATAGGATTCATCGTAGAGATCCCACATGCCTCGTCCGGCAATATTATTGGCATAAACCACACTCGAAACGTTACCACCATAGAACGACTCTTTAAACGGCGTTCTGTAAGGCGTACCCACAGGAATGAAAATCGATTTGGCATCGATGCCCGATCCGGCTTCGGTATGTGCGGTTACCTGCCACTGCATAAGATTCTGTTTCGAGCCGGCAGGTGCTGCCTGATAGGTGTACGATGTTTCGGGCTTGTTTTCAAACAGCGTGATCGGTTCGGGATTGGAAATATCGACCAACGTATAGGTAATGATTCCGGGCACGATAAGGTTTCCGTCCGCATCGACCGAGGGAGGATTCCATGATACGGTCACCATTCCGTCTCCGTCGATTTCAACGGCACTCAGATTTTCGACTTTCCCGGGGACATTAATACCCAGATAGCAGCTGATATCGTCCGACGCAACTCCGGCACCGGCTTCGGTGTAAGGAATCGCACGGTAGGTATGGAGACCTTTCACGTCCACCACATCGGTAAATTCAAGACGAGAACCGAGCTGGGGATCGGAGAACGTATTCACGAGCACAAGATCCCGGTACAGTTCCACCTTTGTCAGCGAAACGAGCGGATTTCCTTCGACATCCTTTTCCGGGGCGGTCATCGATACCACAGCCTGCAAAGCACCGGCGGGATCGGGGGTAACCGTAAACGAACCGACCTGAGCCGCCACGTTCTCCCGGCTCATACCTGCGGCTATCTCGAAGTCCTGCACAAACAGATAATCGGCATAAGCGTCACTGATACCGTGGAAACCGATAAAATAGGTTCCGCTTTCTTCGGGGACTATATATTTTTCCACATGCAACGGTTCTCTTCTCGCCACCGTTATGTCGGTAGGTTCGAGCAATTCATGGGTCATACCTTCTACCGTCGGTGCGTTGCCCCATTTTACTTCAAGCCGCTCGGGATAATACGGATCGCCGGCAAACGTATTGAACGATATTTTATAGCTCTTTCCAGCCTCCAATGCAATAGGCGGTGTAATCAACCAGTCGTCGAGAGCTTTCGATGTGTTGTATTTCAGCGAAAGAGACACTGTGGTTTCGTTCCAACGGTAAGCACTCCACACCTGTCCGTCCTCATTGCCGTCGATCGTCGTGTAAAGCATGAGAGGATTTTCACCCACGAAGGAGGGGAAATAAGGAGGATGTATTTCTCCGAGAGCGATAACCGATGTAGAGGCAGGTTCCGAATCGAATCCGGCTGCCGAAGCGGTAACCGTATAGCTGTAAGCGGTAAGATCTGCCGGAGCGGGAACTGCGTCGGAGAGTGAAGTCTGAACCGTAGCACTTTCGATCGTCACGTTATCGGGATGACGTACTACCCGGTAGGTGATTGCCGACGGGTCGATATAGCCGCCATGTATTCCGGCTACGACCGGCTGCCACGACAACATGAAATTATCGCCGCTACGTTCGAACGAAACGATCACCGGTGCAAGCGGCGTATCATTCCCCACATAAGCCTTAACTCTCACTTTGGGACTCGGACCGGCTTCGTTGCTAAGCACAACGGTAAACTCATATTCCCCGGGAGCACCGAGTGTTACAGGCACATTTACGGAAGAACCAGCCGACGATTTGCCACTTCCCAATACCTGCTTGTCGGCGAGGACTTCATAGCCTACTTCTCCCGCCAGTTCCGCGCCGCCATAGGTCAGCGAAGGAATACCGAAAGTGACCTGTCCTTGCAAAGAAGCTCCGGCAAATTCGGCTTTCACATCGACAGCCTGTGCGGGAGCACCGGATTCGGCAGGAGCCTGCGGGAAGAACAGACCTGTCACATTATCCTGATTGGGGAAATCGACGAGCAAAGTGGCAGCACCTGTGGTTTTGTCGATCTCATACAAAGAGCCGTTATAGTAATTGGCGAACGAATAGAAGAAACGACCGGTGGAAGGTTCTATGATACCGCCCGAAGTAAAGTACGGTACAAGTCCGGTACTACCGACCGTGCGCACCGTCTCGCCGGTATTTTTATCCACTACCGACAGGACACCTTCCATATCGATAACATAAAGAGTACCGTCGGTATCGAAAGCACACGCACTCCACGGCTTTGTATCCAACGAACAGATCGGCGTCATTTCCAACGTATTGAAATCGACCGTACCGAAAGCATAGGATTCGGCACCGGATATATTGTCCAGACTGGCGAAGAAACAGCCATACACCTTTCCGCTCACCGGATCAAGAGCCATATCGGACGACATCAGTTCGATCGTAGTCTCCCGCGATTCGATAAGTTCCCAACTGTCCGAATCGTACGAATCTATATAATACGTATAGTCGAGGTATCCTTCGCTACGGGCTACATAATAAATTCCATCGACCATCACCGCACCCCGATTGGCAACAATATCCGGAGCGATCATTACGAAATCCGCCTCCGGTGTTTGAGGAATAATCTGCACACCTCTTTTACTCTGTGTATTATAAGTCACACTACCACACAAGTCGGTAGGAGCGGCTTGCACGGCACGGCTGACCTTACGCACAGAAGAGGCAGTGGTAAATCTACGGGCAGCAGGAGTCGAAAGCGGACGACGCATATCGGCACCGGTATTCCCCGACACAAGCGGAGTCAGTGCATTATGCCGCACACCGTTTTCTTTTCCGGGAGAGGTTCCCGATGCTGCGTTTGCAATGGCGATAGCCGCCATTACAGAAAAGCATAAAGTAATAATTTTTTTCATAAGGATGGAATTTTATGATAAATGATTCGCATAAGATTCGGGAACAGCCGGCACAGACCGACCCCATACACAAAAATACCACCTCGAAGCAATAAAAAAAATAACCTATGTTAATAATTTCGCCCGATAATCGGGTTATAATATTTTTATTTAGTGCTTTTTTCTTCGAAATTGATAGATTTCGTAATACGGCTAAGATGTATCTCCGACATCCCGAGATAAGAGGCAATAGCTTTCTTCGGTACATTTTTAAGCAACTCCGGACGACAGTTTTTAAGCCATTTGTAACGCCACAAAGCATCGCCGCTCATTATATGGGCTTTTAGCTCCGCATAGTAATTCCGGCGGGAGAAAACACCTGCAACCCACATGGCAAACCGGGCATGCTGCTCCACAAGCAAATCGAATACCTCTTTCTTCATTCGCAACACCGTCACCCGGGAACAAGCCTCGATCCTCAGAATCGACGGTTCGTTGCGGGAAAAGCAGTGCATCGAAGTGACGAACGTGCCCGACAAGCCGAAACTGATGTTGTTCTCGGTCCCGTCTTGAAGCATATAACCGCGCACCACCCCCTCTTTAATGATATAAATATCGGGATCGGTCTCGCCTATATCTATTATGGCATCGCCCCGCTTAAACGAAATCGGGTCCGAATGACCGACGATCATATTAAAAATTTCATCGGTCAGCAAATAATCCGACTCTTCGCTCAATGCTTCTCTAAACGCACTCCCATTCATGACCTGCTTGTGATAATCTGTTTGCTTAACGAAACAAAGATAACGCAAATCGAGAGCAAAGACATCAAACTGGTTTGAATGACTTTGCCGAGATGCAGCTTATCTTCTACAAAATTACGTACAATTTATGATTTCTCATAATGACAACGCACTTATCGTATAGGAATTTCAGTCTGTCCCATTTGAACGCAGGAGAACGGAGGCAGCCTGACGAAACGGGATTGCACATACGGCATTCCCGTTTTGCCCAATCGCACCGGCGGCGATCATACAAAATCGACGAATTATCGTGCAATTCTGCAAATGGATCTATTTTAATTCCATTTCAGACTCAGCCTTTTGCAATTCTTTCCCTACTTTTACCCAAACGAATTATACAAAAGCCCAAATCGTGTCGTCCAGTCAAAGCATGTTGAACATAGAAGAACTCGAAGCCAACCGTCAAACGGTATCGGCTCATAAATACGGCTTCTTCCTATGCAAAGCCGGGGAAGCCCGAATACTGTTAGGTTCGAATATCTACTCAATATCGTGCAATCATTTATGTATCTACACACCCAATACGTTTTTTCAGATTCTCGAAAAGAGCAACGACCTGAAAGGCATATTGAAAGAAAATGATGTAGATGCCTATTATCCGGCAATCGGATCGATCGATATTCGCAAACGGCTGCAAATACGCGATTTGCCCTGCGTAAAAATATCGAAAGAACAGGCAGACGAAATCGTCCGGCTCGCCGACATGACAGAAGAGAAACAAGCCCAACCGACGGAAAATATTACAACAGCCATCCGCAACGATTTCCTGCGTTATATCGAATACGCCCTTTGCCTGAAAGTGCTTGAAGTCTATTTCGCCAACACCCCTATCGTTGCCGTACCGCACGACAAAAGAGATACAACGCTAAACCGGTTTCTCATATCGGTGCACGAGAACTGCCAACGACACCGATCGGTGCAATATTACGCCGGCGAGCAACACCTTTCGCCCTATTATTTCTCGTCCATTATCAAAAGCAGAAGCGGGAAAAGCGCATTACAATGGATCGAAAACGTAACCATGTCCTTCGCCCGACAATACCTGACCTGCACCGATATGAGTATCAAAGAGATTGCCGGGCGAATGAATTTCCCCGACCAATCCTCTTTCGCCCGTTATTTCAAGCGTCATGCAGGATGCACCCCGGCTGAGTTCCGGAAGAAAAAGATTCAAGATAAATCGACAACCAATCCAAAAAGAGAGATATGAAAATTGCAGTATTCGGTGCCACCGGCATCGTAGGAAACGCCATCGTAAAAGAGGCTTTGAAAAAAGGTCATTATGTAACCGTACTGACACGAGATGCAAAAAAAGTGCCTGTCCTCCACGAACGGCTGCGTATCGTGGAAGGCAATGTGACCGACCGCAACGTAATCCGCAACGTTCTGGACGGACAAGATGCCGTCATACAATCCTTAGGCATCGGCGGAAAAGGGAGCGGCAAACCTACCACATTCGTATCCGAAACCAACCGGCTGATTATGGAAGAGATGAAACGCATGAACGTCAGCCGGCTGATCGCCATCAGTGCCATCGGAGCCGGCGACAGCCTCACCTTTCTGCCCTGGATTTACCGTAAAGTCATTCTACCCGTATTCATGAAATGGTTTCAAGCGATTATCGACGACAAAGACCGGATGGAACCCATGATACGGGAAAGCGGACTCGACTGGACTATCGTCCGCTGCACCACCGTCAAGAAATGTCCTCCGCGCGGAAAGGTCAATGCCTCGCTCGACGGAAAGAAACTGAAATACAGCATCTCCGACACAGACATGGCTGAATTTACGGTAGCCCAATTGTCCGACCTCCGGTTCTTAAAAAAATCGCCGACCATAAGCAACTGATAGACAAGCAGAAGAATCGAATACATAGAAAAGAAGAAAACTTTTGTCCGGACAGATCGCATACCGTCTCCGGCTCTGACGGGGGACAAAAGCAACAGATCGGATCGTTCTCGAAAAAAACAGAGTTCGATCCGGTTCTTTTTTTTAGAAGAACCGCGCCATTTCGCAGTTCAAACCTCCACAAAATCGATTTGCTTCTTTTATTCAAAAGAATATTATTACATTTGCAGGCGTTCGCATCCGACCCGAAGAAACGGAGAGGGGCGATCCGTGCAACCATAGCATCCCGACCATAACGATATGAACCGACAATATCCTTCGACACTGCTCGAAAACGCCGTAAACGAATTTGCAAAACTGCCCGGCATCGGACGGAAAACCGCCTTGCGTCTGGTGTTGCACCTGCTACGCCAAGACACGCCTGCCGTGGAACTGTTCGGCAATACCATGATCAGGTTGCGCAAGGAAATCAAATATTGCACCGTATGTCATAACATCTCCGACGAAGAAGTCTGCTCGATCTGCTCCGACCCGTCGCGGGATCTCTCCACGGTGTGTGTCGTGGAAAATGTCAAGGAGGTAATGGTAGTGGAAAACACCCGGCAGTTCCACGGATTATATCACGTGTTGGGCGGTATCATATCGCCGATGGACGGAATAGGTCCTTCCGATCTGGAAATAGACAGTTTAGTAGCCCGCGTCGCCGCAGGCGGGGTGAAAGAGGTTATCCTCGCCCTAAGCGCAACAATGGAGGGAGACACGACCAACTTCTACATATTCCGAAAACTAGCACCTTTCGATGTCAAGATTTCGATTATCGCCCGTGGCGTATCGGTAGGCGACGAACTCGAATATACCGACGAAATCACATTAGGGCGTTCGATCCTGAACCGCACCCCATTTAACGACAGCTACAAAGCATAAACTTTTTATTGCCGGCACGGCACACTAAATCGAAGCACGAGCCGTTACATTAATATAGATTCTTGATTATCGTGAAAAAACTAAGCATCATCCTTGTAAACTATCGGGTAAAGTATTTTTTAGAACAGGCTTTGCTTTCGGTACGGGCAGCAGTATCGCCTGCCTGCGATGCTGAAATTTTTGTCGTAGACAATCACTCGGGAGACGACTCCATGGCTTACCTGAAACCGAGGTTTCCCGAAGTGACTTTTATCGAGAATCAAGAAAACAGCGGCTTTGCCAAAGCCAACAACCAGGCTATCGCCCGATCGACAGGTGAATACATCCTGCTGTTGAATCCCGATACGGTAATCGGAGAAAACACACTGACCGAAGTTTGCCAATTCATGGACAGCCATCCCGATGCCGGCGGGTTAGGGGTGAAAATGCTCAATGGCGAAGGCCGGTTTCTACCGGAATCGAAACGGGGATTTCCCTCGCCGTGGACCTCATTCTGCAAAATTTTCGGATTGGCGGCATTAGCTCCCCGTTCCCGTCTGTTCGGCAAATATCATTTGCGCTACCTGTCCGAAAATGAAATTCATCCGGTCGATATTTTATCGGGTGCATTCATGTTGCTGCGCAAAACGGCTATCGAACGTTGCGGCGTATTGGACGAAACATTTTTCATGTATGGCGAAGACATCGACCTGTCGTACCGCATCACCCTCGCCGGATATAAGAACTATTACCTGCCTACGCCTATCATCCATTATAAAGGAGAAAGCACCAAAAAATATACGCTTAAATATGTCAGGATATTCTACGGGGCCATGCTGATCTTCTTCAAGAAGCATTACCCCCATTACCGTATATTCTATGCGCTGCTTATCAAATCGGCAATCGCCCTACGCGCCCTATACGACCTGACGGTGCAATGGATCGGATTTCCTTTCCGATACTGGAAAAAACGGAGACTTTCCGCCCGACAAATCCACTGGCACATTATCAGCGAATTTCCCGACCGGATACGTTCCGTCATAGCTGCACATTATCCCGAAGCCGCCGTTTCGGTCTATCGTCATGCCCAACAGGTTTTCGACAACGCGACGACTCAGCCCAACACCAGCGACCGGATAGTTTTCGACCGCGGGTCGATGTGCTACGACGACATCATCCGGACAATCGGCAACCACAGCCGCAAAGGACACGACTTTTACATTTATTCGCCCGACAGCGGGATCATCGTTTCATCACAAGAAATTTTGAAATCATGAACGGGTGGTTGTCGGGAGATAAAATATCGCTACGTGCGCTGGAACCGGAAGATCTGGATTGGCTGTTCCGCTGGGAAAACGATTCAGCCCTATGGGTGTACGGGCATACCGTTGCCCCCTATTCCCGGTACCTGCTGAAAGAGTATCTGCAAAATTACAGCAGCGACATCTATAAAGACGGGCAACTCCGGCTGATGATCGTAAACAACAAAGACAACGACCGGCTGGGGCTGATCGATCTGTTCGATTTCGATTTCCGCAACCGCAGGGCATCGGTAGGGATTCTTGTCGATTCGGAGCAACAACAGAAAGGATATGGAACGGAAGCGTTGGAGCTATTGACCCGATATGCGTTCGAATGGCTGCAACTGCACTCGCTGAACGCAATTGTCGCCGCCCCCAATGAAGCAAGCCGGAAACTTTTTACCCGCTGCGGATTCGAAACGATAGCCGTACTGCCCGAGTGGTTTATACTGGACGGCAAGTACCACGATGCCATGTGGCTGCAACGCATCGACCGCAAAAAATAAACGGAATCAGTTATAATAAGGTTGCGGCGGGCAAGCAAGCCATTTACGGTAGTCCGCTCCCATCGACGCGACTACCTTGCGCCAGAATTTATCCCCCTCGCCTTGCAGGCAGGTAGCAGGCGACAACATATCGGACACAGCCCAAACTCCATCTTCTATCTCTTTTTCGAGCTGACAAGGCGACCAACCGCTATAACCGATGAAGAACCGTATGGAATCGAGATCTCCCGTCTGTTTCAGATAACCTTTCACCATTTCGAAATCGCCGCCGATATACAGTCCGGGGACAATCTCGATAGCTCCCGGTATCGACTCCCAAACATGGACATAGTACAATTGGTCGGACGAAACAGGTCCACCGAAAAACAGCGGGATCTCCGGCAGTTCTTTCAATTCAGGAAACAGATCGTTCAACTTCAATGAACTGCAATTGTTCAACACCAGCCCCATCGTACCGTGAACATCATCATTTTCAATGATACAGATCACCGACCGGTGAAAATATTCGTCTGTAAAGAAAGGTTGCGCTACAAGCAATAGTCCGACAGCAGGAGTTTTTTGCCGCCGTTCAACCCGAAATATACCGGATTTCAATTTCATACCTATTACTTTTTTTAATTTGAAAAACTGAAAATAATCTCACAAAAAACAAAAAAAATAGGGAAAGAGACTGAATATAGTATTGGAAATAATTGTGTTTTTAAATATACGTCTTTTTTTGAACTTCATTCCGATCAGGTTTTTTCTTTTCTATTTTTTTAACACATTAGAATCCAACCGCTCTTTCCACCCGCCCAAAATTCTGCGAATATCTACATTTCAAAGATTTATCGCATCGGATACGAATTTTACCACCTCATCTTTGCCTTCAAAAAAAACAGTATGGACTTTCATTTCATATTATCGCTAATCGGGACATTGGGCGGATTCGAAGCCATCCGCTGGGGAATCACCTACTTCATGAACCGAAAAAGCGAAGGCAGAAAATCGGAGGCTTCGGCAGAAGCGATGGAAATGGACAATAACCAACGCCAGATAAACTGGTTGGAAACCCGGCTGTCGCAACGCGATGCAAAGATAGATGTTCTGTACACCGAACTGCGTAATGAGCAGACCCGTTGTTTGGAGTGGATTCACAAATGCCACGAAGCCGAACTGCAACTGAAAGAGTTGGATATACGCCGGTGCGATGTACGCAAATGTGCAAACCGCAAACCGCCCGGCGACTTTTAAGACCTTCCCCGCCTTTTATTCTACTTATTGCTACTATACATGTTCAGGAAACTATGGATCGCAGCAGTGTCGGTCATATTATTGTCCGCCTGCCAAAAGAGATTTTATACACCGGTCGAACTCCGCAACGATACGATCATCATCGAACGGCTGACCGAAATCGTCCAGCCACCCGACAGTGCCTCCGTAAAAGCCCGGATCGCCTGCGACGAACGCGGGAGAATCGCCATACAGGAACTGGCGATAAGCGAAGGCAAGCGGCTGAAATTGCAAGCCTCGTTAGACAGCCTGGGACGATTGTCGATCGACAGCCGCCTTGCATCCGACACGCTGTACCTGCCTTCGCGGGATACCCGTATCGAAACCGTACGGGAGATTCCGGTCGAAGTGCCCGGTCCGGAACGCATGTCTCCGTGGAGCTGGTATTTCGTCATCGCCACGATCGTACTGTCGATTCCCTACATTGTGCGGATCGCCATACGGATACGCAAACTTTTCTGACCTTATCTTCGTCCGGAACAACCGGACAAGGACGATTAAAACGGCGTTACAACGTCGTTCTGATCCGTTTTGCAACCAAGCA
This sequence comes from uncultured Porphyromonadaceae bacterium, assembly GCA_900538555.1. Lineage (GTDB taxonomy): Bacteria > Bacteroidota > Bacteroidia > Bacteroidales > Barnesiellaceae > UMGS27. Next base: position 227,825 of record UPYI01000003.1, read on the forward strand.
CTTGCCAAACAAAGGAATCCATAAAAAACGGACTGCACCCCAAAAGTCCAGCCTAAGACTTTCGGAGTGCAGCCTCTTCTTTTATTTCAGTTGGGACCTACTCTTATTTGAATATCTCTTTCGTAACCACAGATCCCCGACGAACAATGTAAATATTGCCAGCCGCAGGCTCGAAGACACGAACGCCTTGCAGGTTGAAATATTCGGCATCGGCTGCCTCATCGGTCATCACTCCTTCTATTCTGCCCGGATCGTTTTTAGCCGTCACCATCATATTCACTTTATAATCGGAGAATACCACCTTAAACTCATAATAACCATCGTCGAGCTTGAATGCGGTACGGCTTCCATAAGCCAACGCTATTTCACGATCGAGCACAACATCCCGGCTTTCGCCTTCCGCCGCACCCCAACGTGCCGCATCGACCGTATTCCAATCGGAACTCATCACCTCGGTAAAAGCGAAACCGCCCACGCTGCCTACTCTGCCGACATAAACGAACTCGTTTCCGGTCTTAGTCATTTCAACGGCTTCCGCCGGATTCCAATCGGCTTCATCTACGATACCGAATATATAAAGCTGTCCCGGAACGGCTATTTTCTTCACGGTATAAACCGCCGTAGCCACCTCGCTTTCGAGATACCCGTCGGCAACGGCAATGGCTTTGATCGTCATATCGCCGGTGAGCTCTATCGGTTGATCATATTCGGCAGATGCCGTTGTCGGAACACTTTCATCGAGAGTATAGTATATCTTCGCACCTTCGGTCGCACTTGCGATCGTCACTTTCGCACCGAACTCCACTTCGCCCGATTCGGGATCGAACGTCGGAAGAGCAGCAGGAACAATCACCGTGTATTCTGCGGCAGCCACTTCACTTTCGAGATACCCGTCGGCGACGGCAATGGCTTTGATCGTCATATCGCCGGTGACCTCTATCGGTTGGTCATACTCGGCAGATGCCGTTGTCGGAACGCTACCGTCGAGCGTATAATATATTTTTGCCCCCTCGGTAGCACTCGTGATCGCCACTTTCGTACCCGGCACCACAGTTCCGGCTTCGGGAGAGAAAAGAGGAGCGGCAGCCTGCATTGTCACATCCACACGGTTCAAATAAAAATATCCGCCCGATTCCGTAAGGGCGTTGCTCATAATACCTATATAGTAAACGCCCGGAGCGGCTACTGTAAATTGCACCGGTTCGGTATCGGCTCCGACATAATTGGCATTCTTCACGATTTCAAGACTTTCAGCCACAACCTGTGTCATGCCTGCTATGCTTGCTGCTTGTCCGACAGCCACTTTAAACGCTTGGGCAACAGCCGTAAATCCGCCATTCAATACAATCTGATATGTACCGGCTGCCGGGAAATTCAATGCCGGGCTGAACAGCCAGCAATTATTGCCGTCGCCCGTGTTGTTGAGATAATAGCAACTTGCCGCATTCCGTGTCGCATTGAACTGCCATCCGCAAGATGCAGAGGTCGTGCCGTTATTATCGTACGACCAAAGCAACCCGAAATCATCTTTGCTCGACAAAGACAAGCTGCATGGCAGATCGAGAGGCAATACCGTGCCTACATAATTTGTAGCGACAGACACTTTCCGACTTGCAACTCCTGCCACAACCGCTTCGAGCTGATAGGTGTGATAACCGTTCGTCAGCCCGTCGGCTTCCGTATCGGTCCACGAGGTCGCACCATCCGTCACTACCCCGACCGGCGTATCACCGCCATCGCGATAAATATTGATTTTTTCGAGTATCTGGTTCTCCGAAAATGCGATACCGTCAGAATCGGCAGTAGGATTCGTCCATTTCAACGTCAAACTCAAAGCCCGGGCATTCTCCTCCGTTCCCGCCTTTGTCGTAACACCCGTCGGGGCAGAAGGGACGAACTCGTTTTCGACTACCTGAAAGTTGGTGAAGCAGCAATATGCCGACTTGTAGCGAATCGTGATACTATACACGAAACGATATGCGCCGGTCGTTTCAGGAGTGAATACATAGCCTATCTTTTTCCAAGAAGTGGATCCCTGACTCGTAAAGGTTTCGATGGTTTGCAAAGGAGTTTCACCGGTCAAATCGTCTTCGGCAACGAGATAAATGGAACCGAGCGGATTGAACGTTGTCGTTTCAGCCCACTTCGTACGTACGGCATAACGCACTCTATACTCTTTACCGGCTTCGAGATTTATTGCAGGCGACACCAAACGGTCGTTTGCTTCGGTCAAGCCGATAACATTCTCATACAATATAACCCCAGCCGGATAATCGTCCGTAAAATAGTTGGCACATGTGGTCGAAGATGGATAAGCCCACTTGTCGGCAATCTGGCTTTGGGAAGACAAAGTGACTGTCTGCTCATTTTCATCCGCATCCACGACCGTCCATTCAGAGGAGACTTCACTGTCCTCAACCAGCGTAGAAAAATAGGGCACATCGTATGCCGCTCTCGTTGTCAGTGCCGTTAGCGAAAGAATAAACGACAGTAAAAAAATCTTTTTCATACACATTCGATTTTATTTGGATTATACTTAGTTGAATAATACCTTCTTTTCTACTTTGTTACCGGAAACCACTACATACACTCCGGTAGCCAGACCGTCGGACGATGTTCCGCAATACACCCCCTGCAAGGTATAGATGCGTACTACTTCCGCAATCTCATCGGGCGATATGCCGACGATACCCGAATATTCACGCAGGTTGATGGTCTGTTCTTCGGAATAAGACGATTCCAGCGCTTCACCGATCGCCTTTACGCTATATCGGTACGTTTCGTCGGGATCAAGCCCCGAAAAGGTATAGTAGGTACGTACCACCTTTTCATAGACTTGTGTCTCACCGGTCGAAGATGCCGTGATTTTTACCGTATAGTATTTCGCATCGGCAACCGCAGTCCAGTTGGAACGGAATCCGCTATCGGTCACTTTGGTCGGGTCGGTCAAAACCGGCGCTTCCATGTTGAATCCGAAGTCGAACCGGGTTTTCTCTCCATCGAACACAATATCCGTTATAGGGGTCCCCAACGGATTACCGTCGCCGAAGGTCATCGACGGATTGGTGCGGTCTGCCCATATCGTCACATCGCGTGTTCCGGGGAACGGGACGGAAGCCGGATCGGTGTTTTTGGAGAAATCGCCGTTGGCGGGAACCACATGCACACGCCAGTTCCCGTTGGAATTTACCTTGTTGTTGTCCCACACCTCCTTGTCATAATCTACATACACGACCAACATGCCTTCGCCCGGAAGGTATTTGTCCCATTTGTCGGACAGGCATCGCGTTTCGAGTAGAAAATATTCGTTCTCATTGTCGGCAGAAGAAATTCTCAAAGCATCCTTGCTTGTAGCGAGCGATCGGATGGTCACATCCAGCTGCTTTCCGGTCAGTTCCGTAGGCGTAAGCCACCCCAGCGAACTTTTTTCAAACGAAGAATAACCGGCAGGAGTCCTCATCAGATTGTTGTAACATCCCGAATCCATTACATCGTAAGCCCCCATCGCAATGCCGTTGAGCATACCGGAGGTATCGTAAATATCGGGTAAACCGAGCGTGTGGCTGAACTCGTGGCATATCAGTCCGATACCGGTAATCACAGTGCCGGAAGTTCCGAGACGCTCGGCAGAACAAGCATACCGGTCTACCTGTACGCCGTCTAATGTCAATCCGGCATTATACCTCGAAAGAAACCACATGTGCGGCCATACCGTATGGGTACTTGCCCCGTTGCTTTGCGCATAGCCGGAATAGATCACGTAAACGAGATCTACCGTACCGTCATGATTATTGTCGTACACCGAGAAATCCACATCGCACGTCGCATCGGCAAGACGACAGGCATCCACAATCATCCGGTAGGCATTCGGATCGGTGGCTCCGTTGTTATCGGCTCCGTAGTACGACATCTCATTGGGAAGCACGACCGGACCCACCACATCGAACTCCGGTGTAAAAAGCCCGTAACTCTGGTCTACATAATAGTCACGCACGCTGCCGGTAGCCCCATTGTCGGAATACCCCTCTTCATTGAGCAGTCGCGAGAAATGCGCATGGTCGTTATTTGCACTGAACGGCATATCGGGAAATTCCGCCAAAATGACCAATCCGCGCAGTGTGCCGGTGGTAGGGACATCTCCGTCGTTGTTCAGGTTACGCAACGGCGGCATAGCTGTCCGCCGACGGACTTTCAGGTCTTCCAGATAATCGCTGCCTGCCACTACCCAATAACCGTCGGCGTCCTGACAAAGGAGCGTACCGTCGGCAGCCGCCGTAACATAATTATAATGTTCATCGCCATGCAGTACGATATCGAGCAATGTTCCGTCCGGTTGTGCGACCGTGACCGGTCCCCGATTTGCCGGAGCAGCCCACGAGCCGATACTTACCGACAAGCCGACGCAAAGGGAGATGAAATATTTTATCTTTTTCATTGTTTACAGATTGTTTTAAGAGATCATCACCGCAGGCACGACTTTCGACAAGTTCAAGCCATGCCTGCGAACTGCCGTTTATTTTACAACCACTTTATAGCTCTTACCTCCGATACGGACTATATAGACGCTCTGCCGTGACACGGAGAAACTTTCGCTGTCGGATCCGGTGCGTTGTGCGACAAGCCTGCCCATCGTATCATAAACCGAAATAAGCCGATCCTCCGCCTTCTTGACGATAATACATCCGTCTCCACCCGAAACCAGGACCTCATCGCCTCCGATCGTTTCAATACCCGATTTGACCACGAACGATGCCATATCGGATTCGCCTTGATCATAGACCGCACTCACACCATAGATATTGTCGGTCGTACTTACAAAGTCGGTCGTGTAGGTCGTTTCCGACAAAGGTTCGTCATTGATACGGGCACCATTTACATAGATGTTATAACCGAGGAATTCAAATTCACCATATCCGGGCGTATATGCAATATCGTCAAAGAGCATGGCAAAAGCCTCGTATCCTTTCGATACATAACGAATTGCAAAATATTGGGCATCGGCCGGCAAGGTATAGGAATATTGTTTCCAGCCCGTTTCCGTCACGAGCACTTCCTCCCCGACAGTTGTAAAGTCGTCGATATTGCGCGACCCATAAGAGATCAGGAATTCAAAACACTCGGTCGTACCAGCAACCGGCGAAGCAGCCTGGAACGATACGGTCGTGCCCCCGACCACATGGGGTGAGATCAACCATTCGTCGCTCTGCTGTGTACCGTCGTAGATACCGTTTTCGGTATAGTAATCCGAGGCGAACGCTATAAGACATTGCGTACCGGAAAGAGGCTGCCATGCCCTATCGTTGAATTTTATCGATGCCGGATTCCAGATCATAAAGGCGCGGCCTTTGTCCATATTGGGATAAGAAATACCGCCGATACCGCATGGAGCCAAATGATCGCCATCGACAAATTGCCAATCGCCCTGACTGGAAATCGCAAATGCCGGATAGCCTTCCCACGATTCGGTTGTCTCTGCCGGATCATCCATTACCGGAGCTCTCCAAGAGAGGTCTATCGTACCGTTATCCGCCACACCCTGCAAGTAGGTCGGAGCCGGAAGCGACGATCCTCCTACCTCCACGGTTGCCGTCGCACTATCATTCAGTTCATTTCCATCTGCCGAAAGAGCGATGCGGGCTTCATATATCACGGTTTTACCCGCCGCAGCCGCATTCGGAGTGACCCGTACAGTCACATCCGTACTTTCTCCGCGTTTAAGAGATTTTCCGGGAGCCGTAGCCACCAACGCCCCATCGGCATAAATATCAATGTTATACGCAGCCACATCTTCTGTTCCCCGCGATACGACCCGGGCTACAAAATCGCCGGGCTCGTTGATATACATCTTAGAGGGTGCTGTAAGAGAAATCGCGGCAAGGTCGATTTCCACATCATCGTACACCTCGATGTCGTCGATTGCAAAATAGGACGATGCCGTCGAATTGACTCCAAGGAAGGCGATAAATACGCGGTCGCTGTTGTTATAATCATTCAGACTTACATAGTGGCGAACCCAGCCGTCCGTGCCCTTTCCGTCATTGATTTTTATCACTTCACCTATGGGCTTATAGCTACGGCCGCCCTTCGATGCCTGTATGCTAAGATAGGCATCATCACCTGCCGAGGAATTGTGCCACAAATCGAAAGCAAGGGTCGGAGACTTCAAATCCTTCAACTCGATAATCGGAGAGACTACCGCCTGCCCGGTCATGACATCGTGTTCGTGATCGAACAGGAGCATACCGTTGTCGTTGTCGGAGGGCGTGATACCCAGTTCGGCGTTGCCGGTCGAAATGGAGAATGCCGCCTCGCCGTCAAGCAATTGGGTAGACCATACCACCGACTTGTTGTTTCCGCCGGCAAACGATTCGCCGAACGGAGCCGGATACGGCGCACCGCATACAATCCCCACATATCCCATAATGCCGTCGCCCAACGTATTTTTCGGAAGGATTCCATAAAAATAAGTATGTTGCGTGTCGCCATAATAGCTGTCTGCCCCGCACTCGGTATATGTGAATGTACGCTCTTTCAGGTTCGATCCGCCGGATACCGCGAAAGGTTCCTGATAATCGAATTGCGACCGGCAGAAATCGTAGGTGATGTTATCCGGATCTACATACCCGCCATTCCGTCCCACCGTCGAGGGTGCACCCCATTCAAACGTAAGGACGCGGTTATTCTCTATGCTCCAATCGATACTCGACACCATTCCCGGTGCATCGTTTCCGGCATATACCGACACTTCTGTCAATGCGCCTTTCCCTCTTTCATTATAAGCATAAATATGATACAGATTCGTACCTTGCGAACAATTGTTGTCGGTGAATGTACATTCCTGTCCCGGCTGTGCATCGGTAATCGTTCCCACAAGCACGTCTTCGGCATTGCAGATTTCTATCTTCGAGATGGAAGCCAGCGATTGTCCGGCAAAAGTCGTTGCCGGGGCTTTGAATGTCAATACGGTTTTCAGTTCGCCTTTCGTGTAGGCAACCGCTTTAACCTCGGTCACATACGAGGGTGCGCCATCGTCCGGACCCAAATCGATTTTAAGGGAGCGGAAATTGCCATAAGGCATGGATGTCGTCTTTCCGGGAATCTCCGGGGTATAATGAATACCGAAGTAGTAATTGCCCGGCTCTTTGGCAGAGACATAAGCCCACGTAGTTTTTATCCCTTCCGCATAAAGAAGATTCTTGACCTTCGCTATTTCAACAGTCTGGTGTTCGGGCGTATTCCCCTGCCCCATTGTAAACGTAGCATCGACCCCGTCGGTCGAAGCCATATATTTGATCTGGTAAAAATAATTGCCTGCTTCAAGATAAACCGGTGCCGAGATCAGCCAGTCGTCGCTGGTATGAGGGAGATCGGAATATGCAATATTGCAACTTGCCATACCCCATGTCTGATAGAAGGTCGCGCCATCACCATCGAGGTCGAAGATGTTGCAAAGTCCGAAAAACGGATCCGCACCGAGGTCTGTCTCAAACGGGACGGGATAGCCCGGACCGTAAACGACCGAGTTGGAAACCGCGGTTTCGCCTTCATTGCCCGCCATAGATACCGTGACGGCATAGGAGTAGCGGTCGAGTTCGTATGGCAACGTTTCGGTAAACGACTCTGCCGACAGATTGGATGCCACACTTATATTGCCCGGATTACGGACAATGTCGTAAGACAACATCTCCGAATCGAAATAGCCGTCGTGCACGCCTCGTGTCGGAGCATCCCATGCAAGAGTTGCCTTGCCGTCGGCGGAAACGGAGAGTGTGACATTCTCCGCAGGGCAGGGCGTATCGAGTCCGCAATAAGCGATAATCGAACCGGCAGGACCGTCACCGACAGCATTGGATGCAACCACGCTGATTTTATGTTCGCCGACACTGCCGAAATTACAACCGTCTATCACCCCTTCGGCTCCGGCAGCAACAACTGTCTGACCGACTTCATTTCCATCTACACTCACTTTAAGGGTCACATCGCCCGTCAATGGAGTTCCGTCGAAAGCCTCCGAAGGTGCGACCACCTTAATGCTGCCCATCGTACTGTTCGCCTCGAAATCGGCAGATATGGCAAGTACGACACCGGGGGCTTTATCGGCAGCTTCCGGAGATTTCACCCACGGTCCCTGTACCCGTAACAAAGTATAGCCCGACAAATCGGCGACAAGTTCAACCGTCTGTTTTTCCAAATCGATTTTCCGCAATGTCGTTTTAAAGTTCTCGTCGGTATTGAACCAGAACAATTCACCTGTGCGATAATCGAAAGCGATCGGATTTTCATAACCGGTCGATTTACCGGCTTCGAGAGCCCTAAGCACCACCGTCCCCGTACCGGTAGCGATGTCGATCTTCTCGATTTCGCCGTTGCCCGTAAAAGCATACAGGTTACCGTCGGCATCACAAGCCATCGACAGCACGCTGACACTGCATGACACCAGTTGGGTATAGACACCCGTAGTCAGGTTTAGTTCCGACAGATAAGGTCGGGCGACACCATCGTATCCCAAGACATACACTTTCCCGTCTTTGGGATTATAAGCCGCTCCGCTAAATATACTGTACCATTGCGCCGGCAGAGTGACAGATGCCTCTATTTCCCACGTCTCCGCATCGAATTTGTAGAACTCGGCATTCAAGACCTGCCCCATTGCCGTACCGTATTTCAAGCCGTAATACTTACCGTCTATATACACTCCGTTTGCGATCTTGGGCAATATGCCATAAACCGCATCGCTCGATTGAAGGGCATGCACCATTTCAAGAGAGGCATTCGCACAAGGGCGGACGGAACCGATACCCAACTGCCCCAAATACCAACTTATAATATTGAAATTTATGCGTGTACCGTCATCGACAATATCGTTGGGAGACACCAACGGATCTGTCGAAGCAATACGTTGCGGAAGAAAATGGCGAGAAGTGGAAACGTTGTCGAATTTTGCTCGCGATGCAGCGGCTTCGCCTTGCCGTTCAAAATGCAACTCCGTTGTCTGTTCTTTCCTGTCGGATTTCCCGAACGGACTCAACTTGGTCTTATCAACGACCTCTACCTGTGCAAATACTGTCGTCACACACAGCGTGACAATCGATGCCAAGATGTAAAATTTCCGTTTGCCCATAAATCTTAGTTTTAATTATGAAAATAAATTTCTCAAAGAAAGTACTTATTTCCACAAAACTAAAATATATTTCGCCCTTTTGATTTCGATTTTGTAAAACAGAAACCAAAATAACATTTAGGCAAACGTTCATTAATTTCGCTCCGACGCAATCTTCTGGTACATCGAAGGCTTGATACCCGTGTACTTGGTGAACACCGCAATAAAGTTCGACTGAGACTTATAGCCTACACTCTCGGCGATGGCTTTGATCGTATAATTACCATAGTTCTCCCAATCGCTCAAACGTTTCATTGATTCTTTTATACGGCACTCATTCAAGACAGTCCTGAAATTTTTACCATACATCTCATTTATCACACGGGAAACATACGTGGAATTCGAACCCACCATCTCGGCAAGACGGTTGATCGAAAAATCCGGATCGAACAGCACATCCGTTTGGTCCATGACCCCCATAATAGATTTTTCCAAAGCCCCCTGCAATTTATCCTTACCGGGAATATCGGAACCGGCACTTTGCCTCTCGCCGTCCCACTCGTCCGAAAGCAATTCGTCCGGTTGCGTAGCCCTCGCACTTTCGAGCTGCGCTTCCAGTTCATGCAAGCGGGCAAGGTACGATTTTTCATTTTCAAGGTTAGCCTTATTTTTATCATACAGGTCATTATACGCCTTAGAGAGCCTGCCGTTCTGACGATAGATTATTATAAAGAGTGTCATCACAATCAACGTGCCGACCGACAAAGACCACAGCATCCGGCGTTGTGAAGAAATCTGTACATCCTTCTGTATCTTTTGTTGGTTCAACCGGCTTATGGTCTCCGTACTCTTATTCAGTTCATACATGAACTCGGCATTTTTCAGACTATTGAATTCGCGCTGATTGAAAATTTTATCGGATAGATCGAGGTATTCCGTCTGATACCGCTGGGCTCGCCCGACATTTCCTTGCTCGCGATACAATTCGGAAAGCCCGCGCAATGTTTCGGACAGCAAATCGTTTTGTTGCTCATCCCGTGCCGCCAATTCATTGATATGCAAATAGCGCAACGCCGAGTCGGTTTGTCCGATCTTACGATAAAGATTCGACAGGCAGGAATATGCCGCTCCCGAATATTTCACTCCCATACCTTGGGCGGTGGCATAATCTGCCGCAGCTTTGTAATTCTTTATAGCTTCGTCTACATTGTCCTCCGCGGCAGCAATCAACCCCCCGTCCACATACAGATCGTAGCGATAGAGCGGATCATCGGACGAGATCTTGGACATATCATCGTAATAACGTTTCGCCTCCGCAAATCTTCCATCAAAAGAACAGGCACCCACCAGATTGTTCAGCACTTTTATTTTCAAAGCCTTGTCGTTAATCAGATCGGCTTTCTCCAACGATTTGACATAAAACAGGATGCCTCGTTCAAAATCGGAATGAGAACAATAGACATTGCCTATCGAACGATACACATCTGCCAATAGATCCGAGAAACGGTTGTCTTCACAAATCCGCTGGCAGTCAAGCAACAGCTCCATCGCCTTGCTGTAATTGAATTGCTCGTAATAGGTGATGCCCGATTCCAGCAAAGCCAATGCGCACAACCTCTTGTCGGCAATGTTCAGATGCTGCGTATAACGATTGAAAAGCACATTATAATATATAAGCATACTGTCGATGTCGCCTTCGTTACAGAACTTCTGCGCCTGCCTATACAATTGGGACTCCGACATATTGGAAATAGTCTGATAATGGGCATAACTTGCCTCATAGGAATCGGACTGTGCCAATGCGCCTGTTGTGAATATCACAACAAACAACGGAATAAATGTACATCGTAATAAGTATTTCATTTTTCTATCGTATGGCAGGGTTAAGAATATCCAAAAAAAGGAATCATCGCAACCGGCTGTCGGGTGAGTTCGGATGCCGGTGTGATCCTTGCAAAATTAAATACAAAATTTGTAAAACACGGATTCACGGGTACAGAAGTTTGGGCTTCCTCTTTCCAATAGCAACTAACTATCTATCGATCAAAAATATAACCAAACCATTCATCGAAAAAAATTTCCGCATTTTTTTATTTCCGGTCTGCTCCCCGCTCCGATCGGGAAGGTCGCATAGGAGTGTAAAACCGGGCTGCTTATCTTCATTGCCGCACAATCGGAATACAGCTTCTTTCGACCCGTTATCCGCATCAGCCGAAGTATCGGATGTTATCCGGATTCGCATCCGTTCCGAGATTACAGCCCCGAAATATTTCATGCCCAGATAATAATTCCGTCACTTTTTTTGATGTTTATCGCATAAAAATGCCTACTTTTGTAGAAATTTGCAAAATACTATACAATATGAATATATTGGATTTGAGCGAACAGGAGATTATCCGAAGAAACAGCTTAGAGGAATTGCGGAAAATGGGTATCGAACCATACCCTGCCGCCGAATATAAGGTAGACGCTTACACTACCGAAATCAAAGAATCATTTACCGACGATGCTGAAACGCCGCGGCAGGTATCTGTCGCCGGTCGGATCATGAGCCGCCGGATCATGGGCAAGGCTTCTTTCATGGAACTGAAAGATTCGAAAGGCCGTATCCAAGTGTACATCTCGCGCGACGACCTCTGCCCGGGCGAAGACAAAGAAATGTACAACACCGTATTTAAAAAATTGTTGGACATCGGCGACTTCGTAGGAATACGCGGTTATGTGTTCCGCACGCAGATGGGCGAGATCACGATTCATGCACAGGAAATGACCGTGCTGTCCAAATCGCTCCGTCCGCTGCCCGTCGTAAAGGTAAAAGACGGTGTCACATACGACGCATTCTCCGATCCCGAATTGCGTTATCGCCAACGTTATGTAGACCTGATTGTCAATGAGGACAAAAAAGATATATTCCTGAAACGTACCAAAGTATTCAATACCATGCGCGAATTTATCAATGCGCACGGCTATGTCGAAGTGGATACTCCGGTACTGCAAGCCATTCCCGGCGGTGCTGCCGCCCGTCCGTTCATCACGCACCACAACGCACTCGATATACCGTTGTACCTGCGTATTGCAAACGAATTGTATCTGAAACGGCTGATTGTCGGCGGGTTCGAAGGCGTGTACGAATTTTCGCGCGACTTCCGCAACGAAGGAATGGACCGCACCCACAACCCCGAATTTACCGTCATGGAGATGTACGTTTCGTACAAAGACTATAACTGGCTGATGAATTTCACCGAGCAAATGCTCGAAACGATCTGTCTGGCAGTGAACGGAACGACCGAAGTGATGATCGGCGAAAACAAAGTCAGCTTCAAGGCTCCGTTCAAACGCATCACCATGATCGACTCGATCAAAGAACATACCGGCATAGATATTTCGGGTATGGAAGAAGAACAGTTGCGCGAGGTGTGCAAAACGATCGGTGTGGAGATCGACGAAACAATGGGTAAAGGCAAGATCATCGACGAGATATTCGGCGAGAAATGCGAAGGTCACTACATACAGCCGACTTTCATCACCGACTATCCGATCGAGATGTCGCCGCTGACCAAGCGCCACCGCAACAATCCGCAACTGACCGAACGTTTCGAGTTGATGGTGAACGGAAAAGAACTCGCCAATGCCTACTCCGAATTGAACGACCCGATCGACCAACGCGAACGTTTCCAAGAGCAATTGCGTCTGTCGGAAAAAGGCGATGACGAAGCCATGTTCATCGACCAGGATTTCTTGCGGGCATTGGAATACGGTATGCCGCCGACCGCAGGTATCGGCATCGGAATGGATCGTCTGACCATGTTGATGACCAACCAGACAACTATACAGGAAGTGCTCTTATTCCCGCAGATGCGCCCGGAAAAGACACAGCCCCGCGACAACGAATCGGTATATACAGCCGCCGGAATTCCTGCCGAATGGGTAGCCCCGTTGCAGAAAATCGGATATACGACCTTGCAGTCTATGGCTGATGCCAATCCGAATAAACTGCAACAAGACCTTTGCGGCGTAAACAAAAAATATAAACTGGACTTGAACAACCCGACTCCCGAAACCGTGAAAAGTTGGGTAGAACAAGCTAAACACCAAGCATAATGCAAGACGTTCCCGGGAAAATAGCCGTTTTGGGAGGAGGCAGCTGGGCGACAGCCTTAGCCAAACTCGTACTCAATAATGCCGACAGCATTTATTGGTACATGCGCCGTGACGATCGCATCGAGGACTTCAAGCAAAACGGACATAATCCGGTTTATCTTTCCGATATTCGGTTCGATACCAGCCGGATTCATTTCAGTTCCGACATCAACCAGATCGTAGAACAAGCCGACACGCTGCTGCTGGTTACGCCGTCGCCTTATATGAAAGCGCATCTGGCGAAACTGAATACAGACATCAGCAATAAGTTCGTGGTAACGGCTATCAAAGGTATCGTTCCCGACGAGAATATGGTGGTGACCGATTATTTGCAGGCGATGTACCATGTTCCACGAGAAAATATGGCAGTGATCGGCGGTCCCTGCCATGCCGAGGAGGTGGCTCTCGAACGGTTGTCATACTTGACGATCGGATGCTGCGATACGCAAAAGGCGGAGCAATTCGCCGCCATGCTTTCCAGTTCGAGACTGAAAACCATCATTTCGTCCGACGTGAGAGGCATCGAATACAGTGCCGTATTAAAGAATGTCTATGCCATTGCCGCCGGTATCTGCCACGGCATGAAAAGCGGCGACAATTTCCAAGCCATGTTGATCGCCAACGCATTGAACGAAATGGAACGGTTTCTGAGCGTCGTCGCTCCGATTCCCAACCGGAACATCAGCGACTCGGTTTATCTGGGCGACTTGCTGGTTACATCCTATTCACGTTTCAGCCGGAATCACAATTTCGGCTCGATGATCGGAAACGGTTACTCCGTAAAAGTCGCGCAAATGGAGATGGAAATGATCGCCGAAGGATATTTCGGTACGAAATGTATCAAGGAAATAAATGACTTGTACGAAGTGAACATGCCTATCCTGAAATGCGTTTACGATATACTGTACCGGAAAGTATTACCGCGATACGCCATCGAGAAATTGTCCGACACATTTATTTGATATATACGGGCATCAACTTTAATCATCAATAGAATTTTCGCATGAAAACAATTGAACTGAACATCGACAAAGCATTCGGCACGGTCTCCAAAGAGGAGATCTTCGCCCTGCAAGGCAAAGCCGAACACGGCATGGAATTATTACACAAAGGAACCGGAAAAGGAAACGATTTCCTTGGGTGGCTCCACCTCCCCTCTTCGATCAACGAAGAGCACCTCTGCGATCTCGAAAATGCAGCCAAGCAACTGAAAGAGCGCTGCGAAGTTGTCGTAGTTATCGGAATCGGAGGTAGCTACCTCGGTGCCAAAGCCGTTATCGAAGGCTTGTCGAATACATTCGAATATCTCCGCAACGAACACGAAGCACCCCTCGTCCTTTTCGCCGGACAAAACATCGGTGAAGATTACCTCTTCGAGTTGCAATCGTTGCTGAAAAACAAACAATTCGGTATCGTTGTCATCTCCAAATCGGGAACGACGACCGAACCTGCCATCGCTTTCCGCCTGCTGAAAGAACAACTCGAAGCACAAGTGGGAAAAGAAGAGGCAAAACATCGTATCGTAGCGATCACCGACGCAAGCAAAGGTGCTCTGCGTAAACTTGCCGATACGGAAGGTTACAAAACATTCGTCATCGCCGACAATATCGGCGGTCGTTTCTCCGTGCTCACCCCGGTAGGTCTGCTGCCGATCGCCGTTGCCGGATTCAATATCCGCGAACTGGTAAAAGGCGCCATGAAAATGGAAGAGGCTTGCGGCGAAAACGTACCGTTCGAAAAGAACCCCGCAGCCATCTATGCGGCTACACGCAACGCTCTTTACCAAGCCGGAAAGAAAACCGAGATCCTTGTAAACTTCAACCCGAAACTGCACTACTTCGCCGAGTGGTGGAAACAACTCTTCGGAGAAAGCGAAGGCAAAGACCTGAAAGGTATTTTCCCCGCTGCCGTAGACTTTACGACCGACCTGCACTCGATGGGACAATGGATACAGGAGGGTGAACGCACAATCTTCGAAACGGTTATCTCGGTAAACGAAATGAAACATACCGTCGTCATCCCGTCCGACAAAGACAATCTGGACGGTTTGAACTTCCTCGCCGGAAAACGCGTAGACGAAGTAAACAAAATGGCAGAACTCGGTACCCAGATCGCCCACGTGGACGGAGGCGTTCCCAACTTGAAAGTAGAAGTTCCGGAACTGAGCGAATACTATCTCGGTCAGTTGATCTACTTCTTCGAAAAAGCCTGCGGTATCAGCGGCTATATTCTGGAAGTAAATCCATTCAACCAACCGGGCGTAGAAGCATACAAACGCAATATGTTCGCATTGTTGAACAAACCGGGCTACGAAGAGGAGAGCAAAGCGATCCAAGCTCGTCTGTAATCCTGTTCTACAACCATAACAAGGGGGTGTGTCGAAATGATACATCCCCTTTTCGGTACGTTAGAATGGCTAAAATGCAAGACCCGATGAGGACGGCAGGAGCGGCGCAAACGGCTCTGCCCGGTGACATTCCTCCGGAAACGCTACCCGCCGGCTTACGAAAACACGGGATTCGGTCTCTCTGTCTGAAAATAAATCGGATAAAACAGAAGTATAGATTATAATTTTAACTATCTTTGGATAAGATAAGAGGCGGCTCGGCAGAATCCAATCGTGAAACTTTGTTTCCTGTTTGCTTCTTCACTCGCCTTTAACTATCTTTGAATGACCTAAGATACTCCGCCTCGGCAAACCCGCAGATAGATTTGTTTTTGCGTCCGGCTTATTCGTATCTGGGGAATAAAGGGATATATATTTTTTCGTTTACATACAAACTAAAAACTATCTTTATGAAACGATTCTTTACATGGGCTCTTGGTTTGGCGGTAACCGTAGGTATGCCGTTGAACGCTGTCGGCAATTCCGATCCGGTTTTAAGACAACAGAGAATTATCACGTCCGGACGTTATGATGCCCCGGATGCAACCGTTGTCCGACCGCAAAAAGTATCCGGTTCTCATATAAAAGCCCAGGAAGACAAAATAATCCTCTCCGAAAAATTCGACCTGTTTACTGCCGGAAGCGAAAATCAACCGGACAGCAAAGACATCTGCGGTAACGACGGCAGCATCAGTCCTACTCTGACAACGATTCCGGGCTGGACAGGCGGAGGCATACACCAAGCCGGTGGAATATGTGCGTTGCGGATGTACAGTTATACCAATCAGAGCGGTAATACGGTTACGGAAAGCGGTTATCTCACAACCCCGTATATCGACTTGTCCGACAACGACGGCACATTCCGTATTTCGTTCCGTGCCCGCCTGTTGAACAGTATCAGCGACCAACTGAAAGTGTTACTCTGTTCGCGATCGGCTGCCGTAGCAGTACAAAGTGCGGAAATAGGCAGCGGATGGCAACAGTTCACATTCGATTTCACCGGAGGCTTCCTGAATGCCCGAATACAGATATATGCCGAACTGCAAGAAATGTTGATCGACGACCTGCTTATCACGACTGCCGACAGCGGATTCGGCATACCCAAAGTATTGCCAGCCACCGATATTACCGACGACGGATTTACCGCCAACTGGGAACGTGTAACCGGAGCCACCCAATATCTGCTCGACGTTTTTTATTACGCTTCCACGGCTTCCGGTTCGCAGGAAACGACTGTAACGGAAGGGTTCGACGGAATCAATTTATTGACAACCACCAGCAAACGCGGCATGAATATCGACGATGCCAACTCGGTATATCCCGAAGGCTGGACTATCGGCGTGAAAAAATACGGCAATGTACGCCACGGATACAATACGGAAGGTAATTACGGTGCACAAGCCATCTCGCTGGCATTCGATGCCGCGGGCGACTCGATCGTTACGCCCGAAACCGATGCACCGATCAATACGCTGTCGTTTTGGACGAAACATACGGGAATGGGCGAAAACTACATCAGCGTATGCGGCAAAACAGAAAAAGGCTGGGTGGAAATCTCCAAAGTATGGGTTTACCTGAATACCGAAGGCAAGACCGTCACACTGTCGGACGAGATACCGGTAGGTACTACCCAAATCAAATTAGTGTATTATCAGGAAGAGGACAATAACGGCATTGCGGCAATCGACGACATCAGCTATACCTACGGCGGGGATATTCGCGAGCTGACCTATCTGCTGCGGGACGAACCGACCGTAAACAACTACTATACGGTGACCGGTACCGATCCCAACGAAATTTATTACTATACCGTACAGGCTTACGACGGAACTACCCTCACCGAAGAATCGGAAATCTGCGAAGTAGGCGCATTTACAGGTACGCTGACTATGCCCGAAGGCATCCAATTCTCGAACGTCGAGGACGGCAAATATACCGCTTCATGGAAACGGGTTCCGGGAGCATCGGGCTACGCATTGTACAACTACCTGATGCACTATGCACTGAAAGACGAGCAATATGTAGTTTTGCACGAAGGCTTTGAAAAGATCACGGAAGGTACATTCAACGAACCGATCGAAGCCGGATCGTTCCTTTCGTACTTCGACGAGTTCACCGAAAATCCCGATTGGAGTGCGTTGTTCGGATGCTGGGCAAACAGCATGATCGGCGGCGCGGTGATATACACGCCGAAATTCGAACTGACCAACAAAAGCGGATTTACCGCACACCTGCTGATATACGGTATCGCCGGCGACTCCTTGCGGGTAACCAACAATTTCGGGGAAGGGGAAGAGACATTCCGGTTGAAATTATCGCAAAGCGGCCCGAACCTGCTTACATTCAAATTCAAAGAATGCGGTCCGGAAAACTCGTTGAACATTTGGAGCAGCGGAGAATTCTTCCTCGACGAAATCTCTATCTGGCAAGATATGAAACGGAACGACCGTTCGATTATCGCCCGGAACTATGTGATTCTGGAAAATAAAAAAGCTACGCAATATACCTTTACCGACCTGCCCACCAATGACGGAGACTGTTTCCGTTTCAGAATGAGCGCTTACGCCACAATCATTGCCGACAACGGCACGGAATCGGTCGTCAGATCGCCGTGGACCGACCGTCTGGTTGTCAGTGTACCGGAAGGAGTTGAAGAGATCAGAAGCAGTAAGGATGTACGGATCGCAACCTCCGACGGCTGCATCACGATACAAGCCGACAAACAGGTTTCATTGCAAATCTTCCGCCCCGACGGGCAATGTATTCTCGCCGACGATCTGACCGTAGGGAATCGCAGCATCGCCGTGCAACCGGGTATTTACATTGTGAGAGCCGGCTCGGCAATCAGCAAAGTACTGGTACGATAAACAGACATCCCAAAAATGAAAAGGGGGCATCGAAATGAAATTTTTCGATGCCCCCCTTTTTTCGGTGCGTTAGAATATCTAAAAAGCAAAACGCAGAGGGTAATGGCAACAGGAGTGTTTACTAACGTAAACGACTTAGCCCGAAATCCGATAGCTACGCAACAGACCGGACATTATAACACACCGTCTTCATTCGTTCCCGAACGATCTATTTCATCGTATAATCGGCAAAGCCATACGGGTTTTCCGTCAGCAACAAAGTGCGGGTAACCGTCTGTCCGGCGATCGAATAGGTAACCTCCATAACCGATCCCAACACTTCGTCCTGCGGACGATCCTGATATGCCTTTCCGTTCCATTCGGTGGCAGACAAATAGCCGTCTACACCTAAGGCTTGCTTATCGTCATAATTCTTTTTCGCCTTTTCGTAATTGCGGGTATATGAGAAATCGCGGGCTGTATCGAATTTCACATACGCCTCGTGATTGGCAGGGATTCGTTCAGCCGCTTTACGGTAACCCTCGATCTGATCGCGGTATTTCAAATCGTTTCCGTGCTGGGCTTTCAGTTTGTTATACTTGTGGGCAGCCTCGTTATGACGATATATGTTGCTGTTCTCATCTCTACGGCAAGCCTCCAAGCGTTCCTCCATCTCGGTCTTCAAGGCTGCCAGTTGTTCATGATACGATGCAACCGCCCTTCCTTTCAACAAATCCAAACTATCGGCAACCGTTACACTCCCTACCTGTACTGCCGATACGAACACGACATCACCGGGGGCTGCTCCTTCTATCGGATTACTCTCCACATAATGTCTAAAAGCCGTTTCCGGCGTTTTCTTCTCCCCGCAACCGCTCATCAGCAAAGCCGCCGCAGCGCATGCAACCAAAATACTTTTTTTCATCTTATTGTATATTTATATGTTTCTATGCCTTTGAAGGCACTCTCCATTCCGGGCAAAGCTACACTTTTTCCACGAAATAAACATGATTCCGGCAAATACTTTCTATCTTTGTAGAAGATAGGAGGCACTCCGCCTCCTTATGATTATTACAGATCCAAGACCGCTGTTCCTTCGGATCAAACGGTTTTGCCTATTTCAAACCCGAATTATATGAGCAATATAGCCACAGCCGTAGAGCTTTTTCTTCGACGGCACAATCATAAAAAACTGCAACCGAAAGCGGCATTGATCGACATGGACGGTGTCTTATACGACTCGATGAAAAACCATGTGGAAGCATGGTTCCGCACGATGAGTGCCATAGGTATCGAATGCGACAAAAACGAATTTTATCTATACGAAGGTCGTACCGGTGCCAGCACCATCAACATCCTGTTCAACCGTTGCCGGGGACGTAATGCCACCGAACAAGAGATAAAGGAACTATATGCCGAGAAAACCCGGCAATTCGCCCTATTGCCCGACATCGTCCCGATGCCCGGTGCTGCCGACATGATCGCAGGATTGCAAAATGCCGGCATCCGCCCCGTACTGGTTACCGGATCGGGACAAGGCTCGCTACTGAACCGGTTGGCACACGATTATCCGGGGGTATTCACTCCCGAATACATGGTAACGGCATACGATGTGAAATTCGGAAAACCACACCCCGAACCCTACCTGATGGGATTGCAGAAAGCAAATGCAAAAGCCCACGAGGCGTTCGTGATCGAAAACGCCCCATTGGGTGTCGAAGCCGGTGTCGCCGCACAAATATTCACGGTAGCGGTAAATACAGGACCTATGCCCGACTGCGCCCTAAGCGATGCGGGCGCAAACCTGATTTACCGGTCGATGCCCGACTTCGCTGCCGGAATCTCCGGATTTTGTTCCACTCTAAAAAATACCTGCATCGAATAAATGAAGAAGCAACAGCCTCTGTTATTTACCGACAAACCGGGAGAAACCTTGTCGCAAATGCTCTCCGAACTGTCATACGACCGGTTGTTTATCCTCATGGACGACCGATCGCAGGAATATGCGCTACCGCTCATATCCGATTGCATCGCACCGATAAGCCGGCACATGATTACCATCGAATCGGGCGACACGCAAAAGACACTTGCCGCCACAGCCCACGTATGGCAGGAGCTGAGCGACAACCAAGCCTCCCGAAAATCATTATTAGTCAATCTGGGCGGAGGCATGGTCACCGACTTAGGCGGATTTGCCGCTTCTACTTTCAAACGCGGCATCCGGTTCATCAACATCCCCACCACCCTGCTCGGAGCAGTGGATGCGGCTGTGGGAGGAAAGACTGGTATCAATTTCAACGGATTGAAAAACGAAATCGGAGTATTCAATCCGGCTGATGCGGTGATTGTCTCCACCGAGTTTTATCGCACATTGCCTCGGGAAGAGTTGCTTTCGGGCTATGCCGAAATGATCAAACACAGCCTGATCGACCGGGAGGAAGAATTCCGGAAGTTGTTGCAATACGATCTCGCACAAGCCGATACGGATCAACTGCTCCAACTGCTGCAACAATCGGTAAAGGTAAAAGAACGCATCGTAGAAACAGACCCGCAGGAACAAGGTATCCGTAAAGCATTGAATTTAGGGCATACAGTCGGACACGCCTTCGAGAGTTTCTCTCACCGGCGGGGCGAGCCTATCCCTCACGGCTACGCGGTCGCATGGGGACTGGTATGCGAACTGTTGTTATCGCATCTGCTTCTACAATTCCCCACCTCCGTCATTCACGACCTGACGGCATTCGTATCCGAGCATTACGGAGCGTTCCGCTTCACTTGTGCCGACTACGAGGCTCTATACGAACTGATGACACACGACAAGAAAAACGAATCGGGACAAATCCTCTTCACCTTGCTCTCCCGAATCGGTGTGCCGGAAATCAACCGGACGGTAGAAAAGGAAAATATTTTCGTCGCATTCGATCTGTTCCGCGATCTGTTCCGAATCTGATAAAAAAATTTTTCCTACTCTGTTACAATACCTTATCGAAACGGTTAAAAAAAATAGTAAAAAAAGTGCCCGGAATGTTTGCTGTTACGGAAATAAGCACTACTTTTGCATCACGTTTGAGCGGGGTGTAGCTCAGCCCGGTTTAGAGTACGCGTCTGGGGGGCGTGTGGTCGCAAGTTCGAATCTTGTCACCCCGAC
>UPYI01000004.1 GCA_900538555.1 uncultured Porphyromonadaceae bacterium
ACGAGATGGTAGACCCGGCAACAGTCAGCCGTTGGGAAAACTACGTGCGGGAAGGCGGCATTCTGGTTCTGACCGTCCGAAGTGGCATGAAAGACAACAACGCCCATTTATGGAAAGCTCCATTACAATACCCCATCTACAACCTTATAGGCGGGAAGATCGAATATTTCGACCAACTGCCCCCGTCACGCCCCGCCACCATCAAATTCGACGGCAAGCTATACGGCTGGCATCTGTGGGGAGACATCCTGTCGCCCGACGGGCAGACCGAAGTATGGGCGACATACGCCGATCAGTTCTATGCCGGAAAACCGTGCGTTACCAAACATAAATTAGGAAAAGGCGCAGTCTACTACATCGGTGTTTGTTCCGACGACAAATCGCTGGAACAAGCATTGCTCCGCAAGATATACCTCGAAAACGGAGCAGAGATTCTCGACTTGCCCGACTATGTGTTCACCGAATTCCGCAACGGCTATTGGATTACGGTAAACTATTCGTCCGAACCAGCAGAAGCACCCGTACCGGCAAAAGCCCGAATCCTTTTCGGAGAGAGGACAGTACAGCCGGGCGGCGTAACGGTTTGGAGATAAACGGGAAAACTACCGAGAAGAAAAAAGTAGGCAAAACTATTGCGCAGAATAAAAATATAGTTTATCTTTGCACCGCAATTGAGCCACAGAGGGGGCTTGATACAAAAGGATGGCGAGATAGCTCAGTTGGTTAGAGCGCATGATTCATAATCATGAGGTCCCGGGATCATACCCCGGTCTCGCTACAAAAAAGACCGAAGTTCATCTTCGGTCTTTTTTTTGTCTTAACAAATAGGCGGAATCGGTAACCGCACCGAAGAGGGGGAAGGGAAAACAGCAAGAAGGCAAGAATCTCATCCGCAGCAGCTTACGGCACGCATCCTTGCCGGGCAACCGTCCGTACTTCGGCACTATGGTTTCTTGATCCGGTTGCTGTTC
This sequence comes from uncultured Porphyromonadaceae bacterium, assembly GCA_900538555.1. GTDB lineage: Bacteria > Bacteroidota > Bacteroidia > Bacteroidales > Barnesiellaceae > UMGS27. The sequence goes on from UPYI01000004.1 coordinate 972, forward strand.
CGGAATGCGATCGGCGACATCCCCGTCATCCGGCGAAAGAAACGGCACAAATAAGACGGATCTTCGAAATGCATTTCCATCGCTATATTCTTCACCGACAGATCCGTACTCAACAGATAACTCTTAATCGCTACAATCACCTGCCGGTCGATCGTCTCCTTAGGCGAGAACATATTCGCCCTGTCGAACAATTTATACAGATAATCGGGTGTAATACACAACTTCCGGGCATAGAAATCCACATCGCGATGTTTGATGTAGTATTTGTTCAGCAATGAAAAGAAACGGCTCAACAATGCCCATCCGCGATCTTTGGGTACTTGTTCGGGCGGAATGCCGCGCCCAAGCCTCCGCAACTCGCTATCGACCGACATACACAGGTTATACAGATTGTTCGATAACAACTGCGCCTTATATTCCTCATTCACGAATTCAATGATCCACTCCGTTTGCCGAAACCAAAGCAACAGCATCTCATATTGCCGGCGATCGGTGTGAAAAACAAAATGAATATCCCAATATTCTGCAAAAGACGACGATATTTTATAAAACGTATCATCCGAGATATTCAACGGCAACGATACGTATCGGGCGGAAAACGAATCGGAGACCTGTATCGGGATCAACAACATTTCGTAAGAGAGTATAAGCAGGTCGCCCTGACGGAATTTCAGCCGCCGGAAATTCAACAACAGCTCCGCTTCACCACCGGTACACAACAATACCGTCCCGCCGTTTATCTCTACCGGCTTGCCGTGAGCCTCGATCAGGTCGGTCGTGCCTGCGGCATATTCCTTGCCGGGCGGACAGAATGAAAATTTTATCTCTTTCATCGACACACGTGGCTAAATAATCATCTGCAAAAATAACCGATTCCGTCCCAGATCCAAATCATTTGTCCGGAAAAGTACCCGGAATAGCCGAATTATGTACCCCCTAATCCTATACGAATATCCTAATTTTGCGGACGCAAAACAAGAATACAAATTACAACACATGAACATGAAAAGAAAAACCATCTATCTCCTCTTGGCTGCGAGCCTCGTATCGTGCAACGAAATGCAACGGCAGGAACTACCGGAGTATCCCGTGCTGACTGTCGCCACCGGTTCGGCAACGATCGAAGAGTCCTATTCCGCCTCTATTCAAGGACGACAAGATATAGAGATCTATCCTCAAATATCGGGTAAGATCACCCGTGTCTGTGTGAAAGAGGGCGAAAAAGTACACGAAGGGAAAGTCCTGTTCGTCATCGACCAGATACCCTACAAGGCAGCCCTGAGTACGGCGGATGCCCTTGTTCATGTGGCGGAAGCGCAAGTAGAAACCGCCCGGCTCGACTACGAAAGCAAACAGGCACTATTCAAGGAAGAGGTCATTTCGGAATACGATCTGGCTCAGGCAAAGAATGCGCTGGCAGTAGCCGAAGCCAATCTGGAACAGGCTCGCGCCGGACAGATCAATGCCCGGAACGACTTATCCTATACCGAGGTGAAAAGCCCCACCGACGGGGTTGTAGGGACTTTGCCCTACCGCGCCGGATCGTTGGTAAGCCCGTCTATCCCGCAACCGCTCACTACGGTCTCCGACAACGAACAGATGTTCGTTTATTTCTCCATGACCGAGAACCAGCTGCGGGCTTTGATACGCCGACACGGATCGCCGGCTGAAACGATCAGACAAATGCCGTCGGTGCGGTTACGTCTGAACGACGAATCCATATACGACCGACAGGGACGTATCGAAACCATCAGCGGAATCATCAACCCCAAAACCGGCACGGCATCGGTACGCAGCGTCTTCCCCAACGACAAGCAGTTGCTTTTCAGCGGCAGCGTCGGAAACGTGATCCTGTCGCACCCGGAAAACGATGTCGTCATCATACCGCAGACTGCTACGTACGAAATACAGGATAAGATCTTCGTCTACAAAGTCATCGACGGAATTGCCACATCGACAGAAATCGAAGTCGAACGGCTGAACGACGGCAAAGAATACATCGTACGCAACGGTCTGGTTGCCGGAGATGTAATCGTAAGCGAAGGTGTCGGTCTGATAAAAGACGGACAGTCCATTGCAATAAAAGAGAAAAACCAATAACCTCACACAAGAACCCACAGTATGAATCTGAAATATTTTATCGAACGTCCGGTACTTTCGATCGTCATATCGGTAACTATCGTACTGATCGGACTATTGTCGCTGTTCTCATTGCCTATCGAACAATACCCCGACATAGCCCCGCCCACGATCTCCGTTTATACTAGTTATCCGGGGGCCAATGCCGAAACCGTACAGAAAGCGGTGGTCGTACCGTTGGAAGAATCGATCAACGGCGTAGAGAACATGAGCTACATGACCTCTTCGGCATCCAACAACGGCGATGCGGAAATCATGATCTATTTCAAACAGGGAACCGATGCCGATATGGCAGCGGTGAATGTACAGAACCGGGTGGCGACCGCACAAAGTCTGTTGCCCGCTGAGGTAGTGAAGATCGGTGTCACCACCGCCAAACAGCAGAATGCCGAACTGAAAACATTCGCCCTATACGATCCCGAAGCGCGTTACGGACGACGTTTTCTCGACAACTATCTGAAAATAAATGTCGAACCGCGTCTGAAACGAATTGCCGGAGTAGGAAAGGTCATGCAGTTCGGATCCAGTTACAGTATGCGCATCTGGTTGAAGCCCGATAAAATGGCTCAATACAAACTGATTCCGGACGACATTACTGCCGCACTTGCCAATCAGAACATCGAGTCGGCAACAGGGTCGTTCGGCGAGAACCACGACAACGCCAACCAGTACACCATGAAATACCGGGGACGTTTGTCCACTACCGAAGAATTCGGAAATATCGTGATCCGGTCGCTGTCGAACGGCGATGTACTGCGATTGAAAGAGGTGGCAGACATCGAACTGGGCGACGAAACCTACAATTACGAAAACAGTCTGAACGGCAAACCAGCGTCATTGGCTATGCTTTACCAGACCGCCGGGTCGAACGCTTCGGCTGTCATAAACGAAATAGATGCGACACTCGACGAACTCAGCAAAGAGCTGCCCAGCGGATTGGAATTCGTGACCTTGAACGACACCAACCGGTTTCTGTACGCCTCGATCAAAGAGGTGGGCATTACGCTTGCGCTGTCTATTCTGTTGGTCATACTGGTAGTCTATGTGTTCCTGCAAGATTTCCGGTCTACCTTGATTCCGACCCTGTCCATATTCGTTTCCATTATCGGTACATTCGCATTCATGTCGGTTGCCGGATTCTCGATCAACCTGCTCACGCTGTTTGCCCTCGTGCTGGCAATCGGAACCGTGGTGGACAATGCCATCATTGTAGTAGAAGCCGTACAATCGCGGTTCGAAATCGGTTACCGGTCGTCGTACACCGCAACCACCGATGCGATGGGCGGCATCTCTACCGCGATCATCATCTCCACCCTCATCTTCATGGCGGTATTCATCCCGGTATCGATGATGGGCGGAACCTCCGGCACATTCTATACCCAGTTCGGTCTAACCATGGCGGTAGCCGTTGGTCTGTCGGCTATAAACGCCTTGACTCTCTCCCCGGCTTTATGTGCTTTGATGCTCAGCCCGTACGTGGATGAAAACGGAATGGAACGCGACAACTTTGCCGCCCGTTTCAGAAAAGCATATCAAGCGGCATTCAATGCGATCCTCAACCGCTACAAATACGGCGTGCTCTTCTTCATCCGCCGGAAATGGCTCACATGGAGCGTATTGGTAGCCGGTCTGGCTCTGCTCGTCATACTGATGCGCCAGACCAAAACCGGACTGGTGCCGGAAGAAGACACGGCATCGGTAATGGTAAGCATGAACACCAAACCGGGTACCTCCATGGCTGAAACCAACAAACTCGTCGGCGAAATGAGTAAATTGTACACTCAAATTCCCGAAGTGGAAAATGCGGGCGGTGTAACCGGCTGGTCCTTCTCCGGCTCCGGACCGTCGATGGGTATGTTCTTCCTGTCGCTGAAACACTGGGACGAACGGCAGGACAAAGGACAGTCTGCCACGGATGTCGTAAACAAAATATATGCCGATGCCGGAAATACGCCCGACGCACAAATATTCGTCACGACCCCGCCTATGATACCGGGATACGGTATGGGTAACGGATTCGAACTCTATCTGCAAGACAAGACCGGAGGAGACCTCGATGCATTCAAAGAGATCAGCAACCGGTTTGTCGATGCCTTGATGGAACGTCCCGAAATCGAAATGGCATACTCCGCCTTCGAAACCTCCTATCCCCAATATTGGGTCGATATAGATGCCGCCCAATGCGAACGGGCAGGAATCACGACCAACGAAGTTCTCTCGACGTTGTCGGGCTATTACGGAGGCGGATATGTGTCCAATTTCAACCGCTTCTCCAAGCTCTACCGGGTCATGATCCAGTCCGATCCCGATTTCCGGGTCACACCCGAATCGTTAAACCATTTCTACGTACGTATCGGCGACGAAATGGCACCGCTATCGCAGTTTGTAAAGTTGAGCAAAACCTACGGGCCTCAATCCCTCACCCGATTCAATCTCTACAACTCGATCGCCATAAACGGGACACCCGCATCAGGATACAGTTCGGGCGACGCGCTGAAAGCCGTGCAGGAAACGGCAACGAAAATACTGCCGCGTAATTACGGGTATGAGTTCGGCGGTATCTCGCGCGAAGAAGCCCAGACAGGTAACAATGTCATCATCATCTTTACAGTCTGCATCCTGTTGGTTTATCTGATATTGAGCGGACTGTATGAGAGCCTGATCCTGCCGTTCGTCATCATACTCTCGGTTCCGTGTGGTCTGATGGGAAGTTTCCTGTTCGCCAAGCTGTTCGGACTGGAAAACAACATCTACCTGCAAACCGGACTGATCATGCTCATCGGGCTACTGGCAAAAACCGCTATCCTTATCACCGACTATGCAGGCGAACGTCGCCGGAGCGGAATGTCCCTGACCCAAGCAGCCATCGGAGCCGCCAAAAACCGTCTGCGTCCGATTCTGATGACCGCACTCACCATGATATTCGGCATGTTGCCGCTCATGTTCGCCTCGGGTGTCGGAGCAAACGGCAACTCGACCTTAGGTACCGGTGCAGTAGGCGGAATGCTTGTCGGCACATTAGTATTGCTATTCATCGTTCCCGCCCTGTGGATCGTATTCCAATCGGTACAAGAACGGATCAAACCGGTCAAGTTCAAAGAACCCCAACCGGGAATCCGCCATGAAATCGAAAAAGTGGCAGCCTTGAAAAAACAACCGGTAGCCGAAATGCCTAACGAACGACAATAAACAAGAAATCATGAGAAAAACAATCTATATAACCCTGCTTGCCCTGCTGTCGGGATGCGGAATCTACAAACCGTATTCCCGCCCCGGCACAGAGCTTCCGGAGCAATACCGGGACATAAATACCGACGACACGACCACCCTTGCGGCTCTTCCGTGGAAAGAGTTGTTTACCGACGAACATCTGCAAACCCTCATCGAGACCGGTTTGCAACAAAACACCGACCTCCAAGTCGCCCGATTGCGTGTGAAGGAAGCGGACGCGCTATTGCTGAATGCCCGGCTCTCCTATCTGCCCGCTCTCTCGCTATCGCCCGAAGGCGGTATAAGCAGTTACAACGGGACTACCTCCAAGACCTACAATCTGGCTGCCTCGGCAAATTGGGAACTCGACATATTCGGGAAAACGACCAATGCCAAACGCGGAGCCAAAGCCGCTCTCTTGGGCAGCCGGGAATATGCCCAAGCGGTACAGACCCAACTGATTGCCAACATAGCTGGCAAATATTACACCCTGCTGATGCTCGACCGGCAACTGGAAATCGGAGAAGAGACATTGCAAAGTTGGGAGAAAAGCATCAAAGTGCTCGAAGCGTTGAAAGCCAGCGGAAAAGCAAACGATGCCGCCGTCCTGCAAGCCCGTGCCAACCGCATGACGCTCGAATCGTCCGTACTAACCTTGCGTAAAAACATCACCGATACGGAAAACGCATTGTCCGTACTCCTCGCGTTGTCTCCGCAAGAGATCGAACGCGGCAGGATCGCCGATGTCCGTTTCCCGGACGAATTGAAAGTCGGCGTACCGGCACAACTGCTTTCCAACCGTCCCGACGTACGCCAGGCAGAACAGAATCTGGCACAAGCCTTCTACGCCACCAATGCAGCCCGTGCATCGTTCTATCCGTCGGTCAATCTGTCGGGATCGATCGGGTGGAGCAACAATGGCGGCGGGGTTATCACCAATCCCGGAAATTGGCTAATGAGCGCAATCGGTTCGCTGGTACAGTCGTTGTTCAACCGCGGCACGAACATCGCCAATCTGAAAATCGCCAAAGCCCGTCAGGAAGAGGCGATGCTCCTATTCCGGCAATCCTTGCTGGACGCAGGAAACGAAGTAAATACAGCCCTGACACAATGGCAAACCGCTCGACAGCAAATCGAGGTATGCAACCGGAAAATAGACACATTACAGGAAGCCGTACGCAAAACCGAGCTACTGATGCGGCACTCCACTTCCACCTATCTGGAAGTGCTGACAGCACAACAGGCTCTGCTCGATGCCGAGCAACAACAAGTTCAATATATATTCGACTGCGTGCAGGGTGTCATCAACCTCTATCACGCTTTGGGCGGAGGTGCATAACTGTTGCGGCTGACTTCCCCAAATACCCGTCCTATTCAGAAACGACCTTATTTATAGCCCAAAGGGGTTGTATCGAAAACTTGAAATTTCGATACAACCCCTTTACGGTGTGTCATTGATCCCTATACACCCCATTCAGGTTCCGTTCCGGCACGGGGCCTTCCTACGGAGAACTACCGACCGGCAACAGCGATCAATATGCCACTTTCACCGTTCGCCCCGTTTCCGCAACACGGACACAATAAATGCCACGGGGATATGCTCCGAGATCCGCCTCTTTATTTCCGGAATAGATAAGCCGCCCCATCATATCGTACACCTGAATATACAGGTTTCCGTCGTTACGAATCACATTCCTATCCACGAACAACCGGTAATCCGTCTCAACCCCTGTCAATTGCGTAGGAAGAGAGTTTACCGACAACCGGATATAAAACAGATACGATTCTCCGCTCTTCTTTTTGATCGTATAGCTGCCAGCCGGCAGATCCTTCACTTCGATTATCCCGTTTGTAACTGTGAATGTTCCTATGCCATTGTCTATCTCCACTTTCTTTCCGTCCGAACCGGTAAAAAACAAGGTCAGATCGGTCGTTGCAGATGTCGTAAACGAAACGACGGTAGAAGAACCCATTTTCAGACAACAGGAATATTCCACTCCGTCCACCGTTACACTGCCTTTCGAGCTGGTCGTACTTCCCCCTGTAACCGAAACCGAAGAAGTAGCATCCGACATCATATCACAGATTGCACCACCGAATCCATCCGTTACCGGTTTTTCCTCTCCTTCTCCCGGATCGCTTCCCCCGGCAGCATCTTCCTCTTGTATGGAGACAAGCGTGCTTTCATACCCGACAACCGCATCTTTTAAAGGAGTATTCACCTCGGTCAGCACATCATCCGTATCGTTGTCGAAATTCCATTTCAGATCTCCGCCTTCGACCCGACCGGCATAAGCCATTACTACCGTACGTACCTGTTCCGGATCGTCAGCCGTATAGGCATACATATCATCCGCCGTATCGAAATTCGAATATACATTTCCGCCGGTCACACTTCTGACTGCTGTCGGAATCTGTTCATCTCTCGAAGAGACCAGATAAGCATCGAAATCATCGGCATTGTCCGTCTGGTAAACAAGGGTACATGCGCCCTCTATCTTGTTATTATACGCCTTGGTCATACCGCCGTTCTGCGTACCGTCGGGCCATATCACACGATTTGTCCCCTGCATGTTGATCATCATCGGATAAGGACAATTGCGATAATGGTTCGCTTCCACGAACGCCGATGAATTTTCCGTATTCAGCAGGCACATGGTTTTGTTTCCGTCGAAATAATTATTGTAAATATGTGCTGTGGCGTGGCACAGCCGGGGATGCCTCGAATCGGAATGGTCGAACCAGTTGTGATGATAAGTAAAATAAATCGGATTTTCTTCCGTCGCACCACCGGCAAACGTAGTTTTCCCGGAATCCCAGAAATGATTGAACGAAACCGTTATGTTTGTCGTATTGTATTTCATGTCGATCGACCCGTCGCCTTTCACCTGATCCTTGTCCGATCCGGGCGCACCGTAAAAGAAGTCGTTGTTGTGTACCCATATATTGAAATTATCGCCTTCCATCGAAACTCCGTCATCCCCGAAAAGCATGATTCCGACATTGCGTATCTCCAACCCTTTGGATCTTTTGGTAAAAAATCCGTATCCATAAGCGGTAGCATCGTTGCCCACCCCTTCGAATGTGATATTCTCGATCATCCGTTTGTCGGCATTGCTTCCGATAAAAGCGATATAATTGCCGCCTTTCAATCCGTCGATCTGCGACGATTTGATCAAGCCGATCATCCGGATCGCCAGAGGCGTCTTGTCATATCCCCGTCCCCGGGCTGACAGAATATTCATCAGCCCCGTGACCGGCACGGCTTCGCCCCGCTCATTGACCACATCGCACGTCACCGTATTTACCGTAGCCGCCGATATGTAAATCACCCGGGCTCCCGGCTTCAACGTGCCGTCGCTACCGTATGCCCCGGGAACCATCTCAGCCGCTCCGTCGATAAAAGCAAATCCTTCCCGAACATGGGGCAATACCACAACCGGAGCGGAAACCGCACTCTCCAACTCGTTTCCTTCTTCATCTACGGCTTTTACGGTAAAGAGATACTCTCCGGCTTTCAAGCCCAATATATCCGCCCGATAATACGCTCCGTAGCACCTGATCAACGGCATATCTATCTGCCGGGCAACGGCTGTTTCATCGGTGTACCACACACAATATTTCTCCGCATTCTCTACCGGTTGCCATGTAAGCGCAGCACTCTCCAACCATCCGGTCGCTTTCGTTATCGTCAAGGCATCAGCCTGTCCGCATATCATCAATGCCGACAATACCGAAAAAATCAAATTCTGTTTCTTCATCACTATTACAATTTAATTAGTTTTATCACCTCATTCACCGGCACGACACGAACCAGATAGATTCCATGCCCCCATGAATTCATATTCACACTCTCCATACCCGAATGCAACAGCCTGCCGGCAGCATCATACACCTCTATCGGCAAACGGTCGGGATTACATAACATCCCGCCGCTATAAAACACCGTGCAGGAGGAGGCCGCCGACTGCAATCCCGACGGGGCTTTCCCTTCGCCCTGCACATAGAGCAGTCCGGTTTCATAACCGACAATCGCCGATTTCAGCGCCTCATTGACATCGTACGAATCATCATCGACCGCATTGTCGAATGTCCATTGGAAATCACCGCCGTCGATCCGTCCGGCATATCCGGCAACCACCGACGGAACATCATCCGGGTCGTCGGGCATATAGGCATACATGCCGGGAGCTGTGTCGAAATTGGTATAGGCAAATCCACCCTTTACCGATTTCACCTCTTCCGGAACCGTTTCGTTCCGGTCGGTCACCAGATAAGCGTCGAACTGCGTATCGTTTTCGGTTTGATAAACCGGCGAAACCGTATCATACATCCGGTTGTTGAACGCTTTCGTCATACCGCCGTCCTGACCGGAAAAAGTGCTCTTCCCAGTGTATTGTCCGCTGGCGGAATCGTAAGTATCGGTTCCTTGTCCGGCAATCATCATCGGACGGTCGCAATGCCTGAAATAGTTCGCTTCGACAAATGCCGACGATTCGGTCGTATTGCCGATGCAATATTTGGAAACGCCATCGAAATAGTTGTTATAGATATGCGCCGTGGTATAGTGCAGACGCGGTGTACGGGAATCGGTATGATCGAACCAGTTGTGATGGAAAGTCATATACAACGTGGGGACCTTCTCTTTCGATCCGCCGCACCCCATCACCTTGCCCGATTCCCAGAAGTGATTGAACGAAATCGTTATGTTCGAACTATTGTATTTCATGTCGATCGACCCGTCGCCTTTCACCTGATCGGCATCGCGACCGGGAGCACCGTAAAAGAAGTCGTTGTGGTGAATCCATATATTGGAGTTGTCCGTATCCATCGACACGCCGTCATCCCCGAAAAGCATGATTCCGACATTCCGGATCTCCACCCCGTGCGCCCGTTTCAGACAAAAACCGTAACCATACGCCGTGGCATCATCGCCGATCCCTTCGAACGTGACCTGCTCTATCAGCCGCGAAGTATTGTTGCTCCCGGTGAAAGAGATATAATTGCCGTCTTTCAACCCGTCGATCTGGGAGGCTTTCACCTGCCCGATCATCCGTATGATCAAAGGAGTCTTATCGTATCCCCGACCGTATGCCGTGAGAATATCGGCCAGCCCGACAGCCGTGACCTCTGTCTTTTTATTATCGTTGATCACATGACAAACCATCGTATTTGCCGACGAAGCCGTCAGATAAAGAATCTTCGCACCCTCTTTCACCGTACCGTCGGCATTGTAACCACCTGGAGTCACTCCGCCGGCAAAGGCAAATCCCTCTCGAATATGAGGTTGGACGGTCAGGACCGAGGTGGTTGCACTGTCAAACACAACCCCCTCGGCATTCAGCGCATCTACCGTCAGCGTATAATTTCCGGCTTTCAATCCCGGTACATCCGCCCGATAATACTCCCGATAACGGCGGATAAGCGGCATATCTATCTCGCATCCGGTAATACCTTCGCCGCTATAACATACCCGATAACTTTCCGCTCCGGAAACAGGCTGCCATGTGACATACGCACATTCGAGCCAGCCGGACTCCCGAATCAGATTCAAAGCGGAAACGCTCTGAGAAAATACAATCCATCCGCCAAGCAAGAGGGATAATACTGCAATACGTTTTTTCATCATGATTTTAGATCGATTAAAAATTTATGCCCTGCAAAAGCGGCGTGAAATCCGCCCCGTTTGCAAACAGGCGAACAAGACAGGACAAATGTACACCCGTCTTTTTTTTCGGGCAGGGGCGAAAATCTTTAAATGCAGGGGTGAAACTCGTTTCCCGGCTGAAACGACCTACTTTTCAAGATTCGGGACTTTGCCATACGAATAACTAAAAGTATATTTGTCTATCCGATACGACCATGAAAAAGATACTACTCATCACTCTGCTCTGCCTGACGGCAAACCTCGCATTATCGCTGCCGGTATGTCATTTCGAACACTATTCGACCGACGACGGTCTGCCGCAATTCAGTATTACCGACATCATACAGGACCGGAAAGGGTTCATGTGGTTTGCTACCTGGGACGGATTTTCCAAATTCGACGGATATACGTTCCGCAACTTCAAAGTACGCCGGGGCGATGCTTACCAAATGAACAGCAACCGCATCCAGCACATTTATGAAGACCGCTACGGATATATCTGGTTGCATTCCCACAACAGCGAAGCACATTGTTTCGACCCGCAGACCGAGACATTCAAGGAAATAAAAATCCTGCACGACCCGGCGCGAAAGATCCCGTTCAAGATGTCGCAGATAAAAATCTGCCCTTCGGGAAAACGATGGATCATCTCGCAAAACGACGGGTGCATCTGCGTCTACGACTCGCTACTTTCGACCAAACTTTACAACACCGAATCGGAACGGATAAAAAGCAACAAGGTACACCGGATTTATGAAGACAAAGAACTCAATACGTGGATTCTGACCGACAACGGACTGACCCTTGTCCGGGACGGAGACAACGATGCCCACTCGTTCTTTTTCGAAAACAGGGTGAGCGAAAGCAACCAACATTTTTTCTCGGTAGCAGAGTTTCCCGAACATATCTGGTTCGGTTGCAACAAAGGGAGAATATGGATCTATTGCAAAAGCACCGGCAAATTCGACCTGCTGCAAACGCCGTCGCAATCCGATCTGACCTCACTCACCCCACTCCCACCCCAGAAAGTGATCATCGCCACATCGGGCGACGGGTTCTTCGTCTACGATACGGAACGAAAAACTTTCAAACCGTATAACACGAAAAATCGGAAAGCCATCAAAAGCGATAAGATACGAGCATTGCATATCGACCACCGGCAACAGTTCTGGTTTGAAACGGACGGTCTGGGCATCTATAAATTCAATCCGGAAGATGAAACCGTAAAATACTACCTCGTACAAGTAAACGACCCGTCGATCAACACCATACCGCCGGCATCGGATATTGTAGAAGATACCCACGGGCAACTCTGGATTCATCCCCGGGGCGGCGGGTTCTCTTTTTACAATCCGGAAACCGATACGCTGGAACCGTTCTACAACAAAGAATCTTCTCCCGATTGGCGGTTCTCCAACATCCTGCACTCCCTCTACTCCGACCGACAAGGGAATCTTTGGTTTTGCACACGGTCGCACGGACTGGAAAAAGTGACATTCAGCAACAACCTGTTCGAAGCCTTTCCGGTCAGCCAAAATCTCAAATCGCCTGTCGCGAACGATGTACGGGCAGTCTTTCAGGATGATGCCCGACGGCTATGGGTTGCCACCAAAGACCAGCACCTCACCGTTTACGATGAACATTATAAACCGATAGGCTATTTTTCGGAAACGGGGATTATCGGAGCAAAACCCGACTTCACCGGAGTCGTTTACTGTATGCTGACCGACCACGAAAAAAATATCTGGCTGGGGACAAGAACCAACGGTGTATTCAAACTGCAAAAGACAGCCGATCCCCTCCGGTATTCGGTAAAGCATTTCAGAAAGGATCCGAACGACATATACAGCCTCAGTGAAGATGCGGTCTACTCTATCTTCGAAGACTCCAACCGCAATGTATGGATAGGAACTTATGGAGGCGGAATCAATCTGGTACAAAGCGACGAAAACGGCAAAACGATTTTTATCAACCACAAAAACCATCTTAAAAATTATCCGGTCAAACACGGAGCGAGAATCCGCCACATCACAGAGACGCAATCGGGCAATCTGTGTATCGGCACCACCGAGGGACTGATCATGTCGAGGATAAACTTTACCAGCCCCGACGACATTCAATATAAATATTACACCCGAATAGCCGGCGACAAAGCAAGCCTCAGCAACAACGATATACATGGCATACTTTGCACCAGCAGCAACGAATTGTTCTTAGTTACTTTCGGAGGCGGTATCAACCGCGTTGCCGAATACGATCCGCAAGGTTTCCCTTTGAAATTCGAATCATACACCATGCAGGAAGGTCTGCCCTCCGATGTCTGTCTGGCAATACTCGAAGACGAGAACCGGCAATTGTGGGTCAGCATGGAAAACAACCTGATACGGTTCAACCCCGCCACACAAGAGTTCAAAACATTCGCCGATATCAAACGGCTGATGTCGAACAACAGTTTCTCGGAAGCTTCCGCCTGCCGGCTGGCAAACGGCGAACTGGTATTCGGATTTTCCAACGGCTTGCTCCACTTCCAGCCTCGGAATATCCGAAACAGCAACATCGTCCCCTACATCGCCTTATCCGGATTCCGATTGCACAACCGTGTCGTTCCGATCGGAGAACAGGATTCACCGATCGACAAAGAGATCGACAGTATGGATAAACTCGTCCTATCGCACGACCAGCGTTCGTTCGGAATCGAATTTTCAGCACTCGACTTTACCTCTCCGAATATCTCCTACGCCTACAAACTCGAAGGATTCGACAACGACTGGATCTATACACACCAGAAACGTATCGTCAATTATACCAACATTCCCCAAGGCGATTACCTGTTTCGGGTAAGATCGACCAACGGCGAAGGCATTTGGGCGGAGAACGAAAGGAGCCTGCCCATAAAAGTTCTGCCTGCCTACTGGGAAACGCCTTGGGCTTTCGCGATTTATATCTTGCTATTTATCGGATTCATCTACACGACCCTACATATACTTTTCACATTCTACCGACTGAAAAAAGACGTAGAGATTGAAAAAGAGTTGTCGGACATGAAACTGCGTTTTTTCACCAACATATCGCACGAGATCCGGACTCCGCTGACCATGATATCGGCTCCGGTGGATTTTCTGCTGGCAGACGAGGAGATCCCCGACCATGCCAAGACTCATCTGAAATCCATATCGAAAAACGCCAACCGGATGCTGCGGTTGGTCAATCAGATTCTGGACTTCCGCAAAATACAGCAAACCAAACTGAAAGTGCAGGAAATAGATTTGGGCGAAGCCGTCAGAAATGTATGCGACGGATTCAACGAATTGGCAAACAACCGCAACATCCGGTTTTCTTACAGCCATATAGAGCCGGGTAAAAAGATCTGGGCTTCTGCCGATGCCATAGACATCATGCTCAACAACCTGCTTTCAAACGCATTCAAATATACTCCGGAGGGAAAAACTATCACCGTGACCGTCGCCGAAACAGAGAAACAATTCTCCATCGCCGTCAAAGACGAAGGATGCGGCATACCCAAAGAGAAACAGAAAAAACTGTTTGTCCGCTTCAATTCGTTCAACGAAGACCCGACCCAGCCAAGTACCGGCATCGGCTTGTCCCTTGTAAAGGATCTGGCAGACAAACACGCCGCAAAAATCGTTCTGGAAAGCGAACCGGGAACCGGTAGCACATTCACGATTATCTTTCTTAAAGGGAAAGAGCACTTCCGTGGCGATGTCGAATTTGCATCCTCCGACCAGATACAGCAGATAAAAGAGATGTCCGAACCGTTCGAAGAAGAAATACACGGCAGCAACACGGACAAACAGCATACCATACTTATCGTAGAAGATGATTCCGAACTGCGGAATTTTATCCGGTCCGTCCTACAAGCGGAATACCACGTACTCGAAGCCGCCGACGGGATAGAGGGACTGGATATCGTAGAAAAAGAATATCCCGATCTTATCGTCAGCGACATCATGATGCCGCGCATGGACGGGATCGAACTGTTGCAAAACCTGAAAGGTAATATCAACATCAGCCATATCCCCGTGATATTATTGACTGCAAAAACCACGATCGAAAACAAACTGGAAGGATTGAACCTGGGCGCGGACGATTACATCACCAAACCGTTCAGCGTACAACTGTTCAAATCCCGTATCAGAAATCTGCTCGAACAACGGATGCGATTACAGGAAATTTATCGCACCCGGCTCACATCGTCGCCAAAAGCAGACACACCGGACGGAACGATCGCTATCGCTCCGCAAATCGACGTATTCATTCAGCGGGTAATCGAAATCACGGAAGCCCACCTCGACGAAGGAGAGTTCACCATCGACGATCTGAGCGCGGCATTCAACATGAGCCGGTCGGTATTCTCCAACAAAATAAAAAGCCTGACCGGCCTGCCGCCCTTCGATCTCATTCGGGAAGTACGGCTGAAAACAGCGGCTCAACTTCTAACAACCGGAGAGTATATGGTGAAAGAAGTTTCTTCGCGCATCGGCATAGCCGATACGAAATATTTCGGGAAGATATTCAAAGCCAAATACGGAGTCTCGCCGCAGGAGTATAAAAAGAACGCCACCCGACAATCAGACCATTCCGCCAATGCCGACCCCGATACAGACGAATGCAAGGAGGTCTAAAAACATCGGCAGACTCAAAAAATTTACCTTTTTATCGTTGTAACCTCAAAATAATACATATCTTCGCCCACAGAATAAGTTATGCTTAAACCTTGACCCGGTCAAAAACAAGGATCAGAACATGAAAAAAGAGAAATTTGTCATCGAGTACGATTTAAAAAGCGTGTCTCCCACTCTATTGTGGACTTACATCGGATCTGCCAACGGATTAGCCGACTGGTTTGCCGACAGCGTGATCTGCGACGGAAAAGAATACACATTCATCTGGAACAAGACTCCGCAAAAAGCCGTACAAACTGCTGTGCGCACAGGTTTCTACATCCGGTTCCATTGGGAAGAAGACGGCGCGGAAAAGACCTATTTCGAACTGCGCATCGCGACATCCGAACTGACAGGGTCTACGGTCCTCACCATTACCGATTTCGCCACACCCGACGAACAGGCAAGCAACCGCGAACTGTGGGATACCCAGATAGACGACTTACGCCGTACGCTGGGACTATAATCCGCCCCATACTTGCGGTTGAAAACCATACAGCAGGAGATATGCCGTCGAAAATCCCGGCATATCTCCTTTTTTTTACCGGCAGACAGTTGCCGACTTTTCAAAAACTCTGCATCTCCCTTCATCCGTATCGCTCCCGAAGTTCAACCGTGTTCCGGTAAACACGTTGAAATACTAAATGAGTATAAAACCGGCAGCAATCGGGAAAGGAAATATCCGGATATATCCGGTTTCTCATTTTTTTACGCTACTTTTGCGTACGGATTTAACCTACGGACAAAAACATGAAAAGATTGAATCGCTTCATGCTGCAAACTTTTCTGCCCGTATTCTTTATGACCTTCTTTATCTGCCTGTTCATCGTATTGATGCAATTTCTATGGCGTTATATCGACGAGCTGGTAGGCAAGGGATTGGAGATGTCGGTATTGGCGGAACTGTTTTTCTATGCCGCACTGACGATGGTACCGATGGCTTTGCCGTTGGCTATCCTGCTGGCAGCACTCATGACGTTCGGCAATTTGGGCGAACGGCTCGAATTGCTTGCCATCAAGGCTGCGGGCATATCGCTGTTGCAGGTTCTGAAACCGTTGGTCATCCTGATCCTTTTCATCTCGGCGGGCGCATTCTTTTTCCAGAACAATGTACTGCCCATAGCGCAGGTCAAGATGTGGACACTGCTCTATTCGGTAAGGCAGACCTCTCCCGAGCTGGATATTCCCGAAGGCGTATTCTACGACCAGATACAGGGATATAACCTCTACGTAAAAAAGAAAGACCGGAAAACCGGAATGCTCCGGGACGTGATCATTTACGACTTCTCCGAAGGGTTCGACAATTCGATGGTGGTATTGGCTGACTCCGGCAAGCTGAAACTGACCGACGACAAACAACACCTGTTCCTGACCTTGTATAGCGGCGAATCGTTCGAAAACCTGCGAAACCAACGGAACTCGATGGCGAACGTACCGTACCGACGCGAAAGTTTCTCGATGAAAGAAATATCCATCGCCTTCGACGGCAACTTCAACCGCATGGACGACGGCGTATTGCAAAACCAATACATCGGGCAAGACCTCTCGCAACTGCTTACCTCGATCGACTCCATTACACACCGGGTAGACAGCATCGGCGGTGTAAATGCCCGCTCGTTGCAAACGTCGGGATACTTCAACCTCCATACCCGATCGAAACAGCAAAAAGAAGAGCTGGCGCAGAAAAAAGAGGAGATCGAACAAAAAGCCCGGGAGATCAACATCGACAGCCTTTTGTTGGGTGAAAACCTGCAAAAACAACAATCCTATACCGACCGTGCCTTGTCGAAAGCCGAACGCTACCGGCGCGACTACGAATACAGGGCAATGCTTGCACGCGATGAAAACAAAATCCTGCGGCGGCACAAAATCGAGATGTACAAGAAGTTCACGCTTTCATTGGCGTGCCTCATCTTCTTCTTTATCGGCGCTCCGTTAGGTGCAATCATCCGCAAAGGCGGATTGGGCATGCCGGTCGTTATCTCGGTATTCATGTTCATCTTCTACTACATCATCGACAACTCGGGCTACAAAATGGCCCGCGACGGGCGGTGGGAAGTCTGGCAGGGAATCTGGCTCAGTACGGCGGTACTCCTGCCGTTAGGGATTTTCCTCACCTATAAGGCGATCAAAGATTCCGATGTGTTCAATCCCGATGCATACATCAACTTCTTCCGGAAAGTGATCGGTATTCCCGAAGCCCGGAAAGTAGCCTTGAAAGAGGTGATTATCGAAGATATGGATACCGACACCGCTATCGAACAAGTCAAGAGCCTCGATACGCTCTGCCGGGATTTTCTGGAACAATACGGCAAGCGAAACCAATATTATCACGAATATTGGCTTAAAGGCTACGACGAAAAGCGCATCGCTCAGATCGACAAGGAGTTGGAACTGGCTGTAAGCTATATCGGCAACAGCCGCAGCCAAATCGTCGTCACCAAGTTGATGGACTACCCCGTACTCCGGAAATTATGGCTGTACCGTCCTGCCCGCAACCGGGCTATGGGCTATACGTTCATGATCCTCTTCCCGATCGGGCTGCCGCTCTACCTGCTGGGATTGCTCGAACAGAGAGGACTGCGCCGGAATCTGAAAACCGTCCGGCAGACGAACGGCGAGATGATTGCCCTGCTCGAAAAAGAGAAACTGAAAGAGAATATAAACGAAGCGGACGAGACGGCAATACCGTAGTCGCCGCACAACCCCGATATTATTATGGAGAAATGTTTGTTGAATACGGTCGAAGAAGCCATTGAAGATTTTCGTAAAGGCGAATTTGTCATTGTCGTAGACGATGAAGACCGCGAAAACGAAGGCGACTTTATCATCGCCGCCGAGAAAGTTACCCCCGAAAAGGTAAATTTCATGTTGAAATACGGACGTGGTGTATTGTGTGCCCCCATTACAGAAGAACGCTGCAAGGAGCTGGAACTGGAAATGCAAGTGACGGAAAACACGTCGATACACGGAACGCCGTTCACCGTAACTATCGACCGTCTGGGCGACGATTGCACCACCGGCGTTTCGATGCACGACCGGGCTTCTACCATACGTTCGCTTGCCGATCCCACACTGCGCCCTACCGATTTCGGACGTCCGGGTCATATCAACCCGCTTCGCGCCCGGTCGCGCGGGGTATTGGCTCGTACCGGTCACACCGAAGCCGCAGTAGACCTTGCCCGGCTCGCCGGCTTGTATCCTGCCGCCGCCCTGATCGAAATCATCAACGAAGACGGCACCATGGCTCGTCTGCCCCAACTTCGGGTTATTGCCGACCGGTTCGGGTTGAAAATCATTGCTATCAAAGACCTGATCGCCTACCGTCTGAAAAACGAATCGTTGATCGAAAAAGGAGAAGAGGTGGATATGCCGACCCAATACGGACACTTCCGCCTGATTCCGTTCCGTCAGAAATCGAACGGGCTGGAACATATCGCCTTGATCAAAGGGGAATGGAAAGAGGATGAACCGGTACTGGTGCGCGTCCACTCGTCCTGCATGACCGGCGATATTTTCGGATCGATGCGGTGCGAATGCGGGGAGCAGCTCCACGAAGCCATGCGAAAAATCGAAGCCGAAGGCAAAGGGGCTATCGTATATATGAATCAGGAAGGTCGCGGCATCGGATTGATGAACAAAATCAAAGCCTACAAATTGCAGGAAGAAGGGTTAGACACCGTCGATGCCAACCTGCATTTGGGATTCAAAGCCGACGAACGCGACTACGGCGTAGGTGCCAGCATACTGCGCGAGATCGGCATCCGTAAAATGCGTCTGATGACAAACAACCCGATCAAACGCATCGGGCTGGAAGGCTACGGTCTGGAAATCGTCGAGAACGTTCCTATCGAAATCAAGCCCAATCCCTACAACGAATTTTACATGCACACCAAGAAAGAGCGCATGGGACACCAGCTGCATCTTTAACCGGCTGACAGAATAGGCAACTTCATAAAAACAATGGTTGTTTCTCGAAAAATCGAAGGAACAACCATTTCTTATATACACGCACCCCTCTTGCTGTTACCCGAAACCGGAATCAATCTCCAAATAAAAATCGTCTCCGCTGTGAAACGAAATACAGCGAAGACGATTTTTATACTGGATGTGTTTCTATATACACCGGCTCCTGCCCAAAGCCGGACAACTTATTTCGACCGGTCACGGAACAGCCACTTGCACAGGCGGAAGAATTCTCCCACCCACAACACGACAGAGGAGGATGCCACGATATATACCCAATCTGCGATACTCAACGGAACGACACTGAACATCGTACCTCCGAACGAAACGATCAGAATCTGACCGAACAGAATGATACATAAGGTCGTCAGGAAGCCTTTGCTCTTGAACAATCCGGCAAAAGCGGAACGTCCGCTACCGAACACTTTGGCATTGAACATATTCCAGAATTGCAGCATCACGAAGATCGTAAAGAACATCGAAAGTTCATAAGGCGACAGCCCTTGCGAAACCGTAGTGAAATCGAAGAACGAACCGAAAAAGTCCAGCACATCGAATTGCGCCAACGAGGTAATATCGTAATGCTTGAAATACTGCAACAAACCGAACAGCGCCAGAATGAAGACCAAGCCCACACCGAAGATACGCACGGACATCGCACGCGATATGATGTGGTCGGTGATCTTGCGGGGACGGTCGCGCATCACCTTCTCTTCGGGCGGCAGCGATGCCAACGCCAATGCGGCAAACGTATCCATAATCAAATTCACCCACAACATCTGGGTCACCGTCAGCGGAGCCTCCGTACCCAAGAATGCCCCTAGCATAACGACCAGACAAGCCACGACGTTGATCGTCATCTGGAATACGATGAAACGGCGGATATTCTGGTACAACGAGCGACCCCACATCACTGCGCAGGATATACTGCTGAACGAATTATCCAAGATCGTCACATCGCTCGCCTCTTTCGCCACAGATGTACCGTCGCCCATCGACAAACCGACATCCGCCTTATTCAGCGCAGGAGCATCGTTCGTTCCGTCGCCGGTTACCGCCACGACATTGCCCAACTGCTGCAACAAGCGCACCAATCGTTCCTTGTCCATCGGACGCGCCCGCGAGATAATCTTCAATCCGGGCAGACGTTTCAACAACTCCTCGTCGGAGAGTGCGGCAAATTCGGTTCCGGTAATCCGGTTCAACTCCGTATCTTCCGGTTTCCACAACCCGATCTGACGACCGATTTCCGTCGCCGTTCCGGGGGTGTCGCCGGTCACGATCTTAATGGCGATACCGGCATCGATGCACGAGCGGATCGCTGCCGGTACATCTGCCCGCACCGGATCGGATATAGCTGCTATACCGATCATACGCAAACGTATCGCCGGATTGATACGGCCATCGACAAAATAAGGCAGGGAATCGTCCGCTTCGGCATAGGCAAATCCCAACGTACGCATTGCCTGATTCTGATATGTAAGCAGCAACGACTCGATTTCGGAGCGGCAGTCGGCTATCGGCAGGTCGCCTTTATCGGTTTCGACGACATCGCAGACCGACATCAATATTTCCGGAGCACCTTTTACATACAAGATGCGTTTACCGGCTGCCGGGGAATCGACCACCGTCGCCATATACTTGCGCTCGGTAGAAAAGGTCAATTGTGCGACCACCGGTACCTCCGCCCGCAATGCCATATATTCCAGTTCCTGTTTACGAAGCCAGAGCAGCAATGCGCCTTCGGTCGGGTTGCCCAATACACGAGCCTTTCCCGACTCGTCTATATCGAGGTTCGCCGTAGAATTGACCGCAATCGCCTCCGCTATCATACGGCCGGAAACACTCTCCGTCAAAGAAGCGTCGCCCAGTTTCCAAAAATTCGTACGATAAATCTGCATCTGGTTCTGCGTCAATGTACCGGTCTTATCGGTACAGATGACAGAAGTCGCGCCCAATGTTTCGCAGGCGTGCATTTTCCGCACCAGATTGTTGGTAGCCAGCATCCGCTTCATGCTCATTGCCAGACTGAGCGTAACGCTCATCGGCAAACCCTCAGGTACGGCAACAACAATCAAAGTCACGGCAATCATGAGGGTAGAGAGCGAATACGATCCGAGATGGATCCAATCGGTCGGGTTATCGCCGAGAAAATAGATCGTCATACGGGCTACCACGACAATAGCAGCGATTATATAGCTCGCCTTGCTGATTATCCCAGCCAAACGTTCCAACTGGCGGTCTAACGGGGTCTGCGTATGGTTATCTATCTGAGAGCCTTCGTACACTTTGCCGTATTCCGTCGCGTCGCCTACCTGTGTCACCCGCATCAATCCATGTCCATCGACTACGGTCGTTCCGTTCATCACATGGTTCGACGGATATGTCGCCTCGCTATCGAAATCAGCCTCGACCGTAGTCTTGGCAACGATCGGCTCGCCCGTCAATGTAGACTCGTTTACCTGCAAGGATACCGATTCGAGCAACTCGCCGTCGGCAGGAATCTCATCGCCCGTATTCAACGAAACGATATCGCCTACAACCACATCCCGCTTGGGAATTTCGGTAAGGTGTCCGTTGCGGATCACCTGCACCGGAACATCATTATTTACCTGATTGAGAATATCGAATTTCCGGTTGGCACTGACCTCGAAGAAAAAGCCCACCAACGTAGCCAACAGAACGGCTATCAAAATACCGAACGGTTCCAACAATGCGGTCGCACTTTCGCCTTCCGCCGTCATCTGATAAATCGAGACTCCGAACGAAAGCAGCAATGCAACCAGCAGAATCCGGATAATCGGGTCTTTGAATTTCTCTATGAACTGCGACCACAACGAGGCTTTTTCGGGCGGAGTAAGTACGTTCTCGCCATGCTTGCTTCGGCTCGAAAGCACCTCCTCGTCGGTCAATCCGACGATAGTTCCAGTTTCTTTCATATCATTTATTTTTTTCTGTCGGACAATAGCACTCCGGCTGACAAAAAGCGTTTTACTCTTTCACCAGAGCTATGGCTTCCTCGACCGTAACACACTGCTGTTCGCCGGTGTTCATATTCTTCAACGTAATTTTGTTTTCAGCCATTTCCGATTCGCCTACCAATGCCACGAATCCGATCTGCTGCGTATCGGCATAGCCCATCTGCTTTTTCATCTTGGCGGCTTCCGGATATATTTCGGCACGAATGCCGGCGGCTCTCATCCGCGACAAATGGCGCAGGCAGGCTTCGCTTTCGGCTTCACCGAAATTCACGAACATCACCTGAGTGTTCTGCAACGAGTTTTCGGGATAAAGATTCAATTGGTTCAACACATCGAAGATCCGGTCGGCTCCAAACGAAATACCGACCCCCGATACGCCGGGCATGCCGAACACTCCGGTCAGGTTGTCGTAACGACCGCCACCGGTAATGCTGCCGATCTCCACATCCAACGCTTTCACCTCCAATATGGCACCGGTATAATAGTTCAGACCGCGAGCCAGTGTCAGGTCGATATCGAGCTGCGAGCGCAAAGCCGCGCAATCCAGTTTGCGAAGAATATATTCCAGCTCTTCCACACCCTTCATACCGACTTCCGATGCAGCCAATACATCGCGCAAGGTAGCCAGCTTTTCTTCATTCGTACCTTGCAACAATATGATCGGTTGCAGACGGGCGATAGCTTCGTCCGAAATTTCTTTGGAACGCAGCTCCTCGTTCACCTTGTCCAACCCGATCTTATCGAGTTTGTCGATCGCAACGGTAATATCCACAATCTTTTCAGGTGCACCGATAATTTCGGCGATACCGCTCAATACCTTCCGGTTGTTGAGTTTGATCGCCACCCTCACGCCGAAACGGGCGAACACCATGTCGATCATCTGTATCAACTCTACTTCATTCACTAACGAATCTGACCCGACGACATCGGCATCGCATTGATAAAATTCGCGATAGCGACCCTTCTGCGGACGGTCAGCCCGCCACACCGGCTGTATCTGGTAGCGGCGGAACGGGAATGTTAGTTCGTTACGGTGCATAACGACAAAACGGGCAAAGGGGACGGTCAGGTCATAACGCAATCCCTTCTCGCACAGACGAGCCGCCAGACGGTTCAGGTTACGTTCGTCCAGATCGGCATCCGAGACATCCGACAGGAAATCGCCCGAGTTCAGAATCTTGAACAAAAGTTTATCCCCTTCTTCTCCATATTTACCCATCAGCGTAGAAAGGTTCTCCATCGCCGGAGTTTCGATCTGCCGATAGCCGAACAGAGCGAACACCTCTTTGATCGTATCGAAAATATAATTGCGTTTTGCCATTTCTCCTGTGGAGAAATCGCGTGTTCCTTTTGGAATAGACGGTTTTGCTGCCATAGTCTTAATTTAAACGGATGAAAGAGGATCGGCTCCCCATATTGTTTTCGTTGTAAAGAAACCGGAATCCGATATGGTTTATAAAAAAGGAATCCATTATCCTTACATATTGGATGCAAAGATAATGGATACCCGAATAATTCTCAAATAAATCCGGAATTGCTTTCAGCCTCCGCCTTTATTTCTATCTTTTTACCGTCGCCATGCGCCCCCTGTCAATCAGAAGCGATATGCCGTACCTACCAATACACGACCTACGCCCACGAATTTGTGGTTATTCGGTTGATAAACCTTGTCATCCCACAACGAAACGGACGGTTCGATGAATATATCGAATGATTGGGGCAGACTCCATTTTGCCTGTACACCCAGCATTCCGCCAAATGCAGCTTTCGAATTGGGGAAGCCGCTCCATCCCACTCCGACTCCGAGCGTGGCGATTGCATCGAACTTACGATCGGGTGCGGCGCCGAAAAGCGAGAACAGATTCAACATATAATCGGCATGTACTGTTCCGAGATTCAACTTCGAATCGAGAGACGACGGCACGGAGATGAAGTCGTAAGCCAAGCCGATCCGCGCACCGGAAACGGACGAGAACCAACGTCCGACCGTCGCATCTATATCCACCGAGAATTTGTGCAGATCCGGTTGCAACACCGTTTCACTGAACAATCCGGAACCGATCGCGAACGAAACGAAATTACGTTTATCGCTGTTCCACTTTCTTCTGTTCTTCGAAGCCTCTTCTTTGGTAGTTCCCATCTTGTAGTTCAGACCTGCCAATACGCGGGCTTCCGGATTCAACGAAGGCGAATAAATTCCGCGCCCCGAATAAGCAGCCAATATCTGCGGTTCGATAAACAGATCGATATAGGGCGAAACATTGAAACGTCCCTGCAAGCCGAATTTCGCACCCGGAGTAACCGTTGTCTTCTGATACGAACGCGAAGCTCCTGCATAGATACCAGCCGAGGCAATCAGGTCGAATATCCTGCCCGATTTATACTGCAATGCCAGAGAGGTCAGATTCAACATATAATCTGCCGAAAGAGCCAGTGCATAGTAAGACGGAGTGGATTGTTGGTCGAAATCTATCCCCACACGCCATGCCGAAATCGGAGTGTACCATTTACCGATTGCAACATTTACGGTAGCGCCCAGACTGTTCGGATCGGTAATATGTCTGAACGAAGTGCTTACACCTCCCGCCAAAGAGACAAATCCATGACGGTCTTTTTCAAAGTCGGTCCTGCCGACTTTCCGGTCATATCCTTGCATTTGATATTGTACGCCGAGCATCATCGACAACAACGCATCCGCTTTCAGGCTCGCCAGATTCAAGCGGGAGAAAGAACTTTTGTAAACCCGCATCTGCGGTTCGAGGAAGATGCCCCAACCGTCGGCGATATTCCATAACCCCTGCAAACTCAAATCCAAGCCCGGATAGATTCCGGAGTGTACTCCGGAAACATAAGCGGCAGAAAGACCGGCACCCAATATCACACTGAAAATACGATCGGGACGGTAACCGTACATCGTATTGTTGATGTTCCACAGATAATCGACTCCTATCATGCCGTATTTCCGGTATCCGTAGCCCGGCTCGCCGAATGTGCCAGCCGATGCCGACAGACGAAGTCCGGAGGAGGCGGAGAACCATTTTCCCACATAAGCGTATGCACCGGGACCGACACTGCTCGACAAATTCGAAGCAGCCTTAGCCGAAAGCAGAGCCGAAGCGCCCACACCGACACCGAATATCAAATGGTCGGAGAAGTCCTTGTTGGTGAATTTTTCCGGTTCATTATCGACAGAATGGCGCATGCCATAACGATACAAGTTATATGTAATACCGGCGGTAAGCGTCGGAACCAAATCGACATAACGGACTGTCGGCGTCCATACTCCGTCTTTATTGACATTCAAACGCGGCTCGATATAGAAATCGAACATATCGCTCAATCTGAATACACCTTGCAGTCCGATACCGGCTCCGATCGAATAACCCGATCTCGCACGGGCGGCTACATAATCGGCATTCACACCTACAATACCATAGACATCAAACAGACGGTCCAGACGGTATCCGTTGAAACAGGTGCTCAAATTCAGCATATAATCCAATTGCCCGCCGAAAGCCTTTGTATTCGGTGTGCCCGGATCAGTTTTCAGATAAGTCGCGTTCACCGACAAACGGGCACCGGAATAAGCATTCCACCAAGTACCCAAAGCCAACGATCCACGACCGCCCCAATCGGGGAACGGACTCGAAAACGAAGGTTGAAGCACGCCTGCCAATCCGCCACCTATCGATATAAACATATCGCCGATCGCCTTCGGCATATCGAACGTCTCTTTTTCACGTTGTACGGAATGCGTGCGGTACGCAGGTGTGGGACGATAAGTCAATCCGACCGATGCCGACGACAGCAGATCGACTTTACCGATACCGTCGGTTCCGCCCCATGCATCATTTTTGAAGATATTTATACGGGGTTCGATAAACAATCCCAAATAGTCGTTCAACCGGAAATTTCCATGCAATCCGGTTCCGATAGAGGGCTGTCCGTTACGCACTCCGTCTGACGAAACGGAATTATAATTCACTCCGGCTACCCACGACATCGAGAACAGCCGCGAAGGATCGAAGCCTCCGAACAGGGAGTGCATATCCAGCATATAGTCCAATTGCACACCAATGGCAGACGAGTTCCGCACCCGCGATGTTTTAAGATAATCTGCCAATATCGACAAGCGCAATGACGAAATACGCGACAGTTGATTGCCGATTGCCACAAAAGCCGTACCGCCGTAGTCGCGGAAAGGCATCGAAGCCACTTTTAAAGTCGAGGCGAAACCGCCACCCAACGAGAAGAAAAAGTTTTTGGAGAACCGGCGGTCGAAATCCGAACTTTTTTTCCGGATCGGATCGGAGAGCAGCTTATAACCGATACCCGCCATAACCGACGCTTCCAGATCGTATCTGCGCCATGAAACGACCCGATCAAGCCCGTCGCTATAAATACCGACACGCGGTTCGATATAAAGCATGGTCAGTGGCGAAAGGTTGAATTTTCCCTGCAATCCCAACCGGAATCCGCCGACATGCGACACCGTTCCCGTGTTATAAATCAACTGATATTCCAGACCGGCGATGCCGAGTACTTCGAACAGACGGTTCGGATTATCCCCCCGGAGCAGTGCGCTCATGTTCATCAAATAATCGGCAGACAAACCGACAAAATTGGTATTGATAGATACGCCATTATGTTGTCCGCCGTTCAATCCGATCCTGACTCCGTGTACCGGAGTAATCCAGTCACCGATCAGCAAGCCCCCCCGTGCACCGATTCCGGCAGGACTGAGCATACTGTTGGGCTTCTGCATCAGCGTGATTCCCACTTCCGGAATCACAAACAGATGATCGCCGAATTTCTTTTCCTCAAACTTTTCAATCTTCAACGGTTTCTGCAATGTATGATCCAATGCGTTGAACGACTCCTTGGCAACCGCAGTCGAACCCAACATCGCCACCAGACAACCCCCGAAGAGTAACTTATTCCTCAAACTTCTATGATAACAATTCATAACGATTACTCTAACAAATCCAATACATCACCATCTACCTCTGCAATCTCACGCAACGACGGATCCAATTCCAAAGCATGTTCCAAATGGTCCATTGCCTCGATAATGCGCTCCATACGGTTGGAGGCTATCGCTTTTACATACTCCTCTTTCGCGGTATTACCCAACAACCGGCTTCGTTTCCAAGCCTGTTCGTTCGACTTGATAGCCAACAGCATCACCACCTCGTTCATCAGAGACGACTCGGAAACTTCCATAAGTGCCCGCTCATAATTACCGTTCAATGCGGCAGAGAATGCTTTGATACGACGGAACACATCGCTATCGGGTAATTCCGACGCCAAAGAATCGGCACGGGTATAAAGACCTTTCTTCATATAAGCGATGGTCTGGTTCAACTTCGCTTCGTCCGGAATAGGCTGACCGTTGATGAACGGTTCCAGAATATCGGCATCGATACTGTCGCGCATAATCAACAGACCAGCCAGGTCGCTTGCAGCCACCACGAATTTAGGATGTACTTCCAATGCGCGGCGACAGGCAATCTCTTTTTCCGCCGGATCGGTCAATTTGGTATAATATTTCCAGAACTCGTTCTTCGACAAAGCCTTATAGTTCGTATTATACAAGTTCTCGATCTCTTCGTCCGTTAATAGACGATATTGCATGAACGTATAAGCATAATTCACTTTTCTCAATTTCGGCAGATAATTAGGCACAATCATCTTCCGGTAGAAAGGCAATCGGGATATTGCCCGGAACTGCTGATCGGGCGAGTTGGGATATTTTTTGATGATCTGTGCAATCTGCTCCGCCTCCTTTTTCAACGAATCGGCTTGCAGAAGATCTACCACATGCCCCCAAGTCTCTACCGAAGAAGTCGAACTGGTTTTGATCGTCTTGCGGGTTTCAGGTTTCAATACGCCGGAAATCGTCTTCAACGCCGAAGCCATACGCCCTTGCGCCAATTCTACGTTTTTCTTGTAAGTTCCGTCGGGAGAGGAAGAACCGGTAATCGAGAACGTTTTCAACATGGCATTCGGGTTGTCTTCCACCTCATTCAATTCCCTGCGCAAACGCTCCAACTCTTCCTGGTTGCGTTTGTCTTTCATATTCAGATCCCGTTTACCGACAGCAAACGCAAGATTCACACTGCCTTGACTTTCGCACAACTGCATTTCCGGTTTCGGGAAATAGGCTGTATCGGCAACCATACTGCCCGCAAAGCTATATTCCAGGAAACGCAAAGGATTGATAACGCCTCGGGCTATCACAAATGTATCGCGATAAAGTACCCGGTTGTAATTCTCCATTGCCACCATCACATCGCAACGGAAATCGTCCTTCGGATTTTCTATATACGATGAATCGACATAATGAATCCAGTCATCTTTCTTATAGCCCGACTGTTTTACCCTCACGTATTTCGAAAGCGGATCTTTCGAAAGATCGAAATCGTACATCCGCTCTTGCGTAATCGCATACTCCTTTCCATCGAAAACAACAGGATTGAGCAGTGTCATTTCCTTTTTTGTCACATTATAAATACCGGGCTGAATAATCATCCGGGCATTCATGGAAAACAGCTCATGCGGTACTTTCACACGTGTACGAATATGAAAATAGTTTCCGATCACCTCTATGTCCGTCGGCTCGGGAACGACTCTATCGACAATTCGTTTCGCCGATACGACCACCTCTTCGAGTGCGGTAGCAACATGTGCCATCAGCACATCCACTTTCAATTCACCGTTTACCGGTACTTTCTTTTCGCTATAACCGATATTGGCAAACAGCAATTCGCCCGTAGGAGAGATCGACACCATATAATTACCGTCGGAATCGGTAAATCCGAGCAGTTTGTTCGTTTTCGCATCATATATAGTAGTTCTCACCAATGGCTCTCCATCAAGGTTCTTTACCGTACCCCGCACATTTATCGTTTGTGCAAATGCCGGGAAAGTAAACAGGGAAACCCCGAACAGCAACAGTAATAACAAATAGATTTTTTTCATCTGCATATTATCCTCTTATTACACAGTAGTCACTTAAAACAGATACGAGAATGCCAAGCCCAACTTCACAGGGGCAAGTCGCAAAGGAGAATAATTCGGAGATTCCGGACGTTTCTCACCTTGTAAATATTTCATTGTCCGCAACTTCACAGCTCCGACACCTATGGTCGCTTCCATGTTCCAATGGCGGCTTAACGGATACACATAACCATAGGTAACACCCGCTGCCCAGGCATCTCCGTCATAATGATTCCGCTTATATTGAAAGGTGTACAAACTATAATACCCCGTAATACCGATAAAATGACGCACCATCGGTCGCGAGAACCAATAGCGCAATTCCGGTTGCAGTCTCAGATAATTCGGTTTCAGGTCTTTGGTTATAAAATAATTGAACGCGGCTTCGAAATCCAGCGTAAAATGTTGAGATAGGCGAACTTCAAATCCTACATTAGGAGAAAGCGTTACCCAATCAATGGCATTCGTCTTTACAGCAATTCGTTGAGAATAGGCATTTTGTGTCGCCGCTCCAACAAATAAAAGTACGACCCCAAAAAACTTAAAAAATATCTTCATCCTTAAACAATTAACGCCGCAAAATTAAAATTATATTAAGCTATCAAAATGTATAAAAAAAATAAAAACATTTAACGTCTCATAAAAACACAAATCTGGCATACCATATTAAATACTTACACTTTTTATCCTCCCATAAAATCCATAAATAAAGGGTATCTTTTTACATAGATACCCTTTCCAAAAAGAAATTTAACCAAACTCTTTAAACTCAAATCTACTATTTAATCGTCCCGACGACCGGCAAATATCATTATATAATAGACAAGTGTCGCCAACGAGCTCAATGCGGCTATTACATATGTATATGCCGCCCATTTCAACGCATCTTTTGCCTGATCGTGCGTACGGACATCGGTTACGCCTGCTCCGTTCAGCCAAACCAATGCCCGCGAACTGGCATTGATCTCCACCGGCAGCGTCACCAGACTGAACAAAGTGGTCATGGCAAACAGAATGATGCCGACCAACATAATCTGCGGAAACGTTTCGATCGTAAGGATTCCGATCAGCAATAGCCACTGCATCCAATGCGAAGCGAAATTGACCGCAGGAACCAATTTGGAACGGAGTGTAAGAAAGGCATAAGAGCGGGCATGTTGCACCGCATGACCGCATTCGTGCGCTGCCACTGCCGCAGCCGCTACACTATTGCCGAAATAGACATCACGGCTCAGATTCACCGTATGAGTAGCCGGATTGTAGTGGTCGGTCAATCGTCCGTCCACCTGTGTTACCTGTACATCGGTTATTCCATTCTCACGCAGCATCCGTTCTGCAATATCTTTCCCTGTCAATCCATAGGGTATGGGCACTTTGGAATAGCGGTCGAACTTGCTGTTCAGAACATTCTGCACTAAATAGCTAAGTAAAGCAAAAGCAATGAATATAACGTAAATCATATTTCCTTTTATTACATGAATATATTATCCCATTTTTCCGAATATGTACAAATATAGTCAAGTACCTGGCGTTTATTAAATACAGAACAATAATTAACCAAATATTTAACACTACAAACCATCCATTAATTTTATTTTCAACTTACAAACAAAAAAATACTCCCTACCTATGCAAAAGCAACGGCAAGGAGTATTCCCCTATGGCAAAAGGGTCACTTAAATCACTATATCTTTCCGGTCGACAAGCGACCGACCTATCATTTAATCAATTTGAACGACTGCTGCCCGGCACGCAGCACATAAACACCGTCCGATAGTTCCGACAGATCCAACGTTTGTTGCCCTTGCCCGAGCCGATACGACAGAAGAAGTCGCCCCGAAGCATTGAACAGCGACACCGGCATAGCTTGCGGCAAGAAAAGATGAAGCCGTCCGGTCTGCCGGTTCAGATAAGCCGTTGCCGATTCGCCAGTCCCGACAGCGGGCAACGATGCTGCCGCATGCAAATCCGTTATACCGATAATCTCGGTCGAGCATTCCCCCACCCAACCGTTTACCTGATTCACTCCGGTATATACCTTTATAAAATCCACGCCCGGCAGTTCGGCAGGATTTCCGTCGGTATCGACCGCCCAATCGATCCGGATGCAGGAACGGTCGCTGGTATTCGGATGATTGTCGGCATATCCCCAATCAAACGGATGCAATACATAATACGGCTGGTCGGGATTGTCGCTTTCGTTTATCCCGTTATCGGGCAGGCGCGTACCCTTGAAAGTCAATGTCTCATCGGAAATCCATTGCGGGAAATAACTCTGACGGTGAAAACTCAACTTAGGCAGAAAGCCGCTCTCTCCTAAATTATCGGTCCATCGGATATACTCCGCATCGATAACCGACATATTCCCTGACGGAACCGGCTGTTTGTTTTCATCGGGGCGATAATACGTGATCTCATACCCCCGGCACGTATTCGCATGGTAATAATCACTACCGGCAATCTCATACCATTCGTCCTCATCGGGCACACCGTTTTTATTCCGGTCGTACGCCACCATCACAATACCCGGTTCGCTGCCAGCCCCCGAAGCAGTCCCCGTCCCTATTTCGATCGCATTTCCATAAATCTTGAAATCATATTCTCCGGGGAGATTGACAATCGTATGATCGAACCCGACGACGATATATCCGCCGAACGCTCCCAGCGAAACCATATCGCCCAGCTCCGTGCCGGCAAACCCGTCGGTGAGTTTACGCAATATGTCGTCTTTCGTGTCGCCCTCCTCGTATTCGGGAATCTCATTGACAAACTGCCCCGGAGCAGGGACATAATCGATCACCGTAGCGATATAAGGCGAAAGCGCCAGCCCCCGAAACGTCGCCAGCAGAATAGCCGCCCATAACAATATAATACCTCTTTTCATCATGCTCCTATTTATTTCGATCCAGATTTCCCTTAAATGCAAAATGCGCCGGTATATCGCCCGTTTTCGCCTGCCACCGGTGTACGCCGTCCGCACCATAGCAATGCACGATTCCCGCCGACACCTTGTTCCGGGCATCGGTGACATAGACCTCTTTGGTAATCGGGTGTACGGCAATACCATAAGGCAGCCGGATATCGCTCTCCGTCCCGTCCTTGATAAACGAACCGACCGGGCGGAGCGTTTTCAGATCGACGATATGGTAACCGATCACATTCTGTTGCGTCACATGATTCCACGAACCGCTACATACGTACGCCGAATCGCCGTCGATCCACAGGTTATCGACCGGAACATCGAGCGTATCGACCAGACGGTCGGTGTGGCAATCCAAGACGAACAACCGGGAGGGGACATCGTAATAGTCGCCCCGCGAACTTACATACAGCCGTCCGTTCTTGTCACCGCGCACCCGATGCAGATTGATCGCCACCGGAATTTTCTTGATCTCCTCGAACGTCGCCAGATCGACCACCGACAGCGTGCTGTCGTAATCGGGAACCCGATAGCCTCCCGAGTTTGCCACATACAATTTTCCGAAACGCACTTCCATCTCCTCGGGCTGGTACCCCACCGCCACGGTATCGACCACCTGCAACGTAGCCGTATCGACTTTGAAGACACACCCCAACGGGGCTTTCGGATCGGGTTTCACCGGACCGACATACGAACTGACATACGCAAACGGACCGTCGAACGCAATATACCGGCAATTCGGCAAGTCGATTTGTCCGATGCGTTCGGCATTATCCGCACGCATCACCTCCACCTTATGAGAACAGTTAATCACCGCATAAAGCCTGCTACCGTATATTTTCAGATCGTTCCCCACGTCGCCCAACTCTTTCACCACCGTCGGATTGGCTTCGGCATACAGATTCCGCGTATATACTCCGGTCGTATCGTTATAGTAATCGAGCGTCGATTTGTTCGATCCCATATTCGCTTCGTTCAACAGATAAAATCCATCAACCGACGTATATCGGGGCAAAGCCACTTGTGTGTCGTCGGAATAGATCAGCATATCGTCGCGACGGCAACCGGCTATGGCAACCAACAGACAAAGCATCAAAAATATACCTGCCGTTTCTCGTTTCATATATTTACTCGAATAATAAATTTAAAGTTCGTTCCGGGCATCGGATAGTTTTCCACTACATCGTATGCCTGGTTGAACAGGTTGTTCACTTCGGCGGTCAGCCGAATCCGGGTCTTCCATGCCCGAAACGACCACGACAACGCCACATCGCTCGTGTACCACGGCTCCACATAGTTTATCGGTTCATTCATTTGCTGCGAATATCGCTCTCCCGTATAGATGAAACTGTAATTGAAGCTCCAATCTTTCCACGAAAGCGCCACTATCGCCGAACCGCTATGCCACGGTATATACGGAATCTGATGTTTGTAGTACATATCGTTCCGATCGGTCACATCCCGCGCCTGCTGCCACGTGTAGTTCACCCGCAGATCCACGCCGAACGCTTTCCATTTGCCCGACAACTGCGCCGCCACATCGACACCGAGTATCTCCACCCGTCCCAAGTTCAGCATAGTCCACCGGAACTGTTTTCCGGTCGGGTAAGCTATAATTTTGTTCGACACCTCATTATAATAGAAATCGCCCTGCACATTCAAATATTTGAAAAACGAATGGCTGAAAGCTTTTTCATATACCACTCCGGCATCGTACTGTGTCGTGAACTCCGGTTTCAGATTCGCATTACCCATATCGGTATAATACAAATCGTTGAAAGTCGGCAGTCGGAATATCCGTTTATAAAAAGCCCGTACATTCAGTTCATGTGCCCGAAACGGTTTATACGACAGAAATACCGCAGGCGTAAACACCTGTCTGTCGGGCGATGCCACACCGCTTTTCCTGCCCGACACGGATTCGTGCAGAAACGTACCCAACACACTCGCCTGCATTTTGAACTGCGCCCAATGCAACGCGGTTGCCAGCGACAACAGTCCGGTATAGCGCGACGGGACGGTAAAGTCGGTCAAATCGGCGTGCAGGGTATTCCATTGGAAATCGCCCGACAACGACACATCCCACCAGCGGTACAGAGTAAACAGGTTCGCCGCCGACAAATACACCTCCTGCTGATGAAACCGGTTGTCGATATATTTCAGTTTCTCATCGTCGCTGAGGTAGTGCGTATAGTCATAAGCATACTTGGCATTCGCCTGTACTTTATAATAGGAGGTCACCTCCTGCATATACGACCCCTGCACAAACAGGTTCCTGTCCCATTGCCGTTCGCCCCGTCTGAATACATTATTGACTATCGCACCGGGTATTCCCCGTTCCGAATCGTAATAATACGCCCGGGCGTTCCACATACCGCGATCCAATACGCCATGCGCTCCGACCTCCGCACGGACAGCCTGCACATCGCCGTTCTGCCGTACGGCAGTCGTATCGTAAGCCGGTACCCGTTTGCCATCCTGCTCCATCATCTTGCGGTAACGGAACTTGTATTTGCCCGTGGCATAGATGTATTCGGCATTGACCGACAGGGCTACCGCATCCGACAGTTTCTGTTCCCATAGCACAGACGGGTTGGCAAGCCCGAACGAACCGGCTTTCATCGTTGCCTGCACATGGTAAGTCTCTCCCTCCTTGAAACGGGGACGCTTTGCCCGCAAATAGATCGAACCCGACGATCCGAAATCTTTTGCCGACTGAAAAATATCGCTTTTTTGTCCGTTGTACAAAGAGATCTCTTCCATATTGTCTAACGAAAATTTACCCAGATCGATCTGTCCGTTCTGTGCATTTCCCAACTGTATACCATCGTAAAACACACCCATGTGGTTGGTACCCATACTCCTCACGTTCACGGTTTTCAATCCTCCAATACCTCCGTAATCCTTGATCTGGACGCCCGAAAAGTAACGGATCGCATCGGCAACCGAGAAACTGTTGAGTTTCTCCAACACTTTCCCATCCAACTTCTGTGCGGGTACGATCTCATTGAGACGATTTCCGGTAACCACAACCTCCTCGATCTGCTGCACCGAATCGAGACGCGACGTATATTCCGCGCGTACCGGCTCCGTGGCGAGTAAACCGCCCAGCAGCACCGTCAGTTGAAGAAACAAAGAAAATCGTCGCATCATTCTTTCGATTTTTTAATTGCTCCTGTGAAAGATTCCGGACAACACATCCGGCTTCTATCATTCCAACCTCGGTTCCGAACTGGTAATCGTATGTGTTATCACGCTCTAACCCCAGAGAGCCGTTGATACATGGGTTGCATGGCAGGTCTTCTGACTTACTCCTGCGTTTCCTGCCTTCCCGACAAATTAGCTGTCAGTGGCTTAGCGGTCGAAACGCATATCAGGGAGCTTACAGCAGCTGGACTGTCCGGGATTTTCACCCGATTCCCTTTTCATCCGATCTTTCCAGAGAGGAAATACGAAACCAATGCGACACAAAGATAGCGGTTTTATTTATAAATCCGTACACTCATCCGACAATTTATCTGCAATCGGCGTGATTCCGCCCCCAATCCCGCCGGCTGTCGAACAAAGCCTGCCGACCGATTGTTTTTTGGAGAGACTGAGCCCGTTCCCGCCGACAAATAAAATCGGCGGCTTTTATATAAAATTAAAAAAAAGTCCATATCTTTCGGTACTTTATATTTAAGCATTATGAAGAACAACACATCCGTAGAGCAGCCGCCCTTATACCTCCGTATATGGAAATTTTACCTCGACGGCTTCCGAAATATGACCGTCGGAAAAACCTTATGGGCCATCA
This sequence comes from uncultured Porphyromonadaceae bacterium, assembly GCA_900538555.1. Taxonomy (GTDB): domain Bacteria; phylum Bacteroidota; class Bacteroidia; order Bacteroidales; family Barnesiellaceae; genus UMGS27. The sequence continues at coordinate 37,312 of UPYI01000004.1, forward strand.
TACTCATCAAACTTTTCATCATGTTCTTCGTGCTGAAACTGTTTTTCTTCCCGAATCTGCTCTCCCGCGATTACGACACCGACGAAGAACGGGCGCAGCATGTCACCGAAGAACTGATACGTCCTCTCCCGCTATAATACATCCGGAATCAACAACATTATTAATCATATAAAGTATAACAACCTATGAACGATTTAATGTCTCTTGTCGATTGGTCACGCGGACAGTTTGCCCTGACCGCCATTTACCATTGGTTATTCGTTCCGCTCACCTTAGGCTTAGGATTGATCGTCGCCATTATGGAGTCTATCTATTACCGCACCGGCGACGAGAAGTGGAAAACCATCACTAAATTCTGGATGACCCTGTTCGGAGTCAATTTCGCGATCGGAGTCGCTACGGGTATCATTCTCGAATTCGAGTTCGGTACAAACTGGTCGAATTACAGTTGGTTCGTCGGCGACATATTCGGCGCACCGCTGGCGATCGAAGGGATCATGGCATTCTTTATGGAAGCCACATTCCTCGCCGTCATGTTCTTCGGCTGGAACAAAGTAAGCAAACGATTTCACTTGGCATCGACGTGGCTCACGGTAATCGGAGCAACGATCTCCGCCCTGTGGATTCTTATCGCCAACGCATGGATGCAATACCCCGTAGGTATGCGGTTCGACCCCGATACCGCACGCAACGTAATGGACGACTTCTGGGCACTGGTGCTTTCGCCGGTAGCGACCAACAAATTCTTCCATGCCGTATCGGCGGGCTGGGTGCTCGGCGGTATTTTCACTGTCGGCATCAGTGCATGGTATATGCTTAAAAAACGCGAAACGGAACTGGCGCAAAAGAGTATGAAAGTCGGCGCGTGGGTAGGTCTTGTCGGCACGCTGCTCGTATCGTACACCGGCGACGGATCGGCTTATCAGGTAGCTGAGAAACAACCGATGAAACTGGCGGCAATGGAAGGTGTGTACGACGGCAAGAACGGGCAGGAACTGATTGCGTTCGGTATCCTCAACCCCGATAAAAAATTCGACAACGATGCCGACCCGTTCCTCTTCGACATTCCCATTCCGAAACTGCTCTCCATCCTCGCGACACGTCAAGCCGACGGCTTCGTACCGGGCGTCAATGACATCATTGCCGGAGGCTATACCGCCAAAAACATCCGGGGCGAAGAGATTATCGAACCCTCTGTGAACCAAAAAATCGAAATGGGTGTGAAAGCCCGGCAGGCGTTCGGCGATTACAGCCGAGCCAAAGCCGAAAACAACACGGCTGCTATGGATTCAGCCCAAGCGGTGCTGAATGCCAATTACGACTATTTCGGATACGGATACATAACCGACGTGGAACAACTGATCCCGAACATACCGTTTACATTCTACTCGTTCCACATCATGATCATCCTCGGCGGGTACTTCCTTGTATTCTTCATTGTGATATTGGTGTTGGCTTACCGCAACCGACTGGCATCGCTGAAATGGCTGCAATGGATCTGCATTCTCACCATTCCCCTCGGATACGTCTGCCTGCAATCGGGTTGGATCGTAGCCGAAATGGGACGTCAGCCGTGGGTGATCCAGGATATCATGCCTACATTCGCCGCAGTGTCGAAAATCGAGGTAGCATCCGTACAGACCACATTCTGGCTGTTCGCCGTACTGTTCACGGTATTGTTGATCGCCGAGATAGGCATCATGTTGAAACAAATCAAAAAAGGGACCGAACATAAATAAACGATTATGGAACTGAACGAATTATTTTTTCAAAACTATTGGTGGTTTCTCATCTCTCTGTTAGGAGCCTTGTTAGTATTTCTGCTCTTTGTCCAGGGCGGACAGTCCCTGCTGGTATGTATGGCTAAAACCGAATCGGAAGATGCCATGCTCGTCAATTCATTGGGACGGAAATGGGAACTGACCTTCACGACACTGGTCGTATTCGGCGGAGCATTTTTCGCCTCTTTCCCCCTCTTCTATTCCACCAGCTTCGGCGGTGCCTACTGGTTGTGGATGGCTATTCTGTTCTGCTTCATCGTGCAAGCAGTGTCATACGAATTCCGGTCGAAACGCGGTAACTTCCTCGGGAAACGCACCTACGATGTGTTCCTGTTCATCAACGGAATGTTCGCTCCGATCTTGTTAGGAATTGCCGTAGCGACATTCTTCACCGGCGCCGATTTCAGCGTAAACAAACAGAACCTGCTCGATCCGCAAATGCCGGTCATCAGTACATGGCAAAATCCGGCTCACGGGCTGGAAGCGTTGCTCGACTATCGTAACTGGCTGTTGGGCTTGACCGTCTTCTTCCTCGCACGGGCACAAGCCGCACTCTATTTCATGAACAACATCGACAACGAAGCGATATTCAAGAAAGCGAAAAAACACCTGCTCGTAAGCGGCGGCATTTTCGTCGTATTCTTTTTAGCATTCGTAGCTGTGCTTCTGTTAAGCGACGGATATGAAATCAATGCGGACGGAACGATCGGAACACGGGCATACAAATACTTCTTCAACCTGATCGAGATGCCGTGGGTAGCCGTGCTGTTCATTGTCGGCGTAGTGGCTGTGCTTTACGGCATGATCCGCTCCCTGCTGGCGGAACACTACACTAAAGGCATCTGGTTCTCGGGGATCGGTACCGTACTGGTCGTATTGAGCCTCTTCTTCCTCGCCGGATACAACCAGACTCCGTACTATCCCTCTACCGCCGACCTGCAAAGTTCACTGACGATCTACAACAGTTCGTCGAGCCTGTTCACTTTACAGACCATGAGCGTCGTATCGCTGTTGATCCCGCTCGTATTGGCATACATCGTCTATGTATGGCGTGCCATGAACGCCCAACCGATCACTGAAAAAGAGATGAAAGAAACCGACCATAAATACTGATCGGGACCCCGATTTGTGTAATCACGGAAAATGGCTTACCTTTGTAGAAGATAAGCGGCACTCGGCATAGCCATTCAAACAAGTTTGATGTCTCTGCTCTCGATTTGCACTATCTTTGTAGAAGATAAGCCATTTTTCATTTCTATGGACGATACATTTCTCACCATCGACCGCACATCGGAAGGACTATACAAAGAGAAGATGAGCAAGTTCATCTCTTTCGCTCTGCCCGTGTCGTCGGTGGCGGAAGCCAAAGAATATATCGAAATGTATCAGAAGGAATACTACGACGCACGGCATGTCTGCTGGGCATATATGATCGGGCACGAACGCACCTTGTTCCGGTCGAACGACAACGGCGAGCCGTCGGGCACTGCCGGGAAACCGATACTGGGGCAAATCAACTCCTTCAACCTCACCGATATACTGATTGTGGTAATCCGTTATTTCGGAGGCATCAAACTCGGCACGAGCGGACTTATCGCCGCCTATCGCGAAGCTGCCGCAGAAGCGATCCGAAACAACACAATCGTAGAACGGTTAGTGGAGGATTCGGTAAGTTTCCGGTTCGAATATCCGATGATGAACGATGTCATGCGCATCGTCAAAGAAGAGAATCCCACAGTTACGGCACAACGGTTCGATATGGATTGCGACATGACACTGCGCATCCGCCGTTCGGCTATGGAAAAACTTAAATCGCGTCTCGACAAGGTAGAAGGGCTTCATTTCATCGAAACGGACGTCGCCGATCTAACCGACGAAACTATCTGAAAAAACGGTTACAGCCAGTTGGAAATCTCACGCCAATCGGTAAGCGTGCCATCGGGACGATATGCCCCGACGGGCAATTCGGGCAACCGGTCGCGATCGAAAAAGAGGGCATGCCATCCGGCAGCCAAAGCCCCTTGTACATCGACTTCATAATTGTCACCGATCAGTACGGTATCTTCTGCCGCCGATCCGGTTACCGACAAAGCATAATCGAACAATCGCCGGTCGGGTTTTGTCACACCGATCTCATCGGAAAGCACCACCCGTTCGAAATAATGCTCAATACCCGAAGAACGTAATTTTTTGAACTGCGCCTCTTCAAATCCGTTACTCAGAATATACAAACGATAGCCACGGGATTTTAAATATTCCAATGCTTCCCTCGCGCCATCGACCAATGCCGATTGCCGGGAAAGCAGATCGAGATAACGCTCATTCAACTGGGCAGACAAGCGATCGTCCGGATCGGGACACCCCGACTGGCGGAACAAAGTGCGGAACCGTTCCACCATCAGCAGTTCTTTGGTGATCTCTCCCCGGTGATACAAATCCCAAAGTTCGTGATTCCGTTTCAGATAGCGAGACTGAAACGACTCATATTCCCCCAACAACGGTTTCAGGTCCAGCTCCTCATAAACCGCACGAAGCGCCACCAACGTATTCGCACGGAAATTCCACAACGTATCGTCCAAATCGATAAAAACAGTACGGCACTCCATAATCGGCATCTTTTTTCGGTACGACAAAAATACAATACGACGGGCGCAAAAACAAATACTCCGAACAATTCGGAAGATCGACGGCATAGCTCGAACACGTTCGGCTCTGCGCCCGGCTTATCGAGAAAGTTCATATCCATGCACTTTTTCTTGCCTCGGCATAGCTCGAACACGTTCGGCTCTGCGCTCGACTATCGAAAAAGTTCATATCCAATTTGCTTCTGCTCTCACCTTGCACTATCTTTGCAAAAAAAACAAACAGACGGATGAGACTGGTCGATCACAACAGAGCTAATATGACGCAACGGCAACGGGGTTTGTCGTATCGCCATTTCACGGTCTTTATCTACTGGTTCAGCGGCATGATCTGATCGCACATATACGCACACCGGCAATAGCCGTTTCCCTTTCCTGTTTTTTTATCCGATAAGACATTCCCATGTCGTTATCGCCGTATCCTATAATAAAGAAAGCGTATATGATAAGCATATTGACCATACTATTTATCGGCATCGCCATCGGATTTTTGTTCCGTCGCCAGCCCCTGTTCCGCCACGCCGACCGGGCAATTACCCTCACCGTATATCTGCTTCTGTTCATCTTCGGGGTCACAATCGGTTCAAACCGCACCTTGATCGAACGATTCAGCGAATATGGCATACAGGCTCTTCTGCTTGCTCTTGCCGGAGTAGCCGGAAGTGCAAGCCTCACCTACCTCGTCCTACGTTTGCTCAAAAAGAAAGGAGGCAGAGATGAAAAATAGCTTGATCATCCTGTCGGTATTCGCGCTCGGTATTCTTGCCGGTCTGTCCGGAATACTCTCAGCCGAAATGTTAGGCGAACACACATCGGTAGTCGCACTGCACATATTGGTACTATTCGTCGGTATCAGCCTCGGTACTCGCAAAGACCTGAAAGAACTGTTTTACAAGCAGATGAATCTGCGTACATTGTCATTACCCCTGTGTACCATCGTCGGCACTCTACTCTTTACCGTCATCATCAGCCTGTTGATCCCCCGATGGAGCATTGCCGACTGTCTGGCAGCCAACAGCGGATTTGCATATTATTCTCTGTCGTCCGTCCTGATTGCCGACCTGAAAGAGCCCATACTGGGTGCCGAGATGGCAATGGAACTGGGAATCATTTCCCTGTTAGCCAATATCATCCGCGAGATCATCGCCCTGCTCACGATTCCGCTCTTCGCCCGTTTTGTCGGGAAAGAGGTCCCGATAACCGTTGCCGGCGTTACTTCGCTCGATGTCTGTCTGCCGCTAATCCGGAAGTACTCGGGCGAGGAAATGGTGCCAGTGGCTATCCTGCACGGTTTTATCCTCGAATTTTGCGTACCGCTGCTGGTAACCTTTTTTTGCCGGTTCTGATAAAAGAGTCGCATCCGCCCTACACGATACGAAATAATATCTTACATTTGCAACGGGGCTGTGTCAAAGCAACCCCGTTGCGACGTGTTAGAATGGCTGAGGAGCAAAGCACAGAGATTGAGGGAAACGGAAGGTTACTGACGATCCTAAAATTCCGATGACAACAAAGCATACCGAACTTTATGGCACGCCGCCGCAGAATGAATCCGACCGGCTTATCCGGCTCTCAAAGACAAGAATAGTCAAGTATGAAAAAAGGAGTGCGAATCACCTGTACGATAGCAGCGTCTATCGTAGCATTGTTGTTGCTGATAGCCTTCACCGTATCGCCTATCGCAGAGTTTTATATCGAAAAAAACAGTGAAAAATTAATCGGCAGAAAAATCGCGATGAACGATCTGTCCATCAACCTGTTTTCGGGCAAGGTAGTGATAAACGGGCTCACTGTGAACGAACATGAATCGAACGATACTTTTCTGTCGCTCAATCGGTTCGAAACCCGAATCAACCTGCTGCCGTTGCTTTGGAAAAGCATAGATGTAAAACGGTTGTATTTCGACGGGCTATATGTCCAGATCCTGCAAAACGGACAGACATTCAATTTCAGCGACTTTATCGGAGGGGAAGAAAATCCCGAAACGACCGAACCGGAAGAGAAACCCGATGAAGCCGGCAGCCCGTGGGAGATCCGGATCCGGGATATACGCATCGGCGACAGCCGCCTGTTCTACGAAGATCAAGCCATTCACAGCGCATTCAACATCGACGACCTGTCGCTGAATATTCCGGAGGTCTATTTTTCGGGACAATCGACCGACATCGGTTTGCACCTGAACTTCAAGCAGGGCGGCACGTTGAACACCCAACTGCAATACGACATCGAAACCGGAACTTACCGCATCCGGCTTGCGCTGGACGATCTGGCGATCGCCCCTACTTTGCCCTATTGGCAACAGGCGTTGAACATCAGTAAAGTAGAAGGCGTGCTCGGAATCCACACCGACATACAAGGCGACATCGACCACCTGATGGATTTTACCATTTCGGGCAACGTATCCCTTGCGAAATTCAATATGGAGCAAAACGGAGCGTCGGTGCTCTCTCTCGACAGTATATATACGGCAATCGACAGCATACAACTGCAACAGGGATTCGCCATAAACGAAATCTACATCAAAGGTCTTTCCACCGGATATGATGTATATAACGACCGTACGAGCAACCTCGACTACCTGTTCATAGCCGGAAACGACTCTATTGTCGAAGCGAACGAACCGGTTGAAGAGCCCGACTCGACAACCGCGGCAATGCCCCGCATCCGGATTGAAAAACTGCGTATTGCCGATACCCGGATACGCTATACGGATGCTACGATGTACAAACCTTTCGATTACACCGTCTCGGACATAGAGGTTACTGCCGACCGGTTCGACTCCGACTCCATAAACAGCCTGCAACTGAAAGCCACTTTACAGGAGAAAGGCAATGCCCGGATCAATTGGCGGGGACGGATAGACAGCCTGTCCGATCTAAGCCTGCTGCTGACTTTGGACAATGTACAACTGACCGACTTCACCCCGTTCTGCGGACAAATGTTCGGATACCCGATCCACTCAGGCATCCTCTCTTTTTCCAGCCGGAACGATATCCGGAACAACCAACTCACAGGCACAAACAAACTGGATATCCTGCGCTGCGAACTCGGCAGCAAGGAGAGCAACGTGGACGCGGAAATGAACCTGCCTCTGAAAATGGGTCTGTATCTGTTGAAAGACAAAAACGACCATATCAAAATCGACCTGCCGATAAAGGGCGATATCAGTTCGCCGCAATTTTCCTACAAGAAAATCATTCTGAACACTCTGACGAATATTCTGGTGAAGGTAACCACGGCACCGATACGGATTCTCGCCGATGCCCTGGGATTGAACGGCATGGATCTGCAAAACATCGTATTCGATCCGGCAACCGTTCACTTCACGACCGAGCAATACGAAAAATTAGAGAACTTATCCAAGATCGTACAATCCAATCCCGGCATACGTTTGAAAATCACGCAACGGACAAATTACACACAAGCCCAACCGGCTTTGGCGGAACGGAATCTGCAACACGCCTATTACGTTCAACAGAACCCCGACAAAGCAACATCACAGCTGGAAATACTCGATATGGATGCTATCGCCGGAATCGACCTCAAATCGGCGGATGTCGCCGCATTTGCCGACCGGCTGTTGAATGAAAAAGGTCTTTCTGCCGACGGCTCGATAACCGATAAAGCTACCGCTTTGTTCAACGACCGTATCGACAGTCAGATCAACCGTATATCGTCGCGACGGGAACGATTGGTACGGGAACATCTCACCCAGAACCTGCACGTCGCCGACTCGTTGCTGCAAATCATAACCCTGCCTATCGACTCGATGAAGATCGAAAAGGGGAACAGCCGCTTTGCCATCGACATCGAACTGACGGAAGAAACGAAATAAGGTCCTTCCGCAAGCAGCCCAGCGACCTGCTGTCCCTTGCCGAAGAGCGACCTGATCATGACAGTGTGCATAATGTCCAACCGGCGGCGTTGCCATCGGAATTCGGGCTAAGTCGTTTACATTAGTAAACTCCTGTCATCCTCAGCGTCTTGCATTTCAGACATTCTAACGCATCGAAAAAGGGTTGTATCGAAAATTTCATTTCGACACAACCCTTTTTCAATCATTCTCTTGCAGGGTATAGAGGCATAGCGACCCTTCGCGTACTAAAACGCCCGATTGCCGCCTACTCTTTTTTCTTTAAGACCGATATCCCTATGTCGGTAATATCCATGACCGGATTGTAACGCATAGCCTGTTGTACCCGAATCTGTTGCTCGCCTCCCATACGAAACCGGAAATCGTCGGAGAGGATCTGCCGGAACTGATAATGTACTCCCCAGCCCGATCCGTACCACTTGCCGAAGCGGTCGGCAAGTATGCAATTGACCGTATCGGTACGCCAGACACCTACGCTATCGGCAAAAGAGACAAACATCCACAGATTCCGGTTATCGTACCGGCTGCCATGTCTCACCGTCAATGCCAGTTCATACGTATCGGGAATGGCAGGCAATGAGAAGTCGAACACCTGCACATCGGCTACATTCCAACCGTCGGAGGGCAAAGCCGCAAAATGGTCGTACACTTCCCGTCGCGGAGAACATGCCGACAAGAGCAATACTCCGAGCACCAACGCATATCCGCACAACCGCCGTATCATCATTTCCGCCGTATATTATTGTCCATCCGTCGAAGCCGCAGGAGCAGGCTTGTTATCCGAACGATCCTCTTTGCGTTCGGGCTTCTGCTCCGATTGCGGACGTTTCACCTCGTTAGGGGCAGCCGCATTGTCGCCATTCGCCGGACGTTTTTTCCGATGTTCCTCCTGTTTCCGATTTCCTTGCGGACGATTGTTATTACCGTTCTTCTGATTCCGGGGCGTACCGCTTCCTCCATTCCCGCTATTCTTAACCTCGCCGTTGGCATTGTTATTTCCACCGGCACTACGGTTATCCGACTGCGGGCGGTTCTGACGGTTCTGCCCGTTATTCTCTTTACGGGGACGATCGATCCCATTTCCTTCCGCCGGTTTCGGTTGTCCGTTCTGCGGTTGCTGCGAATGGTTTCCGCCTTTGGATTTCTTTTTCTTCTTTGCTTTATCGAAACGGGTCAGGCTATCTTGTCCGACGACATCTTCGAAATCTTTGCGTACCGGTTCGCGAACCGAACCTTCCCGTTCCAGCCGTTCGGGTTTAACACCCCGTTTGTTCAGTGCGATAATCTCGAACACCCGGTCGGCGTCGATCGTCACCAGATTGGCAGCCATCTGTTTGTCGGTCGAATAGGTCAGTTCCCTATTGAAAATATCGGACTTGAAATGGTAATAAACCCCGCCCATCGTTTCCAACGGCACTTCGCGCGAAGGCATCCGCTTTTGCGCTTCCACATACGTATCGACCTCGTAGTTTAGGCAACATTTCAACTTGGCACACTGTCCTGCCAGTTTCTGCGGATTGAGCGAAATATCCTGATAACGGGCGGCACTGGTTCCGACCGAAATGAAATTGGACATCCAGCCCGAACAGCAAAGCTGCCGTCCGCAGGGACCTATGCCACCGATACGTCCCGCTTCCTGACGCGCACCGATCTGTTTCATCTCGATACGTACCCGGAATGCTTCCGCCAAGACTTTGATCAATTGCCGGAAATCGACACGGTCGTCGGCTATATAATAGAATATCGCTTTGTTACCGTCGCCTTGATACTCCACATCGCCGATCTTCATATTCAAATGCAGATCTTCGGCGATCTTACGAGCCCGAAGCATCGTCGAGTGTTCGCGAGCTTTCGCCTCTTCAAACTTTTCCAGATCGTTCGGTTTGGCTTTCCGATACACCCGTTTCAGTTCCGGGTTGTCGATCTTCACATTGTTCTTCCGCATCTGCAACAACACCAATCTACCGGTCAAAGTCACTTCACCTATATCATGACCCGGCGAAGCCTCTACCGCGACCAGATCGCCCGGCACCAGATTGATATGCGTAGAATTGCGATAATATCCTTTTCGGGTATTTTTGAACCGCACCTCTACCAGATCGGTATCGTCGTGCGATTCGGGCAAGTCTGCCAACCAGTCATAGACCTGCAACTTCGCCCCTTTCCGCCGGTACTTGCCGGCATCCCACGACGGCTGAGCCGCCGAATCATCGGCAGTTTGTTTACCAACCGATTCCTTAGGCGTTGCAGTATCCATATTATTATTTACTTTCGTATCCATTGTTTAGCTTATTCCTCCGATCAGGAGAATTTAAAAATCAAAAGTCGCAAGCCGCACACGATTCAAACATCCGGTGACACCTCGCGACTTTCGTTATATAATCCGTTTCCGGCAGGGTTATTTAGCGAAGCTTACCGCACGTGTTTCACGGATTACGGTAATTTTCACTTGCCCCGGATAGGTCATCTCGTCCTGAATACGTTTTGCGATTTCATCGGACAGTTTTTCCGTCTCCTTATCGTCGATCTTATCCGCTCCGACAATCACGCGCAATTCACGACCGGCTTGTATTGCATACGTTTTCAATACTCCGGGATAAGAGAGAGCCAGTTGTTCCAAGTCGTTGAGACGTTTGATATAAGCCTCGACGATTTCGCGGCGGGCTCCCGGACGGGCACCGGATATAGCGTCGCACACCTGTACGATCGGAGCCAACAAACTGGTCATCTCGGTTTCGTCGTGGTGAGCACCGATCGCATTGCAAATATCGGGTTTCTCTTTATATTTCTCCGCCAGCTTCATACCCAGCAATGCGTGCGGCAATTCGGGTTCTTCGTCGGGCACTTTGCCTATATCGTGCAACAGACCGGCACGACGGGCTTTCTTCGGATTCAAACCCAACTCGGAAGCCATTACGGCACACAGGTTGGCTGTTTCACGCGAGTGTTGCAACAAGTTCTGTCCGTAAGACGAACGGTATTTCATTTTGCCGACCAGACGGATCAGTTCGGGATGCAGACCATGCACACCCAAATCTATCGCCGTCCGTTTACCGGTTTCGATGATTTCTTCTTCGATCTGCTTGCGCACTTTTGCAACCACCTCCTCGATACGGGCAGGGTGGATACGTCCGTCGGTCACCAGTTGATGCAATGCCAATCGGGCGATTTCGCGGCGTACCGGATCGAACGCCGAAAGTACGATAGCTTCGGGGGTATCGTCTACGATGATTTCTACACCGGTAGCGGCTTCCAATGCCCGGATATTACGACCCTCACGACCGATGATACGCCCCTTTATTTCGTCGGAGTCGATATGGAATACGGTCACGGCATTTTCAATCGCCGTTTCGGTCGCTACACGCTGTATGCTTTGTATCACGATCCGCTTGGCTTCTTTGTTCGCCGTCATTTTCGCATCGTCCATGATGTCGTTGATATACGATGCGGCTTCCGATTTCGCTTCGTCTTTGAGCGACTCCACGAGTTTCTCTTTCGCCTCTTCGGCTGACAAACCGGAAAGATGTTCCAGGCGTTCCACTTCGGCTTTATGCAGTTTATCCAATTCCTGTTTCTTGCGTTCTACCGCTTCGAGTTGCGAATCGAGATTGGCACGGGCGGCTTCGGTTTCGCTTTTCTTGCGCAGGATTTCCTGTTGCTGCTGGTTCAACTGTGTTTCACGTTGTTTCAACCGAGCCTCAGCCTGCTGCAATTTGGCATTCCGAGCCGTAGCCTGCTTCTCCATTTCCGACTTCAAATGCAGGAATTTTTCTTTGACTTCGAGCAGTTTGTTTTTACGGATTACCTCCGCCTCTTTTTCTGCTTCTTCCAGAATCGTTTTGGTCCGAGCGCTAAGCAAGGTACGATTCAATAGGAACACGACCAAACCGCCGATAAGCAGTCCGCCAAGTCCTATACCGATTACTAATATAGTATTCATTGTTTCTAAATTATAAAAAAGCACCACGAACGTCCTCCCGAGAGAGAAGTTTGCGGTGCAGGTTATGTTGTTTTAAAAATTATTTCGTCACACATTCTCCGGAGTTTCGAAGAATTTTTCCATCTCGTCACTCAAATCGTCCAGACGAGAAAGTATATCTTCCCGACATCCGTCGGTCTTTAAATATATCTGAGCTATCGCTACTGCCGCCATTGCCAGACAGGCTTTTGTGGAGGTAGTCTCGTGACGATTCAAATAATACGTCCAGATATCGTTTACCATATCCACCGCCTTGCGTATGATCTCTTCCTCATCGGTATTCAAATGAACACTCATCGGAATCGCCTGCTCCACATCGGCTACCCTCAAATATATTTTTTGTGTATCGTTATCGTTCATAGCATCTATTCGTTGAGGAGTAGAATGCACTTATCGATTTCCCGCACCAATCTGGAAAATCTGGCTCTGTTCTCTTGCTTGTCGTTTTCCGAAAGGGAGGTAGCTCCAATGAGTTTCAGGTTCTTATATTTTGTCTCTACCGTGTCCAATCTCGACTGCAAATCGACACAATCCGCATTCTTTCGAACAAGCATCTCTTTTGTTGCGTTCAATTCCGACAAAAGCGATTTGTTTTCTTCTTTCAATGTACGGCACATCTCTATGAGCCGCAGCATATTATCGTTCAACCTGTTCAGTATTTCCTGCTGATTCTCGGTCATTACTTCACCAAATTTCTACACAAATATAAGTATTTTCATTGAAACCCCAACACCCGTCTTTGTTTTATTAGCGAATAGATCGTTCGTTTATTTATTTTTACGTTATTTTAACAAACAGATTTTCATTTTCGGGGCACGTTCTTACGCCCTGCATAAAAAACGGGCAAGTAGTTGTTTTTTTGCGTTTTTTATTTTACCTTAGCTGTTGTATGGGCTTACTTTTAAACATATTTTCCTCCGCCGGAGAGTGGCTGTACACGACACTGAACATTCTTTACGTGTTCACTACCGTCAGCATCATCATTGTGATCATTATGGAAAACCGTAATCCGGTGAAGAGTCTGGCATGGGTAGTCGTCCTTGTCTGCTTCCCGTTCGTCGGCATTATCTTCTATCTGTTCTTCGGGCAGAACTACCGCAAAAAGCGGATGATCTCCCGCAAGGGACGACAGGAATTGAAGAAAACAGACGAGATGATCACCACCGACATCCATTCCCTACCGATCAGCGACACGGCAAAACAGACGGTCTATTGCGCCCAGACACTCGACAATGCCCCTTATTATTCGGGTAATCAAGTCAGGATTTTCACCAACGGGAAAGAGAAGTTCGACGTGCTGTTGCAAGACCTGAAAGCCGCACAATCGTATGTACACCTGCAATATTACATCATCGAGAACGACAACATCGGGCGTCGTATAAAAAGGGCATTGCTCGACTGTGCCCACCGGGGCGTACAAGTGCGTATTCTCTACGACGATGTCGGATGCAGAAGCATCAAGAAGCAGTTTTTCAAGGATATGGAAGCCGCCGGAATCGAGATACATCCGTTTCTGAAAGTCTCGTTTTCCAGAGTGGCAAGCCGCATCAACTACCGTAACCACCGGAAAATATGTGTCATCGACGGTGAAATCGGATATATCGGCGGTATGAACATCGCCGACCGCTACATCGACGGCGTTTCGTGGGGTATCTGGCGCGATACCCATTTGCGTGTCGCCGGACCTGCCGCACACGGATTGGAGTACTCTTTTGCCGTAGATTGGAGTTTCGAACGGAAAGAGTTGCTGTCGGACACCTATTACTTCCCCCGCACCGACACCCCCGGGACGACGGGAATGCAGATCGTAACCAGCGGACCCATAGGCAAGTGGTACAACCTGTCCATGCTCTTCCTTAAAGCCATTTCGAGCGCCAAGCGGTATGTCTATCTGCAAACGCCCTACTTCCTGCCTACCGACAGCCTGATGAAAGTGATACAGGCTGCGGCACTGTCGCGGGTCGATATACGGATCATGTTGCCGGAACGTTCCGATTCCAAAATACTGATGCTGGCATCCAACTCGTACGTAGCCCAATTGCTGTCGGCAGGGGCGAAAGTCTATTTCTACAAACCGGGGATGTTACATTCCAAAGCTATCGTGATCGACGACGAAATAGCAACCGTCGGATCTACGAACTTCGATTTCAGAAGTTTCGAGCACAATTTCGAAGCCAACGCGTTGATATACGACCCGGCAGTGGCGATTAAAATGAAAGAGATATTCCTGAACGACCAATCGAAATGCCGGCGTGTCACATCACACGAATGGCGGAAACGCAGCCGGCACCGCAAAATACAAGAGTCGCTCATGCGACTGCTAAGTCCTGTGCTATGACAAGACATTACCGGCTCTGTTCCGGATCCCGATAATTGATCAAATAAACTTTTTCGGTAGCACGTGTCAGTGCGGTATACAGCCAGCGGTAAAAATCGAGCCCGATCTGTTCGGGATGAATCCCGCCCATATCGATATAGGCGTGCCGCCACTGTCCGCCCTGAGCCTTATGGCACGTCACACCATAAGCATATTTCACCTGCAAGGCATTGAACCACGGATCGGCTTTCAACCGTTTATATTTCTCGCGTTTGGACGGCACATCGTAATAATCGGCAAGAATGTTTTCAAACAGCCGGTTGTTCTGCTCGTACGACAACGCAGGCGATTCGCTCGACAACGTATCCAATATGATCTTGGTATCCAATTCCACCTCCCGGTCGGGGAAATAAAGCGACACATCGGCAAACCGGAATCCATACATCTCCACTACGCGGCGCACACGCACCACCCGAGCTACATCGCCGTTGGCAATAAAATCGATCTCCTTGCAATCCTTTCCCCAATAATAGTTATTCTTCGCCACCAGCAACAAATCGCCCGAGGTCAATTCCTCCTCCCGATATAAAATCTGGTTGCGGATGCCTTGATTGAATATATTCGCCCGCTTATTGGAACGGGTCACTACGATCGTCTCGTCCAGCCCCACCCGATCGTACGAGTCGGCAATACGTTCGACCAGGAACTCACCGCTGACCACTTCCAGATCGGGGAATCCGACAACTTTCAACGACGGCATTCCGATCGGCGATGTTTCCATTGTACGCCGCAACATCGTAGCATTGAACAAGATACCGGAGTCGAGTTCCTGCCGTGCCACCTCCCGCAATTCATATTCGATCACATTCAGTCCGTATCCTTTCAGGAACGACGAATCCAATGCCGGACTTGCCGATTGCCCCACCGGAGGCAGCTGTGCCGAATCGCCCAACATCAGCAACCGGCACCCCTCGCCCGAGTAGACATACTCAATCAGGTCGTCCAACAAGTGTCCCGACCCGTAAACCGTTGCCTCACCCGACGAATTGGCAATCATCGAGGCTTCATCGACAATAAAAAGGGTATCCTTATGCAGATTGTCAGCCACTAAAAAACCTTCCATATCGGGCGAATAGCTTTTCTGCCGATAGATTTTCTTATGGATCGTAAAAGCCGGATGTCCGGAATAGAGAGAAAAAACTTTGGCAGCACGCCCCGTCGGAGCCAGCAACACCGTTTTATACCCCAACGAGGTCAAGACTTTCACACAAGCACCGACCAACGAAGTCTTACCGGTTCCGGCATACCCTCTCAACAAAAAAACAGCATCCCTTACCCCGCCCAGCACAAACGCAGACAACAACTCCAACGCCGCACACTGATCGGCATTCGGGCTATAAGGCAGCTCCTTTTCGATCTGTTTTTTCAAGGCTTCTTCCAACATAATCACATTCCTAAAAAGAATACACGAACGAAGCGCTCCATACGCAACACGCCGCATACCCGATAATAGTGCAAAGATAGTGCAAATCGAGAGCAGAGAGATCAAACTTGTTTGAAATCTTCGGTGAAATCTAAACGATTAGGACGAACAGCACAAAACATTCTTGACCCTATTATTTCTGACGGTTCTATATTCCAAGACAAGATAACTGAAAAAGTAGGCGTTAGTAAACGCGCCATTGAAATGCAAATAGCAAACCTAAAAGCCAAAGGATTACTTATCTCATGGCGGGCTATTGGCGCATCGTAATTAATCCCCAAACCCAATATCAGCACCAAGATGCAGTAAAAAAATAGTGTTTCCCATTTTCTTTTCTTAACTTTGCTCTGTTTTTCCCACCTTTTCGACGAGCCGGATGCAGAGCAGAACTTGTTCGAGCTATGCCGAGGCGAGAAAAGGTGCAAGAAATTTGAACCCATAAATCATGACGACACTTCAACACGACGAACTGCCTGCAAGCTCCTCCGAATCGTACCGCCTCGCTATCGACCTGCGCGATACCGATATGTCGTATCTGATTTATCACCCCGGAGAATCGACCGGGTATATCTATCGGCACTTCCGTCTGACAGGAACCGATCCCGTTAAAGAGCTGGAACAAGAGATATACGACCACCCGGAACTCCTGCAAAACTATCAAGCCGTCCGGATCTTTCTCCCTGCCAGCCAGTTCCTGTTTATCCCCGACGAATTTCGTGTACCCGACGAAAAAGTGTATTTCGATTTCTGTTTCCCGGAAAACCGAAAAGAGATATTCGACGAAACGTTGCCCGAATCGGGATGTCATCTGTTGTTCGGCGACCTGCCGCAACGTGTCTATTTTCTGCAACGCACATTCCCACAAGCACAGCTGGGACACCGTCTGGCTTCGCTCTGCGAACATTTCCGTAAATCGGCGCAAAAATCCGAATCGGCGACACTTACAGCCTGCATCTCGCACAACGAGATGGATCTATTTTGCTACAACCGGCAAGGGCTGGTTCTTGCCAACACCTACCGTTTCCAGCATCCGAACGATGCCGCATTCTATCTGCTGACGGTATGGCAACAGACCGGTATGGACCAGCGTTCCGATCGCCTCGAACTATGGGGCGAACAGGAGACCACAGCTCCGATCGAAAACATCATGCGCGAATACATCGCACAAATCTACCGCCCGACAGAAATCGCATATCCCGGTGCTTCCGGAACGAATACCGGCGATTGTCCCATACACCTTTCCATTCTGATGTAAACCGGAGTATGCAACAAAAAAAAGAGCGCCATGCCGAAAAATAAAATCGGCACAGCACTCTTAGCTTGCATATAAATACCCGAAGGTATCCAGAAACAACTATCCTCCACGGACCGTTAATGCATACAAAAATACCTTTCATCGTTTCCGGCGGGCATGGCACAACGTAAAAAAAATGTGTCAGGTTGTAAAAATCCGCTTTTTTTACAATTGTGAGAGTAAATATCCTTCATTCCCATGTACCTTTTTCTCGCCTCGGCATACCCCGAACAAGTTCGGCTCTGCTCTCGGCTTATCGAAAACGCTCATCACAATGCACCTTTTCTCGCCTCGGCATACCCCGAACAAGTTCGGCTCTGCTCTCGGCTTATCGAAAACGTTCTCTTTTCGTCGGCATACCATTTCGATTTCAGAGCATTTCTTTTACCTTTGCATCCGATAAACCTATCGAATCATGCGAATCATCAGCGGAAAATACAAACGTCGGCGTTTCGATGTGCCGACCAACATCAAGGCGCGACCGACCACCGACTTTGCCAGAGAAAACCTGTTCAACGTATTGGGCAACCTCATCGACTTCGAAGGCTCGACTGCCCTCGACCTGTTCGCCGGAACCGGTGCTATCAGTTTCGAACTGTTGTCGCGCGAATGCGCCAAAGTGGTTTGCGTAGAGATGCACCCCATACAATACGGATTCATCAAAAAAGTCATGGAACTGCTCGGCGACCGCAATCTCGTTCCGATCAAAGGCGATGTGTTCAGGTTTATCGCATCCTGCCGCGAATCGTTCGATTTCATTTTTGCCGATCCGCCTTACAACCTGCCCGAATTGGAAACCATCCCGCAAAAAGTACTCGACTCCGACCTGTTGAAACCCGGCGGTCTGTTCGTACTGGAACATTCCAAAAACAACGATTTCTCGTCACATCCGTTCTTCTTCCAGCACCGCACCTACGGCAGTGTGAACTTCACGTTCTTTCTCCGTCCCGAAGAGAACGCGGAAGAGGCCGGTGAATAGGAGGTTTCCCACCGGAAAACCGATAAGACGCGGCTACAACTTTTTCGATTTCAATACAGTACGCACTAAAATAAAATTAACCGGTATCGCAATCGCAAAGACAGGAATCAAAGCGAACCGCTCGGGTACGCCCAAATAGATAAAGCAAGGCAGCAACAGCATTTGCAACCCGTAATTAACGGCATGGCTCAATCCGAAGCCGATACCCTTTTTCACCGACGGTTTGGTCTTGAACGTAAAATAATTGGAAAGGAAAAAATTTCCAATAAAACTGATCGCATACCCCAATGTCAGTGCCACATAGGCATTGACTCCGACGTAAACCAATACATAATAAATAGCATACTGCACGACCGTTGCCGCCACGCCTACAATCCCGAAACGGATTATCTCGGCATAACGCGGCGGGAGTTTCCCGAGCATGCCGCCTTTCGGCTGTTTCGATTCAGAACTTTCCATCCGTATCATTTTCTTTCGAACCGTAAAGATAGCGCAAGTGCGGATGCCCGCCAAATTTATTCACACGATAAAACGGACACGCCTCCCGGAGATTCCGGCAAACCTCAACGGGGCTGCATCGAAAACCTCAGTTCGACACAACCCCGTTGTCGGCACGCCATCGCCCGATTACAATTTGAAACGATAAAGCCGAGCCAAGTTCAGTTGCAACTGGTATTCCAGCCGCAATTGATTGTCGTACGCCTCATACAACTGCGCCGCATCGAGCAGATACTCGACCAACGAAATTTGTCCCGCATCCAGAGCCTTCGCCAGCAGCGAATAATTGTCCTGTCGGGTCAATACCTGATAGCGGTCGAAGCTTTGTTTCAGCGATACGGTCTCCTCGTAAACCGTCTGCATATCCGAAACGGCTTTCAACACATTATTGTCCGCCTCCATCGACTGGTACAGAGCCTGCGCTTTCGCCGCTTTCACCTGTTTGCGGTTGGCAAAAACCGGCAGCGTCATCCCTACCGCCAGCCCGTGAAACCGTTCGCCCAATTCGCTCGTATGCCGATACCCCAGTTCGAAACTGGGCCACCACTGCGATTTGCTCAACGACACTTCACGCTGCGCCAGACTCTTTTCGGAATGCAACATCTGCAATTCCGGGTCGGAAGAGAGATAAAGTTGCCTGAACTCATCGAACGATGCCGGCAGCACCTCTTCGGGATAAACGTCCAACCGGTCGGCAGCATCCGCCAACGGTTCCCCGCCGTTCAGTACCGTCAGTTCGTTCAAACGCGCTTTACGATCGGCAAGCAACGTTTGCAGATTGACCTGCGCATTCAGCAATTCCAGTTCTATCTTGTTGGCATCCAATATACTCACATCGCCCTGTTCCAACTTCGACCGATACGACCGGTCGAGCATCTCTGCCATATCCATCCGTTTGCGGGTCAGTTCCAGCTGTTTATTCAGATAAACGATCTCGATACACAACTCCTTTGCCCGCAACAGCACCTGCTGGCGCAACGCTTTTTGCCGCGCCTCATTCAACGAGGCGGTCGCTTTCAGCACTTTGCCGCGATAGGCATATACTGCGGGGAAATCGAACTCCTGCGATACGGTCAATTCATACGAACGGTCGCGTGCCGACTTTTCCCGCCAAAGATGTTCAAACTCGATCGTCGGATCGTTCAACCGGTTTTGAGCCGATACCTCCGCTTGCGAAGCAACTGCCTGTTGGGCGGCAGAACGTATATCGCCATTATTCTGTTCGATCGCACTCAATACCTGCTCGGTCTGCGCCGACACGGCGCCGGCACTGCACAACGCCGCTAAAAAAGCATATCGTATTCTCATATTTTTTCATTTTCAGTTTGGAAAGATTTGGATTTACTGCCGTTCATCATTCCGAAAACGATCGGAATAATAAACGCATTCAGCAAAGTCGAGGTCAGCAAACCGCCCAGAATCACTTTCGCCATCGGGCTTTGGATTTCATTTCCGGGCAGGTCGCCGCTTACCGCCAACGGTATCAGCGCCAGAGCCGACGAAATCGCTGTCATCAGAATCGGGTTCAGACGATCGAGCGATCCCCGTACGATCACCTCTTTCAAAGGCACGGAAGGCTCTGTCTCGCGGATAAAGTTATAGTGAGAAATAAGCAGCATACCGTTACGGGTAGCGATTCCGAACAGCGAAATGAAACCGATAATCGCCGGGATACTTACCTCTCCGGTAGTCAGGCGCAGGATGAACACACCGCCGATCAGTGCCAGCGGCAGATTCAGCAACACGATTCCCGACTGCCCTGCGCTGCGGAACTCCATATAAAGCAACAGGAAGATAACGACAATCGAAAGCAACGATGCCAGCAACAGAATGCGCGATGCAGCCTGCTCGCTCTCGAACTGACCGCCGTATTCGATAAAGAACCCTTCGGGCAACGATACTTTCCGGTCGATCTCCTCCCGGATATCATCGACCACGCTCCGCAAGTCCCGGTCGCTCACATTCGCCGAAATCACGATTTTCCGTTTCACATTCTCCCGGTTGATCGTATTCGGGCCGGCAGCCGATACGACATCGGCAACATAACTCAACGGCACTTTCCCGGCATCGGTATCGATCATCAGTTCACGGATTTTCTCCGCCGAATCCCGGTCTTCGTCCTTCACCTTTACCGTCAGGTCGAACACCCGCCCGTTTTCGTACACCTGCGAAACCACTTCTCCTGCCAATGCCACATCGACAAACTCGACGAACTCAGGCAACGACAATCCGTATTTCGCCAACATGTCGCGACGGGGTTTGATCTGCAATTGCGGACGTCCGATCTGTTGTTCCACATTCAGATCCACCACGCCTTCCACATCGCGGATAGCCTGTTTTATCTCATTCCCGATCCGGAACATCCGGTTCAGGTCTTCACCATACAATTTAATGGCGATCTTCGCCTGCGTTCCCGAAAGCATCGCATCGATGCGGTGCGAAATCGGTTGTCCGATCTCGATATTCACGCCCGACAGTGCCGACATCTTTTCGCGCATCTCCGCCACCACCTCCTCGTGCGAGCGGTCTTTCAATTCAAACGGAGCCTCTATTTCGGAGACATTCACGCCAAACGAATGTTCATCCAGTTCGGCACGTCCGGTTTTCCGCACCGTCGTGGTTATCTCGGGGATTTCGAGCAACAGTTGTTCCACCCGACGTCCCATGCGGTCCGACTCCTCCAACGATATGCCGGGCAATGTGCTGACATTGATCGTAAACGACCCCTCGTTAAAAGAGGGCAGGAAGCTATGACCCAACGTAAAGAAAGTAGCGAGGGCAACGACAAACAAAGCGATCGTACCGCCTAATACCGACTTATGATGGCCCAATGCCCAAAGCAATGCCCGACGGTAACCCCGTTTCAGGGTTCGTGCCAGCCACGGCTCTTTCGACAGCTCCTTTTCGGTACGGACATCATCCTTATCCGAATCCAACAGATAACTGCACAAAACCGGTGTCAAGGTCAATGCCACCACCGTAGAAGCGAGCAATGCCACGATAAAGGCGATACCCAACGGCATCAGCATACGGCCCTCCATTCCCGACAGGAAAAACAACGGAACGAAGCTGACAATAATAATCAACGTAGAATTCAGAATCGGCATACGCACCTCTTTCGAGGCTTCGAACACCACCTGTCGCGTACTCTTCCGCTCCGCCTGCGGCAAACGCCGGTTCTCACGCAACCGTTTGTACACATTCTCCACATCCACAATCGCATCATCCACCAGCGAACCGATAGCTATCGCCATACCGCCCAAGCTCATCGTATTGATTGTCAAGCCCATGAAATGAAGTGTCAGAATCGAGACCAGCAACGACAGCGGCAAAGCCACCAACGATATGATCGTCGTGCGCAGATTCATCAGGAAGAAGAACAGCACGACCACCACGAATATAGCGCCTTCCAGCAACGATTTCTGGACATTCGAAATAGAACTTTCGATAAAGCGCGACTGCCGGAACGAATCGGTGGAAATATGCACATCGGGAGGCAGGTTCTTTTGCAAATCATCTACCGATGCCAATATCTTGTCGGTCAGTTCCAGCGTACCCGTATTCGGCTGTTTGGTCACTGTCATCAGCACCGCGGCGGAAGCACGTTCCGAGGCGCATCCCAGCTTCGGGGCTTTATTGCCGACCGTCACCCGCGCCACATCCGCCAACGTCACCGGATAGCCGTTCACCCGTTTGACGACCGCCTTCTCCATAGCCGCCGTATCGGTTGTGGAAACCACTCCGCGCACAATATATTCGTTGCCGTATTCATACAGCACACCGCCATTGGCATTCCGGTTCATATTGCGGGCGGTAGCCAGCACCTCATCGACCGTAATGCCGTAATGTTTCATCCGGGGCAGATCGAGCAACACCTGATACTCTTTCATCTCGCCGCCGATCACCGTCACCTGTGCGACTCCTCCCACCGACAGCAAGCGCGGACGGATCGTCCAGTCTGCCAACGTACGGAGTTCCTGCATCGAAGTGGAATCGGCTGTAAGACCCAAGATCATCACTTCGCCCAGTATGGACGATTGAGGTCCCATCGTCGGAGTTCCCACTCCTTCGGGCAACGACTCTCCGACCACCGCCAGCTTTTCCGACGTGATCTGGCGTGCCCGGTAAATATCCGTACCCCAATCGAATTCGACCCACACGACCGAAAAACCGGTCGTAGACGACGAACGCACCCGGCGTACGCCGGTAGCCCCGTTCACCGCCGTTTCCACCGGGAAGGTTACCAACCGCTCCACCTCTTCGGGTGCCATGCCCGGCGCTTCGGTCATCACCGTCACAGTAGGAGCATTCAAGTCGGGGAAAACATCCACCTCTATATTCAGGGAGGTATAAATGCCGGCGATCGTCAGCAATGCCGCAGCCAGCAACACCAGTACCCTGTTATTCAACGAATAACGTATAATCTTATTCAGCATACTATCTCCTCTGTTTAATGGTTGTGCGAATGCCCTTCGGGGATTACGCCGCTATTCGCCGCCAGCCGCACCTGATATACACCGCGAGTCACTACCTCATCGCCCGGCTTCACGCCCGACACGATCCGGACATTCTCACCGTCGGTCGCACCGATAGCCACCTCCTGCTTTTTATACACCTCTTCACCCTCTTTCAGATAGACAAAATAGAGCCCCTGTTCTTCGGCCAATGCCGATTGCGGGACGATCAATACATTCTGCTCCGGGGAAGAGACCAGAAATACCTCGACATACGAACCGGAAACTAAATTCGCCCGGTTGTCGAATTCAAACGAAACCGGAACATAAAACGATCCGGCAGCCGAACGTCCATAGCCCAGCATCCGTCCGTTCATATCATCCAGCGAATAGACTTTCGCCTCATAAGGCATTTTGAATTTGGCGGTCACAATCGACGGGAGACGGTTCAGGTAACGCTCCGAAACCTCTGCCTGCAAACGCAGCCGGCTGTTCTTCGACAGTTGCACCAACGGCTGCCCCTCTGCCACATAATCACCTTCATTGACCAGAACCGATTTCACGAATCCGCCGATCGGGGCGGTCACACGCATACCTTGTATGGAATCCCTGCCGATAGCCTCGTAAGCCATGCGGCTGTTCTTATATTCCTGCTCGATCTGGTCGAACTCTTTTTGCGAAATAATCCGGTCTTTTACCAATACCTCGGCACGTTCGTAATTGCGGCGGGCTACACCGTAGGCAATCCGTACCCGTTCCGAGCGGTCACCTTCCGACAGACTGCCGGCAGAAAGCGAAAGCATCGGCTGCCCGTTTTTCACAGCCATACCTTCTACCAGCGATTTGTTGCCGAACGAAACCACACCCGATACCGGTGCGACAACCGTCCGCTCGTCGCCCGACGCGTTCGACAACACGCCCGAGCACTTGATCACTTCATGAAAAGCCTCCGGACGAACGGTTTTCGTCGTCAGCCCGATGGCATCCGCCTCTTTCTTGTGCAGGATAATTTCGTCATCGCTATGCTTCTCCGACCGGGAAGCCCCGATATGTATATGACCGTGACTGTCGGCATGATGGTCGTGTCCTTCATGTTCGTGCGAATGATCGTGTTCATGCGCTTCCGTGTGTTCATGATGATGCTCCTCTCCCTCCGAATGCTCGTGATGATGAGCCGTACAGCCCGTACCGATCCAGGCACAAGCCGCCAACAATAGAATAATATTTGTTTTCATTTCGATAGATTATTACAAGTTATTTTTGAACCGGCAACAGAATAGTTCCAAACCGGTCGCGGCAAATTCCGTAGGATGCCGTCCCTTTCGGTTTGTCAGACCGACACCCCTTCTTTTCATACCGTATAAATAGGATAATACGGCAAATAACATACCCGATACGCTACCGTAGCAAGATCGCGAGCCGGCATAACCGACCCGTAGCCAAACTTCTTTGGAAAACGAAAAGGGATTCTCTATTAAGCCACGAAAGGAGGGGCACGCAAAACGAGCGTGCGCAGAAACCGGAATGTGTAAAGCCGTTCGATATATACGTTTTCTTCGAAACGCAACACCGGCTGCAACAAATCCGGAGTGAAAATAACCCGGCACAACGAAAACACCGCCGGGAACATGTACCAAAATGATTTTGCGGAAGAGGTATCGATTTCGCTTACCCGCGACGGGCAATCGTCGCCCTCGCAACCATGGTCGCACCCGGGCGTACAAGGCGAGGGGGCATCGTGTGCATGAGAGGCGCAATCGTGGGAATCGTTTTCGAAAATCAACAGACAAATCGCCCCGTCATCGCGATGATGATGCGGCAAGACCGTCGTTGCCAGCAATGTTATGCCGCACAACAACAATATGGCGATCTGTAATTTCCTAAACAACATAATCTTCCGCTTACGATTCGAAAACAAAAATAAACAGTTTTCCCTGCAAGTCGGTTGCAATAGGATCGATCGGCACCCGATTTAAGACGATTTAACAATACAGGGCTATTCCGAATCGTCCTCGAAGTCGAAATCGAAATCAAAGCCGTCGTCGTAAAATTCAGCTTCCGGATAGTCGCTCTCCGTAAACCGTTTCAAGTCTCTGCCGTCTTTTTTCGTCGGGCGTCCCAATCCTTTCTGACGTTTGACAAAACCGCCGATACGCACCATCTCCAACAATTCGTACTGCTCGGGCGGTGTGATATTCTCCAAATAACCGGGTACGAGTTTCGCGCCCATCCGGTTTTGCGCCAGCGCCAGAATACGGAACGAATAGGTAACCGGCGGCTTACGCACCTGAATCACATCGCCTACCTTCACCATACGCGACGGTTTTATCGTCACCCCGTCGATAGCGATACGCCCCTTTTTACAGGCGTCGGTGGCGATAGTCCGGGTCTTGAAAATGCGGGTAGCCCACATGAATTTATCGATTCTTACCTCGTCAGCCATAAACGTCTACTTATTATTATATTGCGCCATCGTCGTATTCACCCCCGCAAGGCAGAAACTTTTTACGATCTCACCGGCACGTTCCAAACGTTCGGGGAGCAATTTCTCCTGCTCTTCGGGAAATTCGCCCAGCACATAATCCACTTGTCCGCCACGGGGAAAATCATTCCCCAGTCCGAAACGCAACCGGGCATACTTTTCAGTGCCCAACACATCGCGGATATTTTTCAATCCGTTATGTCCGGCATCACTGCCTCCGGGTTTCAGGCGCAGTGCCCCGAAAGGCAATGCCAGATCATCGACCACGACCAGCAGATTCTCCAACTCTATTTTCTCTTTTTGCATCCAATAGCGCACGGCGTTGCCACTGAGGTTCATGTAGGTGGACGGTTTCAGCAGAACAAGTGTCCGCCCCTTTACCCGCAACTCGCAAACGGCTCCGTAACGCCCGTCGGCAAAAACAAGATTGGACGCTTTTGCCAAAGCGTCCAATACTCTAAATCCTATGTTGTGCCGGGTATTCTCGTATTCACTTCCGATATTCCCCAGCCCTACAATCAAATACTTCATTCAAAAAAAGGATTGAATCCGAATTATGCTTTTGCCTGAGCACCGCGAGCGGCACGAGTCAGATTAACGGCACAAACCACCGCATTCTTGGCGTTCATCAGTTCAAGACCATCGTAGTGAAGATCGCCCACCTGCAATGTTTTGCCCAATCCGAGATTGTCGATATTCACAACCAGACGTTCGGGAATTACATTGTAAACAGCTTTCACTTTCAGTTTCTTCATCGACAGGCTCAATTTACCACCGGCACGAACACCTTCGGAGTGACCTTCGAGTTGAACCGGAACTTCCATAACAACCGGTTTGTTTTCGGTTACTTCCAAGAAGTCGATATGCAATATTTTGTCGCTTACCGGGTGGAACTGAATGTCTTTCAAAACAGCCATCACTTTCTTTTCGCCGATAGTCAGTTCAATCTCGAAAATATCGGGCGTATAGATCAATTTGCGAACAGCCTCGTTCGATACAGTCAGATCGGTTACGATCAAACCTTTGCCGTTTCCGACTTCCACGATCTTTTCACCGGCTTTCAACGTACCGTTGAAAGGCAGATCCACATGTTCGCCACCATTCAATACTGCGGGAATCAAGTTTTGTTTGCGGAGTTCTCTAACCGCTTTTTTGCCCAGATCGGTGCGGGCTACACCTTCCAATTGAAATTTTTTCATTGTTTTAACTGTTTGTGTTACTCAAAATTAAGATTATGCTCCCTAATTTCCCATCACACGGAATTTTCAAAAAGCGCTGCAAAGTTACATGTTTTTCATGAACACGCAAATATTTGTATCAAAATAGTTTAACAAAGAGGTCCCAATGCGTATTTCGAGACAAACGAATTCTAAATCGCCGATTCCCGACATGCCGGTCAAAGTCGCACCTTATAGACCGATCTGCCTACCCGTACTATATAGAGTCCCGACGGCAACGGTATCTCGACCGGAAGAGAGCCGGCGACTCCCTGTGCAACCGGTTGCCCGTCGATTCCATATACCGCATAACCGCCTGTCGGCTGGCTATCGGCACACTCCACGACAAGGTTGCCATTGCGTCCATAGACCTTGACTCCGGATTCCGGATTCAAGGGAATAGCCTCCACTCCCGCAAACGGGAATTCGGACAACTCGACATAGTTGGTGAACATGTTCCACCCGCCGGCTTGCCGGTACAATTCCGCCGAACCTACCAGCACATAGACGGGAATATCATGGGATACATCTCCGAATGTTTCGGAATAACACTCCGGAGGTGTCGGCGACAACGAATATATTTTACTCAAATGCGAATTGGAACCGAAAGCCTCTCTTGCTATCCTCTCCACCTTAGCCGGAAGCACAACGGAATCGAGAGGGCAACCGTAAAATGCCCGATCGTCTATTTGTCTCAACCGGCTCGGAAGATTGACCGTCCGAAGGTTCTCACACATGTAAAATGCATCAAACAGGATTCTTTCCACTGATTCCGGAATCCATACAGTTTCAAGCTTCGGGCATTTCGAAGCCACACTCCAAGGAATTCCCGGTATTCCTTCCGGGAAACGGATCTCCCGAAGACTATCATTCTCACTAAACACTTCCCATTCTAAATATCGGCAAGAGTTCGGCAAAATTGCCCGACGAAGATTCTTGACCCCGAAGAACGCCAAATCCCCTATGCATTCGAGCCCCTCCGAAAAATCCACTTCACCTATGCTGGTTCCCTGAAAAGCTCCGACATAAATCGTTTTTAAGGTCGGCGGAAAAGCGATCTTACCGAACCCCTTACAATCTATAAAACATTGCAACGGAATATCGGTAACCCCTTCGGGGATCGTAAGCTCATCAAACCACAACTCGTGACAATCTGCAAAACAACACTGTCCTAATATTTGCAAAGATGCAGGCAGGTTGATCCGTTCCAACATCGTATAAGCAAACGCGTTCCCCCCAAACCGGATAATATCATCCGGAAGAATTATCCGACGGAGATTTAAACAAATTGTATGTTCTTCCATTCCTTGTTCTTCCGGATCATAAAACGCATAATCGGGAATCTCTTTCTCCGACACATCGGCATCCGCTAAATTCAACGCAGTCAGTTGCCCACGGAATGCGCAACTCCACATCGTCTTGAAATCGGTCGCATCCACCGGTCCGTGGACGACCAACGAATCTATCTCGTTCGCCCGATCGCCCAGCACCGCTGCAAGCTGTCCGGCACTCTCCACATACGCATCGAAATGGCGCACCTGCCCCGAAGCACACAAGGCAAGGCAAGTACTTAAAAACAGTATGATCGCATTCTTTTTCATGCCCTTAGTTTTTTTTAATTCAACCCATCCCGGTTATCATATAATTCAAAGGCGCACCTTATAGACCGACCTGCCTGCCCGTACTATATAGAGTCCCGACGGCAACGGTATCTCAACCGGATGAGAACCGGCGACTCCCTGTGCAACCGGTTGCCCGTCGATTCCATATACCGCATAACCGCCTGTCGGCTGGCTATCGGCACACTCCACGACAAGGTTGCCATTGCGTCCATAGACCTTGAATCCGGATTCCGGATTCAAGGGAATAGCCTCCTCTCCCGCAAACGGGAATTCGGACAACTCGATATAATTGGTGAACATGTTCCACCCGCCGGCTTGCCGGTACAATTCCGCCGAACCTACCGGCACATAGACGGGAATATCGTGGGATGTGTCGCTATCAACACATCCCACCGGAGGTATAGGCGACAACGAATATATTTTACTCAAATGAGGATTATATTTGAAAGCACTCATCTCTATCCTCTCTAACGTAGCCGGGAACACAACGGAATCGAGAGGACAACCGTAAAATGCCCTTTCTTCTATTATCCTCAACCGGCTCGGAAAATCGACCGACCGGAGACTTACACACGAACGAAATGCTTCGAACTGAATTATCTCCACCGATTCCGGAATCCGTACCGTTTCAAGTTTCGGACATTTCCAGACCGCACACCACGGGATATCCGAGATTCCTTCCGGGAAGCGGATCTCCCGCAAACTGTCAATCTCACCAAATATTCCACTTCCTAAACGTTGGCAAGAGTTCGGCAAAATTGCCCGACGAAGATTTTTGACCCCGGAAAAAGCCAAGTCCGCTATTCCTTCAAGCCCTTCCGGGAAATCCACTTCGTCTATACGAGAACCCCGAAAGGCTCCGGCATAAATCATTTTTAGCGTCGGCGGGAAAGATACCTTGCCTAAATCTTTACAAGCCTGAAAACATTGCGCCGAAATCTCGGTAACGCCCTCGGGGATCGTAAGATCATCGAAACACAATTCGTTGCATTCCGCAAAACACCCCCAACCGAACTCTTGCAAAGAGACGGGCAGGTTGATCCGCTCCAACATCGTATAAGCGAACGAGCAACGCCCCAATCGGATAATATCATCCGGAAGAATTATCCGACGGAGATTTAAACAAATTATATACTCTTCCATCCTTTGTTCTTGCGGATCAAAAAAAGCATAATCAGGAATCTCTTTCTCCGACACATCGGCATCCGCCAAATTCAACGCAGTCAGTTGCCCACGGAATGCGCTATTCCACATCGTCTTGAAATCGGTCGCATCCACCGGTCCGTGGACGACCAACGAATCTATCTCGTTCGCCCGATCGCCCAGCACAGCTGCAAGTTGTCCGGCACTCTCCACATACGCATCGAAATGGCGCACCTGACCCGAAGCACACAAGGCAAGGCAAGTACTTAAAAACAGTATGATTGCATTCTTTTTCATATTGCTTATTTTTTAGTGAATTTACGACTATCCATTACTTTACCGTCTTCCATATAAGAGACCACATATACCCCCGCAGGCAAAGCCGACAAATCCAAACGGATTTGTGAGATTCCCGCCGGAAGATTTTGCGTCAAAAGACTCTCCGCCTTTGTCAAAGAGCTGACGCAAACCGCAGCACGGGAGGATTCCACCTCTTGCCGGAAGGTAATATCGATGTGATCCTCTACCGACGAAGTAGGTAGAACCGACTCAAATCCGTTTTCAGGCGTCAGGATAATACTTCCCTCCGCTTCCCCATCCGGTAAAACGGCAACGGCGGAAAACTCGTTGTTTTGCAGGGTCGGGGTAACCACCACATCCCGATCGGTCCCGATCACCGAGCCGGAAGCATCGCGCCAATGCACTGCCAACGGCTCCTCATCCGGCAACTCGGCAGAAAGCCGGTACGCCCCTCCGGACAATGGCTCGGAATTAATATTCAACAGAGGCAGCTGTATCCGAGAGGTAAGAACAAACGTTTCACCACCTACAATATTTCCGGCGGCATCCCGCTGGATCAAATCGAACGTACTATTTAAAAGAACGAGATTGGGCGCAACAGGCTCCAATTTCAATACCACTTCGTCGAACTCCTTCCCTGCCAGGCAAATATTCTCCACCCGGCTCTCGCTCGACAACCACTCTACCCGCCGCGGATTTTCCGCCGGAACATAGGCAATGTTCTTAGCACGACGACCTCCCCGATCCCATGCGTTGAATACCGGCTGCGACATCTCCAACGAAACTTTCGCTTTGGTAAAAAGCCGCTTGTCCGCCTCTGTCCGGGGGCGGATTTCCAACGAATAACTATGAGCATCGCCATAAATATTCCGCACAAACACACTCGTGCCCTTACGCGCATCCGACAAGTACATTACCGTAACATTCTTTTGGGCAATCTGCCTATCTCCTTTTACATCGAAATAATACGGATCAGCAGGGTTATATCCGTCATCCCACGGTGAATCCATTATGCGTGCTAACAAACAAAAATGTCGTTTAACGCCATCTTCTTCCATCAGGTTATGTAATCTATCAGGCAACGCCCAGTTCACCCTTACAATAGTATCGCAACCAGCAAGAATCGAATCAATATCTACACTTCCAAGATGACCACCAGTAACAACTTTATTTTTATAAAGCTCCCTACCTTTCCATGTAGCACGATTTATGCCCGTGGAAGCTTCTGCCCAATATGTATGGACCCAATACAAACCATTGGGGATCATATATTTCCCCCTATTATGAACCCGCACATATATCGGCACCGAGTAATGATCTGTTGTATAATAAGGGTTCTCGTGCTCCTCTTTGCCATCAGGTTTATTACGAATCCACACATCCGGGCTGTCCCAAATAATATCCGTTGTCAAGTTCGGCTCGACCCCGGTATCCGCCGAATTGTCCCGGATATATACATCGAACGACTTTACCAAATGGCCGAACGACAGCCCTTGCCCTACCGTAACCGGAGTAGAAATATATTGCGGTGTTTCCGATGCCGTATCGTTCATCTCCGCATAAGCAAAAGCCTCCGCCATAGAAACCTGCCCATTGCCGTCCGCATCCGAATTAACGGCAGTTCCATCGGGGGTTGCCTGATTGATAGCAGATGTCCAGTGATAAACGAACTCGTCGTAGGGTTTATCCAAGCAAGCCCACGAATATTCGCTACCCGTCGATGCCGCAGCGACCACACAGCCCACTTCGGTCAATTCACCGATAAAACCGCCGGAGAAGCACTGCCCCAAAACGACATTGACCGTTACAGAATCGTTGATTATGGGCGACAAATAATCCGCCAGTTCATAATCCTGCAATGTTTCATTGCCCCAAAGATTTATATACGACTGAGAATCAAAATCATTGGAACCGCCATGATCGATGACGTAAAAGAAGAGATGATCGTCCGCTTTCAACGAACCAGACAATCCGGACAGCACCTGTTGCACATTCGCTTTCGTAGCAGCATACCGGATATCGGGAACGCCGTCGAAATCAAGATCCAATGGAGAAGATTTATATCCGCCATCTATCGCATGCATATCGTCGGCTGGGTCGGTACCATCTGACATAATCACGGAAATATGCTCATGGGGAATCCCGTATTTATTGACAAGTGTCTGAAAAACAAACGAACAATCGTTCCAATACCGTTCATAATTGGCATTCTTATTTGCCCCGCCACTAAGAATCACCGCATACGTGCGATCAGCCACGTCCTGTTCCCGGGCAGAGACATTCGCTTTATTCACCCGAGGTTTTTCCGTCGCCCGTTCGCCGTAACGGTTTTTAACGAGCAGAGGAATCAATGTTCCAGCGGGTGGTAATTTACACGACGCTTGAAAAATCGGAAAGAGATTCGTAGGAGAGGTAGTTTGTTTCGGGATACGACACAAGTAAGCGGTATGCTCCCATCCTTTCATCGGTTCCGCATCCACAAAAAATCTCCAAATCTGAGAGCTATCGTCCTCTAACAGATAAATATCGACATCTTTTTCGGCAAAACGATTTTGAAGAGCAGCCAAGCCCTCCTCCACGGTTACATTTCGCGCCGTAGCTGGAATAAAAAACAAACAGCTAAGCAAAACGGTCAAAAATAATTTTCGTTTCATAAGCAACATATTAGTTGATTAATATTCTAAATAATATAAAAGACACTAAAAATTCAGATCGGGTAACCCCATGTCATAGACATTCCGTGTACCTATATAAAATAAAAAAAGCGTGCTGCGAAACATAAATGATTGATCAAAAATACCCAAGTCCCAACTTAGTATTAACAGCACGCTTTATATATTTTTCAAATCTTACTTTTGGCATTTATCGTCCCGGCTCGCTCCCGAGCGGCTCTTAATAAATAACACGTGCAATTTATTAAAAATTTTTGAATCCGCAAACAAAAAAGCTAAAAAATATATCGAACCAAAACTTTTTTTCGTCATATTGCATAAATCCCGCAAACGAGACCGTTTACATTATATTTATTTATAGAATACAGGAGACGGCTTGGACGATGTGTCATAATGTCCAATCTGCTGCGTTGCCATCGGAATTCGGACTATGTCGTTTACGTTGGTAAGCTCCTGTCGTCCTCATCCTCGGTGCCTTGCATCTCAGACATTCTAACGCATCGAAAAGGGGTTGCATCGAAAATTTCATTTCGGCACCCCCGGCTTATCGAAACCGTTTCTTCGAACAATCCCGCCCCCTCCGTTTGTTATAGGTCTGCCCAAGACAAGCCATTCCCGCCCGGTTTCGTAACAAATTGCCGATTATTTTTTACTTTTGCACAAATGGCAAGTCTAATAAATATTGATTTATCGGAATTATAAACAGAATCGATTATGAAACGAATGATTCTTCCTCTTGCGGCATGCCTGCTATGGGCTTCTCCCGCACAGGTTTTCGCCGCCGAAAGTACGACGGAAGCTATCGACTCGACGGAAATACGACTCCTCGAATCGCCCCGCGACCTTCTTGCCGAATCGCAAACCGCCTTAGCAAAAGCCATTCGGGGAAAAGACGGACCGCGGATCATAGAAGCCTTGCTGATCGAAACCACAGCGCAATGCCTGATCGATACCGACAGTTTACCTTCCCAACTGCTCAAAATAGAGCAATATGCCGAAGACGCTCCGTCGCAAACCGAGCAAAGCATGCTGCGTCTGCTGTGCGCCAAGTTGTACCACTCGTATTACCAGCGACACCGGGCGGAAATCGAACAACAAGAAGACTTGATCGAAACCGACCCAGCCGATCTGATTCTATGGAGTCCGCAGATGTTTGCTGAAAAAATCCGGTCGCTCATAAGCGAAGCCCTGCAACCGCAGACAAAATTGCAACAAACACCCGTATCGGCATACAGCAACCTGTTCGTAGCGGGAAACGGGAACCGTCTATTTCGTCCTACCCTGTACGATTTCATCGCAGGCGAATCCCTGACGTTGTTGAAGGATCAAGCCTCCCGGGAAAGAGGCTATGCCTCTGTCGCACAAGAAGCATTTGTCGGAGACAAAGAATTTTCGGAAAAGGAATATACCGGAGTAACGAATCTCGCCATGCAGGAAATCTTACAGATTTACCGGAACCTATCGCTATTCCACCGTTCGACGGGAAACAATGCCGCCGGCATGATGTGGACGCTCGACCGCCTCGAATGGTTGTTTAACCTGCTGCCGGCATCGCGACAGAAAGAGAACGACCGGCAATACCGGGATTTGTTGTCGGCTATGCTCACGGAATACGGCACAGAACCCTATTCCGTCGAAATCGTAATCGCACGGGCACAGCATATCTATGCCGCCGACTACGCCGACAAAAAAGAGTGCGCCGCACAATGCGAGCAGTGGATAGCCCGATACCCCGACTATTTCCGTATCGACTGCCTGCAATCGGAATACCGCTCGCTGACAGCCGCAGCCACCTACCTCAACCGAATTCCGAGCATTCTCTATCCCGGTACCGGACAAACCGTAGAAATCGAATACAAAAACATACAACGGCTGACTGTCAATATCTACCGGCACGACACCATTCCTGCCGGAGGTGTTCCCGACCGGCTGAAACCCGGACACCGGGTATATAGCCGCGACTATACTTTTGCCGACACGCTGATGTTCGAACTGCGTCCGCTGCAAATCGTATTGCCCGAACTGCCCTGCGGTCTTTACACGTTGGAAACCGAAGCGGGAGAAGATATGCAGAAAGGGTCGGCAACCTTCTCCGTCACCCGTCTCTCCACGATTGTCCGCACGATCGGCGACCGGCAGGAAATAGCCGTTGTCGATTTTAAAACCGGCAAGCCGCAAAGCCACGTCGCCCTGCGGACATACGACTCCCGAAACGACAGGCTTTCCGAATTAGGCGTTACCGGGAAACACGGTATATTCGAGATAAAAGAGAAGATTCCCTATTACCGGAATATATCGGTACAAGCCTACCGCAAGGACGACGATGCTTCGCCATTCGTCTACCTCCGGCAATATACCTCCACACCGAGCCGGGAAGAAAACCAGCTGCAACTGTTTACCGATGCTTCGGTATATCGTCCGGGACAGACCGTACACTTTGCAGGTATAGCTTACAAAATCGGAAACGAAACGCAAGAAATTCTCCCGAACCGTACCTTCACCGTCCGGCTCAACGATGCCAACCGGAAAAAAATTGCCAGCGCAGAATGCACTACCGACAACTACGGGGCATTGTCCGGCTCGTTCGTATTACCCGCCGAAGGGATGACCGGACGCTTCACCCTGTCGGCTGAGGGCAAATCGTTCCACCGGCAGCAACTGTCGTTTTTAGTAGCGGAATACAAACGACCGGCATTCGAAGTGGCATTCACGGCTCCCGAAGGAGAACTGTTGCCCGACCTGCCGGTACATCTGCAAGGAACGGCAATCAACTATGCGGGCGTACCGCAAGCCAATGCCACGATCGTCTATTCGGTTTCCCGATGGGGCGAAACCGTCTGCACGGGCGAGACCCGCAGCGACAACGACGGGAAATTCACCCTGTCGTTCATCCCCGAAGTTTCCGAATCGCGCCACTTTTACCCGAGCTATTATCTGATAGAGGCACATGTCACCAATACCCTCGGCGAAACCATTACAGGCAACACGTCGGTAACCGTGGGAGACAAACCGTTCCAAATCGAAATCTCGGCAGGCAACTCCACCTATATCGACAGACAGAAACCTGCCCGCATACAGGTACGTATCGCCAATTTTTCCGGGAAGCAACTCGATAAAGCCTGCCGCGTCACGCTCTATCCGCTCATCCCCGACGGAAAATACGACACGCCCGCCGACAGCCTGAAAACCGGCAAGGCAGTAGCTTCGGTGCAACTCCCGGCAGGAGAAACCGTATGGAATACCGACTGGAACAAACTTTCCTCCGGCGCCTACCGCATCGTCGCCTCCGCGCTCGATGACAAAGGATTCGAAATCGAGGCATCGCAGAATATCGTACTCTATTCCGCCCAAGATAAAAAGCCGCCGGTTGCCAGCCACTTATGGGTTCCCGAAAGGGAAATCGTATGCGAGGCAGAGCAAGAGGCGACTGTCCGCTTCGGATCGTCCGACAAACCGGGCTACTTGTTCTATGTCCTGTACGATTCCCAACAGATCATTCTGTCGGGACAGACAGCCCTGCACAACAAATGTACAAGCCTGAAATTCTTCTATTCCAAAGGGTACGACCCCGAACTGCAATTACAGATCTTTACCGTAAAAGAGGGGAAAGTGTACCGGGATGACGTCCGGATCGTCCGCAACGAACCCGAACGCCGGCTCACGATCTCGGCTCAATCGTTCCGCGACCGCATACAACCGGGCGACCGCGAACACTGGCAATTCACCGTACACGATGCACAAGGGAATCCCGTTCCCGCGATGTTCCTTTGCGAAATGTTCGATGCTTCGCTCAACAGCCTCGCCTACCACAACTGGTATTTCGCCCCGCGTTACAACACAACGATACCGGCATCGGTACGCATTTCGGGCAATTACGACCAAAGCATCGGACTTTACCCGAGAGAAACGGGCAATCTCCGCTGCACGCCTTTGACCTACAACCGGTTCCGGTTCATCCAATCCCGATCGTTCTTCCGGTGGGCTTCTCCCGTGTTCGACTATGGCAAACCGTTGCTGAAAAACAGCATGGCAATGCTCGACAGTGCCATGGAGGTAACGGTCGCCGAAGATGAAGCCGCGCCCCGATACGAAGCCGCCGCAACCGGCACCGAAGCCAAATACGCGGAATCCGGAACGGAAACCCCATTCGCCTATCGGGAAACCGACCAGACCACCGCATTCTTTTATCCGCATCTGCGAGCCAACGACCGGGGCGAGATCGCCGTCGAATTTACCGTACCCGGCAGCAATACGGAATGGGATTTTATGGCACTCGCCTATACACCCGACCTGAAATACGGCTCGTTCCGGCAATCTGCCGTATCGAGCAAACCGTTGATGGTAGCACCGAATCTCCCCCGCTTCGTACGGCAAGGCGATAAAGCCGTAGTCCCGGTAGCCCTGCAAAACCGTACGGACTCGATTCTCGACGGAATCTCTGTCGGCGAATGGTTCGATCCCTACACCGATGCGGTCGTGCGACGCGACACCATCGCATTCCGCATAGCGGGAACGCACACGCAAACCGTCGAATATCCGGTTGCCGTACCCGAATCCTCCCTGTTGTTAGGATTCCGCGTCAAAGCCGTTTCACCCGCCTATACCGACGGAGAACAAACCGTATTACCGGTACTACCGTCGCACATTCCGGTCACCGAAAGCCGGCAATTCTTCATCCCGTCTGGCAACAGACAAAGCGTAGTCACGCTATCCGACATGGAAGAAAAATGCCAAAGTCCGTCACTGACTACCCGTAGAATGGTATTGGAATACTGCGACAATCCGACGTGGTATGCCGTGTGGGCATTACCGACGCTGAATACACAAGAGTATGCCACCGTCACGCAAATTGCCGGTGCGCTCTACGGTCAAAGCGTATCGCTCCGTATCGTGCGCGACAATCCGGCACTCGCCGAGGCTTTACGTATATGGAACGACAACGGCTCCGACCCGATGGAATCGCCGTTAGACAAGAATCCCGACTTGAAACGGTTACTGACCGACGAAACCCCGTGGGGCGACGATGCCGCCTCGCAAACCGCCCGGATACGGCAATTGCGCGATCTGCTGAATGCCAACCGTGCGGAAGCGGAATACCGAAAAGCGATACTGCGGCTACAAGAATGGCAACAGCACGACGGCGGTTGGAGCTGGCTGAAAAACGGCAGAAGCAGCCTGTACATCACGCTGCATACCCTCGAAATGCTTGCCCGCACAGATTCCGCCGCCACCGCGATATTGCCCGATATATTGCACGACATGGAACAAAAAGCAGTCCGGTACATCGACAAAGAGTTCGTACGCCCGCAAACAGCCCGCACTACTTTGTCCGACACAGACCTGTATTATCTCTATGTACGTTCGTTCTATTCCGCCCTGCCGATGGACAGTGAAACCGCATCCAAATACGATGCCCAACTCGCCCGGCTGAAAAAAGAGTGGAACCGGCAATCGCTCATCGGCAAAGCCTTTGCCGCACAAATCGCCTTCCGCACCGGCGACACGGCTTGGGGCAAACGGATTATCCGGTCGCTGCGGCAATACGCCACCCGGTCGCAACAGAAAGGAATGTATTGGGCGAACAACCGGGCAATTTACAGCAATTACAGCGCACTGCGCACCAATTGCGCCTTGTACGAGGCATTCGTTACGGCAGGTGCTCCCGTTCAGGAAATAGATGCCATGCGCCAATGGCTGCTGTCGCAAAAGCAGACACAATCGTGGGGCAATAGTGCCGAAACAGCCGATGCCATCCGGTTCCTCCTGCAAAGCGGTTCGACATGGATCGACAGTAGTCCGGCTACCGACCGGCAAATCATCTGGGGCAATGATACCCTGCCGGCATCCGATGCCGCGCCGTTTACCGGATACGAAAAAATCGTACGCGACGGCAGCGATGTCACTCCTGCCGACGCCCGGGTGAAAATCGGCGGCACAAGCAAACATCCGTCGTGGGGTGGTATCTACTGGCAATACACCGAAAACAGCCGGCAGGTAAAAGCCTCATCGAACGAAGCCCTGTCGATCGAACGCACCTACTATCGCCGCACCGTGACGAATGCCGGCGAGAGCTACCGTCCCGTAACGGAAACCGAACCGTTGAAGGTAGGCGACCGAATCCGGATCCGCTTCACATTGCGCGTAGGACAAGCCATGAATTATGTCGTACTGACCGACCAGCGTCCCGCCGGATTCGAGCCGGCAAATGTCCTGCCGCATTTCGAGTATCGCACTCCGCTGGCATACTACTACGAACCCAAAGATGCGTCCGTGAACTTCTTCTTCGAATTCGTTCCGCAAGGCACTTATACCGTAGAATATGAAGTGAACGTGACCAACAGCGGAGATTACGCCACCGGCATCGCGGACATACAGTGCTATTATGCACCGCAATTCAGCGCACACAGCGCGGGAGGAGAAATTAACATAAAGCCGGAATAGGAAACAACGGCTTCCCGACCATACAATCATATACAGGGCGGAATATGGAAAATTCCGTCCTGTTTTTTTAACATAATTCCATACAAAAACGTGTATATTTTTTGCAAGTCGTTAAAACACAAAACAGTTAAGTATTAGAATTTATTCCATTTTTTACCGAAAAAGAGTACGCTTGTTATTTTTTTGTATATCTTTGCGCCGCGCAAATATAGGATGCCTCGGCATAGTTCAAATAAATTTGACTCTGCCCTCGCCTTTCGCTATCTTTGGATCGCAAAAAACAGACAACCTTTTTTAGATCAAATAAAAAAATTATTATAATGATTACAACAAAAAAGATATTCGCACCATGCGCTTTAATTTCCGCATTCGTGCTGGTATCCGGTATTTCATCGTGTGACGATCGCTACGATCTGGACAAAGAGATCGACACGACGATCAACATCGGCAAGCTGGCGATCCCCTTAGGATCGACCGATACCATCTGGATGAAAGATATTCTTGAAGTAAACGACGGGGACGATTTTATTCAGGTAGACGACCGGGGAAACTACAAACTGTCGCAGGAAGACAAGATCAGTACCGAATTTACATTGGATGCCATAACGGTGCCCGCAATCATACCGGAAGTGATCACCGCAAGTATCAACAACTTTGACGTACCGGATGTTCCCGAAATCACCATTCCCGGCTACGGAAATGTCGGCGACATCAAAGTACCGGTGCAATTCTCCGTATCGTTCGACGAGCAGACCGCCTTCGTATCGGAATCGACCGAAGTGCCGGCAGAAGTCGAAAAAATAAACCGGGCTTACGTGCGCGAAAACCCTCAAAGCGAAGGCATTACGGCGGTATTCGCCGTCGATATCACCGGCGTTCCGGAAGGAGTCACCCAACTGGTACTGTCGAATTTCCACGTAAAATTCCCGGAACTGCTGATATTCAGCGAGCAACAGGACCGGATGATTTCAGAAATCACCCAAGACGAAACAGGGAAATGGGATGTTGCTGTCAATTCGCACATTATCGAAATCAACAATTCGCAGGCAACCTTCGAACTGGATCTTCGTATCGACGGTATCCAAGCTCCGGAAATAGACCAGCTTCATCAGATCTCGATTAACGACAACCTCGGCGTATCGGGTCATGTATCCGTGCCGGAAGGAGCCGAAACCACCATCGACGATCTGCGGAATGCCAATGTATTCGTATCTTCCAACCTGCATATCCCCGCCATGGAAGTATATAAGATATCGGGTAAAATGAATCTCGAAACCGCCGACTTCAACCAGCTGATCGAGTTCAACGACATTCCCGACTTCTTGAAAGGGGATGACATACGGCTCGACTTGGACGATATAGCCTTATCGCTCGATCTGGAAAACCCGATCGGATTGCCGATAGATGTCGATCTGCGCATCACACCTTATCAAGGCGAGACCGCAGCCGTAGAACGGAGAGTATCGACTTCGCTGCATGCCGAAGGCGACGCGACTACCCGCATCACATTGGTTCCGAGAGGAAAAGAAGATGAATATCGCGAAAAATACCCGAACCGAAAAATCCAAGGCGTAAACAATCTGGACGAACTGTTGAGCCAGATTCCGGACAAACTGGAACTGGAAGTTCCGCAAGCCACTGCCGGAAGCGATGACGCCAGCCAGTTCGTCGAACTCGGCAGCGGAAACAAAACGGTAAACATCGCCTACTCGGTAGATGTGCCCTTCTCGTTCGGACCGGCATTCCGGATTGCCTACAACGACTCTATCGACGGGCTGAAAAGCGATCTGTCGGACATAACGTCTTACGACATCTCTTCGCTCCGGTTGAGAGGTGAAGCGATCAACACCCTGCCTCTGGACCTGCAACTGAACGTCGAGCCGTACGACGACCGGGGGGTGAGAATCAGCGAGCAAGAACTGGCTGTCGAAATAGAAAACGACGGCAAGATACCGGCAACCGACGAGACCGAAGGCGCTCCGCTTGCTATCACACTGAAACTCAATTCCGAATCCGATGCACTGGAACGTCTCGAACAGTTGAAATTCGAAATCATCGTCACATCCGAGCACGGAGGTACATTGAACCAGAACGACTTCTTACTGATTAAAAACATCCGTGCCGTTATACCCGACGGTATCACAATCGACTTGGACGAGATAAGCAAAGAATAAGAGCATTATGAAAACAAATAGTTATAAGATCATATTGGGGGCAGCCCTCCTGCTGGGTACATCCGCCCTCTCCGCACAGACTTTGAACGGGGCTTACTTTATGGAACGCATGCCCGCACGGCATACGCTGAACCCCGCATTCGTAGCCAAATCGGGCTACATCAGCCTTCCGGCGATCGGCGGAATGAAAATCGGCATCAATTCGAACATGGGTGTCAGCACGTTCCTCTTTCCGGAAGGAGACAAATTGCTTACCGGATTGCACCCCAACATATCTTCCGAAAAATTCTTGGGGAAACTCTCGGATGTCAATTCGCTGGAAGTCGGATTGAACATGAATATCCTTTCTTTCGGATTCCGTGCATGGGGCGGTTCGAACTCGTTCGAAATCTCTTTGAAAAGCCAGACCGGCGTATATCTGCCCAAAGATCTGTTTGCCTTTATAAAAAACGGAAACAGCGAAACGGGAACGACTCAATACGACCTCGGTAATTTAAGCGTATCGACCAACAATTACGTGGAGATAGCCCTCGGCCATGCCCACCAGATCAACGACCGATGGACTGTCGGAGCCAAATTGAAAGGATTGGTAGGCGTAGCCCGCGCCAAACTGAATATCGAGAAAATGACGCTGACCATGAGCGAAGATGAATGGAAAATCAAGCAAAGCGGCTACCTCGAAATTCAGGCTCCGGTAGAAGCCATACGGCTCAAACCCAACAACGACGGGTCATCGGACATCGATTTCAACGACAATATCGCTTTCGACTCGTTCAATATTCCGGGATACGGCGGTGCTGTCGATCTGGGTGCAACCTACAAACCGATCAAGAACCTGACTTTGTCGGCTGCCGTTACCGACATCGGATTCCTGCAATGGAAAACGCGCCGGGCAGAGACCGATCCGAGCAAAGAGTTCTCGTTCAAAGGCTTCGAGAATTTAGGCGGCGACAACTTCGATCAGGAGCTGGAAAACATGGGCGACGATCTGGAAGAGATGATCAAGCTCTACGACAAAGGCACTTCGAATCGGAGTATCTGGCTGGCACCGACCATGCGTATCGGTGCGGAGTATGCGATACTGCGAAACAAGATTTCATTCGGATTGCTCTCATCGACCTACTTCGATACGCCCAAAACATGGACGGAAGCCATGCTGTCGGTAAACTTCCGTCCCGTGTCGTGGTTCCATGCCACAATCGACGGATCGCTTTCCACGCTCGGCCATTCCGCAGGGCTGATCCTGCACTTCTGCCCGAAAGGGTTCAACTTCTTCATCGGCAGCGACTACGTAGCCAATACGTTCGGCAAGCAGGGAATTCCGGTAAATTCGGTCCGATTCAACGTAAACTTCGGCGTGAACTTCACATTCGGATTTGAAAAGCAAAAGAAAAACGTATAAGCCGGGGAGATCCGGATTGAATAAAAAAGCGATCCAGAACAAATCGTTCTGGATCGCTTTTTTGGTACGGTTCCCGTGCCAGAAGTGTCCCGCACGGAAATATGGGGCTTGTCGGGAAGAAAGCCCCGATACATTGCGTCTGAATGATTAAGATGCAAGACGTTGAGAATGAGGGCGACAACAGTTTACTACCGTAAACGATCGATGGCAACATAGCGATCGGGCACTGTGACACACCGGCTTTTACTTGAACAGCAGGAAGATGGTCGGTTTTTTATGCAGGTCGTATTTCGCCTTGCTCCACTCGCGAATGGACAAGGTGCGGATGTATTCGTCTTCGCAACTGATATTCGACGCTACACAAAGGCGGGTTT
The DNA here is from genome assembly GCA_900538555.1 of uncultured Porphyromonadaceae bacterium. Classification (GTDB taxonomy): domain Bacteria; phylum Bacteroidota; class Bacteroidia; order Bacteroidales; family Barnesiellaceae; genus UMGS27. Next base: position 80,440 of record UPYI01000004.1, read on the forward strand.
GCGGACGGCAGCTCCGTACCAGATCCTCTACCAGTTTGTGGTTGCGGTAAGGTGTTTCTATGAATATCTGGGTCTGCGACTCGTTCCAAGCCCGCTGTTCCAACAGTTTTATCTTTTTCACCCGGTCGGCAGGTTCGATCGGCAAATATCCGTGGAACGCAAAACTTTGCCCGTTGAATCCCGAAGCCATCATCGACATCAGGATAGACGAAGGTCCGACCAACGGAACGACCGGAAGCCCTGCCCGTTGCGCCATAGCCACGACATCCGCTCCCGGATCGGCAATCGCCGGACACCCCGCTTCGGAAATCACCCCGACCGGCTCGCCGTTTTTCAGCGGTTCGAGATAACCGGATACCTCCTCGGGCAATGTATGCTGGTTGAGGGTATAGAATGTCAGATCGTCGATCTGAATATCCGGATTCGACTTTCGCAAGAACCGGCGGGCACTGCGTACATTTTCCACAATATAATGACGGATACCGGCAATGATCGTCCGGTTGTATTCGGGCAATACCCGTTCTATGGCAGTTTCGCCCAGAGGCACGGGTATCAAATATAAAGCCGCTTTTACAGGTGACATAACTACTCGATTATAATGCTGCAAACATACATAAAAAACTCCGGTTTTTATGTATGTTTGCAATAGATAAGCTGTGCCTCCGGAACAGTCCGGTTCCGAAAGCGGCAGCATCATTCAACATAAACGGCAAGCCAAGCGCAGAAGAAAGCAAGTGAAACTTGAATGGTTTATGCCGTAATGTTTATTGAAAACTAAAAGTTTAAAATACAACCGACATGTCACTACCCGAAGCCTTTATCCGGCGCACACAAGTGCTGTTTCCCGAAGAATACCGGCAGTTGATCGACGCGATCGACTCCGAACCGCCCGTAAGTATCCGGTTCAATCCGTTGAAAGGGGCACACCCTGCCGATACATACGAGCGTGTAGCATGGGCAAAAGAAGGATATTATCTTCCCGAACGATATACATTCACTTTCGATCCGCACTTTCATGCCGGCATGTACTATGTACAGGAAGCCTCTTCGATGTTTCTCGGGCATGTCATACGGCAATACGTACAATCGCCGGTGCGCTATCTCGACCTTTGCGCCGCTCCGGGCGGCAAATCGACCGACGCGATCGCCTCGTTGCCCGAAGGCAGTCTTGTCGTCTGCAACGAGATCGTCCGCAACCGGGCGCATATATTGGCTGAAAATATCGCCAAATGGGGAGCGGCAAACTGTTTCGTATCCAACAATGAAGCGGGCGACTTCGCCCGGCTCACCCACTATTTCGACGTGGTGGCGGTCGATGCCCCCTGCTCCGGCGAAGGAATGTTCCGGAAAGACGAAGCCTCACGAACGGAATGGTCGATCGAAAACGTCGCTCAATGTGCGGCACGGCAACGCGAGATATTGTCGCAGATATGGAATGCCCTCCGCCCCGGCGGACTGCTGATATACAGCACCTGCACCTACAACCGGGAAGAAAACGAGGATATGGTGGAATATCTTTGCCGGGAATTTGATGCCGAACCGCTGCCGGTAGAGACTTGCCCGGAATGGGGCATCCGGGGTGCAGCCGCAGGCAACCGTCCCGTCTACCGGTTCATGCCGCATCTTACCCGAGGCGAAGGTATCTTTATGTGCGTACTGCGCAAACCCGACGGAGAAACGGACGACCGAGAACAATTGTACGCACAAGCGGAAAAACGGTTGAAGCGCAACAAACAGAAAACCGCAACGCCATCTGTCCCCAAAGACCTGACTCAAAAACTACTGTCGCCCGAACGGTTCCGGTGCATCGCACAGGATGATCGGGTAACCGCCATTCCCGAAACATTCTACCGCGACTACACATTGCTGCAATCGACGGTAAACCTGCTGCATGCCGGCATACCGATGGCTTCCGTAAAAGGGAACGACTACATCCCCAGTCAGGCACTGGCACTTTCCACCGAATTGAACCGCTCGCAAATACACTGTGCCGACATCGACCTCTCCTCGGCTCTCGCCTATTTACGGCGCGAAACGATACAATTGCCTGCCGATCTGCCCAAAGGATATATACTGCTCACATTCGAAGGATCGCCGCTCGGTTGGGTGAAAAATATCGGCAACCGGTCGAACAACCTGTATCCGCAGGAATGGCGGATACGTAGCGGATACCAGCCCGACGAGATCAAACGGGTGGCATTAATGGCGGAATAACACGTCATTATTCTCTTTTTTCTGCCCGGCACATAGGATTTACCATATTTATTGTTTACATTTGTCTACCGGAAAGGGCTTCATCTTTCCGGTAGAATTTGTAATTTAACATAAGCTGCAAACCGAGTGCAGAAACCATCACGTAAAACTTGAATGGGTTATGCCGAGGCGCAGCGTTTATTGGGAATCAAAAATTAAAATATAATTTTCAGAAAAACACCCTTATGCCAGAATCCGGATATCGCGATAACGGCATAATAAACAATAGCAATATGAAATCCCTCAAAATCATTAAAGACGACCCGTGGTTGGCACCTTTTGCTCCGGCTATCGAAGGCAGGCATCAACAAGCCTTGAACATGATGAAAACACTGACCGGGGGTAGTAATAACCTATCGGATTTCGCCAACGGCTATCTCTATTTCGGATTGCACAAAACCGATACGGGATGGACTTTCCGCGAATGGGCACCCAATGCCACCGACATCTATCTGATCGGCAACTTCTCGCAATGGAAAGAAATGCCTCAATACCAACTGTCTCCGATCGGCTTGGGTGTATGGGAAATAAAACTGAAAGAAACGGAACTGCGGCATCTGGATATTTACAAACTGTCGGTACACTGGCATGGCGGTCAAGGAGAACGGATTCCGGCATGGGCAACCCGTGTCGTTCAAGACGAAAAGACCTATATCTTCTCCGCACAGGTGTGGAATCCGGAACGTCCCTACCGTTTCCGCCAGACGAAATTCGTGCCGAATACATCGCCCCTGCTTATTTACGAATGCCACATCGGTATGGCGCAGGAAGAAGAACGGGTAGGCACGTACAACGAATTTAAAGAGAATATCCTGCCCCGTATCGCCAAAATGGGCTACAACGCCATTCAGATCATGGCGATACAGGAACACCCCTATTACGGTTCGTTCGGATACCATGTATCCAGTTTCTTCGCACCATCATCGCGTTTCGGTACGCCCGACGATCTGAAAGCCCTTATAGACGAAGCCCACCGGCTGGGTCTCGCTGTCATCATGGACATCGTACACTCGCATGCCGTAAAAAATGAAATAGAAGGGTTGGGACGGTTCGATGGTTCGTACAACCAATATTTCTACGGCGACAGCCGCCGGGAGCACCCCGCGTGGGATTCGCTCTGCTTCGACTATGGAAAAAACGAAGTACTGCACTTCCTGCTGTCCAACTGTAAATACTGGCTGGAAGAATTCAAGTTCGACGGATTCCGGTTCGACGGCGTTACCTCCATGCTCTACTACAATCACGGACTCGGACAGGCATTCTGCTCGTATGACGACTATTACAACGGCGGGCAAGACACGAATGCCATCACCTACCTGACACTGGCAAACGAGCTGATCCACCAAGTAAACCCGAATGCCATTACCATTGCCGAGGAGATGAGCGGTATGCCCGGTCTGGCTGCCCCGTTCAAATCGGGCGGTATCGGATTCGACTATCGCATGGCAATGGGCATACCCGATTTCTGGATCAAAATCATCAAAGAGAAAAAGGACGAAGAGTGGCATCCGACTGCCATATTCTGGGAACTGACCAACCGTCGCTCCGACGAAAAAACGATCAACTATGCCGAAAGCCACGATCAGGCGTTGGTGGGAGACAAAACAATCATCTTCCGGCTGATCGATGCCGCCATGTACTGGCACATGATGAAAGATGATCGCAACTACACGGTAGACCGGGGCATGGCATTGCACAAAATGATCCGCCTCGTGACACTGGCTTCGATAAACGGAGGATACCTCAACTTCATGGGCAACGAGTTCGGACATCCCGAATGGATCGACTTCCCGCGCGAAGGCAACGGCTGGTCGTATAAATACGCCCGCCGCCAATGGAGTCTGGTAGATCGCAAGGAACTGAAATACGAATACCTCAACGAGTTCGACCATGCTATGGTGCAACTCATCCGGCAGGAAAACGGATTCGAAAAAACACCGGTCGTCAAGTTGTGGGAAAACGACGGCGACCAGATTCTGGCATTCCGTCGCGGCGACCTCGTATTTATCTTCAACTTCCATCCCTGCAAATCGTTCGAGAACTACGGCATACTCACCGAACCGGGCGAATACGTTGCGGAACTGAGCAGCGACGATCCCGAATTCGGAGGATTCGGCATGATCGACAAAAGCGTCGTCCATTTCACACAGCCCGATCCGCTCTACAAAAAGGAGAAAAAAGAGTGGCTTAAACTCTATATCCCCTCTCGTACGGCACAGGTATTGCGGCTGAAAGCCAAACCGAAAAAAGCGCGAAGCACCGCTAAAAAGAATCCGGAACAGCCGGTAAAGGAAAAACAAGCCGCCAAGTCCCGAACCGCCTCGGCTTCCCCGAAGAAGAGTACGAAAAAATAACGCAAGCCCCCTAAAAAGCAGATAAAGAGGCAGGAAGAAAATCCGGATCGGAAATTTCATCCTGCCTCTTGACGTTGTTCTCCCTTTATCACAACATCATTTCTTTTGACTAAGCCCTCGTGCCTACACCTTGAAACCGGGCATTGATCTTCAACAGGTTAATGGTCGTAGCCAATACATTCTGCGACTCCTGTATCAATGTAAGGTAAACCATATTCACCTTGAAATAGTGCGTATCTTCCCGCATCTGGCGGATCTGTTCGCGCTTCAATACCGCCAGCTGGTTGATCAGGCGGTTGCCTTCGGTATACAAATGCATCAAGTCTTCCCGTTGTTCTCCGATAGCGTCGGATGCTTTCTTCATGAAATCGACCGACTTCCCGGCAACCGGCAGGAAACTGTCGCGTGCCTGCTCCTGCAACGGCGTGAAATTATTGTCGATATGTTCGAGTACCGGTTCGCAAATCCGTTTGATAGCATGAATAATATCGGAGGCAAAATCCATGCCCTGATAGAAATAGAGACCTTTCTCCAAACCATCCGTATCGTACAGCCGCGACACACCTATGGTTCCCAAACGTTTCACATCCTTGAAATAAATCCGCTCGTCTTCTATATCGTTGTAGGTACGCCGCAACATGCGATAACTCTCGCCCATGAATCCTCGTACCATGTGGTCGTAAGTGTCAGCACTCCACAAAAGCAGTTTCGACATCTCCTCCTCCGTATATTTCCGCAACAGCACCAAAGCCCGCTCGCTATCCTTGTTGTCGAGCATCTGTTGTGCCAATACATCTTTCCGCTTCGCCTCTTTTTCTTTCCGTTTATATTGCAACTGACTGCGAATAAGCAAATATGCCGCAAGCGCACCCAGCAAGACAATCGCGACCGTACCGCCGTAGAAAATCAACAGGGCTACGATAAAACAGATCAGGAACGCGGCTCCGGCAGTAATGAACCATCCACCGATAACGGAAACCACGCCTGTGATGCGAAATACAGCCGTCTCACGCCCCCAAGCCCGGTCAGCCAACGAAGTACCCATCGCCACCATAAACGTCACGTAGGTGGTCGATAACGGCAATTTCAGAGAGGTTCCTACGGCAATCAACAGACTCGCCAATACCAGATTGACCGAAGCCCGCAGCAAATCGAACGCAGCTCCGTTCTCCAAAACCATATCGTCCGTGTCGAACCGGGATGCTACCCAATTACGTACTTTCGGCGGAGTAATGTTCACCACATACGAAATCGCATTGGTAGAGAGACGCACCAACCGGCGTGCCAACAAAGAGGTTCCGAAACTCTCCTGTCCCATATCCTGCCGGGAAAGATCGACCGATGTCTTCACCACGTGTTGCGCCTTTTTCGAGGTGAACAAGGTTATCACCATCAGCACTCCGGCTCCGACCAAAAATATAAGCGGCGTAGAAGCCGATCCGGCAAGGGAGGTCATTAAAAAGCCGTCGGGCGATGCACCTGCCCCATTCTGCACGAAATCCATATAGGCAGAATATCCCGCCAAAGGGACACCGATAAAGTTCACCAGATCGTTTCCGGCAAAAGCCAAAGCCAAAGCGAACGTACCCGACAGAACGACTATACGCAACACATTGACCTTGCACCACTGCAATATCTGCATAATTACCGTAGAGGCGACAAAACAGATTGCCAGCAACATTGCCGTATGGCTGTACATATACTCCCGGACAGAGGGGGTAAGCAACGCCGACTCCTTCAAGCCTTTGAAGAAAATAAAATAAATGATCGCCGTCACGGCAAATCCGGCAAACAAAGCTCCGAAATAACGCAACTGACGACGATAATTAAACTTAAACAGGATTCGGGCAAGATACTGCACCACAACACCGAAGAAGAACGCGATAGCGACCGATGTGAAGATCGCGATGATCACCTGCAATGCCTTGTCGGTATTGATCAGATTTCCCAACGCCAACGACGGATCGCCCGCCACCTTCAAGATCGCAATGGCGCACGTACCTCCCAGCAATTCGAAAACCATAGAGACCGTAGTAGACGTAGGCAGCCCGAGCGAGTTGAACACGTCGAGCAACACCACATCGGTAAGCATCACCGCCAGCAGTATGCACATGATCTCGTTCATATAAAAATACTGCGGCTGGTAGATTCCATGTCGGGCTATATCCATCATACCGTTCGACATAGAGGCACCGATAAAGATTCCGAACGCGGCGATTACCATAATCACCCGGAACGATGCCGCTTTCGCCCCTACCGCCGATGCCAGAAAATTCACCGCATCATTACTCACTCCGACCATCAGATCGAATACGGCGATAATGAAAATAAAAACTACAATCGCCAGATAAAATGTTTCCATATCTCGTTTTATACACTTTTTCCTTGCTGCAAAGGAAAAAGATTGATATTACAGTGATGTTACATTCGTGTCACGATATGCTAACGAAACACCCCGGATTCGCGACTTGTTCACAAAATACGGCAGGGGAAGGGAGTGTGTCCAAACAAAAGTTCTGGTGCAACCCCATGCTGTGCATCAGCATAAACAAAAACACCGAGGTTGAAGGAAACAGTCCACTACTGAAACGGCTTAATCCGCAACGCAGCAGATTGGACATGAAGACACTCCGGCAAGCCGAAAACGAACAAGGCGGGTCTCCACAGGGAAACCCGCCTTGCCGATTATATCGTTTACGATTATCCGTTGAATACGGAGAGAGCGGAAAGTTCGCCGAATACCGAGCTGACAATACCCAGCAAGAGGATACCGGCTACACAGATCAACAAACTCAGTCGTGTAGCATTATCGCTCCGGAACGTAGAGATCTGGCATTCGTCCTGATGAATGAACATCGCCTTCACCACCAACAGATAGTAGTAGAGAGAGATGATCGTATTCAACAAAGCGATAAATACCAACACGTAGAATCCGGAATGCGCCGCAGAGGCGAAGATAAAGAACTTGCTGAAAAATCCGGCAAACGGAGGGATACCCGCCAACGAGAACATCGCCAGCATCATCACCACGCTAAGTTTCGGATTGGTATTGTACAGACCTTTGTAGTCGTCCATATCGACTTTGCCCGAATGATGTTCGATCGCCGAGATGACACCGAAGGCTGCCAGATTGGAGAAGATATATACCAACACATAGTAAACCAAAGCAGCCATACCTTGCGCCGTGCCTGCCATAATACCCAGCATGATATATCCGGCTTGGGAAATGGACGAGAAGGCAAGGAAGCGTTTCAGGTTCTTCTGACGGATCGCAAAAAGGTTGGCGATCGTAATCGTCAGGACAATCAACGCCCACAGGATCGATTGCCATACAACGACATTTCCGGAGAACACCTTGAAGAGGATCAACAGGAACGCAAATGCTCCGGCTCCTTTCGAAATCACGGAAAGATAGGAAGTGACCTGCGTAGGTGCACCTTGATAAACATCGGCAGTCCACAAGTGGAACGGTACCAACGAAATTTTGAAACCCATACCGGCAATAACGAACACGATTGCCAGAATCAGCAATGCGCTGGGTGTCTGTATCAAAGTAGCGAGGTCATTGAAATAAAGCGTTCCGGCAATACCGTACACGAACGAAAGTCCCAACAAGAAGATTGCCGAAGAGAAAATCGCCGTAAAGAGATATTTGGCTCCGGCTTCGTGCGATTCGGTGTCGCGTTTATTGAACGCCGCCAATGCTGCGATCGGCAACGAAGCGGTTTCGAGACCGACGAAGAACAGCAGGAAGTGTCCCGAAGAGATCATCAGGTACATTCCGAAGAGCGTAATCAGAATCAGTTCGTAAAACTCACCCCGACGGATACGAGCCTCGTCGCTGTTCAGCCAGGCTGTGGCTTGCAGGAAAATAAGCAACGTACCGATATTTAAAATCGTCTTCACCATCGAAACCATCGGCGTGGTCTGATACATACCGCCGAAAGCCTCGGCGACGCCCGTAGGCAGGATATTAAGGAGCGTATGAGCTGCAAAAAGGAGACAAGCCGTCACCGAGAATGCCTTGCTGTTTTTCACCGGGGCGAATGTGTCGTAGAGGAACAGTATGATGAATACCACCAATAACGACAGTTCCCCGCGCAGGGTCAAAAATTGTGAATAGTCCATATTCTGAAAAGGTTATAAACGTTCGATAATAGAGGTTAAACTTTCACGAATGAGGTTGGAGATCCAGTTCGGGAAACAACCTATCGCTGCCACGCATACGACCAACGTGATCGCCGAGAAACGTTCCCACCACGTAGCATCGGTCAGCTCGCGGTGATGTTCGTTCTGAACCGGACCGAAGAGCAGCTTGCCAACCACGCGCAGGATATATACCGCCGTGATAACGATCGACGTACAAGCCACGATCGTGAATACGCGGTGGAAAAGATCGGCGTGTTGGAACGATCCTACGAAAATAGTCATCTCGGCTACGAAACCGCTCAGACCGGGGAGTCCCAACGAAGCCAGACCGGCAATTACATAACATACCGACAAGAATGGCATGATCTTCATCAGACCGCCCATCTCGCGGATATCGCGGGTATGGGTACGTCCGTAAATCATACCGATCAAGGCGAAGAAGAGGGCTGTCATCAAACCGTGCGAAAGCATCTGCATCACCGCTCCGGTCATTGCCGTAGAGTTCAACATCAGAATCGCAAAGAGTACCAGACCGCAGTGGCTTACCGAAGAATATGCGTTGATGTATTTCAAGTCGGTTTGTACACATGCGCTGAATGCACCGTAAACGACACTGATACCGGTCAGGATCAAGAAAATCCATGCCAGTTCGTTAGCCGCCTCGGGCATCAGGAATATGGCGACACGGAAACATCCGTAACCTCCGAGTTTCATCAGCACGCCGGCATGCAACATCGACACGGCGGTAGGCGCCGAAGCGTGACCGTCGGGCGACCATGTGTGGAACGGGAACATAGCTCCCAGCACTCCGAATCCGACAAATGCCAACGGGAAGATCCAATATTGTTGTGCCAAAGGTATCGCGTGGTTACGGGCGATTTCCAACAGGTTCATCGTGTAGTTTCCATCGGCAGACGAGTTGTAGTAGATCGCCAGAATGCTCAAAAGCAAAAGAGCCGATCCACCCATCAGCATCAGCGTCAGTTTCATTGCCGAATAGTTCTTGTTTCCGCTACCCCACACACCGATCAACAAGTACATCGGGATCAAGGCGATTTCGTAGAACATGAACATCGTGAAAAGGTCGATGGAAATAAAGAATCCGAACACTCCGATCGAAAGCAGGATCAGCCACAAGAAAAACTCTTTCGGCAGCGGATTGATTTTCCACGAAGCGAACACACCGGCAAACACGATGATCGCGGAGAGCAGCAACATGGCTACCGAGATACCGTCTACGCCGACAGCATAATGTATATTGAGCGGTTCGTACCACATCACCGATTTCGTAAACAACATCGGTGCATCATTGACAGCACGCTCTTTCATAAAGAGGAACAATGTAACGAATGCAAGCACCAATTGAAGCGTGGAACCGATAACCGCTACCGTTCGTATCTGTTTCATATCTCTCGACAGCCACAAGCCGAGCATCATCAAGAGAGGAATAAGCACAAATAAAGATAGAAAATTCATAGTGATTTTATTTTTTATATCCTGCAATCAATTACATACATACAAATCCGATCGCCACGAGCGCAATAACCAATGCTCCTGCCAAGTAGATCCAGACATACATCTGGATGCTTCCCGATTGCAGTTTGCGAATATGGTAAGCCGCACTGTTGGTGATAGTGGCAAACATATTCATCGTGCCGTCGATAATGTGACGGTCGAACCAAGCGATCGGTTTACAAATACGCTGGAAGATGATTTTATGCGTGATGAATTGATAGATTTCGTCGATATAGAAACGATGGTAAGCTGCCGTATGCAGACCGCGGAATTTATCCGCCATCGCTTTCGGTTTCGAGTTTTCAGACAGATACAACCATGTTGCCAATGCAATCGCCACCACGGCAACGAGAACACTGGTTATCGCAACCGTTCCGTTCAGGTGGATATTGTATTCCAAGCCCGATGCCGTAACGAAATGTCCGAAAGGAATGAATCCTGCCACACAAGTGACCAAAGCGAGGAATACCAACGGTATATACATGGTTTTCGGGGCTTCGTGCGGTGTGTGATGTCCGTAATCGGGTTTGCTCCACCAGAATATACGGTAGTAGAGACGGAACATATAGAATGCGGTCAGACCGGCAACAGCTGTCATCCAAACACCCCAGAATGCGCTCTTTTCGAATGCGGCGGTCAGAATCTCGTCCTTGCTGAAAAATCCGGAGAACGGAGGAATACCGGCAATCGCCAGACAGGCAATCAGGAACGTGATATGGGTGATCGGCATATATTTGCGTAAGTTACCCATCTGATCCATTTCATTGGAATGCACAGCGTGGATAATCGCACCGGCTCCCAAGAAGAGCAACGCCTTGAACATCGCGTGCGTGAAGAGGTGGAACATGGATGCCATGTAACCCAGACCGGCATGCTCGCTCACATTGCTTGCCACACCGAGCGATACCATCATGAACGCAATCTGCGAAATGGTAGAGAATGCCAGCACACGTTTGATATCGGTCTGCACACAAGCCACCACGGCGGCATAAAGTGCAGTGAATGCTCCTACCCAAGTGATCAGGTCGAGGACTTCGGGCGTAACGCAATATACCGGGAACAGACGGGCTACCAAGAATACACCGGCAACCACCATCGTAGCGGCGTGGATCAATGCCGATACCGGAGTAGGACCTTCCATAGCATCGGGCAACCAGATATGCAACGGGAACATGGCGGATTTACCGGCACCACCCATAAAGATGAGAGCCATCGCCCACGAAGCGACCGAACATCCCATGAACGTTTTTCCGGCAGTCGTATCGACAATGGCGGAAGGATTGGCAATCAAAGTCTGGAAATCGAATGTCTCGGTAAAGAACGAGAGCAACAGGATACCGATCAGGAAACCGAGGTCGGCAAAACGAGTAACGATAAAGGCTTTCTTCGAAGCCGATACCGCTGCCGGTTTCGTATAATAGAATCCGATCAACAGATAAGACGATACACCTACCAACTCCCAGAAGATATACATCTGGAAAATATTCGTTGCCACTACCAGTCCGAGCATGGAGAAACTGAAAAGCGACAGGAACGCGAAATAGCGTTGGAAGCCGACTTCTCCGTGCATATACCCCATACTATACAGATGCACCATCAGCGACACGGTCGTAATCACAACCAGCATCATCACCGATATCGGATCGAGCATCACGCCCAGATCGATGTGGAGCATCTCGGTAAACCGCAACCATTCGAAATTGACCGGAGTCAATGTCGGACGGATGCCATCGACACGAGGCGATGAAAAATATTCTATGGCGACCATATACGCCAATACGGCGGTAGCCGTCATACCGAGAGTACCCAATACCCCGGCAACACGCTCGCTCAGTTTATGTCCCGCCAATCCGAGGAAGAGGAACATACATAGCGGAATCAAAAGTATTATTGCTGAATATTCCATAAGAATCAAAATTTCATTTTATCAAGGTTGCGCACTTCCACATTCTGAATGTGACGGAAAATATTGATGATGATGGCAATCGCCAAAGCCGTCTCAGCCGCCGCAATACCGATGGCAAACAGCGTGAAGAAAAATCCTTCGAACGCCTCGGGGAAGAGGTAACGGTTGAACACGGCGAAATTGATATCCACAGCATTCAACATCAGTTCCAGCGAAATCAGCATCGCCAACATATTTTTGCGTGCCACGAAACCGTAAACGCCTGCAAAAAACATAAAGGTGCTCAACACCAAATAAGCTATCATAGGTATTTCCATCGTTCACTTATCTTTTACGGGCAATCATGATGCCACCGATTATACAAGCCAAAAGCAGAACACTCAACGCTTCGAACGGCAACAGATACTGGTATTTATCCATGCCCATCAAAGCGTGTCCGATCGCTTTCATATTCACTTCCTCTCCTGCATTCAACATCGTAACTCCGCCGGGGAACTGGTACGTCAGCAAGGCATAGCCGCAAAGGAGCGCACCGACGACGGCAAGCGAAATGCCCAATGCTTTCTTCTTGCCCGAGATCTTACCGGTTTTCTCACCGGGCTGGCTCGTCAATAGGATGGAGAACACGAACAACACGACGATACCGCCGGCATATACGGCGATCTGCACCGCACCCAGGAAGGTATAATCGAGTTGAAAATAAATTCCTGCCGTGGCAAACAGTACGAATAAAAGATACGTAGCGGCACGCAGGATACGGCGGGTAGTCACCGTCAGTACCGAACATACGACAATGACGACTGCCAACAAACAAAAAATAACCAAGTTCGCTATTTGTTCCATATTAAAATGATTATCAAAAATGAATACGGATTATTTCTCCGCAGGACGATGGTTCAACTGTTTAACCAACTTCTCGCGTGTAAACACGGCGTGCTCGAAATCCGGCACGAACTCGATAGCGTCGTGCGGGCAAGACGATACACAAAGCTGACAGAATGTACAGCTACCCAAGTCATATATATATTTGTCTAATACTTTCTTTGTCTTACCTTCGGCATCGGTCACTTTCGACGAAACGATCGAGATCGTGCCATTCGGGCAATTCAGCTGGCAAATACCGCAAGCGATACATTTATGCTGCCCGTTCTCGTCATATTTCAAGGTCAGCGTACCTCTGAAACGCTCCGAAATTTTCAATGTAGCCCGGTTTTCCGGATACTGTTCCGTCACTTTTCGGCTTACGAAATGTTTGCCGGTAACACGCATTCCGACGAGCAAACTCCAAAATCCTTTGAAAAAGGAGGATAGATAATTTTTTAAACTTGCCATAAATACGATGATGTATTTCTTATTCTGTTTTTTGTTTTAACGCATAACCGGAGCGGAAACGAATTTCCGCTCCGACCGTTGCGCCGTTATCCTTCCACCTTACCGCCCAGTATATCGAGCAATTCGGTAGTAATACTTTGTTGACGTAATTTATTGTATTCGAGTTGCAACTCTTCCAACAACTTCGTAGCATTGTCGTTGGCGGTCTGCATCGCCATGACGCGCGCCGCCTGTTCCGATGCCCGGTTCTCGCAAACCAACTCCTGCATATCCGACAATACGAACAACGGCAGTATCTTGTTGTAGATCGTATTCGCATCGGGTTCGAACAGATAGGGTTTGTTGCTGTTGTATTTGCCTTCGGAGGCTCCGGGGAAATTTCCCGCCTCGATCGGCAATACCACCCGGGTAGCCAGTTCCTGACGGCTCATGCTCTTGAAGTTCATATAAACGACTTCCACCCGATCGACCTCCCGGTTCAGGAACGATTCGGTGAGCACAGCTGTGAATTGCTTCACCTCCTCGGCGGAACTTTTCGCCGACATATAAGGCAACTGTACCACCTCGATATCCTCGCCCGCCAGTTTCGAGGCGAACTTCACCGCTTTCTTTCCGACCGGATAGATTACGAACGATACCGGAGCTTCCGCACGGGCATTACGAATGGTTTCGAGCAAAAGCTTACATAGACTCACATTAAATGCGCCGCAAAGGCCCTCGTCCGAACCTAACAGGACAAGTGCTATCCGTTTCACCGCACGCTGTTCGGTCAGCGGCGACGTGTATTCGCCGTCTGCTTCCAACAGGTGGGAAATGGTGGTCTGGATCTGATTCCGGAACGGACGAACCTTACGCAAAGCCAACTCGGCTTTACGCATTTTCGCCGATGAAATCATCTTCATCGCACCGGTTATCTTTTGGGAAGAGGATACGGATCCGATTCTTCCTTTGAGTTCGCGCATTGATGCCATAACTATTAAGCCTTAAATCGGTTAGCGACTTCGGTTGCAACTTCTACCAACTTGCTTTCGATCGTCTCGTCGAGACGTCCGGCATGCAACTCGGCAAGCACTTCGCTACTGTATTTCGTTTTCAATATCTGCAAGAAGAGTTTTTCAAACTCAGCCACCTTATCGACCGGAACATCCTGCAACAAGCCGTGCGTACCGCAATAGATAATCGCGATTTCGTCTTCTACCGGCATCGGAGAATATTGAGGCTGGATCAGGATACGTTCGTTCTTGCGTCCCTTGTCGATCACCATTGCCGTTACGGGGTCTACATCGCCACCGAACTTGGTAAACGACTCCAATTCGCGGAACTGGGCTTGGTCGATCTTCAAAGTTCCGGCAACTTTCTTCATCGCCTTCACCTGAGCGTTACCGCCGACACGCGACACGGAGATACCTACGTTGATAGCCGGACGTACACCTTGGTTGAACAATGCGGTTTCAAGGAATATCTGACCGTCGGTAATTGAGATCACATTGGTCGGGATATATGCGGAAACGTCGCCCGCCTGCGTTTCGATAACCGGCAGCGCGGTCAATGATCCGCCACCTTTTACCAATGGTTTCATTACTTCGGGCAGGTCGTTCATCGTAGCCGCAACCTCGTCGTTGGCAATGATCTTGGCTGCACGCTCCAACAGACGGGAGTGCAGATAGAAAATATCGCCCGGATAGGCTTCACGTCCCGACGGACGACGAAGGATCAACGAGATTTCACGGTAGGAAACGGCTTGTTTCGACAAGTCGTCGTAGATGACGAGCGCATGACGCCCGCTGTCACGGAAATATTCACCGATAGCGGCACCGGCAAACGGCGCATAGTAACGCATGGCAGCCGAGTCGGAAGCATTGGCGGCAACAACCACCGTATATTCCAACGCGCCATGTTCGCGCAACGTATTTACCAACGCAGCCACCGACGAGGCTTTCTGACCGATTGCTACATAGATACAATAGAGCGGATTTCCGTTCTTGAAGTTTTCACGCTGGTTGATGATCGTATCGATAGCGATTGCGGTTTTACCGATCTGACGGTCGCCGATAATCAGCTCGCGCTGTCCGCGGCCGATAGGCACCATCGCATCGATCGCCTTGATACCGGTCTGCAACGGTTCATTTACAGGCTGGCGGAAGATTACACCCGGAGCTTTACGTTCCAAAGGCATCAGCAATGTCTCGCCTTGAATCGGACCCGCACCGTCGATCGGTTCGCCCAACGTATTGATCACACGTCCGAGCAAGCCCTCACCTACGGGCAAAGACGCGATTTCGCCGGTACGACGTGCCACCATGTTTTCCGTAACCTTGTCTACGTTATTGAGCAAGATGACACCCACGTTGCTCTCCTCCAAGTTCATCGCTACACCGCGCACACCGTTTTCAAATTCGATCAATTCGCTGGAACGGACATTGTCCAGACCATATACATGGGCTACGCCGTCACCAACTTCCAATACGGTACCGATTTCTTCGAAATCCATTTTAGCATCCACCTGTTCGAGCTGGGCTTTCAGGATATCCGATATTTCGTTTGGTTTAATCATAATTTGCTGTTCATTAATTGTAAACGCAATTTCTTTAACTCATTATTTACCGAAGCGTCCAACTGCATAGAGTCTACCCGCAAGATAAAGCCCCCGATAATCGTCGGATCTACCTGATAAGCATATTCCAACTTCTTATCCGTCTTTTGTTGCATAATAGCCCGGATCTTGCCCAATACGTTGTCGTCGAGCTGGGTAGCCGTGACAATCGTAATCAAAGCGATGCCATTGGCGTTCCGGTACGCGCTCTGGTATTCGAGCGCGATAGTTCTCATAAACGTTTCGCGACGGTTCTTGATCACTAAACGGATAAAACGAAGAAGCTCTTTCCCGGGATCTTCACCGAAAGCCGCCACCAAAAGCGCCTCCTTATCGGATGCCGACAACGCCGGATTAGACATCGCCTTATCCAATTTCGGATGTTCGGCATAGGCTTTCACCAAAACGCCGAGTTTCTCATAAATCGCATCTGCGCTTCCATTATCCTGTGCATACTTGTACAGGGCTTTGGCGTATCTGCGCGGAATCAAACCTTCGTTCATCTTCTTTTAGTTTTTATTCTCTATATCATTCAACAGTTTGTCGATCATCTCAGCCTGCGCCTTATCGGTGGAAAGATTTTTCCGCACCAATTTTTCGGCGATCTGCAAGGCAAAAGTGCTCACCTCGTTACGGAATTGCAATTCTGCTTCTTTTCGAGACTGTTCTATCGACACGGCCGCAGCATCCATCACTTTCTTGGCTTCGACCGATGCCGCCTGCTTCGCTTCTTCGATAATCTGCGATTTCATGCGGGCGGCTTCGTTCAGAATTTCCATCTGCTGTTTTTGTGCTTCGACCAAAAGGGCTTTGGCATCGTTCTGTGCGTTGTCCAGACTGGCTTTCGCTTCCTGTGCATATACCACTCCCTTGTCGATCAGATCCGCTCTTTCTTCCAGACTGCGGATAATGAACGGCCAAGCGAATTTAGCCAGGATGGCGAAAAGGAGTACGAATACGACGAACATCCAGAACACCAACCCTATTTCGGGCGTGAACAGTTCCATATCGTGCTATTAGATGAACAATGCCATTATACAAACGATCACAGCAAAGAGGGCAACACCTTCCACAAGAGCCGCGATCACAATCATGTTGCTTCGGATATCACCGCTTGCTTCGGGCTGACGTGCGATTGCATCCATAGCCGAAGAACCGATTTTACCTACGCCGATACCTGCCGCGATAGCTGCGATAGCTGCACCGATACACGCTCCCAATTTTGCCAGACTTACACCGGCTGCTGCTTGTAATAAGATCATTCCTAACATAGTTGTTTTATTTTAAAGTTATACAATAATTTCTTTTTAATGATGTCCCTTCACTTGCGACAACGAGATGAACAGGGTCGAAAGCATGGTGAATACATACGCCTGAATGAAGCTGACCAACGTATCGAGCAGCAACATGAACAAGGAGAATACGACCGATACGACCGTGGTGGCTCCCATTACGGCTGCGCCCAATGCGCCGAAAATAAAGATCAGCGAAGTCAATGCCAATACGATCATGTGTCCGCCCATCATGTTCGCAAAGAGACGGATCATCAATGCCGCCGGCTTCGTGAATACGCCGAATACCTCGATCAACGGCATGATAGGCAACGGGAATTTCAGCCACGTGGGGACATCGGGCCAAAATATTTCTTTCCAATATTCTTTCGTTCCGGTCACATTGACTACGATAAACGTACACAACGCCAACACGAACGTTACGGATATATTACCGGTCAGGTTGGCTCCTCCGGGGAAGATCACGATCAACCCCAACAGGTTCATAACCAGAATGAAGAAGAATATCGTGAGCAGATAAGGTGCGAACTTGGGCGCTTTGTCGCCCAAAGTGCTTTTGATCACGCCGTTATAGATGTATTCGATAACGAACTCGACCGCACCCACACCTTTACGCGAGGCTTTGTAGCCGTCTTTCTTGAAGTGCCGCGCTACGGAGAATATGCAGAACAGGCAAACCAACGCAGAGATAATCAACGCCAATACGTTTTTCGTGATCGAAAAATCCATCGGGCGATATTTGTTGCCGTCGGCATCGACCGATTCGATCTTCCCCTTGTTCGGTCCTTCTTCGGCTACATAGAATCCGTTGTAGCTTTGTCCGTGACCGATGCGCGAAGAACTGAACAGACTCCAATCGCCTTTATAGTCGCGGACAATCACCGGCAACGGAATCCGGTGCGTATGCGAGAAAGGCAACTCCCAACCGTAAGCGTCGAGCAGGTGCTCGAAAATCGCTTCTTTCGGATTGAAAGCCTCTTCTTCCGCGTCCGCCAAAGCCTCAGCCCTTTCCTCTATGGTAGCCACTACTCCCGAAGCGTCATCGCCCGCAGGTTCTTCCGCCCAAACGCAAGGAGCGGCAAAGAGGAATAAAAAGCTCAGTATGTAGGTTAAATATTTTTTCATTTGTTTTCTCGGTTAAGCCGTCCGGATAATCCGAACGCGATTAATGGATGCAAACCGCCACGCGATTGTTATCGACATCTACAAACCCGCCACCTACGGATACCGTGCGCACTTCGCCGCCGGTAACATACTCGATCACACCCTTTTCGAGGGTAGACACCAACGAGGCGTGGTTTTCAAGGACTGTAAACGACCCCATGGACCCGGGCAATGTAACCCGTTCTACCTCACCGTTGAAGAGTATCTCTTCCGAAGATATTATTTCGAGATTCATAGTCTATCTTATTTTTTCGCAGCTTGTTCTATCATCTTCTTACCTTTGGCAATCGCTTCGTCGATCGTACCGACATTCAGGAATGCCTGTTCGGGATATTCGTCCATTTCGCCGCTCAGAATCATCTTGAATCCGCGGATCGTCTCTTCGATCGGCACCATTACACCGGGCAGACCGGTAAACTGTTCCGCCACATTGAACGGCTGGGAGAGGAAACGTTGCGCACGACGGGCACGGGCTACGACCAGTTTGTCTTCGTCCGAAAGTTCGTCCACACCCAAGATGGCGATAATATCCTGCAATTCGTTGTAGTGTTGCAGCAGCTGTTTCACCGCTTGCGCTACATTGTAGTGTTCTTCGCCGATAATCAGCGGATCGAGGATACGAGAGGTGGATTCCAGAGGATCTACCGCCGGATAGATACCCAATTCGGCAATCTTACGGCTCAATACCGTCGTTGCATCCAAGAAGCTGAATGTAGTAGCCGGAGCGGGGTCGGTCAAGTCGTCGGCGGGCACATAGATAGCCTGAACCGAAGTGATTGATCCCTGCTTGGTAGAGGTGATACGTTCCTGCAATTTACCCATTTCGGAAGCCAGCGTCGGTTGGTAACCTACGGCGGAAGGCATACGTCCCAAAAGGGCGGATACTTCCGATCCGGCTTGCGTGAAACGGAAAATGTTGTCGATAAAGAGAAGGATCTCCTTACCGCCGCCATCCGAGTCACGGAATTGCTCGGCAACGGTCAGACCCGAAAGGGCGACACGCAAACGTGCTCCCGGCGGTTCGTTCATCTGACCGAACACCAAAGTGGCTTGCGACTTGTTCACCTGTTCCATGTCTACATCGTTCAGGTTCCACTCGCCTTTTTCCATGCCCTCTTTGAATTTCTCGCCATACGACATAACGCCCGACTCGATCATCTCGCGCAACAGGTCGTTACCTTCACGGGTACGTTCACCGACACCGGTAAATACGGAGAATCCGTTGTGTCCTTTGGCGATATTGTTGATCAACTCCATGATCAACACGGTCTTACCTACACCGGCACCACCGAACAGACCGATCTTACCACCTTTGGAATAGGGTTCGAGCAAGTCGATCACTTTGATACCCGTATATAATATCTCTGTACTGATAGAGAGATCGTCGAATGCGGGCGCATCCTGATGGATAGACTTCAAGTTGGTATAGTCCAACGGAGCCAAATGGTCGATCGCATCGCCCATCACATTCATCAGACGTCCTTTTATCTGTTCTCCGGTAGGCATAGACAAGGGGCGACCCAAGTCCAACACTTTCATACCCCGTTTCAAACCATCGGTAGAGTCCATAGCCACACAACGTACGGTGTTCTCTCCGATATGTTGCTCAACTTCGACCAGCAACGGCGTACCATTGTCGCGCTCGATCTGTAAAGCGGCATATATGGGCGGGACAACATTGCCTTCGCCTTCGAAAGCGACATCGACAACGGGACCGATTACCTGCGCGATGTATCCAAATTTTTCACTCATAACAGTAAGAGTTTTTATTTCTTGTTATTTTTATTCGTATTAGAAGTGCCAACCCAACAAGATGATAGCCACCATCAAGAAGAGGTTCACTAAGTTAATGGGCAAAAGGTATTTCCACTCCAAACGCAGCAACTGGTCGATACGCAACCGGGGGAAAGTCCATTTAAACCAAATGATGACGAACGATACGGCAATCGCTTTACCGAAGAACCAGATTACGGACGGGATATAGTCCATAACGTGGTTGAAGCCTTCCCATCCGGGGATGTGGAACGGCATCCATCCGCCCAAGAAAAGTAACGTGGCTACACCCGATACTACAAACAGGTTCAGGTATTCAGCCAAATAGAAGAAACCGAAATGGATACCCGAATATTCGGTATGGTAACCGGCAGTCAGCTCCGATTCAGCTTCGGGCAAGTCGAACGGACCCCGGTTCGTCTCAGCCGTACCGGCAACTAAATAGACCAGAAAAGCGATCAGCGCGGGAATGTGTCCGGTGAACAGGAACCATCCGTTCTGCTGGGCTTCCACGATACCGGTAATCGACATCGTTCCGGCAAATGCCACCATCGTCAGCACCGACAGACCGATAGAGAGTTCGTAACTTACCATCTGCGCACCGCTTCGGATAGCACCGATCAACGTAAATTTGTTGTTACTCGACCATCCTGCCAACAGAATACCCAATACTCCGATCGACGATACGGCAATCAGGAAGAATACACCGATATTGAAGTCGATCACCTGCAAGCCTCTGCCGAACGGCAAACATCCGAATGCCAGCATAGATGCAACGATCACCAAATAAGGGGCTAACCCGAAAAGGAATTTATCGGTGTGTTTGAGCGAAATCAACTCTTTGATCAAAATCTTGAACATATCCGCTACACTCTGGAAGATACCCCACGGACCTACACGGTTCGGACCCAGACGGCATTGGAAGAAGGCGCAAACCTTACGTTCGAAATAAATATAGAACAGAGCCAATAAGGCATAGAGCAGCAGCAATGCCACACCTACCAATACAAACTCGATCAGAAGCGCTCCCCATTCCGGCATAACGCTCGTTAATAATTCGTGAATCCAGTTAGTGACTATCGAAAAGTCGAACATGATATATTTCTTATTATAGTTTACTAATATTATCTGTCAATATCGGGCACAACGTAGTCGAGCGAAGCTCCTATGGCAATCAGGTCGGCAATCTTTTCGCCGCGTGCCATCAGATCGACAGCTCCTACCAAAGGCAAGCCCGGCGAATTGAATTTCACGCGATACGGATTCTTCTCGCCGCGGCTCTCGATATATACGCCGAGCGCACCGCGACTGGCTTCCACTTCGCGGAAGTAATGTCCTTCGGGCAATTTGATAACCGGTTTCGTCTTGGCTGCATAATCGCCTGCCGGTATGTTGTCCACCAATTGTTCGAGGATGTGGATCGACTCCATGATCTCGTCCATACGCACCATGTAACGGGCAAATACGTCGCCCTCGGTACGCAATACTTCTTTGAAATCGACTTTGTCGTACACTCCGTACGGATGACGTTTACGGACGTCGCAAGCGAATCCGGAACCACGTCCCGACGGACCGGAGATACCATACGATACCGCCTCTTCGAACGAAAGATGACCGATACCTTTCATACGTTGCTGGGCAATGACATTGCCGGTGAACAGGTCGTGATACTCTTTCAGTTTGGCAGGGAAGTATTTACAGAATTCTTTTACCTTACGTTGGAAATCGGGATGGATGTCGGCAATTACACCGCCGATCTTGTTGTAGTTGAACGTCATGCGGGCACCGCAAGTATCTTCGAAGATATCGAGAATTTTCTCGCGGTCGCGGAAACCGTAGAAGAATGCGGTCGTACCGCCCAAGTCCATACAGAAAGTGGCATAGAACAGCAGGTGCGACGAAATACGCATCAACTCGTCCATCATCGTACGGATGTATTTGGCGCGTTCGGGCACTTCCAATTGCAAGGCATCTTCGATACAGAGGCAGAGGGCGTGGCGGTTCTGCTGTGCCGACAAATAGTCGAGACGATCGGTGAAGTGAAGTGTCTGCGGATAAGTAAGCGTTTCGCAGAGCTTCTCGATACCCCGGTGTATGTATCCGCAATATACGTCGATTTTCTTGACGGTCTCACCGTCGAGCGATGTGCGGAAACGCAATACACCGTGTGTTGCCGGGTGTTGCGGACCGATATTGACAACAAATTCTTCGGGTTTGAATATCAACGGCGTGCTTTCTTCCAGTTTACCGTCGGCTGTTTCCACGATAGTGTGCGTCGTATCATCGATCTCTTCGTTTTCCAGACGCACCGGATTGATTGCCGGATCGGCATTGTAATCTTTTCGGAAAGGATAGCCTACCCAATCGTTGCGCAAGAAGAGACGGCGCATATCCGGGTGGTTGATAAACCGGATACCGTAGAAGTCGAATACTTCACGTTCATAAAGCAATGCGCTGTGCCACAAATCGGTGACCGAGTGCAACAACGGATTCTCACGATCGGACGTTTCCACTTTCACCGACACACGATCGGTATGGGCAGAAGACGAAAGGTAATAAACGCAACCCAGCGTTTCACCCCAGTCCATTCCGACGATAGCGACCAGATAATCGAATTTCAATTCATTGTCGTCACGCAGGAACTGCGCCAAAGCATGCCATTTTGCATCGGGCACTGAAACTTGCAGAATAGCGCCTTCTTCGAAAACAGCATCGGGCAAAAAACTTTTTATTTTTTCTTGTATGTTAGCCATAAAGGTAGTTCTGTTTTTAAATTACTCTTCCGTTTCTTTCGGTTTCTTTTCCTGACGGTTTACGCCTCCGAAGAATTTCTCGACTTTCAGTTTCCGTTGCAACTGCATCAGTCCGTAAAACATCGCCTCGGGTCTCGGAGGACATCCGGGGATATATACATCGACCGGAATGATTTCGTCCACACCTTTCAATACATGGTAAGAGTTACGGAACGGACCGCCCGATACGGCGCAACCACCGGTTGCCACCACATACTTAGGCTCTGCCATCTGATCGTACAGACGTTTCAATACCGGTGCCATACGATGCACGATCGTTCCGGCAACCATGATAAAGTCGGCTTGACGCGGACTGGCACGGGCTACTTCAAACCCGAAACGGGCCATATCATACCGTGCTGCGCCGAGCGACATAAACTCGATACCGCAACAACTTGTCGCAAAGGTAAGCGGCCAAAGCGAGTTGGAACGCCCCCAGTCGATAACACTGTCGAGACAGCCGACCACCACATTGGTGCCCGACTCTTTAAGTTGTGCAATAAGACCATCGATATATTCGTTATCCTTGAAGTCCTCAGACTTCATTCCTTTAATTTTTACTTCCATTCAAGCGCTCCTTTCTTCCATGCGTAGACCAAACCCAGAATCAGGACTACCATAAAAAATATTATGTTTACCAATCCGACCACTCCCAAATCTCTCAATATCACTGCCCACGGAAACAGGAATACTGTTTCGACATCGAACATCAGATACAGAATGGCAAACAGGTAGTAGCCCACCTTGAATTGCATCCACGATTCGCCCCGGGTCGGGATACCGCATTCGTACGCTTCTCCCTTCTGCGGGTTGAACGAACGCGGCGAGATAAAGCCGGCTATTAACAACGCGGCGCCTACCAGCGCAAGGCCGGTAATCAATGTTACTACAAATAATGCAGAATTCATACTTTATTCTCTTTGTACTTCGCTATTAAATATGCAACACAATAAAAAAACCTCTCCGATGCCCGATCAGATCGCGCCGGAAAGGTCTGGTTTCCTTTGAACTTCACAAATTCTCCGAATATACGTATTCAACAATCCGCACACCGTCTCCATTGCGACCTCTTGCAGGGCAATAGTTTGTTTCGAGTTGTTGGTGTGTTGTTCTTTCATAACTGTAAATTCAGACTTTCGTCACAGAAGTTACTGGGTATCAAAATTATCCGAAAACAGGCAGCATAATCGACCTGCTCCGAACGCTATGCGCCGGATAAGTTTTTGCAAATATATAAAATATATTTTCAAGTTGCCAACCGAAATATATTCTTTTCTGAAAAATCATTCAACTAAAATACAAAAAGAGCAAAAGATCCGCCTCGCAACTGACCTTTTGCTCTTTTTTAAATGAAATAGTCCGGACCGGATATTCCGGCGGCATGCCGATTACTTCAAAGTATCCAGCATTTCCTTAATATCTTTGTTGTTCGGATCGAGTTCCAACATTTTGCTCCAATAGAGACGGGCGTTTTTCACTGCGTCCTTCTGTACCTTGGCATCCAAGTCGGTTGTTTTCTGATAGTAATAGTTTGCCAGATAGTTATAGCTTTCCGTGTAATAACGGCGAGTGGCTTTTTTCTCTTTGTTGGCAGGATCTTTGTCCAGGATTTCCAACGTTTGCAGATAGAACGGTTTTGCCAGACCCAGTTTCAGATCCTGGTCCCGACCGAACGCAGAACGGGCACGCCAGATATAACCGCGTACATCATCCGGAGCCTTTTCGGCTACGATAGCAAACAGCGTATCGGCATACAGCAGATAAGCATCGGCTTTTTCTTTGGCGGCACGGGCTTCGTCCGATAATTTTTTCGCATTCTCGCCTGCCAGTTTCTGGAACTCGGAAGCGGCAGCGATACCTGCGCTGTAATGGAGTTGTCCCAGATTATAGAAGTTCATCGTACGCTGGTTCTTTTCAGCATCGGCTTCCATATATTTTTTGTAATAGAGAATCGCATTCTCGTAATCGTTCTGACGGTCATAAGCATCGCTCAACTTCTTGATGATATCGACATTCGTGCTGTCGCAGTCGAGGGCTTTTTGATATTGAGATGCAGCTTCGGCATATTTTTTCTGAGCGGAGAACACATCGCCGTAGACCAGATAGTCGCGTGCGATAAACACATTATTCTCGTCCGACGGTCCGTTGAAGAAGAGTTCGGCTGCGGCTTCCGCCTCGGCATATTTCTTCAATTCAAAGTTGTCGTACATAACTACGCGGTGGATCACGAAGTTCGACGGATCTTTTTCCAAGATCTTCGCTGCCAGAGCCAACGATTCGTCGTAGCGTTTGTCATAATAAAGGAGAGCTGCCAAACGGGGACGGTCGGTCTCGAAATGGTTCGGGTTCTTGATATAGCGTTCGTATGCATCTACGGCTTTCGAATATTGTCCTTTTTTATAGTATGCTTCCGCCATTTCGCGTTGAGCCAAAGCCGAGGTGGGAGCTTTCGCCAAAAGCAGTTCCAATTTCTGGATTGCTTCATCGGCGTTTATATTGAAATATACATGTGAATATTTTACATACGCTTCCACACAACCGGAATCTTTGAGGATAGCCATCTCGTAATTCTGGCTGGCGGCACCATTGTCTTTCGCATCGGCTTTCATATCACCGATAAACACGAAGCAGTCGGGGTTGTTCTTGTCTTGCTTCCGGGCTTTTTCCAAGTATTTTTCATATCCGGGTGTTCCGGTACGATAATATGCTTTGGCGATTGCCAATTGATAGCCCGAACTTTTCTTATCGAGTTTCGTAGCTTCTTTGAACAGAGCCTCGGCACCCTTTATATCCTGTTTGTTCAACAAGAGTTTTCCTTGTCCGATCAAGTTGTACCCATACATCGGATCGGCTTCAACACCTTTGTCGTAGTACTCTTGTGCTTTTGCATAATCTTTGTTCAGGAATGCGATCTCACCCAGATAGTAGTAAGATTCAGCCTTCTTGGTTTCCGGATCGTTCAACGTGCGTTCCAACAAAATCCGGGCGCGCTCAGGCTGTCCTGCTTTAAAATACTCAATACCATCCACATAACTATTTGCCGACAGAGGCGCAATCATAACACCTGCCAGCAAAAAAGATAATAACAGTTTAATTTTCGACTTCATTGATCTTTCTTTTTTTATTTTATTTGTATTTCATCTTCGATTAAAAGTCATTCGTCACACTGACATCACGCAATAGGATGTTCGCCTGCGAAGGCACGATTCCTGTCTTCAAGATTATCAACTGTCCTTTGTACGATGCCACGAAACGGGTGAATCCCGAAGGCAGCCCGCTGCGCGGATCGGTAATGATAATATATACCGAACGGGTAAGCGGATATTCGCCCGTCGCCAGATAATACTGATAAGGGCGGAACGCCTCGAACCCGGCATGTTTACGTACCGCCATCACCTCCACCCGATCGGTAAACGAAGTGTTGGTCGAATCGTTCTTGTTTCCGATCCAACTGGCTCCGATCACACCGATAGCATCGGGCGACTGCGATACGAAATCGATTACCGCCTCATTGGATTTCATGGCTTTCAGCCCATTATATAGAGGTTTGCCCTGACACAAGGAGTCGATGGCAAACCGAACCGTACTCGAATTCTGATTGTCGAACACCAACTGCAACCCGCCCAGTTTAGAGCCGGGAAAAAGTTGGTCCCAACGTGTCACCTCTCCGGTGACAACTTTCCGCAAATCGTCTACACTGACTACCCGGTTCGGATTCTTTTTATTTACGATAAAAGCGATTCCGTCGGTAGCGATCTTCGTCGATTTCGGGAACAATTTTTTTGCATTCAGCGCTTTCACCTCTTCGGGGGTCAGCTCGCGTGTAGCGACTGCCAACCGTACGCTATCCTGCAACAGCAAATTCAGTGCCTCGACCTCACTCACATAATGGGGCAGAATCGAAGCATTGGGATAAGTACTTTCAAATACATTGATCTCCTGATCGATTATCGGTGCGAAACTTTCGTCGCAACTGATTTCGATCGTACCCGAAGTTACCGTATCCTTCGGTTTCTTATTTGTATCGGACTGTCCGCAACCGGCTGTCACAAACAGGGCTGCAAGGCATAAAAGTTGAAAAATATCAGTTCTCATATCTCTTCGTTTTATTTCAGTCCTTTAAATAACCGGTACCCTCTGAATATACCATAAACAAAAAATACAGCTCCCATCATATAACGCACCCAATCGTACAGATTGGAAAACAATGATGTAGCCAACAACAAATAAGACATTCCTAAATAAATCGCAATCATCATTATGCCTAACAGCACATTGAGACCGATTTTCCGCTTCGGTTTCTGCTCGTCGTCATACCGTCCGTATTCTTCGCTCATAATATCTGGGTTTAGTAAAAATACCCGTAACCTAAAATCAGAGATGATAGGTTACGGTGTATTTTTAAGTTAGTCTTTTAGTATAACAAATAAAAGACTACATTAGCTTAAATGATACAGGCAAAGTGAAGTACACCGGTACGGCGTTACCGTTTTGTTTACCGGGAATCCAACGGGGCATGCTCTGTACCACGCGAATAGCTTCTTTATCAAGGTTCGGGTCTACACTCCGCAATACTTTGATATCGCCTACTTCACCGGTTTTCGAAACCACGAAACGGAGAATTACACGACCTTGAATACCCATTTCCTGTGCGATTACCGGATATTTCAAGTTATCGCGGATGTATTTCATCAGCTCAGCATCGCCACCGGGGAAACCGGGCATCTGCTCTACCGCCTCGTAGATCACCTCTTCTTCAACTTCTTCGGCAATTGCTTCGCGGAAATCGGCAATATCCTGTCCGTTTTCCTCGTCATTACCTTCGACGTCGGCGATAGAGATCGTCACTTTCGATTCGGTGAGTTCTTCCTGCGAGCGGATCTCATCCTCTTCATTTACTTCTTCGTCTTTTTTAATTACCGGAGCCGTAAACTTGATAGAGCTTTTCAAAGGAGGGGGAGGAGGAGTTTCCGCAATCGGTTGTACCTCTTCGTTCTTCTTCACCTCTGCTTCTTCCAAGTTAGAGAGCTCGGTAACGACATCCATTACATCTTCGACTTGCTTTTCTGGCACTACGAAATCGATAATATAGGGCAACAGGAATGCAAAAATCACAACAAGAACCACAACAACCATCGAACGGTTGTGGCGTTTGTCGGATTGTTGCCGCATGGCATACGCGCCGTACTCCTTGTTTTTACCCTCGAATACTAAGTCGCACCATTCTTTCGAAGTCAAATCTACATCTTTTGCCATTTTCTTCTGTTTTTAGGTGTTATTAGTTCCGTTTAGTTTTCTTAAAGGCCTCCTGGTCGATTTCACTCGACAAAGCACCTTTTTGTTCGTAGTTATCGAGCAAGAACTGATCGCCTTCCGACAGATCGACAATGGCATATTTGCTGATGCTGCAAATCTGCATTTCGTCCAACGCATCGATCAGGTTCTTATAAGAAGCTCCGTCGCACGCCTTGATCATAACGACCGGTGCGCCTTTTGCTCCTTTTGCTTCTTTCAACTGCACATCGAATTCTTCATCCGTGATCTCCTTAGCCATTCTTTTGGCTTTGAGTTCTTTCACATTTTGAACCACTTCTTTATTGCGGTTCATCAGCAAAGCGCGGATACCATCCGCTTCGTAAGAAGACTCGACCAACGACTCGTAGTTTTCGTACTGAGGTTCGCCCAGATAGTAGAAAACCCGATTGTTTTCACCCAAAATAATCGTAACAGCCTCCGATGCTTTCACTTTATTTTGTTCTGCTTCGGTAACCTGATCTTTCGACGGCATACTGATTTCCATCGTCTGCGGTTTACTCAACGTGGTACAAAGCATAAAGAAAGTGATCAAAAGCATGTTCATATCGACCATCGGGGTAAAATCCACGTGGATCGTCATCTTTTTCTGTTTCTTCGCCTTGCCCTTACCGCTTTCTTTTTGTTCTATTTCAGCCATAATTCAAATTTAATGACGTTATAAAATTAATCTTCTGCAGGTAAGCTTTTCAGCGACGTAATCAGATTGTACCGATTTTGCCGTATCTCCTGTAACGAAGACATCACGTTCTTGATCATCGGATACGGGGTCGTTTGGTCAGCTTTAATTGCGATTCTCAAATTGGGGTTCTGTGCTTTGGCAGCCTTCACCCATACTTTAAATTCATTGTTTATGCTATCGCAGGGAATACCGAAATTTTTGAGTTCCGCGTCTTGTTTCGACGGTTTCCAACCCAAAAATTCTTTCATTCCTTTGATAGGCACACCGAACGAGTTAGCGAGTTTGAAGGTATTGAGTTCCTCCGGAGTGAATTCGATACCATACTGTCCGCCTACGGCTTTCAATGTTTCTACCCGGTCTTCCTGTTTGTCGAGACTCATGAAGATGCGTCCTTGCGGATCGATCAGAATCTGGACGATATCCGTTTCGGGTATTTTGATTTCCGAAACAGACGACGGTGTCGCCACCTGTACAGGCTCTTTTTGAACGAACGTAGATGTTAACATGAAGAACGTAAGCAAAAGTACGGTAACGTCACTCATCGCGGTCATATCGATAAGTGTGCTCTTCCTTTTTACTTTAATTCTTGGCATAATTTAACTTCCTTTCTCTTTGAGGGAAACTCCCCGATTAGTGATTAGCTTCAAATGTAGCAACAATAGAGAATCCGATTTCGTCGATAGCGTAAGTGATGTTATCGATTTTATTCGTATAGAAGTTATAAGAGATTACAGCGAGTGCACCGGTTGCGATACCGAATGCCGTATTGATAAGTGCCTCGGAAATACCGGTAGACAGAGCGACAGAGTCAGGAGCACCTGCATTTGCCAAAGCGGCGAACGATTTGATCATACCCATCACAGTACCGAGAAGACCGGTCAGCGTACCCAGCGTAGTCATCGTAGCGATGATCGGCAAGTTTTGTTGCAACGAAGGCATTTCCAATGCAGCTTGTTCTTCAACAGCCTGTTTCAAAGCCGCTACTTTTTGTTCTTTGTTCAGCTCTTTGTTATTAGCCATTTCTTCGTATTTGTTCAAAGCGGCGCGAACAACGCTGGCAACACAACCTCTTTGTTTGTCGCACAATGCGCGAGCAGCAGCGATGTCATCTTTTTCCAAAGCTACACGAACAGCAGCAACGAATTTGGGGATGCTTCCTTTACCGGTTGCACCGAAGATAGCGAATGCACGTTCAACAGAAAGAACGATTACAGTGAGCAACAATGTTTGCAGGATAGGCACGATGAAACCACCTTTATAAATTGTTCCCAAGAAGTTTCCGGGCAGCGGGTGACCGGTGGGGTCGCCGTCCATAAAGTTTGCCGGATTACCGAATACGAAATTGAAAAGGCACAATGCTACGATAAAGCAAGCAATGATCACCAAGAACGCATTTTTAATACCACGAACTTTTTTTTCGTTTTTGTTTTTAGTTCCCATAATGTTTTAAATCTAAGTAATTGTTTATTAGTTTGTTAAAGTTAAAATCTATCTACTTCTACATTCTTATATATATAAATAAACGGAACAAGATGCCATATCGTACATTTTTCCCTAAAAATCCGCAAACCCGAATCCCCGCCGCAAATCAAAATCTTGCATCGGAAAAACGAGCTTCTACAATAAAAAAGTCCTCACTCCGTATTAATTCAAGCGCCAAATTTAAAATAATATTTTCAGATAAAAAAATAATCTGCCCCTTTTAAAGCCACACAAGACTGCTTTTTGTCGAAGGAATATATTTCTTGCAGACTAAGATTTTAGCTATATCAGATATGCAGGTCGGCTTTATTCCCGAGAAACACCATTCCTGTGAGCTCGGGAACAGGGAAAGAAGTTTTATTACTTGAAAACATTTATTAGCA
The DNA here is from genome assembly GCA_900538555.1 of uncultured Porphyromonadaceae bacterium. Taxonomy (GTDB): domain Bacteria; phylum Bacteroidota; class Bacteroidia; order Bacteroidales; family Barnesiellaceae; genus UMGS27. The sequence continues at coordinate 111,423 of UPYI01000004.1, forward strand.
ATAGAGGCTGATTACAATAATCTACGGCTTCCGACACCCACGTTCCGAATCGGAAACGGCGATGTATCACCGACCCATTTGTCGGAAAGAGAGATGTACCGCAATCAAATATCGGCTGTTTTGCTCACTCCGCATTACAAAACAAAGTTCTTATAAACCCATTGAAAAATAATAGATAAATACAATAATACGAATCGTTATCGGTCTAAAAAAATTTCCTACTTTTGCACGAAAATTAAAGTACTACTACAAACATGTCAAATGTAATCAAGCTAAAAAAAGGATTGGATATAAACCTCAAAGGCAAACCTGCCCAAAAAGTATCCGAATCCTCTGCCAGCGAATTGTTCGCAGTCGTCCCTGACGATTTTCACGGTTTGGTTCCGAAAGTAACCGTTAAGCCGGGTGATGCCGTGCAAGCCGGAACTCCGGTCATGTACGACAAGCGTCATCCCGAAGTCAAATTCGTCTCGCCCGTAAGCGGTATCATCGAAGAGGTAGAGCGGGGTGAACGAAGGAAAGTAATGAAGATCACCATCAAACCCGATGGCAAACAGACGGCAGTCGATTTCGGGAAACGCAATCCGAAATCCATGTCGAAAGAAGAGATAAAACAGCTCCTGCTCGAAGCCGGAATGTTCGCATTCATCAAACAACGTCCTTACGACATTATCGCCGACCCGTCGGTCGAACCGCGCGACATCTTCGTCACAGCATTCGATTCCGCGCCGTTGGCACCCGATTTCGGGTTCGTACTGAAAGAGGAGATGCCCCATCTCGAAACCGGTATAGAAGCCTTGCAGCAGCTTACACAAGGCAAGGTATATATAGGTATATCCGAACGGAATCCTATCGCCGTAAAAGCCGGAGAGAGCGTCTTCTTCGACGGACCTCACCCTGCCGGAAACACGGGAATACAAATCCAGCACATCGCACCGGTCAATAAAGGAGAAACGGTATGGACTCTGAGCGCTCTCGATGTCGTATTCATCGGTCGCCTGCTCAACGAGGGGAAAGTCGATTTCTCCCGATTGGTAGCCGTTACCGGATCGGAAATAGAACAACCCGTCTATGTCCGTTCCTGCATGGGAGCCTCGATCGCATCCATTCTCAAAGGTCGTGTAAAACCGGCGGAATACCATCAACGTTATATCAGCGGCAACGTCCTTACCGGGACACACGTTTCGCCCGACGGTTTCCTCGGCGCATACCATTCGCAGATAACCGTTATTCCCGAAGGAGACGACTGCAACGAATTTCTCGGCTGGGCTACTCCCGGTTTAGGGAAATACAGCGTCAGCCACAGTTACTTCTCGTGGTTGTTCGGCAAGAAAAAAGAGTATGTCATCGACTCGCGCATACAAGGCGGCGAACGTGCCATCATCATGTCGGGCGAATACGACAGCGTACTGCCGATGGATATTCTGCCCGAATACCTCATTAAAGCAATCATCGCTTTCGATATCGACAAAATGGAGAATCTGGGTATCTACGAAGTCGCTCCGGAAGATTTCGCCCTTTGCGAATTTGTAGACACGTCGAAACTCCCGATTCAGAAACTCGTCCGCGACGGTCTCGACCAACTGATGAAAGAGATGAACTAATGTATAACTTATAAATACAAACGACATTGAAAGCACTAAGAAATTATCTCAATAAGATTAAGCCCAATTTCGAACCGGGCGGAAAGCTGGCGATGTTTCAATCGGTATTCGAAGGTTTCGAAACATTCCTGTTCGTGCCTAACACCACTTCGAAATCGGGAGTACATATCCACGACAGCATCGACTCCAAACGGACGATGACCGTGGTAATCATTGCCCTGCTGCCGGCATTGTTGTTCGGTATGTACAACGTCGGTTACCAACACTATCTGGCAATCGGAGAACTGGCAAATACCGGCTTCTGGACTATCTTCTTCTACGGCTTCCTCGCCGTACTGCCCAAAATCATCGTATCGTACGTAGTCGGCTTGGGTATTGAATTTACCGCTGCCCAGATACGCCACCACGAAATACAGGAAGGATTTTTGGTTTCGGGTATGTTGATCCCGATGATCGTACCCGTAGACACCCCGCTGTGGATGATCGCCGTCGCTACGGCATTCGCCGTTATCTTCGCCAAAGAAGTATTCGGAGGGACAGGCATGAACGTGTTCAACGTGGCTTTGATCACCCGCGCATTCCTCTTCTTCGCCTATCCTTCCAAAATGTCGGGCGACCACGTATTCGTCCGCACCACCGACACATTCGGCATGGGTGCCGGCAATGTCGTGGAGGGCTTCTCCGGAGCCACTCCGCTCGGACAAGTCGCCACACACACCGACGGTGTACTGCAACTGACCAACACGGTAGGAAGCGAAATCAGCACATGGGACATGTTCCTCGGACTGATTCCCGGATCTATCGGCGAAACCTCCACATTGGCAATTCTCATCGGCGCAGCTATCCTGCTCTTCACCCGCATAGCCAGTTGGAGAATCATGCTGTCGGTATTCGCAGGCGGTATCGTCATGGGATACATCAGCCAAGCCTTCCCCTCAGCCACCTATCCCGGTTCGGCTCTCTCGCCGTGGGACCAGATCTGTCTGGGCGGATTCGCTTTCGCAGCCGTATTCATGGCTACCGATCCGGTAACCGGAGCACGTACCAACACAGGTAAATACATCTACGGTTTTCTGATCGGCGTTCTCGCCATCGTCATCCGCAACTACAACTCGGGATACCCCGAAGGAGCCATGCTCGCCGTATTGCTGATGAACGTATTCGCACCGCTTATCGACTACTTCGTCGTGGAAGCGAACATCAAACGTCGCCTCAACCGAGTTAAAACCAAAGCATAACAGGAGTGAATCATGAACAAACAAGGAAATACATATACGATTATCTATGCCGCCGTAATGGTGGTTGTGGTAGCCGCTATTCTGGCATTCACAGCCATGTCGCTGAAACCGGCGCAAGAAAAAAATATCGCTGTCGATAAGATGAAGCAGATATTGACCTCGGTCAATATTCCGGCTTCCGCCACCGATGCACAGGCGTTGTACGAAAAATACATCACCTCGATGGTAATCGACGCATCGGGAAAAGCAGTCGAAGGCAATGCCTTCAACATCAACATTTCGGAAGAGATCAACAAACCCGAAGCAGAACGTGCCCTTCCCGTATTCATCTGTACTACCGACAACGGCGAACGCAAATACATCCTGCCCGTATACGGTGCCGGACTTTGGGGACCGATCTGGGGATACATTTCGGTCGATACGAACGGAAGTACGATCTACGGTTCTTACTTCGCCCACCAAGGCGAAACTCCGGGGCTCGGAGCTGAAATCGAAAAACCCGATTTCCAAAAACAGTTCGAAGGCAAGAACCTGTTTATCGACGGCACATTCAAATCGATTGCCGTAGAAAAAGCAGGACAGAAACCGGTGAACGGTGCCGACTATGTAGATGCCATTTCGGGCGGAACAATCACCAGCAAAGGTGTACAATCCATGTTGGAAAGATGTCTGTCGGCATATCAGATGTTTTTAAAATCGCTAAATTAAAGGAGGTATTGAACTATGTTACTATCCAAAAAGAATAAAGAAATCCTGTTAGGGCCTCTGTCAAAAAACAATCCGGTAATCGTACAGATACTGGGTATATGCTCCGCTCTGGCAGTCACCGCCAAACTCGAACCGGCATTCGTAATGGCCATTTCGGTAACCGCCGTCGTAGCCTTCGCCAACGTCATTATCTCGTTGCTGCGCAATACGATTCCGAACAGCATCCGTATCATCGTGCAACTGGTGGTCGTCGCTACATTGGTTATCATTGTAGACCAAGTTCTGAAAGCCTATGTCTATGAAGTAAGCAAACAGCTCTCCGTATTCGTCGGGCTGATCATTACCAACTGTATACTGATGGGACGCCTCGAAGCGTTCGCCCTGTCGCACAAGCCGTGGGAATCGTTCCTCGACGGCGTAGGCAACGGTATCGGTTACGGAATGATTCTGATCATCATCGCATTCTTCCGCGAACTGCTCGGATCGGGCACCTTGTTCGGTTATCAAGTGATCCCGCAATGCGTCTACGACTGGGGATATGAAAACAACGGGCTGATGATCCTGCCGCCCATGGCACTCATCGTATCGGCTTGCATCATCTGGGTTCACCGTGCCCGGAACAAAGAGTTACAAGAAAAATAAATACAGACCTTTAAGAACGTAGAACAATGGAAAATTTAAATCTATTCGTCAAGTCGATCTTCATCGACAATATGATATTCGCCTACTTTCTGGGAATGTGTTCCTTCTTGGCTGTATCGAAAAACGTAAAAACGGCATTCGGACTGGGTATCGCCGTCACCTTCGTACTTACGATCACCCTGCCGGTCAATTACCTGCTGGAAAACTATGTGTTGAAAGCCGGGGCATTGAAATGGCTGAATCCCGAATACGCCGATATAGACCTTAGCTTTTTAAGCCTGATCCTGTTTATTGCCATCATCGCGTCGATCGTGCAACTGGTCGAAATGATCGTCGAGAAATATTCACCGTCGCTCTATGCCTCGTTAGGTATCTTCCTGCCGCTGATAGCCGTAAACTGTGCCATCCTCGGCGGATCGCTCTTCATGCAACAACGGGCATTCCCTTCGGTAGGTGCAGCGACAGTCTACGGTATCGGTTCGGGTATCGGATGGTTGCTCGCAATTGTCGGCATTGCCGCCATTCGCGAAAAACTGGCTTACTCCAACGTGCCCAAACCGTTGAAAGGCATCGGTATTACATTCATCATTACCGGACTAATGGGTATCGCATTCATGAGTTTCCTCGGAATCAAACTCTAATTGTAAACAAGAATAACTAAAAAATCATATGATGATATTAGCAGTAAACCCGATGACAATGACAGTCGCCAGCAGTGTGGTTATATTCCTCGCTATCATACTGCTGTTAGTGATTATCCTGCTCACAGCCAAAAAATATCTGGTTCCCTCGGGTAAAGTAAAGATAAATATCAACGGCGACAACGTTGTAGAGGTAAATACGGGCGGCAGCCTTCTCTCCACCCTCGCCGAACAGAAAATATTCTTACCGTCGGCTTGCGGAGGTGGCGGATCGTGCGCCCAATGCCGTTGTCAGGTATTGGAGGGCGGCGGTGAAATACTGCCCACCGAAACCGTACACTTTTCAAGAAAACAGCAAAAAGACCATTGGCGTCTGGGCTGTCAGGTAAAAGTGAAAAACGACATGTCGATCAAAGTGCCCGAATCGGTCATGGGCGTAAAAGAATGGGAATGCGAAGTGATCAGCAACAAGAACGTGGCAACGTTCATCAAAGAGTTCATCGTAGCTCTGCCCAAAGGCGAACACATGGACTTCGTGCCCGGATCTTATGCACAGATCAAGATCCCCGCTTATTCGATGGACTACGACAAGGATATCGACAAGAGCCTGATCGGCGATGAGTATCTGCCCGCTTGGGAAAAATTCGGATTGTTCGGACTGAAATGCCGCAATACGGAACCGACCATCCGCGCATACTCCATGGCAAACTATCCGGCAGAAGGCGACCGTATCATGCTTACCGTCCGTATCGCCACACCGCCGTTTAAACCGAAACCCGCAGTCGGGTTCCAAGATGTAATGCCGGGTATCGCCTCGTCTTATATCTTCACATTGAAACCGGGAGACAAAGTGATCATGAGCGGACCTTACGGCGATTTCCATCCGATCTTCGATTCGAAGAAAGAGATGATGTGGGTCGGCGGTGGTGCCGGTATGGCTCCGTTGCGTGCCCAGATCATGCACATGACCAAAACCCTGCATACGACCGATCGCAAGATGTCGTACTTCTACGGCGCACGCGCATTGAACGAAGTATTCTATCTGCAAGACTTCCTCGATCTGGAAAAAGAGTTCCCGAACTTCTCGTTCCATCTGGCTCTCGACCGTCCCGATCCGGCAGCCGATGCGGCGGGTGTAAAATATACTCCGGGATTCGTGCATCAAGTGATCTACGACACTTATCTGAAAGACCACGATGCACCCGAAGATATCGAATACTACATGTGCGGTCCCGGTCCGATGTCGAATGCAGTAGTCAAGATGCTCGACAGTCTGGGTGTCGCACCCGAAAGCATCATGTACGACAACTTCGGCGGATAGCGAATATTCGAAATCATACGGCAAAAAAGCGGCTCATTCGAGTCGCTTTTTTGCATCGGTCCGATGCAGCAATGATTCCTGAAAAATACGAACAAGACCGCTTTATCCTTGGGGTACACCCCAAACAAGATAACCGCATTGCTTCACCGGATCGGAAGAGAATGGTTCCGGATTCTTACGTGCCTCCACCTGTTTTCGTACACACCTCTCCCCGTCAGCCGTTATAGAAAACACTATCGCTGCAAAAGCGAAGCCCGGACAATAAAGTCACAGATCCACGGCGTTTGACACAAATGATATTATTCCCCTTCGAAACCGTTCAGTAAACGATATACTTTCTTTATCCCCTGCGATACCGCTTACCCTTTCCCTTTATGCCATTCCTCTGGCAGAGGGCAAGAAACACCCCAAAAACAACGCCCCGGTTCGCAAAGAATCGGGGCGTTGTTTATCGAAAATAGTTCGATTATTTTTTCTTCATGCGGTTGCCATAACGGCTCATGAACTTATCTACACGACCGGCGGTATCCACCAATTTCGTCTTACCGGTGAAGAACGGGTGAGACGAGCTCGTGATTTCAAGTTTTACCAACGGATAAGTTACACCATCGATTTCAATAGTTTCTTTTGCAGCAACAGTTGAACGGGTAATAAAAATTTCTTCGTTCGACATGTCTTTGAAAACTACCTCGCGATAATTTTCAGGATGAAGTCCTTTTTTCATTGTTATATCGTATTAAAATTTTTACACATAGTATTCACGTTGGTAGCGTGATCTTTCGTAATGGCTTGCAAATGTATTGATAACTTTTCAAATAGAAAAATATTTTGCCGGATTTTTCGGAAATAAACATGGAAACGCCCGGTGTTCGCCGGGCGTTTCCATATTATAGAGCATTTTCATGCCCCCTTTCTCGCCTCGGCATAGCTCGAACAAATTCGGCTCTGCCCTCGGCTTATCGGAAACATTTTTTATTCGACAAATTCGATCAGCGGAGCATCGGTTCCGACTACATCATTGACATCGACCAATACCCGTTTCACCACACCTTCGCGCGGAGAAAGGATATCGTTTTCCATCTTCATGGCTTCGTACACCATCAGCACCTGATTCTTGGCAACGGTATCGCCGGCTTTCACACGTACTTCGATCACTTTACCTCCCATCTGCGCATTTACGGTAGGACCGGTAATCGGATCGGCTTCTACTTTCGCCTCTTCTTTTTCTTCCTCTTTTTCTACCGGAGCATATTTAGCCAGCTTGTCGGCTTTCAAGAATGTTGTAGCAACATTGGGGAAGAGTTCGAGCAACAGATACTCCTGTTCGTTTTCCGCCAGTTTTTTACCTACTTCCGGAATTACAGGATTTTCAGGAGCCTTGAACGTAGATGTATCGTAAGGAACTTCCACCGGACTGCCCGTAATCTTTTCGCGGAATTCGGGTTTCACCGGTACAGGTGTTTCGCCGTACTCGCCTTTTACCAAAGCAATGAACTGGTTCGAAACGGTCGTATAGTCGGGATTTCCTTTTTGACGATCCAACGCGCAACTTACCGCCTGACTTCCGACAATCTGGCTGGTCGGTGTTACCAACGGCACCAAACCGGCATCGGAACGTACTTTCGGGATCAAGCTCATGGCTTCGTCCAATACATGTTCGGCTTTTACAGCTTTCAACTGGGCAACCATATTCGAATACATACCACCCGGCACCTCGGCTTTCTTCACCAGCAAATTCGGTTTCGGGAAATTGAAATATTCTTCGATTGCGTGACATGCAGCGAGCAATGCCTCTTCGTTGTTGTTTTGTGCCGCCTCGATAGCTGCATCGATCTGTTTGTCCACTTCGGCAGGAACTTTGTCTTTCAACGGATCGAATTCGCGCGGGAAGCTCTTCACCAAATCGAATGCGGAGAGTTCCTTGCGGATTGCCTCCAACTCTTTGCGGATCTTTCCTACAACTTCCATATCGGCTTCCACCTCGATACCGAGTTTCTGACAGAAGAGATAGATCAATTCGATTGCCGGAGCAGCCGAACCGCCACCGAAATACCAGATGTTGGTATCGAGAATATCCACGCCTTTCATGACAGCCATCAACGACGATGCCAGACCATAGCCGGGAGTACAGTGGGTATGGAAATCGACCGGAATCGAAACTGCTTGTTTCAGTTTCGGGATCAACTCGGATACACGTGCCGGATTTACCAAGCCCGCCATATCTTTCAACGTGATCATTTTTGCGCCGAGTTTTTCAAAGCCCTTTGCTTTATTGACAAAATACTCATCGGTAAACACTTTTTTAGGCAATGCCGGCCCGCCGAACATCGCTTTCAGTTTGTCTTTGAAAGTGATTTCATAGTGCGGATCTACCGTATAACATACGGCACCATCGGATATACCGCCTACCAGGTTGATTTTTTCTACCGACGATTTCACGTTGTTCAAGTCGTTCAACGCATCGAAGATACGCATTATGTTCAAGCCGTTGGCAACAGCTTCTTTATAAAATCCTTCCAATACGGAATCAGGATAAGGTGCATAACCGAACAGATTCCGTCCACGAGAAAGCGCTGTAAGATAAGATGCTCCGTCGATAACCTCTGCTATGCTCTTCAAACGATCCCACGGGTTCTCGTTCAAATAGCGCATAACCGAGTCGGGCACAGCACCACCCCACACTTCCATCGCATAAAACCGTGCCTGTTTGTAATAAGGCAAAACCCGATTGACTTGTGCTTGTGTAAGACGTGTCGCAAACAACGACTGCTGTCCATCCCGAAGAGTCAAATCTCTAATTTTCAACTTTCTTCCCATAGTTTCTTTGTTTAGAATTAAAAATATTTTTAATTTTTAAAGATATACAAATATAAAGAATCTTTACTGATTGTCAAATTATTTACTACTTTTGTTTGGTAAAACTGATTGCTATTTATCTATGTTCGATTTTTTTCATAAAAAAAGCGCCCCGGCTCAATTACCGTATCAAACAGATATACACTGCCACATTCTGCCGGGCATAGACGACGGTTCTCAATCGGTAGAAGATTCGATAGCTCTTATCCGGCAAATGCAATCGTGGGGAATCCGGCGTATCATCGCCACTCCGCACGTAACGGAGGAAACTTTCGAAAATAATGCCGACACGATAGGTAACGCCTACCGCTCTTTACGCGAAGCGCTGGACCGGGAGGGGATAGATATAGACATCCGATATTCCGCAGAGTACCGGATGGACGAGCAGTTCCTGCAAGTACTCGGACGCAACGAGATTATCCCGATGCCCAAACAGTATATACTGATCGAAAATTCGTTTCTGCAACCGTTCTGGGAATTGAAAGACCTGCTGTTCGATCTGCAACTCAAAGGGTTCACACCGATTCTGGCACACCCCGAACGGTATGGCTATTATCACAACAACCGCGAAGTGTACGAAGAGATACACGGTCAGGGATGCCTGTTTCAGGTAAACCTGCTTTCGATCGGAGGTTATTACGACAAAACGGTCAAGAACGTATCGGAGTGGCTCATGAACAAAGGGTTGATCGATTTCTTCGGCAGCGATCTGCATCACCAGCGTCATGCCGAGTTTATCGGCAAATTCATCGCGAGCCGCGACTTCCGGAAAATACAGGAAAAAGTAAATCCCCAAAACGACAAACTTTGGGAATAAACCGCAACCGCTCGCTTTCCGGAGCGATTGCCTCCGCACAAAAAAATCAGATCGAACCGTATAGAAGAGATAAAGAAAATGCGCCGCTTTTGACAACGGCGCATTTTCTTTATCTTTTTTTATTTTTCGGTACATATTAATCGTAGAATCCTCCGAAAGCATCTTCGGCTGTCACTTCGGGTTCCGGTGTCTCCACCACAACCGGCACTTCCATCGGCTTGCCGTTTTCGTCCAGCACCGGTTCAGGTTTAGCCTCGCCGCAATCGTCTACATGTCCGAAAGTAAATATTTCATCCTCCGAATACCCCAATTCGGGATCGGCATATACTTTCTGCATGAATAAACCGTAGATAGGCAATGCCATGCTGGCACCCTGTCCGAGAGCCATACCGTCGAAATGGATAGAGCGTTCTTCGCCACCGACCCAAACTCCCGAAACCAACCGCGGCGTAAAGCCCATAAACCAACCGTCGGAGTTGTTGTTGGTAGTTCCGGTCTTACCGCCCATCTGGGCTTCGATCTTATATACCCGACGGATACGCTGACCGGTACCGTCGTCTATCACATTACACAATATCGGCACAATCTTGTCGTAAGCCTGCTGGCTGAATACTTCGCTGATTACCGGTGAAAATTCGGAAATCACATGCCCGTTATTATCCTCGATCCGGGTCACGTACAACGGATCTACCCGAATACCCCGGTTTACAAATGCCGTGTATGAGGTCACCATCTCTTCGACCGAAACGTCCGCCGTACCTAATGCCAGCGACAGCACCGGTTCGATCTTGCTGCGAATGCCGAACGAGTGCATCAGCCGCACTAACGAAAGCGGCGAAAGCTCATTCATCAACCGGGCGGAAATCCAGTTATTGGAGTTAGTCAATCCCCACCGCAACGTCACCATATCGCCGATACGGCGCGATGAAGCATTCCGCGGGGTCCAGGTCTGTCCGGTTTCGGTAATGATCGTAGGCTGTTCGTTCAGGAACTTATCACACGGCGAGAAGCCTTCTTCCATTGCCAGCGTATAAAGGAACGGCTTCACGGTCGAACCGATCTGCCGACGTCCCAACGACACCATATTATATTGGAAATGGGTGAAGTCGATACCGCCCACATAGGCTTTCACATATCCGGTATGCGGATCCATCGACATGAATCCGGCACGCAGGAACGATTTCTGGTACAAAATGGAATCGCGCGGCGACATCACCGTGTCCACCAAACCTTCGTAAGAGAAAAGCTGCATCTCCACCGGTTTGTCGAACGCCGCCTTTATCTCCTCCTCGCTATACCCGCCGGCACGCATCGAACGATAGCGGTCGGTCTGTTTGATCGCCCGTTCCATAATCATTTCCCGTTCCTCCTCGGTCACCTCTTCCGAGAACGGGGCATACCACCTGCCTTTCTTTTCGGCAAAGAACTTGGGTTGCAGATTGCCTGCCAGATGTTCACGCACCGCCTCCTCGGCATAGCGTTGCATCTGCGCGTCGATCGTCGTATAGATTTTCAGTCCGTCGGTATATATATTGTATTTCGAACCGTCGGGCTTACGCACTTTCTCGCACCAGCCATACACCGGATTGGTTTCCCACGAAATCGAATCGTCGATAAACTTCTGGGCTTCCCATCCCCGGTAGTTCGATCTTTCGGGCTTTTTGGCAACCATCATCAACCGGAGATATTCCCGGAAATAAGGAGCCAACCCGGCTTTATGGTCTACTTTCTTGAATTTCAGCTCCAACGGCAGTTGTTTCAACGAATCGCACTGCGCCGCCGAAATGTAACCAGCCTTTTCCATCTGCTCCAACACAATGTTTCTCCGCCCGCGCGAACGCTCATTGTAACGGTTGGGATTGTAAAGCGACGGGTTCTTACACATACCGACCAAGGTAGCTGCCTCCTCGATTTTCAATTCAGCCGGAGTCGTGGCAAAATAGACGCTTGCCGCCGACTTGATACCGACCGCATTGTTCAAGAAATCGAAATGGTTGAGATACATGTTTACGATCTCCTCTTTGGTATAGAGGCGTTCCAGTTTCACCGCCATTACCCATTCCTGCGGTTTCTGCAACATACGTTCGAACATGTTGTCCGGATCGGGCGAATAGAGTTGTTTCGTCAATTGCTGGGTAATCGTACTACCGCCGCCGGCACTTTTCTGCATCAGTATACCGCGCTTTACAAACGCACGTACCAGTGCCTTGAAATCGATACCCGAATGATTTTCGTAGCGCACATCTTCCGTGGCGATCAGAGCCTGAATCAGATAAGGCGATATATCTTCATAATCGACCGACACCCGGTTGTTTTTGCTCTGGAAAAAGCGACCCAGCACTTCCCGGTCGTCGGAATAGATCTCCGAAGCCAACTTGTCTTTCGGATTCTGCAACTCTTCCAACGGCGGTATATAACCGATCCAGCCTTTTGAAATAGAAGTAAATACCAGAACCATCGACAACACGACACCGATAAATACCGCCCAGATGGCGATAATGATCTTCGTCGTTCTTTTTACTTTACCTTTTTCCCGGGGAGAGTTCGTTGCGCTTTTACTCATATACCGATCACTGTTTATATCCGAATGCAAATTCTGAAATAGCAAAGGTATATCTTTTTTAGGAAAATCCGAAATAAAAAACAATCGGCTTGTCCAAATGCAAAAACGACACCCACCAACTTAAAAGATTTTTCGCCGAAGCATACCAAACCGAACTTTTTTCGCTATCTTTGTCTGTCGAATGAGACCACGTAATCAAATAGGACGAGAATGGCAATTACGGCTCTTTACCAAGAGTCCGGAAACTTGTTCTCACTATTGCCGTGAAAGAAACGCCTAATCCTGCCTGTTGCCGGATCAGGCGTTTTTTTTATACTCGCATAAAAATTTTTAAACCATATATCTGCATGAGACGCGAAAGTTTAGTATCCATCACCGATTTCTCCAAAGAAGAGATATTGGATCTGCTCGAAAAGGCAAAACAATTTGAAGAGAATCCCAACCGGAAATTGCTGGAAGGGAAAGTGATCGCCACGCTGTTTTTTGAGCCGTCTACCCGGACCCGGCTCAGTTTCGAAACCGCAGTCAATCGCTTGGGCGGACGCATTATCGGATTCTCCGACGCTTCCACCACATCATCGTCAAAAGGTGAATCCCTGAAAGATACCATCATGATGGTCAGCAACTACGTAGACCTCATCATCATGCGTCACCACCTCGAAGGTGCAGCCCGGTATGCCTCCGAAATCTCATCGGTGCCTATCATCAATGCCGGCGACGGGGCGAACCAACACCCGTCACAAACCATGCTCGACCTGTATTCGATCTATAAGACACAAGGTACGCTCGAAAATCTGAACATCACGATGGTAGGCGACTTGAAATACGGGCGAACGGTACACTCGCTGATTATGGCAATGTCGCACTTCCATCCCACATTCCATTTCGTCGCACCCGACGAGCTGAAAATGCCTGATGAATACAAAATATTCTGCGACAACCTCCACATCCCGTATTACGAGCATCAGGAGTTTTCGGAAGAGATCATCAACCAAGCCGATATACTATACATGACCCGCGTACAGCGCGAACGGTTCACCGACCTGATGGAATACGAAAAAGTGAAAAACGTATATACGCTGCGGAACTGCATGCTCGACAACAGCAAAGACAATCTGCGCATCCTGCACCCGCTGCCCCGCGTCACCGAAATCGACTACGATGTAGACAACAATCCCAAAGCATACTACTTCCAACAGGCTAAAAACGGATTGTTTGCCCGGCAAGCGATCATCTGCAAAGTGTTAGGTATCGAAATTTAATTCTCTGAAACAACAAGACTATGAATACGGACAGAAAAGAACTCGAAGTAGCCGCTCTCGAAAACGGCACCGTAATCGACCATATCCCTTCCAACCAATTGTTTAAAGTGGTGAACCTGCTGAAACTCGACCGTTTCTCGGACAGCATCACCATCGGTAACAACCTCGCCAGCCAACGCTACGGGAAAAAAGGCATTATCAAAGTGGCTGGATATTATTTCAAAGAAGACGAACTGAACAAAATCGCCCTGATCGCTCCGAATGCCGTTATCAATATTATACACGACTACAAAGTGACCGAGAAGCGAAAGGTAAGCCTGCCGAACGATATATACGGCATCGTTCGATGCAACAACCCGAAATGTATCACCAACAACGAACCGATGGAAACCCATTTCCACGTCATCGACCGGGAAAACATCGAAATCAAATGCCATTACTGCGAACGTACGATACGGAAAAGCGACATCGACGTACGATAAACGATACCTGCCTATGAAACAAAGCTGGAAGCCGGGTACCATGATCTACCCGCTGCCTGCCGTGCTCATCAGTTGCGGCAGCACACCCGAAGAATACAATCTGCTTACCGTCAGTTGGGTAGGAACTATTTGCACCAATCCGCCCATGTGTTATATATCGGTACGCCCCGAACGGCACTCCTACCCGATCCTGCGGGAACGGATGGAGTTCGTGATCAACCTGACGACCGTAGGCATGGCAAAAGCGACCGACTGGTGCGGTGTGCGTTCAGGAAAGGACTACGACAAATTCGCCGCCTGCCATCTCACTCCGCATCCCGCCGAAAAAGTGAATGCGCCCTATATCGAAGAGTCGCCGTTGTGTATCGAATGCCGTGTCAGAGAAGTAATTAGTCTCGGTTCGCACGACATGTTCATCGCCGACGTGGTGAACGTTTTAGCGGACGAAAAATTTATTGACACCGAAAGTCAGGCTTTTGATATGAAAAAAGCAGATTTATTAGTATATTCGCACGGACACTATTATGAATTGGGACAGGAGATCGGGAAATTCGGCTGGTCTGTCCAAAAGAAAAAACAAGGATGAGTATAAAACGAGCGGTTTTGTTATGTCTGTTGATCGTGTTTCTCGCCGACCTGTCATCGGCGGAGGAGCGCGCAATCGACCTGATCAAGCCGTTCAACTTCGGGGTCCGCTTCGGCGGTAACGCGCCCTATATCGAAATCCGCAACATGTACATCGACGGCAAGAAATACGACCCGCCGAGCACACGCACGTCGATCGGATATGTAGGCTCCATTTTCGCCCGATACAATATCAAACGGCATTTCATCCAACTGGAAGCCTCGACCTACTACAACCAGTCGCACACGACCTTGGAGAGCCACAATACGATTACCGGAGAGAATTCGCCCGAAAATTCGACGATCAACATCACCGCCAGCCTGTCGTCGGCGAACTATACGATCGACGTACCGTTATTCTACGGCTATAACTTCATTCACAAAAACGCGTTCCTGCTCAATTTCTTTGTCGGGACGAAATTCAAATTCCCGATATCGGAAAAAGACAGGCTGACGACCAATATCCCCGACCATATCGTCGAACACGACATACAATGCACCCCGGTACAGTACTATGTCGCCGCCGGCATGAGCAGTTCGATCGGTCATTTCTACATCGACTTCCGATACGAATATTGCCTGAAAACATCCAAAAGAATTTCTTATCAAATCACTACCCAAGATTCGAAGTTTCAGTTCGGCGAAGGCTCGTTCTCGCGCCGCATACACGAACTCAACCTGTCGATCGGATACTTCTGGTAACCCATTTTAAACCTAAACATATGGAGAGAGACAAGCTAATTTTCGACATCATCGAAAAAGAACATCAGAGACAACTGAAAGGTATCGAACTGATTGCATCCGAAAACTTCGTAAGCGATCAAGTAATGCAGGCAATGGGCTCTTGCCTGACAAACAAGTATGCCGAAGGCTATCCCGGCAAACGCTACTACGGAGGCTGTGAAGTGGTAGACCAAAGTGAACAAATCGCTATCGACCGGTTGAAAGAGTTGTTCGGTGCCGAATGGGCAAACGTTCAACCGCACTCCGGAGCACAAGCCAACATGGCCGTGTTCATGGCTGTCTTGAACCCGGGTGACAAATTTTTGGGACTGAACCTGTCGCATGGCGGACACCTGTCGCACGGATCGCCCGTAAACTTCTCGGGCTTGATGTTCCAGCCGTTGGAATACAGCGTACGCGAAGACACCGGTTATGTAGACTACGATATGATGGAAGAAGTGGCACTGCGCGAACGTCCGAAACTGATTGTCGGAGGCGCATCGGCATACTCACGCGAATGGGACTACGCCCGGATGCGTCGTATCGCCGACCAGATCGGTGCTATTCTTATGATAGATATGGCTCACCCCGCCGGTCTGATCGCCGCAGGCGAACTGAACAATCCGCTGAAATACGCCCACATCGTCACCTCTACGACACACAAGACATTAAGAGGTCCGCGCGGCGGTATTATCCTGTTGGGTAAAGACTTCGAAAATCCGTGGGGTAAAAAAACACCGAAAGGCGAAATCAAGAAAATGTCGGCATTGCTCGACTCCGCTGTGTTCCCCGGTGTACAAGGAGGTCCGCTGGAACATGTAATCGCAGCGAAAGCCGTCGCATTCGGCGAAGCGCTTACACCCGAATACAAATCATACCAGGCACAAGTGAAGAAAAATGCCGCCACCATGGCGAAGGCATTCATCGACAAAGGCTACAAAATCATATCGGGCGGTACGGACAACCACTGCATGTTGATCGACCTGCGCACCAAATTCCCCGAACTCACCGGTAAGGTGGCAGAAAAGGCTTTGGTACAAGCCGACATCACGGTTAATAAAAACATGGTACCGTTCGACAGCCGCTCTCCGTTCCAGACCTCGGGTATCCGTATCGGTACGCCGGCAATCACCACCCGCGGAGCAAAAGAAGAGTTGATGGGCGAAATCGTAGAGATGATCGACACGGTTCTTTCCAATCCTGAAAGCGAGGCTACCATACAAGCCGTGCGCGAGAAGGTAAACGCCACGATGAAAGATTATCCGATCTTCGCATACTAATCGAAATCCTATACGCAACAAGGGGTTGTGTCAAAAACGCAAGTTTTGATACAACCCCTTGTTTGCGTCGGAATGGCTAATTACATCGGATCTACATCGTAATAAAGCACCAGCGATTTGAAACGTTCATCCGCCAGCATATTCTCATACACCCGACGTAAAAGTTCCTTCACCTTCGACATCGAAGCCGTCACCTCCACCTTCAACACAATCTTGCGGATATACAACGACTGCACACGCGCCACCGGCGGATTATCCGGCCCCAATACCCTCGAACCGAATACATTGCGCAACAGCGACGCATAACGTACCGACAGGTCGTTCAACAACCCTTCGTCGCGATGTTTCAGATAAATATAAATCAACCGGAAGAACGGAGGATAACAAAACTGTTGCCGTTCGGCAATCTGTGTCCGGTACATCGCCTCATAATCGTGGCGGATCACCTGCTGTATCAACGGGTGCGACGGATCGGATGTTTGCAACACCACCGTACCTTTATGATGTTTACGTCCGGCTCGTCCGGCTACCTGTGCCATCATCTGGAATGCCCGTTCGTGCGCCCGGAAATCGGGATAGTTCATCATCGTATCAGCCGAAAGAATCCCGACAACACTTACATGATCGAAATCCAGTCCCTTCGTCACCATCTGCGTACCGATCAGAATCCGGCTTTTCCGCTGGGCAAACTCGTCGATAATCTGCTCATAAGCATTCCGCGACCGTGTCGTATCCAGATCCATACGGGCGACCTTATAGTCGGGATAGATGTGTTCGACATCCTCCTCGATCCGCTCCGTACCGAATCCTCTGACCTCGATCGACGGCTCGTTGCAGGCAGGGCAGATGCGGGGTACTTCATAAACCGCCCCGCAATAGTGGCATACCATCTGGTTATACCGTTTATGATAAGTCAGGCTCACATCGCAGTGCCGGCACTTAGGCACCCAAGCACACGACTTGCATTCGACCATAGGCGCAAATCCGCGCCGGTTCTGAAACAAGATCACCTGCTCGCCGCGCTCCAATGCCGGAGTAGCCAGTTTCAACAATTCGGGCGAAAAGTTTCCGGTCATCCGCCGCTTACGCCTCAGCTCCTTCAAATCGGCAGTGACAATCTCCGGCAACTCCAACCCCTCGTAACGGGTAGTCAGCCGCACATATCCATATTTGCCCTGTTGGGCATTGTAATACGATTCGATCGCCGGTGTAGCCGAACCCAGCAATGTTTTGGCACCATGCAACGAAGCCAGCACAATAGCAGCATTACGTGCATGATAGCGCGGAGCCGGATCGTATTGTTTATAACTGCTCTCATGTTCCTCATCCACAATCACCAATCCCAGATCCGAGAACGGAAGGAAAATAGAAGAGCGGACACCCAATACCACTCTCGGAGAACGATCGTTCAGCAGGCTGTTCCATATCTCCACCCGTTCATTGTCCGAAAATTTGGAATGGTAGATCGACAACCTGTCGCCGAACACCCGCTGTAAACGGGTAGTCAGTTGCGTGGTAAGAGCAATCTCCGGTACTAAATAAAGCACTTGTCTGCCGCTTCGTAACACGCCATCGATCAACCGTATATATATTTCCGTCTTTCCGCTCGACGTCACACCGTGCAGCAGCGATACCTGATGCGATGCAAATGTTTTATGGATCTCGTTGAATGCCTGCATCTGCGCATCGGTCAAGACTGGCAACTCCTGCACCTGTACCGTTGTTGGGGCAAACCGGCTGATCTCCTTTTTATAGACTTCGAACAAACCTTTCTTCACCAAAGCCGCCAATACAGCGGTCGTAACATCCGCCCGTTCCAACAACTCTTTTCGGGAAACCTCCCGTAGCTGTCCTTTCCGCATAAACTGCGACAGGTCGAGATAGGCAATCAACAAGGTTTCCTGTTTTTTTGCCGAGCGAACGGCATCGAACGCCCGATGTAGTGCCTCTTCGTCGCCGGGCGTGCAACAGATCCGCACATAGGTTTCGGTTCGAGGACGGTAATTTTCCCGCAAATGTTCCGATACGAACACCGCATCCTTCTCCAACAGGTTGCGAAGTATCGGCAGGATATTCTTCAAACCGCTCTCTTTCTCCAACTCCTGCACCGACATCTTGTCCTTGTCGCGCAACGTTGCCAGCAGAAGCAGTTCCCGTTCCCGCAGGCGATTGTCCGGATCCTCTTCGAAATCGGGATTCAGCACCACATACGTTTCGCTTTCCAGTTTCAACCCCGACGGTAATGCAGCCTTATATACATCACCGACCGAGCAGAGATAATACTCCGCAATCCATTCCCAAAACTGCAACTGGGGACGCCGCAAAATCGGACGTTCGTCGAGCAGAGATACAATCTCTTTCGTCTCGTATTCTTTCGGTTCGTTATCGTGCAGGAAAGCCACAATCGCCGTATAATACTTCTTGCGTCCGAACGATACCACAACCCGGCTGCCACTCTGCAACAACGGCTGCATATCGTCGGGTACACGATACGTAAAATATTTGTACAACGGCAAAGGCAATATGACATCGGCGAAACGGCTCATAAATGCAAACGGATTAGCAGGGTTATCGGATGCGTGCAAACCGAGCACAGAGGGCTGTGTCGAGCCGCATCCTATATTCTACAAATATAGTGAAAGGCGAGAGCAGAAGCAAAAGGGAAAATGGAATTTTCACAAATGGGTTATGCCGAGCCGCATCCTTTATTCTACAAAATTAGGAAAAATACCGGAATAAACGAATCGGAAAAACTTAGTAAAAACAAAAAGAGAAAATCCATCGACCATGTCCTACCGCAAGACATAGGAACGGCGCGATACGTCGATCACGGATGTCAAGGTCGCCCCCGTACATCCATTCAACACACTGCGCCGCTTCTTTACATTATATAGTGTCGAAATCCGGTTTATCCCGTTCTGCCCTTCGCTCCTCTGTTCACAGAGAATTGCCATCAGAACATATAAGCCACCGACACCGTCGCCGTACGGGCTTTGGCTTTGGCGAACGTATCCACAACACCTTCGGCTGTCGATACCTGCTTTTCGACCGTCACCATATTACCCAATCCCCAACCGTATTGGGCGGTAACTTGCAAACAACGGAAAAATTCCAATCCGACACCTAAATTGATCGCCACGTCGAACTGGTCATTCTTCACCACTCCTTTCAACTTATCCAACTGGATATTGAAACTCGGACCGGCATAGATCAACGGGATAATGATCCTCTCGACAGCCGGAATCTTCAATTTATATTTCAGATTCACCGGGATCTCCAAATAGTTCAGCCGTTTGTCTTTCGCTTTAAAACTCTCGGCAAATTCCTGCGATGTATTGTATTTCACACCTTTGCGCGTGTACATCAATCCGGCATCGAAACCCAGCCCCAATACGGGAGCCGTCCATTCGATCAACAGACCGCCGGAGAAATCGGAAATATTGTCGGTCGAAACGAATTTCTTATCGAACGACAGTTTATTGAAGTTCGCACCTGCCTTTATACCCCATTTGAATTGAGCCTGTGCCGGTATGGCAACGAGGGCGATTAAAAGAGAAAAAATGACAATTGTTTTTTTCATAACGGTTCGCATTAAGAACGATGACTAAATAAAGTTATTTAAATCGATACAACGAAGATAAAAATCTTTTGCCGGAAAGACAAATGTGATTTTCTTATTTTTACCCCCATCTAATAAAACAACTGATTACCCGCTCTTTTGTTCTATTTTTATCGCCGGAGAGTTTTTTGTCAGAAAAAAAACGTATCTTCGTTTCTCCAAAAATCCGGCAAACATTGTCCAACCCAAAAGACACAAAGATGATAGAAGAAAAAATCGTTCAGATGCTCCGTACGGTATACGACCCGGAAATACCGGTAAACGTATATGATCTCGGTCTGATATACAACATCGATGTAGACGACGAAAAAAATGTCTCGATAGAAATGACCCTGACCGCTCCCAACTGTCCGGCGGCAGACTTCATCATCGAAGACATCCGCATCAAGATCGAAAGTATCGAAGAGGTGAAAAGCGTAGACATCAAATTAGTGTTCGAACCGGAATGGGATAAAGACATGATGAGCGAAGAAGCCAAACTCGAATTAGGATTCCTTTAAACCAAACCGATTCTGCGCATGGGCGGCAAAACCTATTTCATATCCGATCTCCATTTAGGAGCGTCCTATTTCAAAGACCCGTTGGAAAACGAGCGGAAAGTCGTACGCTTTCTCAATTCGATAAAATCGGATGCCAGATGTATCTACCTGTTGGGCGATATCCTCGACTATTGGTACGAATATAAGACGGTAGTGCCACGGGGCTTCACCCGTTTCTTCGGGAAGATAGCCGAACTGTCGGATGCCGGCATCGAAATACATTGGTTTATCGGGAATCACGACATCTGGATATTCGATTACCTGCCCCACGAATTAGGTGTACAGGTGCACGACGGCACGATGCTCACAGAAATCGACGGCAAACGTTTCTTCCTGTCGCACGGCGACAACGTGGGAAAACTCGAACGGTCATTCCGTTTCCTACGTGCCTTGTTCCGAAACCGGTTCTGCCAAAAACTATATGCAGCCATCCACCCCCGCTGGACTGTGGGATTCGCCCACAACTGGTCGTCGCACAGCAGGAAAACAGGAGAAGAGAATCCGGAGTACAAAGGAGAAAAAAACGAACCGTTAGTTTGCTTCGCCAAAGAATATCTGACCCACGAGCATGTGGATTTTTTCGTATTCGGACACCGGCACATTCTGTTAGACCTGATGATCGCCAAAGAGAGCCGCATCATCATACTCGGCGACTGGATCCACCACTTTTCGTACGCCGTATATGAAGACGGGAAAATGCTTTTGGAAATTTTCGAAGATAAAAATTGAAAGATATACCCCCTAAAAAGCGACGCACTTAGTTTATTAACAAAATTAAACACTATCAAACATTCTACAACAAAACAAGAAACAGCCTAATTATTAGACACATAAAAATCAAGCCTTATTTCAAGGAAGCATAAATATTCAAAAACATATTATATAACATATTATTTTATTTGCCACTTTAAGAATAAAGGCAGATATTTGTACCACTAACCTAAAACAATCTTTTTTACCTTAAAAATTAATACCTATTGAAAACCTATAAAAAGGAGCTTTTGTGAAAAAGCTCCTTTTTAATTTTATGTCCGTCAAAAGTCCGATTTTCACAAAATAATACTACCTTTTTACAGAATATTCCACATAGCAATATCATTTTGCCACGAAAACACCCGAATTATGTTACTTTCAATTCGTAAACTACAATCAAAATATGCTCCGGGAAACCTATTTTTCAGTTTCAAAATCACCGGCATATTTCCAAAATTCACTATCTTTACAACTCGGCTGATACGATAAAAAGAATAGGAATGAAGAGATATGCAATCATAGTAGCCGGAGGAAAAGGGCTACGGATGGGAGGAGAAATTCCGAAACAATTTTTACACCTGAAAGGGTTGCCCATACTGATGCACACCCTCAACCGGTTTCATCGGTTCGATCCCGAGATCGAACTGGTCGTAGTCCTACCTGCCGACCAACAACCTTATTGGAACGAATTGTGCAAACAGCACCATTTCCTTACGCCCCACCAGATCGTAACCGGTGGAGAAACACGGTTTCATTCCGTATCGAACGGGCTCGAAGCAATCGGCAACGACGGCATCGTAGCCATACACGACGGAGTGCGTCCGCTCGTATCCGAAAGCGTGCTGCAACAGGCATACGAAACCGCCGGACAAACCGGATCGGCAATCCCGACCACCCCGGCAATCGAATCGCTCAGGGTACTTGCCCCCGGCGGAACGAGCCATGCCGTAGACCGGTCGTTGTTCGTACAAGTACAGACACCACAAGTTTTTCATACCCCAAAACTGAAAGCCGCCTATCGCCAACCCTACCGCAACGACTTCACCGACGACGCCTCCGTATTCGAGGCTGCCGGCAATACGGTAACGCTCATACCCGGCAACCGGGAAAATATCAAAATCACCCAACCCGCCGATCTGACATTGGCAGAACTGCTTATCGAAAATGCCTGATCTCTATTCCCTCAATATCAAATACCTGCCGGGAGTAGGGCCGAAACGTGCGGAACTGCTTGCCAAAGAACTGGAAATACGTTCTTTCCACGACCTGCTCTATTACTTTCCCTACAAATACATCGACCGGAGCAAGACCTACCGCATCTGCGAGCTCGACGGCAATATGCCCTACATACAATTAAAGGGGCGCATCATTGCCTACTCCACACACGGAGAAGGTGCCCGGCGACGGCTTTCCGCCACATTCAGCGACGGAACGGGAAGTATCGAATTAGTCTGGTTCAAAGGCATACGGTTCGTTACCGACAAATACAAAACCGGAGTGGAATATACCCTGTTCGGGAAACCCACCTTATTCAACGGACGCTTGAATATCGCCCATCCCGAGCTCGACACCATCGACGAGACCGACAAGAGATATACCCTGCAAGGCTACTACAACACGACGGAAAAAATGAAGAACGCTTTCGTCAATTCCAAAGCCCTGCAAAAAATGGTGTATAACCTGTGGGAATCGTTGCAAGGACCGTTGGACGAAACGTTACCGCAAGAGATCATACAAGCCGCCAAAGTGATCGGGCTCACCGATGCCATACGCAACATCCATTTTCCGGACTCGGTCGAAGCTCTGAGAAAAGCCGAATACCGGTTGAAATTCGAAGAGCTGTTCTACCTGCAATTGCAAATACTCCGCTACACCAAGCTGCGCAACCGGAAATTAGGAGGCATACGGTTCGACCGAATCGGCGACAACTTCAACAATTTCTACCACAAAGCCTTGCCGTTCGCCTTGACCAATGCCCAGAAACGGGTGCTGCGCGAAATCCGCGCCGACGTAGGCAGCGGGAAACAGATGAACCGGCTGTTGCAAGGCGACGTAGGCAGCGGGAAAACGTTGGTAGCTCTGATGAGTATGCTCATGGCGCTGGACAACCAGTGTCAGGCTTGCCTGATGGCACCTACCGAAATTCTGGCGACACAGCACTACGAAACCATATCGCAAATGGTAGCGCCGTTAGGCATCCGGGTGGAACTGCTCACCGGTTCGACCAAGAAAAAAGACCGCACTGCACTCCACGAAGCATTGCTGACCGGCGACATACAGATTCTTATCGGCACGCATGCCCTGATCGAAGATACGGTAAAATTCGCCAATCTGGGCATGGTAGTCATCGACGAGCAACATCGGTTCGGTGTCGAACAACGCGCCCGGCTGTGGAAGAAAAACAGCATACCGCCGCACATCTTAGTCATGACCGCCACCCCCATACCGCGCACCTTAGCCATGACCGTTTACGGCGATCTGGATGTATCGGTCATCGACGAACTGCCCCCGGGACGCAAACCGATCCAGACCCTGTTGCAATACGACAATAAACGAGGGGCATTATACGCATCGCTCCGCCGGCAAATGGAACAAGGCAGACAAGTCTATATCGTCTATCCGTTGATTCAGGAAAGCGAAAAATCCGACCTGCGCAACTTGGAAGAAGGCTATGAATCGATTCGTGAAATCTTTCCCGAATACGAAGTGTGCATGGTACACGGCAAAATGAAACCGAACGAGAAAGACCGGGAGATGCAACGGTTCGCACAAGGTGAAGCCCGGATCATGGTAGCAACAACCGTCATCGAAGTCGGGGTAAACGTCCCCAACGCCACAGTCATGGTAATCGAAAATGCCGAACGGTTCGGGCTATCGCAACTGCACCAGCTCCGCGGACGTGTAGGACGAGGCGGCGAACAGTCGTACTGCATATTGATGACAAACTACAAAATTGCCCAAGATACCCGGAAACGATTGGAAATCATGGTCGAAACGACCGACGGGTTCCGCATTTCGGAAGCCGACCTGCAAATGAGGGGACCCGGCGATATGGAAGGTACGCAACAGAGCGGAATCGCATTCAACCTGAAAATCGCCAATATCGCCAAAGACGGGCAGATTCTGCAATTCGCCCGCGATATGGCTCTGTCGGTATTGGAAAAAGACGATCTGCTCGCTCTGCCTCAAAACTATCTGCTGCGCAAGGGACTGAGCCGGTTGTTCGACAAACAACAATACTGGGGGCTGATCAGTTAAACGTAAAAAAGCGGCAAGCCAAGCGTAGAAACCATCGAGTAACCCCGAATCGGTTATGCGAGGTGCGATATTATTATACAAATCATTAAATAAGCTAAAAAATACGACCACTTCTTACCGAAGATTCGTTACCTTTGTGCCGGTTTTACTTTTTCGGTTCTCGCCGAGCTGAATTTTCAAACACATCTAAATACTCCGAAATGAACAGATTAATCGCACTCATCATACTTTTAATAACTGCTTTATCGGTACACAATACCGTCACGGCACAAACACCTATCCCGTCGCGGCACAGCCAGACTCACGACCTGTTACTCGCCAAACAGCAAAACATACAGAATGAGATCAACCTCATCGACTCGATTTCATTTCGCAAACTATTAGAAGAGGAAGACCTGAAATATCCGGCATGGGATCTCTACGGCGAAATATGGGATCAGGAATGGGTAAACCCTTATAAGAAAAAGCCCTACGAATTGCCCGATACGGTCGATATAGATGTCAGCAAATACTACATACCGGTTCCGGGTCAAGTCACATCGGGCTATGGTCCGCGCGGGCGACGCCACCGTATGCACCGGGGGGTCGATCTCCGACTGCAAGTAGGCGATACCGTGAGAGCTGCTTTCGACGGACGGGTACGGTTGAAAAAATACGAACGGCGCGGATACGGTTATTACGTGATTATCCGCCATACGAACGGACTGGAAACCATCTACGGGCATCTTTCCAAATTTCTTGTCGAACCCGACCAGATCGTCCGTGCCGGCGACCCGATCGCATTGGGCGGTAATACGGGACGTTCCACAGGTCCGCACCTCCATTTCGAGACCCGCTACTTAGGTCTCGACTTCGATCCGCGTGCCATTTTCGATTTCAAACATCAGACCACCTATTCCGACCTTTTCACATTCACACCGAAAAAAGTTGCAAAAGGCTATACGGTCATGACCGTAAACGGAAAAACCTACACGGCTTACCGGATACGACGCGGCGACACATTGTCGGGCATCGCGCAACAGAACCGGACTTCGGTACGTACCCTCTGCCGTCTGAACAACATCACTACAAAAACGGTTTTGAAACCGGGCAAACTGCTCCGATTGCCCTAAGGAAGAATCGGCTTCCTTATTCAGAATGACGAAGGATAACGCGTTTTAAGTTCCTCGAATTCCGGCAAACCGCGAAGCGAACGAAGGGAATACTTGGAATCGGAATAACTGTTCAGCCGATAGGCATCGTCGTAACCGGCTGAAAGCGCACGATCGAGACAAGCCAACGCTTCCGCTTCGTCACCGGCAGCCGCATACAGACAAGCCAGTCCATAACCGATACGGGCATTCTCTTTCTCTTCACGCGACCAGATTTCCAATGCTTCGGTCAATTCGTCGGAAGCATCCAAAGCCGACAAAGCGACACAACGGTACCACGACGCATCCGGCAGTTTCGAGCACGCTGCCTGCTCCGCCAGTTGTTCGTATTCCCGACGGGCGCATTCTTCATCGTCCGACCATTCCGCACTGAGCAAACGGGCTTGCAGATTGCCGGCATTCAACGCAATTGCCTTACGTACCGATTGAAGCGCCGTCTGCCAGTCGCCTTTGTCATGGGCAAGCAACGCCCGTAACAAATAAAGATCGTCGGACGATACATATCTTTTCAAGAAACGATTGACGACTCGTATCGCCTCATCGTCACGTCCGAGCGCACGCAAAATCCGGATCTGCAAAGCTCCCATGTCGGGCGTCACTTCCGCCAACCGCATCGCCATATCCATATCTTCCAATGCCTCGGCAAACAACCCTCTGTGGAAATAGCAATATGCCCGATCATAAAAAAGCGACGAAGTATAAAATTTTCGGTTACCTAAAATGATCTTCAAGTCCGACAGGGCTTGGGCATACTTCCGATTGTTTTTCGACACCACCGCCCGTATATAATACAACATATCGGCACCTGAATGCCGGCGTATCGCCGCACCGATCTCCTTCACAACCGTATCGAAATCCGTATCGCCGTAGACAATCAGCCGTTGGGCGGCTTCCCGGTTGGCATCGTCCATCGTCAATACCGCCACCAGATCGGCTATCTCTTCCCGAATCATTCCCATCCGGCGGTAAATATCCGCCCGTTCCATGTACACATCGGGACGAGCCGGTGTAAATGCGACAGCCGTATTCAACAGATCCGTCGCCTCCTCGTTCCTACCTTGTTCGGCAGCAATCCTTGCCAATCCGAAATAAGCTGTCCGGCTACGGGGATCGATGCGCAAAATGGAACGATAATCGGCAGCGGCATCGTCCCAACATCCATTCCGCATATAGGACGAAGCCCGTCCGGCAAGAGCCGCCGGCGAATCGGGCTGCAAAGAGCAAGCCTTGTTCCAATCGGCTTCCGCCCGGCTATATTCCTGCTTCCGCTCATACAGTTCGGCACGAAGCAAATAAAGCAAAACGATATTCTCCTTCTGCCGCGCAATACTCTTTTCACGTTTGGGCAGACAGCCCATCGCACGTTCCATATCCGCCAACGCCCGATCCGTATCGCCATAGGCATAATAATCCATTGCCCGGCGATAATAGGTCATATAATCTTCGGGATTCTTAGCCAAAATCTCATCGTAAGTTTCGAAAACCGCCCGTATCAACGGATCGGACATATCGACCTGTGCCTGTCCTTGAAACAGACAAACACCCAACACGAAAAAGAATCCTATCGAAATTTTTCTCATACCTCTTTCTCTAAAAAAACAGTCGGTAACCGGCTATTGCCGACGGAGATGCACACGCCATCGAGCAGCAAAAAGAATCAGACAGACGAAGCAAACCGCCAATACCGACATCGAACTCATCAATCCCGCACGGTCATACACCCAACCCATAAGCGCCGGGACAATAGCTCCGCCCGATACCGCCATAATCAACAATCCCGAAATTTCGTTCGAGCGATCGGGACGATGCGATAACGCCAAAGCGAAAATAATGGAGAATATATTGGCGCAGACCCCTCCGATAAGAGTTATACATACCGCCGAAATCCAGAAAGAGTGTTGCGGAAGCAACAATACGATCGCGCCGATTCCCACCCACAGACTTCCGAAAAGGAAACGGACGGAAGAATAACGCAACAGTACGATCGCACCGATCAGCGAACCGACAATACGTGCCACGAAATAAATACTGGGACCCAGCCCCGAACGTTCGACCGACAATCCGCACCGTTCTTGCAGGAACAGCGGTATATTGACATTCATGCCGACATCGATACCGACAAAAATAAACAGCGCACAGAACAACTGCAAAATGTATTTGTCTTTCAACAAGCCGAACGTTTCGGCAAAGGCATGTTTACGCACCTCCACCTTGCGTTCCGCAATCGGCACACAGCTCAACCAGACGATAGCAGCCACCGTAAACAGTGCATATACGGGGAAAATACGTTGCCAACTGCCCGTAGCCCACACCACTGCCGTCACTAATAACGGACCGGCAAACGACGAGAGCGAACGGAAGAACTGCCCCAATGTCAGATCGGTCGTCAAACGATGCGGCGGAACGACATCGCCCAGCAACGGGTTCAGCGAGGTCTGCAACAATGTATTCCCGATCCCGATCAACGTAAACGCCCACATCATCCGGGCAAACGTATAACCGGTCATCGGCACGACCAAAGCGGCAAGTGTAATCAACAGGCTCAATACGACCGTGCGTTTACGTCCGATCCGGTTCATCAGCAGTCCGGCGGGAACTGCCAGAAAAGCAAAACTGATGAACGCCAGCAGCGGCAGCAGTGCCGACAGCGTTCCGCTTAAAGAAAAATCCTGACGGACATAATTCGCCGACACGCCCACAATATCCACCAGCCCCATGATGAAGAAGGAGAAAAAGAGAGCAGGCAACGCCGCCCGCGATACGGTCGATCCAGCAGCAGGCATATCCGTTAAAACCGGTTGATCGTCTGACGGATCGCCACCAGACGGGTTAATAATCTTTCCAACAGATCGAGGCGCAGCATATTCGCTCCGTCCGATTTCGCACGGCTCGGTTCGGGATGCGTCTCCATAAACAGGCCATCGGCACCCACCGCCACACCAGCCCGGGCTATCGTCTCTATCAGTTCGGGCATACCGCCGGTTACCCCCGACGTCTGGTTCGGTTTCTGCAACGAATGAGTCACATCCAATATTACAGGGAAACCGAATTTCTGCATTTCGGGAATCCCCCGATAGTCCACTACCAGATCCTGATACCCGAACGTAACCCCCCGCTCAGTTATCGCGACCCGTGTATTTCCGGCATCCACCACTTTCTGTGCCGCGAATTGCATCGCTTCGGGCGAAAGAAACTGCCCTTTCTTGATATTCACCACACGTCCGGTTTCGGCGGCAGCCACCAGCAAATCGGTCTGCCGGCAGAGGAATGCCGGTATTTGAAGCACATCGACATATTCGGCAGCCATCTTCGCTTCATCGGCGGTATGAATATCGGTCACGACCGGAACATCGAACGTTTCAGCCACCTTGCGCAAAATTTTCAACGCTTTTTCATCCCCGATTCCGGTAAACGAATCCAACCGCGAACGGTTCGCCTTCCGGTACGATCCTTTGAATACATACGGAATCTGCAACCGGTCGGTAATCTTCACTATCGTTTCGGCGATTTGCATCGCCATCTCTTCGCCTTCAATCACACACGGTCCAGCCAACAGGAAAAAATTTCCGGCATCCGTATGCTTTATATTTTCCAATGCTAAATTTTTCATTTCGCTCCTACTCAAAAAGGTTCGCCCGAACGGCGACACCGATTATTTCTTTATCTGATTCAATACATGAATAGTGTGGCAAGCCACCACGCCCGCTGTTTCTGTCCGCAGACGGCTATCACCCAAAGAGATCGGCTGGAAACCGTTTGCCAATGCCAGTTCCACTTCTTCGGGACTGAAATCGCCTTCGGGTCCGATCAATATACAGACATCGCGCCCCGGTTCATACCGGTCGGCAAGCAAAAACCGTTCGGAATCGCCGTAACAATGGGCAATGAATTTCTGTCCGTCGAACGGGCGCTCCACTACACGACGGAAATCGGTCATCTCCGACAATAGCGGAAGTTCCGCTTTCAGCGACTGTTTCATTGCCGACACCAATATCTTTTCGATCCGGTCGATCTTCAACTCTTTACGCTCCGAGAAACGGCAACGCAACGGAGTAATGGCATCGATCCCTATTTCCGTACACTTCTCGGCAAACCACTCAATGCGGTCGAGATTCTTCGTAGGGGCTATCGCCACCTCTATGCGACACCGCCACGCGTTCGGGCGATCTTCTTTCGAAAGGATACGCACGGCGCACCGCTTGGGATGCGCCAACGTGATTTCTGCCCGGTACCAACCGCCTCTGCCATCGATCAAACCGATCTCATCGCCCTCTTTCAGGCGAAGTACCTTGACACAATGCTGGCTCTCGCCTTCGGGCAATTCGGCAACGGTTTCTATATCGGGAGTATAAAACAACTGCATAACTATCTGTCCGGTTATCGGATTATTTTTCCACCGGCTCGAGAGTATGTTTATATTTAAAGATGACTGCAAACAACAGCGCCACTACCAAAGCATAGGCAGCGAACACGTACCACGCCGACGACCAGCCTGCGGCTTGCGCAACCGGCGTACTCTGGGAATAGACGAAGTGGTTTACAACCTGCTGTGCCCCCAAAGTACCGATGGTAGCACCGATACCGTTGGTCATGATCATAAACAGCCCCTGCGCACTCGAACGGATCGACTCGTCTGTCTCCTTATCGACAAACAGCGAACCCGAAACATTGAAGAAATCGAATGCCACACCATAGACGATCATCGACAAAATGAACATCCATACACCAGTACCGGGATTGCCCGCACCGAAGAATCCGAACCGGAGCACCCATGCAAACATCGAAATCAGCATCACCCGCTTGATACCGAAACGCTTCAAGAAGAACGGTATCAGCAAGATACAAAGTGTTTCGGATATTTGCGACAACGAAATCAAAGCGTTCGCATGATTAGCACCGAACGAATCGGCATAGCCGGGGATCTCTTTGAAACCGGTAATAAACGGATTGGCAAACCCGTTGGTAATCTGCAACGAAACGCCGAGCAACATCGAGAAGATAAAGAATATCGCCATCTTCTTGTTCTTGAACAACGTGAAGGCTTTCAATCCCAAAGCATCGACCACGCTCTTCTTTCCCACCGAACGGTTTACCGGACATTCGGGCAATGTAAACGCATACAGAGCCAACAGCAATCCGAATGCACCGGATACGAAGAACTGCGAATAGGTCAATTGGAATCCGGTAGCATCGACCAGCAACATGGCACAGATAAAGCCCACAGTACCGAACACCCGGATCGGGGGAAACGCCTTGATCGTATCCAATCCCACCCGTTCCAACGCCGAATAAGCGACCGAGTTCGACAACGCCAGCGTAGGCATATAAAACGCCACACTGATCGAATAGAGCGTGAACAGTATCGGGAACTCTACCGCTGCGCCCGCCGTATAACCGTAATATCCGGTTGCCAGCATCAAACTGCCGGCAATGAAATGACAAATACCCAACATCTTCTGCGCCGGAATCCAGCGGTCGGCAAGAATACCCATCAAAGCCGGCATAAAAATAGAAACGATGCCCTGCATCGCATAAAACAAACCGATATGGGATGCCTGACCGATGCCGACCAAATACGATCCCATCGATGTCAGATACGATCCCCAGACCGCGAATTGAAGAAAATTCATCACGATCAAACGAATTCTTACATTCTTCATAGCACTTATTTTTCTAATATTAATTTTCAAGTTCGGAACGGTCTTCCAGCAGTTTGTTCAGAATCGCCTGCAAACGGGCTGCCTCCTCGTATTCCTCTGCCGCCACGGCTTTCTCCAACTGCTCGCGCAGCAGTTCTTCCGATAAAGAAGTCTCCGATTCATCCGGTTCGGGTTCGGACTCCTCTATAATAAAACCTGCCTCCGCCAAAATTTCCGGGGTCGTATAGATAGGCGACTGGGTGCGCAAAGCGATAGCTATCGCATCGGAAGTACGCGAGTCGATACGCATCTGACGTTCTCCATCGTCGAACAACAGTTCCGAAGCGAAGATCCCGTCCTTAAACGAATAAATGAAAACTTCGACCAGACGTACGCCGAATCCATGCGCAAAACTGACAAAAAGATCGTGAGTCATCGGACGCGGCGGAATCTTATTTCCCAATCGCATGACAATAGATTGAGCCTCGGCAGTCCCGATAACGATCGGTATTCGTCGGGGACCATCCATTTCCGCCAATACCAGAACATACGCACCATTCTGTATCTGATTGTACGTAATCCCTAACACCTCTAATCTCACTCGGTTTTCCACGTTCGATTCCGTTTTTTAATTTGTCGATAACACATTATGCCACACGGGGCAATAAAGCTCCGGACAGAGCATGCCCTGTCCGCAGTGGCAAAGCCAGATCTTTGAGACAAATATACCAATAGTATATTCGGCGAAAAAGAATAGCGATTGTCGGGCGACAGCCCGGTTCGCAATGGCGAAGCCAATTCTTTGAGACAAAGATAGCGAAAGGCGAGAGCAGAGACAAAGGGAAAATGGAATTTTCACAAATGGTCTATGCCGAGCCGCCTCCTATATTCTACAAATATAGCGAAAGGCGAGAGCAGAAGCAAATGGTGAAATAGAAATTTCACGATTTGATTATGCCGAGCCGCCTCCTATATTCTACAAATATAAAGAATTTTTTGTTTCACCGTCGTTTTCACCGCCAAAAAGAACGGGAACAGCGCAAGTTATTCGAATGGGAACGGATCGTCGAGCGGTAATTCTTTCGTGTCGGGGAAATAGGGCAATGCCAGCAAATAGTCGAGCGACCACTTACCCGGACCGGCAATGAACAGAAAGAAATAGATCGACAGATAAAGCATGGGCAATTCGGCGACAGCCAACGAAACCGGCGTATAAGTAAAAAATGCGGCAACCGTCATCGCCGCAATCAACGGCAATACGGCAAATCGGGTCATCAATCCGACTATCAGCAACAGCGAACAGCCCACTTCGATCAGGATAATCAGAACGAGCGACATCAAGCTATTCAGTCCCAACGTCGGGGGGAAGTTCTCGGCAAGCGTAGAAAAATGCGAAATCTTCTCTACTCCATGCGTCAGCATCATCACTCCGATAAACAGTCGGATAAACAACCGGGCAAGATCGGAAAAACGATCATTCAACAGGAAGCGGAACAAATATTCCGGGAAACGGTTCTTACTCATGACAAATCATTTTTATAAATACATAAACTGCAAGCTGAAAGCAGAAGCGGTCAAGCGAGAACTTGAATGGATTATGCCGAAGCGTAGCGTTTATTGAAAGCCCAAAGTTTAAAATACACTCCTATAACAACATTCCGGCACAAAAAGTTACCCGATACAGATACAAAACTACTTAAAAACATCGGTCTCCTGCCTGCGAAAAATCCCGATAAAATAATAAGACACGCAATCTTTCAGAAATCTTCAAAAAAGAGTTACCTTTGAAATATTTACTGTTTACTCTTTCTTATAAGCTACCTGAACATGAACCTCAATCCGCTATCTCTGCCTATCCTTTCCGATTTGGAGAATCTTTTCATTCGAAGGAATCTGCAACATACGCAACCGGAATGGGATTTTCCCGAGGGAAAAAAGATTCTTTACATCATCAAACGGACAGAGGTATGCGGAGGTGTAGAGACACGACTGCTGCAATATGCACGCGAACTCGCCAAACACCATTGCAATGTGCTTTTCGTCACCGACAAAAATAAATTCCCAGCCCTGAAAAAGTTCCGCTGCCTGCATCTGAACTTCCATGCCGGAAATTTCGAATCCACATTGATCGACTTGATAAAACGCTACCGTATCGACATCGCCGAACTCCATATAAAGGGGAAACGCAATCTGCATCTGCTCGATGCCAGACGCATAAAAGAGCATTGCCGGTTCGGATGTTGCGTTCACAGCAACATTCCTTCGCTCGATCCGGAGCGGTTGAACGAAATGGATTACCGCATATTCATTTCCGACCGGCTCAACCAAATCGACTATTCCCGACTGAAATCATATCACGTATTGCCCATAGCCATTACCGGACAAACACCTTGCTGGAAATGGAACGGGCAACGCCGGGCTTTGCTTATCAGCCGCATCCGTTACGACAAATGCAAACAAATCGAATCGTTCGTGGAATACTGCAAGTCGAAAGATATTCCGTTTCACATTGCCGGAGCGACGGGGAATTCGCGAATCGCCAGAAAACTAATCAAACGGTTGTCCCTGCAACCCGAACATTTTATCGGACGGATCGACAACACGCCCGAATTTCTTACCGCCCATGCCGACGAATATCTGTTCGTGGCAGGTGTAGGGCAAGTAATTCTTGAAGCCGGATCGTTGGGTTATCCCTGCTTCCTCTGTTCCGATCTGGGACCTGCATACTCTACGTTCGTCACCCGCCAAAATATTGCGCAAGGATTTTTCAGACGCAATTTTACGCTGGCTTTCCGACCCAAAGACAACTCATTCCGTCCCGTAACCGATTTCCTGCCCGAGGAAGCCGGGAACTACGACTTGTCGGCGTTCATGTACGAACATTACAACATCGACAACCGATTCAAACAGTATAAAGAAAATATATTGGAAATGCCGGCTTCCGCCTCCGGTGAAAGCAGCAAGGGCTGAACCGCCGTATGGACGGATTGTCCGGGCGCACACATTGCATCAGAATATCAGAATTATTCCAACGCAGCCTCCACGGCTTCGATCGTCGTCTCACGAAGCAATACTTTCTTCTTTTTATCGAGCAGATACAACTGCGGCAGATGACGCAAGTCGAACTGTTCGTCCCCACCCGACCATGCCGCATTCGTCCATTCCGACGGATAGGATTTCACCTCCTCACGCCACGATTTCAAATCGTCGCCGGTATATATCGAAATCACCGTCAAACGCCCGGAGGCAATCTCTCGCGCCAACTTCTGCGATACGCTCAAACGCAATTTCATCAACGAACAATCCAGACAATCGGGGTCGTTAAAGAATAACAGCACATAATCCGATTTCACTTTCTTCAACCGCATTTCTCCGCCGGATGCCGGTTGAAAAGCAAAATCTTTTACCGTCATCCCTTCCCGGTTGCCGTTCAACAAAGCATAGTGCAAATCGTATCGCAATTTCAACTCTTTCGGCACTAATTTGGAAGAACGGGCAGCCTCCAAAAACATCATGTAAATGCCGTCGCTGCGCATCTGCGATTGCGGGTCGTAAAGATATTTACCCGCCACATCGGTGTACATGGCAAGAATATCGCCATCGACAGAAGCGCGTTCGATCAACCGTTTCAATGCCGCTTCCGAAACTTCCCACGGAGCGACCGAAGTAATCGCAATATAATCGACAAACGCCTGTTCCACAATCTCACGGGCACTCAGATAGCGAGGATCCTCCACGGCAAAATTGTCCCAATAATGCGACACGGCATAAATACCCCGTGCCGAGAAATCGGTCACCGAATCGGAAACTACGGGCCAAACAAATGCCGGGGGCATATCCTGCGCCGAAACGGTAGCGCATCGAAAAATAACAGAGAGGCATATCACGCCCCACATCGACCAACGTTTCATCATGGTTATTCTATTTTATTTATCCGCCAAAACGGAAAATTCATTTGCGTAAAAATAGTACAAATCGAAGTGAAAAACAAATCGGCACGTCTCAATGCCGGTCGTCGGCAACAAAAGCATCGATTGCCCGCTTCACCGAACCATGCAGCAACAACAACGCTTTGGCTCGCTCATAGTCCAACCCCAGTTCGTCCGCCACCATACGAGTTCCGCGATCGACCAACTTGGCATTGGAAAGCTGCATATTCACCATACGGTTGCCCTTCACCCTGCCCAAAGCAATCATTACCGACGTACTGATCATATTCAGAATCATCTTTTGCCCCGTCCCCGATTTCATGCGCGAGCTGCCGGTAACATACTCCGGACCGACCACCATGACTATCGGATATTCCGCAACCTCAGCCAACGGCGAACCGGGATTGCTGGTAATCGCCCCGGTAAGTATTCCGTTCTCCCGTGCCCGGCGCAACGCCTCGACAACATAGGGGGTCGTTCCCGAAGCCGCGATTCCGATCACCGTATCGTCGCAACCGATCCGGTAACCGGTCAATTCTTCCCAACCCCGCGTACGATGGTCTTCGGCATTCTCTACCGGATGCCGCAACGCCGTATCGCCACCGGCGATCAATCCGATCACCCGTCCGGACGGCATGCCGAACGTCGGCGGAATCTCCGACGCATCCAGCACGCCCAATCGTCCACTCGTTCCCGCACCCATATAAAACAGTCTGCCCCCTCTGCGCATACGGGGAATAATCTGCTCGACCAATGCCTCGATCTGCGGTATCGCATCGTGTACCGCATCCGCCACTTTATGATCTTCCCGATTTATATCGGACAACAGTTCCCTCACCGATTTATGTTCCAGATCGGTGTACAGCGAGGGCTGTTCGGTTATTTTCTGAAATTCACTCATTGTCTTGTACTTGAAATAGCATGATACCGTATCAGTCCCGGCATCGGGCTCTGTTCCACCGAAGCAATGCTTACCGAAAGTGCCGACGCCGCCTCATGCAGCACATCGGCAAAATGATATGCCACCGACCCGATGAAATGCACCGGCAATCCCGGTTCATATTGCAATACATTGCGCACCCAAAAACTTTTGAGCGCATTCAGCACCAGACGATGCACCGCAGGCTCGTCCTTATGTTCGCTCAAAAACGGGACGAACGAAGCCAGATAACGATTGGGGTACGGTTGCTTATATATCCGGTCGTAAAGCTCCGGCAATGTAAGCCGGTAGCGTTCGATAAATTCATTCGACAAAGCGGCAGGTACTTGATTTTTCAGACAATCGCCTATCCACAGCCTACCCAAAACCGCACCGCTGCCCTCATCGCCCAATATATAGCCCAACGAAGGTACATTTCGGACGATCCGTTCGCCATCGTATTGCGCCGAACTCGATCCCGTACCCAAAATAGAGACAATTCCCGGTTCATATCCGCAGGCACTCCGGGCTGCACCCAACAAATCGCTGCACACCTCGACAGGCGCATCGACCACACGGGTGATACCTTGCCGTATTCTGTCGCACGACTCGCCGAAAGCACATCCGGCGCCATAAAAATAGACCGCTTCCACCGGTTGCGATGCAAACGGTTTCAATGCTTCACACACCGTATCGGCAATCTGTTCATCGGTATTGAAATAGGGATTCAATCCGGAGGTCGTCACCTGCGTCGCCGTATTGCCGTCCGTTATACACCAATCGGTTTTGGTAGAACCACTGTCTGCGATAATAATCATTCGTTCCGTTTTTTAGTTTAATACCCCGGCAAAACCGGTTCAATCTTATTTTTAATTTTCAACAAACGCTGCGCCCCGACGTAAATCCATTCAAGTTTTCACCGGATCCCTTTCGGGCTCAACTTGCAGTCCATTATTCTTCCTTTTCCGGTGACGGGATTTCTGTCGTCCCGTCCGTCGCACCGTTCCCGCCGGGCTCGATCTTTACAAACGCACAAACGGCAATCGTGAACAGGCAGCAGAACATCACCCAGTCGAAAAAGCGGGCATACCCCAATTGCTCCTGCAACCAGCCGGCAGCCATACCCGGCAACATCATACCCAATGCCATAAACGCGGTACAGATGGCATAATGCGCCGTCTTGTGCTCGCCTTCGGAAAAATGAATCAGATAAAGCATATATGCCGTAAACCCGAAGCCGTAGCCGAACTGTTCGACAAAGACACAAAGATGCACGATATAGATATTCTGAGGTTGGAAATAGGCAAGATAGACAAACGTAAGACAGGTCAGCGACAAGCTCCATGCCATCGGCCACAACCATCGGCGCAAACCGCCGTGTGCGGCACAGATGCCGCCGACAATACCGCCGATCGTAAGCCCGATAATACCTACCGTGCCATATACCAGACCGACCTCGGCAGTAGTCAGCCCCAATCCGCCCAGTTCCACAGGATCGAGCAGAAACGGATTGATCATCTTCACCAACTGCGCTTCGGGAAAACGATAAAAGAGCATGAACAGCAATGCCGGGAAGATATGCTTCTTCCTGAAAAACGAGGCAAACGTTTCGGCGAAAGCTCCGAAAATCGATCTCGCCCCCTCCGTACGACGTACGGCACGGTCACTTCCCGGCGAAGGCAAAACCGCCTGATGATACAACGCCACGCCGATAAACAGCCCAGCCAGCACAAAGAATGTGATCGACCACGCATAAGCCACTGTCCCCGTCCATTTTTCCAACAGCCCCGCCAACATCACCAACAGTCCCTGACCGGCAATCGTCGCCACCCGGTAGAATGTGCTGCGAATACCCACATAGTATGCCTGATCGCGCTCCGACAATGCCAGCATATAGAATCCGTCGGCAGCTATATCGTGCGTGGCGGAACTGAATGCCATCCACCAGAATACAGCCAACGTGCTGCGAAAGAAAAGATCGCCCGGCAGCAACAACGCCACACCGCCCAATCCGGCACCGATGCAAAACTGCATCGTCACCACCCACCAGCGTTTGGTCTTCAACAAATCGACAAACGGACTCCAAAACGGCTTGATCACCCACGGCAGGTAAAGCCAACCGGTATAGAGGGCAATATCGGTATTGGATATGCCCATCCGTTTATACATGATTACCGAAATCGTCATTACCACGACATAAGGCAGCCCCTGCGCAAAATAGAGCGAGGGAATCCATGCCCACGGCGATTTCCGCCAACCGCGTTTCACTTCGGATACATTCATCTGTTTCTATTTATATCTCACCGCCAATTCCGCTCCGGGAAAATAATGGCGTAAAATTTCATCATAACGATACCCCTGTTCACCCATCACAGCCGCTCCGATCTGGCACAGTCCGACACCATGTCCCCAACCGGCTCCGTGCAACACAAAACGTCCGGGTTTCCCGTCGGAGGTAAAATCGTGTTTCTCGACCACAAACGCCGAACTGTACAAATGCGAGCGGGATAACGTGCGGCGGATTTCCAGTTCTTTCCCGATAGTAAGCGTACGGAGAGTTCCCACGATCCGCAAGCGGATCAACCGCCCCGATACACCTCGTTCGACCGGTACCAGATCGACGATCTCTCCGAAATCCAACCCCGAACGATCGCGCACGATCTCCGACAATTCATGCCGGGTGTACGACACCTGCCAACGATAAAAATCCGTCGTTTCAAAATCGTAAGAGTTGAGCACCTGCGACAGGATACGCCGGTCGTCGGTATGGCAAAAACTGTCGGGAAGGCTGTAAATCCAGCGCGAAGCCGTCGCCTCGTCGGTCAGGTCGGGCAATGCCGCACCTTCGTGCCAGTCTCTTCCCCGTTTCAGGTACGGATGTTCCGCCGGTTCCCAGCAGGAGGGAAATTCTTCGAATGCGCCACCGCAACATTTCGAGAAGCGGGCATCGCAAATCGCTCCGCCATACATCAGCAGTTCGCCCCGCGTCGCCTCCACCGCCTCGGTCACGCGAGGTGAAGCCGAACGGGTAATCCCCTGATAACGTTGGCAATGATCGTCAGCACAGACATCGAACCGGTCGTGATCTTCCCGATCGTACCACCGGATAAATTCCCCGTCACGCTCCTCGGTACGCACATAGCCGCCGTTCGCCACACGACGGGTCTTGTCGAGCTGTGCCAACAGCCAGCTACGGGAAATGACAGCATGCGCTTTCAGCAGTTCCAGCGATGCGGTCGCACTCATCTCCGAAGATATAACGCTTTTCAGATACTCCTCGACAGGCAACACATCGACAGCCGTCAGCAATCCCGATTCGACCAGAATATGCAGCGATCCGCGAAACCGTTGCGCTTCGTCGCGCTGCCAATGGAAACCGATACCGATCGTTACTTTGGGCAATTCGAACCATGCCGTCTCCGGATCGACCGGCGAAAACACCAGTTCGTCGAAGCATTCGCCACGCCAGCGAATGCGACCGTCGCGAACGGTCACTTCATGCGAGCCGGTCACTGTATTCCCTTCGTGGCGGTACTCGCCGCCGAGCAGAAACGGGATAGCCGGCTGTTTCAATACGATACCTACCGATATATAAGGTTCATTCATAACTGTTTCGTTTTAAAAACATACCTCCCTGAAAATACGGGCGATACGTGTCGGTTCTATCTTTTCGAAATCTT
Source organism: uncultured Porphyromonadaceae bacterium (assembly GCA_900538555.1). Classification (GTDB taxonomy): domain Bacteria; phylum Bacteroidota; class Bacteroidia; order Bacteroidales; family Barnesiellaceae; genus UMGS27. Next base: position 151,671 of record UPYI01000004.1, read on the forward strand.
CGGCACGGGGCACGACCAACAATCCGCCCATATCGACCGAAGCCGGACTGATGAGCAAATGTTCATCGCCCGTAGCCGTATAGCACGACGGGCGGTGCCGGCGGCGCGGAAAGAGAGCCAATATCCAGCCCTGCGGCTCATACCAGCAAAGCAGATTCATCATCGGTTCCGCCTCGCCGGGAAGCAGAGGGAGCGTGTCATAAAGCGAGCCGAACGCCGCCGTCAGGAGAGCCGCATCGTCCGCCTCTACCACATACGCCGTACGGAAACCGGCATTTATACGCGAAATGCGGCAACCGGCATATTCCGACACATCGTACACCGGAGCTTTCCGCCAACCGGCTTCGAAAGGCATTCCGCCCCGGCATCCTGCCTGAAAGTGCATGTGGTCGGGTGCCGAAGCTCCGCATCCGGGTCCGTTGTAAAAAATCGTATAATCGGGCAGATCCTTCGCCAACGCCGCCATATCGCCGATACGTCCGGCAATACGTTGCGGCTCATGCCCGCACGACGATACGGTCAAGTGCCGCGAAAAAATCGGAAACGGATTCACCGCAATATCGTAACGACCATTTCCCCACGCCAGCAACTCCTGTTCCGCCGGACGATTCGCCCGACACAGAAAACAAGGACGTTCCGCCAACGAACGGGCATCAACCTTCGCCGACGACGAAACGATACGCGAAGGATTGTACTGCACCCGTATCGTCGCTCCGCCGCACTCAAAACTTTTGGTCTGCACCCCCGACAGATTTTCATACCGGGTACGTACCTCCGTCCACGATTCCAACTGCCGGAGGCGTAAAGATTCCACCCGACCGGCTATCGTTTCATTCCTCATACGCCTGACAATTTTTTGCGATACGGGCTTGCAACTCCCACGTACGCAAGCGATCTTTATATAAGTTATGGGTATTCACCGCCGCAACATCCAATGCCGCGTCGGAGTTCCCCTCCCAACGGCGGCAAAGGTACACGACATCGTACACCCGACCGATCCGGTACTCACGCGAGAAGCGCAGTCCCAGTGCATAATCCTCTCCGTAGCTGGTGTTCGGCACGCCGAATCGTCTCAACAACGGGGTATAGAATGCCCGAGGTGCACCCAAACCGTTAATACGCAAAGCATTGTTCCTGCCATTCTCCGGTGTCCACTCCCTATGGTCGATTACGCCGGGGGCGATTTCGTTCAAATCGAAATCGGTCATACGGTAAGTTCCGACCACCATACTGCAACGTTCCCGGTAAAAAGTCTCGACCAACTTCCGCAACGTATCGGGCGAGCTATACAGGTCGTCGCTGTCGAGCTGTACGGCAAAGCGTCCGCAAAGCCGGTGCGCCACACCCTCGTTCCAACAACCGCCGATACCCAGATCGGTACGTTCGGGAACAATATGTATCACCCGGTTGTCGGCAGCTGCCAAAGCCGCGATAGCTTCGGTCGTTCCGTCGGTAGAATGGTTGTCGATTACAATGACATTAAACGGAAATCCAGGCTGTTGCATCAATGCCGAGCGAACTGCATCACCGATCGTCCGCACCCGGTTCCGTACCGGAATGATCACCGATGCTTCGCAGGCAAAATCGTCGGGCAGCGAGAAATCGAGATCCCGGAAACCGGGCGACAGATAGCCGCCGACCTGTTTCAGATGTTCGGTGCAGGCAGCCTCCATTTCGAGTTGTACCGCCCGGTTGCGCGGGTTCACATAGTCGAACTGCCGTTCGCCGCTCCGGCGCAGATCCAGTTCGGTCTCTGTGTACAGATATTCGTTGATCCGCACCAATGTCCCCATACGGGAAAGCGCCAGCCGTAAAGCATACAACCCGGCATATTCGTAGTCGGACAGTTCCGCCCGCTTTACCGCATCGGTACGGAGCAGCAACACCGAACCGAAATCGAAATCGTCGCGCAGGCTTCCCGGTTGATAGTCGATCACCGGCGCAGCCGTCCGTTCGCCATTCATCCACTTGTAGCGGTCGGCATATACCCATACCGCTCCGGTATCGGAGGCAACCGACAACATCCGCTCCAATACCCGCTGCCCCCACTCGACCGGTGCCGGATGCAGACACAGCAGGATATAAGGGGTACGACACCGTTCCGCCATCGCCTTTACCGATTGCGTCGAACGTATAGACATTTCGAACGCCTCGGCATGCCAGACGGCAGCTTCGTCGGCATCGCTGCCGGTCAGATAAATCTTATCTACCGCTCCCGACGTACGCAAAGCGGATAAACTCCCGGCGGAGAGTGCCGTGGCAGGGAGGAAACAAGTCAGTTGTTTTTCCATTCTTTTCTCTTTCTGATCGAGTTCTTTACTTACAGGATACACTTTTTCGCCTGTCGTTTCGCAAACCACTCTTTTTTTACGTATGTTTGTATCCGGAATGATCATACATAAGCTCCAAAGCTGATGTACTGCAAGCCGAATACAGAGACAAGTTTACTTGATCTATATAAGGCGCAACTTATCTTTTACAAAGATAACGCAAATCGAGAGCAGAGGCATCAAACCCGTTCGAAAAAAACAAAACGGTTATGGAAAAATCCCGCTTTTCATGGCGAAAAAGAATCGCCAGTTTCAAATACGCATTCAATGGCATCGGACTTTTGTTCAGAAACGAACATAACGCATGGATACACGCCGCCTTTACGGTCGGCGTAACGATTGCCGGATTCGGGTTCGGCTTGTCCGCGACCGAATGGATCGCAGTAGCTTTCGCTATCGGTTCGGTATTGGCAGCCGAAGCCTTCAATTCGGCAATCGAGGCCTTAGCCGACCATGTATCGCCCGAACGCCACGAACAGATCAAACGCACCAAAGACCTCGCCGCCGGAGCGGTATTGCTCACGGCTATCGCCGCCGCTACGGTAGGGCTGATTATCTTCGTTCCCAAATTCATCGGCTTGTTATGAAACGACTCCTTTCGCTCATTCTGATTCTGCTGTCGGTCTTCCCGATAACAAGAGGACAAGAGTTCCAACGCACCTCCGCGCAAAAAGCCGTCATGCTGTCGGGCGACATTCTGGTATTCGCCGCTCCCGTAGCCGGCATTATTACCGGGCTGGCGATGCACGACTGGCAGGGCATCAAACAGGAGGCTTTTACCGGGCTGACCGCCATAGGCACTACTTTCGTATTGAAATATACGGTCAATAAAACCCGCCCCGATTTCAGCAACAACCACTCTTTTCCTTCGATGCACACTTCCGTCTCTTTCGCCGGTGCCGCATACATCCAACGCCGTTACGGTTGGGGCTGGGGCATCCCGGCATACGCCCTGTCGGTATATGTGGGGTGGAGCCGGATCTATGCCAAGAAGCACGACATTTGGGATGTCATAGCCGGAGCGGCTATCGGCATAGGCAGCGCATACATCTACACCCGCCCGTTTGCCAAGAAACACAAATTATCCATCTGCCCCATGACCGACGGCGACCACATGGGTGTCTATGCCAACCTGACTTTCTGACCGGAAGGAATCAGGACGCGCAGCGTATAAACCCGATCCGGGCAGCCGGCGTAGCGACATCCGAAGTCTTCACAGGAACATCGGCACCGATAATCACAGACAGATCGGTCGCGTCCGCCGACGGATTCGATACCACTCTTACCGCTACATTCGGCAGAATCTCCGTCTGTATCAGATTGATCACATGACGGGCATTTCCGAAATCCTCGCTCCGGTGGTTGTAATCATATTCAAGCCGGGAACAAAGAGCGGATCGCCCATCGTCCGAAAGCGTAAACCGGTTGGTTTCAAAATACTTCTCGGCTATTTTCAACAGTTGAGATTCGGTAAAGTCGTCGAAACGATAGATATTCGACTCCGGTATGCGGGACTTGAACCCCGGATTCATTTCGAACATACGTTTCATCTGTTGGGGATACCCCGCCAGAATCAGCATCCAGTCGCGCTTCCGCTCATCCGACAAAGCAGTCATAAGCGTTTCTATCACAAATTTGCCCGGATCTCGCGGATCGTTGGGTTGAAAAAGCTGGTACGCCTCATCGATCAATAATATACCGCCCTGCGCTTCCGACAAGGCTTCGAGCGTCTTCTCCGATTCGGAATGGTAGTTCTGTCCGAGAAGGGTCGCCCGCTCACGTACGACGACATGCCCTTTCGAGAGAAGTCCGGCATCGGCAAGTATTTTGCCCATGTATTTGGCGACAGTGGTCTTTCCGGTTCCCGGAGCTCCCAAAAACATCGCATGCAGGGGAATTGGCATGGAGGGAAATCCGTGTTCGACCCTCATGGAGTTAAACTTCACAAGTTTTTCATAGACAGACAGTTTTTTCTTGACTGCATCCAGCCCGACCAACGCCGACAACTGCCCGGCAGGCGACTCGTCGGGCTCCTTTTCGTCACGGCATTCTTCCTCCTCCGAATCGGTATCGTCACCCTGACAAGAGGAGATAAACTCATTCAATCTCCGGTCGAACTCATCGGCATCGGTCTCCTCCGCCTCCGTAACAGGCTCTTTATGTTCCGGAGCATACGCGCAAGCCGTATCGCCGACAGGAGTGCCACCCGAATATTCCGCCATCAATTTCCGGTAACGGAATGCTCCGTCCTCGACCGTGTAGCCCACGATATATCCCATTTCGTCGTCATACCATTCACCATGCCAATCGGGACCGTCGGTAGAAAAGACGAATCCGGAAACAGGTACTTCCATGCAAAGCAGCTCGGCATAGATAAGCCCCCGCCTTTGAGGGGTGGCAGAAAATGTTTGCTCGACATAATAACTCCCATAACTGCCATACCGCCGGGGACGAACGAACACCGAGCTTATCTCGCCATGAGGATAATGCAACCGTATTTCGAGTTCGGGCAAGAGCCCGCCCGATGTTTCTATCGCCGGGAACACATCGAAACGAACCCCGCACAGCGCATAATCGGCGACATCGACCGTTCTATAAAAAGAGAGTACGCCCTGCGGATCGGGGCGCGAAATGCAACCGTTCTGGACTTCATACCATTTCAACGGGAAAGGACCCCATTCGGAGGGATCGAACAAATGGATCTCCAGCTCTCCGAGAATAGTCGCAGTCCGTTCGTCCTTCACGGTGAGCCGATACTCGCACGACGGATCAAGGTCGTCGAAATCGAACGGGAGGTCGATCTGCAAATCCCGTTCCATCAGATCCTTCGGCAAATAGACCTGAAATTGCCGACGGGAAAGCCATCTTTTTTCAGTCGTATTGTATAGCGTTGCGGTTACAGGGCAACGAACCCCGGTCGAAACGGGAAGATCGGAGAATATCTTTTCATTGCTGAAAGTCATCGCCACAGCCAGATACTGTACGGACGGAGTCCATAAGAAATCGCTACGGCTACCGGAGCTTTTATATTCGGGCGACTCCATACCCGACGGTTTTTTCGGTCCGTACGGACACACCTGTAACCGCGTCAGTTTTATTGTAGATCGTTTATTCATATTCTTACAGTTTTTTCAGTTAAACAATTCTATTTTAGCCGGAATCCGCCTTCCGGCAAACCAACCAACACGTCAAAGAACTCCCTTGCGGCAACCCGATCGGTCATGTCAAGACACACCGATGGCTGTCACATCCTTTCTGCGGATAAAAATGTTGGTGAAGTACTATGCGCACCACATCTCAGAACAACCCGGAGGGGCTGCACCGCCGAAATTCGTTTTCGATACATGATGTAGTCGCTTCATAGCTTGAAGAGATATTGTTAAACTGTAAGAATTAAGATAAGGCCGTTCAGAATGCAGGGCTCGAAGCAATGCCTTAAAGGAACGCCCCGACGACTATAACATCCCCACGGTCATATTCAGGTGTAAAAGTAGGAAATATTCCCGATTCTACAAAACGTTGCGAAAAAAAAGAGAACAGCAAGAGAACAGTAATTTTTATAATTTAGAACTTTTCCCCTGTTTTTCATACAATTATAAAACAAATTTGCTAACTTTACATCCGAAAAGAAATTTTACTTTAAAACAATAGATTTATCAGGAAGTGACGTGCATATCCTGCAAACCGAAAGCGCGGAATGACATCGTGCCCAAGCAAGAGAAAGCATAGCCGGCTCGCACTTCCACAAGTACCAACCTCTCCGAAGAGCCACAGGAGAAACAAAACCATGCCGTATGAAAAAACTTTTACCTTTCATGATCTGCATTCTCTATTTAGGTGCACCTCAATTGTCGGCATCCGAACCGTTGCTGCAAATGAATCAATGTACGATAGGCTACCGACCGTTCGTCCGTCCGCTCGAAGAGATCGATGTCGGTTTCAACAGACACATACAGCTGACGGAGAATGCCACTGCCACCGTGAACTGCGACGGACAACCCGTTGCCGTAGTCACCCGCCTCGGAATCGAGAACGAGGGAGAGGGTGTATTCCCGAAAGCCTGCGGTTGGCTCATACTCCACTTCGATAAACAACTCCTGCCCAAAGGGAAGTCGTATGTCGTTACCATCCCGGCAGGAACAGTCTGCATACCCGATATGCCGGAAGAGACCAACAGCCTCGTGGAGATACCGTTCGAAGTGCCTGAAACCCTCGGAGAAGCATTTTTCGATCTCGAACAAGGCGCCACGGTCGATACATCCGACCGGCACTGTTTCAATTTCTATTGGCGGCACGAAACCGTCGGTATAGGAAAACCCGAATTTATTCTTTATCGGGAAGGTGTTGCCATACGCACCTATCCGGCAGATCCTTCATGCGGCGATTGGGATCTGGGATGTGCCCGCCCTCTTTTCGAAACTGGCGATAAAATCAAATTCGAGAACGGCGTGCATTACTCCCTCGTATTGCCTGCCGGCAGCGTCTGCACATTCCGTGAAGACATCACCAACGAAGAAGCGGTGCTGAACTTCGTCGGCAGTTACACCGAACCGGTCGAACAGATCCATTACGAATGGTGCAGTCTGTTCGACAACCCCAAGATCGAAGTGATCGGTGAAGTATCTTTCCGGTACAACACCCCGGTCATCGTTGTCGAAAACAGCAAGATGCAACTGTACACCGCCGACGGAACGACATTAGTCAAAGAAGCGGACATGTTTTTGGATACATCCATAAACTGCTTCGTCGTGAAAGCCGATTTCGGCGGCATAGCTATCCCGGAGGAAGGGTTCACGATCGTAATCCCCGAAGGCAGCATTATATCGGACATGGGAGAAATCGCAGTCAATCCCCGCCATACGATAACGGTAGGCGGTAGTGCCGGCATCAAACCGGTCTTTGTAACCGATCGGTCCGATGCCCCCATATACGATATGCAGGGACGTAAAGTGACACAACCGGTAGCCGGACAAATCTACATACAGGCGAACCGGAAATTCAAAGCCCAAGCACAATAAGCCGGTCGTACGGCAAGATCGATGCTCAAAAGCGGATCAGGAATCCCATTAAGAAAGACAACGTATCAGAATGCCCAATCTGCTGCGTTGCCATCGGCATTCGGGTTAAGTCGTTTACGTCAGTAAACTCCTGTCATCCTCATCCCCGGAGCCTTGCATCTTAGGCATTCTGACACACCTTAAAAAGGCTGTATCGAAACTTAGGTCTCGATACAGCCCTTTGTATATTCAAAACGGTTCGACACCGTCCTGTTTTCAAAAATGCAACTCCGACCTATTTTATCGACAGTTTTTTACGGACATCTTTCGGCAAAGCCTTCTTGTTCACCAGTATGCTGGTTGTCTTATACAGGAAATAAGGTTCGGACGCATAGAAGAAACCGTCGTACACGGCATTGGTATCCCACGAGTTCTTCACGATAAAGTAGGGATGCCCGATCTGGTCGGTTGCTGTTCCTACAATCTCCATACCGTGGTCGTCGGTCGTGCTATAATCGTCGAATGCCGTTTGACGTAACTCCTGAGTGATCGTCATCTCCTCTCCGGGAGCTTCCAGTTTGTACTGCTCCTCCTCCCGGTCTTTCGCCGACAGTTTCACCCAACGCGCCAGTTCGGTATCGCTCATATCCTCTTTCACCTTCTCTTTCGGAACCACGGCAATACCTTTTTTCCACTGGAATCCTTTCTCGCTGACATCCGATGCCCACATCACCGGACGGTCGTTGTCCAACGCATGATACACGCAGCGTTTCATATCGTCGAGAGGCACATTATAGGAGTCAGACCAAAGCCAGTTGTCAGGCAGCTCCAATGCGAACTTTTCATAAAACGGATGATGGGTAAACGATGTGACCGAAACATAATTGTTGATATCGAAGCCCAGATATTCGGCAAACGATTGCGGTGTAAAACTTTTCCCCTGATAAACAAATGTTTCGGGCACCTTGCCTAAATAAGCATCCAGAATTCCATTCAGCCCGTCGAGCCATGCCGTCGAAAGTTTCTTATTGGGGTTGCTGATGATCACATCGGTATAACTTTTCAGGATTTTCGACAATTCGCCATGCCTGTGCGTATCCGATCCGTAGTTCAACCCGTCGTACACCTCGTTCGGCACAATACCGTATTTCCGGATGATATAAAGGACATCGTAAGCGGCACCGCCTTCCGCCAAAGGCATGGCTCCGTGCATTCTCACACACTTGATCGCTTTCTCCAAATAGGCGTAGCGGACAACGAACATCTCGGAAAGATGCACCTCCGGTTTTCCGTCGCGCACAAAATCGTCGGCAAGAAACGAAAGCATGGAGAAACTCCAACACGTACCCGACGAACCTTGATTTTGTACAGGTCCGGTTTTCAATTTCTTAACTTCGGTGAACCGATAACCTTCCGGTTCAGGCACACTATCGGTTGGCTGCGTCTGCGCAAAAAGCGGCAAACAGCCGACCAAGCAACTTAACAATAAAAATTTTTTCATCTTGTTTAGATTAAATTGACCTCTTGGCAAATATACATTTCTTTATTCGAAAAAAGTACCGTTCGAGCAACAATCCCGCAATTTCTTTTGCTTTTTTTTCTCTCCTCTTTTTTCCTTCGCCCTCCATTATTTTCTTTCCGAAACGTCGATAAACAGGGTATTTCCCAAATCCCTCACATCGCAGGCTGTCTATGGTAATAGTTAAAAGTTAATCATTTTTACAAATAACAAATATTAAAATGAGGAATCTGTTCGATTTTTAACTTTAAATAATTACTTTTGTAAAAATAGATTGATAAAGATATTCAGATATGAAAATCTATTTCGTCCCATACTACCAACGGCAACAATGATACAGTCTCTCCAACTTACACATTATAGTTTTCCTAAAAAATTTTCAGTATGATTAGATTTACAAACCAGAAGACCTTAGCCGTATGTGCAGCGTGCCTGCTCGCAGCCATACCTTACAGCTATGGAAAAGGACAGGCAAGAATGGACGCCGGAACAAGTCACGCAACCTCCTTGTCGGAAGATCCCGTAAGATTGAACAAACAGCAGCTAAAAGCCGAAGCCGAAATATCGGGCATACGGCACAGCCAACCGAAACAGCAAGCAATAGACTTCCTTGTCAGTCTGCCGCTCGAAATGGAGCTGACTGCCGACGAATTCAATCTGTTTACCATCATCGATGCCAACAACGACGGACAGAAATGGATCTATACCAGCAACATGAACGCCATGCGAAGCGCATCGAACAGTAAAGCGGATTGCGACGACTGGGCGATTCTTCCCGGCATCAACTTCACCAACAACGCCAACAATTACGAACTGGCGTTCGACATGTTCACGAATCTGGCAGGCGAATCGTTCCATTCCGATTTCGAAATTTACATCGGAACGGCACCCGACCCCAGCCAGCTGACTACCCTGATCGGTAAAATAGACCGGTTCTATGCCCAGAAAAGAAACGATCCGCCTACCCGTCAGACATTCCAGTTCGCATTGCCGGGAGCTGCCGGAACCTACTACATCGGTCTCCGGTGCATAACTACACAGGACGGATACGTAGCATGGATAAACAACCTGTCGCTTAAAGAGATAGACAGCAGCGCACTGGCTCCCGCATTGTGTAACGACGCTGTCGCCACTCCCGGAGAGAACGGAGCCTTGACGGCTACCGTCACATTCACCATGCCGACAACCGCCATGAACGGACAAGCCCTCGATACGAACACCGACCTGACCGCCATCGTCGCATCGTCGGTCGATTCGAAAACAGTCATCGCCAAACCCGGTACTCCGCAAAGCCTGACTGTCGCCACCGTACAGGGCAACAATGAAATATCGCTCCAAGTAAACGGAGCAGCAGAGGGAGAGAAATCGCTCTTCCAACTCTATACCGGCGAAGTGCTGCCCAAACGCGTGCATGACCTGACCGCCGTGCTGACCCGCGACAACCTGAGCATGACGCTCACGTGGACACCTCCCACAGAAGGTGAAAACGGCGGATATGTCGATTTCGACAATCTGCAATACGAAGTATGGATTCAGGATGCCGCCACCAAAGAATTCCAATTCCTCGAATCTATCGGGAAAGTCCTCACCTACACCTATTCGTTATCGGCAGAAGACCAACTGCGCACGGTTCAACTCCGCATCCTGGCACGCAGTGCCGCCGGTGTCAGCACCGATGTAACCAATTGGGCGGACGAAGATCCGGTCTATGTTTCGGTATCGCTCGGTAAACCTTATGCGACACCGGTCGTAGAAACGTTCGACAACCTCAATATGAGATACACCCCGATCAGCATACAATACCCCGGCGATTATCGGGGACGCTGGTATATCGGCGACCCGTCGGAAATGCTGCCCGATGAGAACCAGTCGGCTCTGATGGCTTACAATCCGTTCAACGAAGATGCCACCATGGGACGGGTAGCCCTGCCGAAAATCTCGACACTCGGTATGCACAATGCCGCCTTCTCCTGCACGATTCTGAAAAACTCGGAAAGCACCTCGCAAATGGATTTCTACGTTCGCAGCTACGACATCGAAGAGCCCGTACACCTCGGTTCCGTTACCTGCAACGACGCCAACGCATGGGTAGACTATTCCTATCCGCTGCCGGAACAGTTCCAAAATGTAGAGTGGATACAGATACTCGTCGATGTAGCTCTTGACGAAGTATATTACGTATATGCGATCGACAAATACAGTGTCGGAGGAACAGCCGAAAAAGATCTTGCCGTTTCGCAAATCACCGGTCCGGCAACCGCCGCTGTCGGTGAAGCCACAGCTTACACCGCAGAAGTTTACAACGTCGGCATGGAAGATATGAATTTCACCGCCCGTTTCGAAGCAATCGCCGACGGAGCGACAGTAGCCACATTCGATACGCAAAGCACTACGATCAAATCGGGGGCTCGCGAAAACATGGTTTGGAACTACGCTCCGGCTTACGACCAGCTCGGCAAAGAAGTTACCGTACGCTTCACCATCACCACTCCCGACGGTGTTGAAGCCAACAATACGCAACAGATGTCGGTTAAAATACGGAAACCGGCAGCTCCGGTCGTAGCCGACCTTTCGGCAAAAGAACGCGACGGCGCGATCAACCTGTCGTGGAGCAAACCCGACTGTGCAAAGAGCGTGACCGAAAGTTTCGAAGAGCTGGATGACTTCTACTACGGCTCTGAAATGGGATACTTCACCGCATACGACGGCGACGGTATCAGCGTCTACAAATTCTCCAACAACCCCATGCCCAACGAAGAACTGGCAAAAGCATTCATGGTGGTAGACGCTCCGAGCCTCGCACATAGCGAAGATCTGGAAGCCCATACAGGCGACCATTATCTGCTGGCAACCTGTCCGTACGATCCCAAACAGACGACACAACCGGCAGCAGACGACTGGTTGATTTCGGAAGAGATACAAGGAGGTTCGTTCTTCCGGTTCTACATGAACATCATCAACGAACAATATCCCGAGACCGTTCGCGTAATGGTATCCAAGACGACAAGCAATGTAAAAGAATTTACCGAGATCGGACGTTACACCAAGAACCGCCACGGTTGGGAAGAGATCAGCTACATATTGCCCGAAGATGCCAAATATGTCGCTATCAACTACATCAGCCGCGACATGTTCGGTATCCTGATCGACGATGTAACGGTTTCGACCGAAGCAGAACAACACGATGTCACCGGTTACAAAATCTACCGGAACGGAGAATACCTTGCACAGGTAACCGAACCGGCATACGTCGATACGGATGTGACGATCGGCAACAGCTATCGTTACAATGTAACCACATTGTTCGACAATCAGGAATCGGTTTACTCCAACACCGTAATGCTGGCAGCTACCGACATCGACCAAGTTAAGGCTCAACGTTCGATCGTCGCCGTTGAAAACGGTATCGCCGTAAAAGGCTATGCCGGACAAACGGTTACAGTCTACGGAGCAGCCGGTCAGACCCTCTTCTCAGGGATAGCTGCCGACGAGCAATTTACGATCGAAACCAACAGCGGCATCTATGTAATCGCTGCCGGAACCGATCATGCCAAAGTATTTGTAAAATAAACTGCAAGCCGAGTGCAGAAACTATCAAGTAAAAACTTGAATGGATTATGCCGAGGCGTAGCGTTTGTTGAAAACCAAAAGTTTAAAATAAACTGCAAGCCGAGAGCAGAAGCTATCAAGTGAAAACTTGAATGGCTTCTGCCAAAGCGAAACGTTTATCAACTTACGATTCCCAAAGGGTCTGCATCGAAAATGAACTGCACCCCAAAAGTTAGACAAAAAACTTTTGGAGTGCAGTTTGTTTATGAAAAGAACCTTCACAGAAAATCAATCCGAACATTTCATACACACCACTATGCCCGGCGAAACGCTCCAATCGATCGCCGAAATCTATAACGTCAGAGTAGCGGACATTATCCGCTGGAACAAATTGCCCGGAAACAAACTAACAGAAGGTATGAATCTGATTATAAAATTCGAATAACCCATCGAGGGAAAAAACCTCGATTAAAAAGTTATCCATCGGGAAGCGGTACGAAAGTGATTTTTGCGCCGCTTTCTTTCTATCCGGCTCTGAATGCAGCCACCATAGCCAGCTACGGTACACAAGGAAAAATCCTACCAACCGGATCGGTTAGGGAATGATGCCTCGTACGCCTCCCCCCCTACACTTCGACGAAACAGACACCTTATAAAAAGAGGACTACCTCCCGAAAGGAAGTAGCCCTCATTCATACATTATCTTACGGTTCTTATCTCACAACCACTCGTTTCACCATACCGCCGGCTTTTACGACATAGATACCAGCCGCAACACTGACCGTATCCGACCCCGTCGAACGGAAAGAAGCCACGATACGTCCGTCGGCAGTATAGATCTCGACAGCACGGCTTTCTGTCGTTTCGATCCGAATCACACCGTCGGCAGCCATAATCCGGACAAGTGCTCCCATATCCGTTTCATCTATTCCCGAAAGCGTAGGTATCGCCTCGTTCGAGAGCTGCGATTCGCCACGGTTCTTATAGAGCACGGAGACGGTGAAGACATCGTTTTCGCCCGTACGTACGGTCGAGAAACGGGTCGCAGTCACCGGAGCCTCATTGATCTTCACCCGGTTGCGGTAAATGTTATATCCTTCGATCTCCAAATCACTGCCGGTTCCGGCTGGCGTGAAAGTAACATCGTCGATCATCAACATGAAACAGTCGCGCGAAATACAATGGATAGCAAAATAAGTAGCGCCTTCGGGCAAATCGAAATAGTATTGCGTCCATGTATTGGGAACACCGGTTTTCGTTTCAAGCAATACGAAGTCGGCAACATCCGATCCCGCAGTCGAATACCGGATCTCGAAACTTTCCGGATCGGTATCGAAGAACGAACGGGCAAAGAAAGAGATGGTCTGAGCCTTACCGTTCAATTTCGGCGAGATCGCCCAGTCATCGCAACGCGGAGTGCTTTCGCCCTTGGTCACACTCATCTGGGCAATATACTGGTGTCCCGAATGAGCAACATAGAAATCGGGCGAGGAGAAATGATCGACCAGCGGTTGATATTGGTCGTTCATCACCCAGAACGACTGCTGTGAACCCGAAGGTATGCCGGGCAGTTCAAAATACGAACCGAAACCGTATATTTCACCACCATCGCCATCTACAAATTTCCAGTCGCCTACTCCCGATTTAGCCCATGCCGCATACGACTCGAACCCGTCGGTGATCTCATCGTCGAACGAAGACGAAAGATCGGGTTCGCTCCAACTCAACACGATCGTTTGCGGATCGGCTTCGTTGTAGCCGGCTTTCAAATCATCCACCACCGGATAATCCGGCGAAATCGTACGAACTACAAACGGATCGCTTACATTGTTTCCGGGCTGTTGATCGGCGGCAAATTTGATCTCAACTACATATTCCACCTCATCGGGCGAAGTGACACCTTGTACAATCGGGAATGTGATAACCCCTTTCGAATCGGACACGGCTTTATCGACCGTCCGGCTTGCGATCGTCTCGCCGTCGGCACGAAGTTCGAACACCAGATCCGTCGCATCTTTCAGCCCCTGATTCTGCCACGATACGACAACCGAACCTTCACTGCCCGCCTTGATCCGTTCGGGAGCGGAAATATCGGTAATCACCATATCATAATCCGACCGGTCGCGAAGTTGTATGTTGTCGAGGTGAATATATTGATAGGTCTGTATCGTACCGATAATTTTGAATCGTACCGATTTCCCGATATATTCCGACAAAGACAATTCCACACGATGCCAACCTTCTTCGCCCAGATCGCCCAGACGATAGGTTGCCATACTCTGGAATCCGCTCCGGTCGTCCACCTGTACTTCTACGGTATTTTCATTCGCCAAAGAACCGGTCATATTGAACAGATAGAAAGTAAGCACCGGATTTTGCAGACCGGTCAGGTCTACTTTTCCAGTCGAGAAGTAAGCCGAATTTCCTTTATCATGACCATACATCGCCAACATGCCGTTATCGTTGTCCTGCGATACGACATCTTCGAAACGCGAATCGGAATAGAAATCCCAGAACGTACGGTTATCGTCGCCACCGATACCATAAGCATATTCCGTTCCGACATTCGCAAACGAATCGGCATACGGTGCGGCATACGGTTCGCCCAGCGGAATTTGTTGTGTAACTACCGCCGCCGTATTTTCACCAGCCTCGGTTTCGGCAGAAACGCCATAATAGAAAAACATCTGCGGCTCGCCGGGGAATATAGCCTGGAACGTAACCGAATTGCCTTTCAGTCCGGTCTGAATTTTTATATCCTGTCCTTCGACCGAGGTGTAAACATTGTAAGTCACCAAGTCGGGATTCATCGGCGACCCGTCGATAAATGTCTCGGGAGCTTCCCATTCGATCGTCACCTCTCCATTGACATCCGTTTCAAACGCACGGGCAGACAAAGGCGATGCCGGCAGATTGGTACCTACGAACACCGACTTCACCGTTTCCAGTCCACTGCCGGAAGCATTGACCGCAGCCACAGCATAACGGTGCGTACCTTTTTCGGCTATGTTCGTATCCTTCCAAGTCAGTTTTGCTCCGACTCCGGGATTATCGAACGTTTTGATCAGCTCGCCGTCTCTCAACAATTCGATCTTCGTAAGAGACGACAACACTTCGCCCGCAAGAGTTTTCGACGGCGCGGTAAACGCAATGTCCGTACTCAAAGCCCCACTGGGATCGGGCAAGATCGTAAGGTCTGAAATCGTTTCGGGAACAGCGCCATCGACCGGTGCGGATACGGAGAAATTAGTGACGCGCATCCACCACATATCGGGTTCGGTAACCGCATGAACACCGAAGTAATAGTTTTTATCTTCGAATACCCGAACCGTGCCCTTATAAGTCAGATACTTTTCGTTGGGAACTTCCGTTACCGGGATCAAGTCGATCGTCATGCCTTCTGCCGTAGGAGAAGTACCGTATTTCATTTCGAACTTACCCGGATAAGCCGACGATTCGGATTTGACATCGATCGATACGACATAATACTTGAACCCTTCGATCGCTATCGGAGGCGATATGAGCCAGTCGTCGGCAGCAACCGTCGGGCTGGCTTCCGCCCGCATCTCGCCATTATAGAACGACCAGGTACGTCCGTCGCCATTCGCATCGGCTATGACGCAGAAATCGAGTACATCGCTCGTCATAAAATTCTCGGTGTACGGAGGTGTGATTTTTCCCGTAACGACTTTACCGGAAAAAGCCTCGCGCGACGATGTACCGAAAGCGATAGCCGTAACGCCGTAGCTATAAGCAATCACGCCCTCGGAAGCCGGTATGCGATCGACCAGATCGGTATCGGTAGTCGATTCCGCTACCACCGTTTCATCCGGATATCGCACTACTTTATAGGTAACCTCTCCATTCAGCGGATTACCATCAACGGTTGTGGTTACCGGAGTCCACTCCACTTTCAGGCTGCCGTAGTAATCGGAAGCGGTCACCGTCGGTGCAGCAGGCTGGCTGTACCCTATATATACTTTGATCGTCGCCGCCGGACTTTCACCGGCATCATTCTTCACCGTCACTTTAAAATCGTACACACCGACTTTCGGGACGGTCACGTCGATCGAACGGTTCACGCCGGTATATACCGTACCTTCCGATACTTTTTCCTCATTGGCAAAGACCGTAAAGCGGAGATTTCCGGTAAAGCCCTCGCCTGCATACGTTTTAGTCGGAGCCGTAAAGGATATTTGTCCCGACAACGATTCCGGGGCGAAAACCGCCTCCAAATCGGCTGGTGCCGCAGGCACGTCACCGGCAAATTCCATAGCAGAATAAACGCCCGACAAGAGCTGTCCGCTCATACTTACCGTAAACGTAATCCATGCCAACAATGTAAAGAGTACTTTCTTCATAAGCTATAAATTTATAATATTAGCGCATTCCAAATGCCAGACCGGAAACGTATGCCACAGCATACCGGAATACCGACAGTATCCCGACCGCAATGCAAATATAAAAATCAAATCGGTTTTGGGGATTAATATAGATTAATTTCTTCCGGAAACAGTAAGAATTTTTTATAAAAATATCCGGTAAATGCACAAAACGAAAGTATTCCGAATCGTCAATGCCTATTTCTCCTTCGACGATTGAAGCATCTCTTTCTTGATCTTACTCAGGTATTGCTCCGTGATACCGAGGTAGGACGCGATCACTTTGGAGGGTACAAGTAGAAAAATATCTTTCCAACGTCCATGCAATTCTTTCTCTACCTGTTTGTTATGAATTTCAGTAGAAACCGGGGCTTCGGGCTGGGCATCGGTTATAATGCCCTGCAAGCGTGTCGCCAGCCTGATCAGACGGCTTTTGGCATCACCGCTCAACAAACGGTTTTTATATTCATTATAATACAACTGATTCTGATGAGCACTGACTACCCAAAGGGCAAACTCGTGATACTTCTCCGCCAGTTCTTCAAACTTCTTTTTTGGAATCCGAACCACTACCGTCGGACAACAAGCCTCGTAACGATAATACGACGGTTCGTTACCGTAATAGGAATGGAACGAAATAAGTAACGTACCGGGCAAGGCGAATCCAGCCGTCTTCTCGATATTCTTGTCGAGATACGTGCCCCGGACCAACCCCTCTTTCACGATATAGACATTGGGGTTGAACTCTCCGGCATCGATCATCGGATCGTAGGTGGAAAGCCGAACCTCTTCGCCGGAGGCAAGCAACTCATCGAAAATCGCTTCTCTCAACTGATACTTGGCTTCTAATGCCAACCGTCGTTTCAATAGTTCCATAAGTCCGCATTTGAAATGGCAACCGTGCCGCCCTCCGACAACATAACCATCAAGTTGTCCGGACAACCACACCGAAGCAACGTTTGCCTCTACAAAAATACTATTTTTTTTGAAAAGAGAAAAACCGTTGATTCTGTTGAATTTGAACTATATTTTTATTTTAAACTTTCGGTTTTTCAATAAACGCGCCTCGACATAATCCGTTCAAGTATTCACTTGATGACTTCTGCGCTCGGCTTGCAGTTTCTAATCTTTGAGACATCCGACAGGAACAACATACACTCCATCTTCACGGCGATAAGCGAATTTCCCCGTTGCCGTCAGCACCATCAGGAATGACGGAGCTTTCATGCGATCCGTGTCTATTCTGCCTGCCAATGTTTTCAATGTGACTGCACCTTCCTCAATCAGCTTATCACCTCCGAGCTTGATTTCTACAAGCCCGAACTTCCCGTTCCGCAAATGTACGACAGCATCACATTCGAGACCATATTTGTCGCGGAAATGATAAACCTGTCCGTCCAGCGCACTTGCAAAAACGCGCAAATCGCGAATACAGAGGGTTTCGAACAGCAAGCCCATCGTATTCAGGTCTCCGACCAAATCTTTCGGACCAAGTCCCAATGCAGCCACCGCAATCGACGGATCGACGAAATAGCGAGTATCAGAGGTGCGAATGGCTGTCTTCGAGCGCAAATTGGGATTCCATGCGGCAGAATCCTCTATGACGAAGATCTTCTTCAAAGCTTCGATATAAGTTGTTATGGTTTTTACATCGCTCAGTTCCTCATCATTAACACGCATATCCTCGACAATGGTACTTACCGAAGCCTGCATACCCTGATGTCGAGCATATGAGCGCATCAAGCGTTTTACTCGTTCCTGATTACGGCGTATTCCATCCACACGCGACACATCCGAACGAGTTACGGCATCGTAGTAATACTTCACTTGATCCAATGCAATATCCCCCTCTTGCATCGTTGCACGAGGCCATCCCCCACGACAGATAAGAAACGCCATATCATCAAGCGTCAATTTATTGATCCCCATGATTTCCGTTGGAGTATCAAACAATGCTTCCAAACTTACATCACCCGACGATTCTCCCGACTCATACAAACTCATGGGACGCATCGTGAGCCACGCAAAGCGACCCGCACCTGAATGATGAATCTCATCGGTTTTTGCCGGCACGGCAGAACCCGTTAAGATAAAGAGCCCCACACCGTCTCGATGATCGACCTCGAAACGAATCGTGTCCCACAATTTGGGTGCGAGTTGCCATTCATCCACCAATATAGGCGACTCTCCTACTAACAATGCCTTGGGGTTTATGTCAGCCATACGGAGATTTTGTTCTATATGAAGCGGCTCGTCCATATAGATAATTGTGACAGCTTGCTGCTCCGCAGTCGTAGTCTTACCGCACCATTTCGGGCCCTCGATCAAAACAGCCCCGATACCCGCTAACATTCGCTTCAACTCTTTATCTGCAATTCTTGGCTTATACGTCTTCATATCCATTGTCGATTACCATGCAAATATAACACAATATTTCAAAATTACCGACTTTGGCTAAATAAAATTACCGACTTTGGCTAAATAAAATTACCGACTTTGGCTAAATAAAATTACCGACTTTGGCTATTTCTTGTATTCATTTGTCGGCAGACATATACCTCTTTCTAAAAAGGTAGGACTTATGAAAAAAGAGATAAGGATTAAAACACTGTCAAAAAAAATCCGGAAATCTTCATCTTCATACACTTTTTCTCTCCTCGACATATTCCTAACAAGCCCGGCTCTGCTCTCGGCTTATTGAAAACATTTGTAAAGATAATCATTTTAGAGTTATTTAATGCGTGAACTATGTAATATTTCGTATGTTTGTATAGTGAGATGAATGAAACGATATGAACAGCCAATTGTTTTTTTACCGGACGGTTGCCGGTTGTACCCGACGTAGTTTATTCACCAGCCGGTTGCGGTTGGTCGGCTTCTGCCTGCTGTTTTCTTTTCTATTCGCACAAGCCCAGCAACAGCAGCCTTATGCCACCCGATCGTTTGTCGATCGCATCCGCACGATACAATGTTTCCCCGAGGGGAATCCGCTCGCTCCACCAATGATCGCATTGGGCGGTCCGGAACGTCTGACTATTGCGTTCGACGAGCTGTTGCCTGATGCATCGTACTTCAACTACAAGTTGATACACTGCAATGCCGATTGGCGTCAGTCCGCCCTGTCGGAACTGGAATATCTCGACGGATTCAATGTCAATCCGATCGACACCTACGAATTTTCCCAAAGTACTTTTACCAATTATGTCCATTACTCGCTCTCCATACCCAACGAGAATGTACGTCCGTTGGTATCGGGCAACTATGTGTTGCAGGTATTTCCCGAAAACGAACCCGACCGGATATTGATGCAGGTCTGTTTCTCGATATACGAATCGCTGGTTTCGATGGGCATGGAGGTCTCCTCGCGTACCGACATCGACTACAACGCCTCGCATCAGCAAGTAGGCGTAACGGTGAATGCACCCAACTATACGATCAACAACCCGTATCAGGAACTGAAACTGATCGTCACACAAAACGGACGCCGCGACAACCAAGCTACGGTCGTTCAACCGCTATCGGCACAAGGCAACTCCATCCAGTACCAGCATCTGCGCAGTCTGATTTTCGAGGCGGGAAACGAATACCGGCGATTTGAAGATACGAACATCCGGTATGCCGGCATGGGCGTACAGAATATCCAGTTCTTCGATCCGTACTACAATGTGACCCTGTTTACCGGTCTGCCCCGCAAAAACAGCGGATATTCGTACGACCAGACCCAATACGGCGGATATATCATCCGAGAAAGCAATGCCGAAAACAGCGATATCGAAGCCGACTATTTCATCGTGCACTTCTCATTGGAAGATACGCCATTCGCCGACGGTCGTGTGTTTATCAACGGCGACCTGACACTGAATCTTTTCAACGAAGACAACGAAATGTTTTACAACGCCCAAGAACGAAAATACGAAAAAGCTCTTTTGCTGAAACAGGGCGCATACAATTATCAATACCTCTATTTGCCGAACGGTCAGACACAAGCACGTACCGGAGCAATAGAAGGGAACTATTACCAGACGGTAAACGAATACCTCGCCCGGCTGTACCACCGTCCGCAGGGCGGCCGCTACGACCGTCTCATCGGCGTGGGCATGGTCTACTCCGGACGCTGACCCCGGCGGCACATCGGCATCCGTTTGTCCGTCCGATAACCACAGGCAAATAACCGCCAGATGAAAAAGATCATCAAATATCCGTTGATCGGCTTATCGGGTATCATCGTCGGCATACCGGTGATACTTCTTCTGATCTGTCTGATTCTCTACCTCCCTTCTGTGCAATCGTGGGGAAAGGAGCGGATCGGTGCGGCTGTGCGCTCCTCGGGAATCGAACTGTCAATCGAGACACTTGCTCTGAAATTCCCGTTCGACCTTTCGTTAAATCATTTTTCGGCAGTTGCGGCTGCCTCTGGCGACACGCTTGTCTACGGAGAAGAATTGCGCGTCCGCATTTCTTTGCCGGCTCTCCTCCGCGGCAAAGCAGAGGTAAAAGAGGTCCGGATACAAAAAGCCGGCTACGGGTTACAATCTGCCGATTCGGGTCTCTCCCTGCAAACCGATTTGAAACAGTTTTCCCTACACGGCGCCTCCTTGTCGTGGATAAAAAAAGAGATCGTACTCGACAGCGTTTCCCTGCACGATACCGATGTGTCGCTGATCTTACATACGAATGCCGCTAAAAAAGACACAGCCACCACTCCGTCTTCTATCCCGTGGGCTATTCGGGTAAAAAGATTGTGCCTGAACCGGACGCACTACCGGATGCGGATGTCTCCGACCATCGAAGATCTGGAAGTAAGGATAGACTCGATTGCCGCATCCACCGGAGAAGTCCGGCTCGACCGTTCGTCGGTGTCGGTGCAGGATGTCACGATACAAGGCGGAAAGGCATTCTATCTGGCAGGGAAAGGTACGGTACCCCAAGATACGACGGCGTCTGCCGACAGTACTGCCACCGGCTCCGCCCCGTGGCTTATCGACGTGGAACGGATACGGTGCTTCGGACTCGACGGGACGTATGCCATCGCCGGAAGCAAACCCTCCGCCGGTTTCGATCCCGAATACATATCGGTTCGGAATCTGTCGCTGGCAGTAGATTCATTCTCCAATTATGGCAGCACGATACGTCTGCCGCTCCGGCAGCTCGCCTTGCAAGAGCGTTCGGGCATATCTATCGAAAAGGCACAAGGGCTTTGGCAAATGACCGACAGCACCCAATCGCTACAAAACTTCACCTTAGCGACCCCTTACTCCGTGATACAAGCCGATGCCGATTTCGACACCGACCTTTTTAAGAATCTCCCTCACGCCCGAATACAAGCCGACATACGCATCGAAGCCGCATTGTCCGATCTTGCACGAGGCTATCCGGGGGCAAAGGAATACACGAGCGGGCTACATCCCGGCAGCCGGGTGTCGAGCCATATCGCCCTGTCGGGTACAGCGGAACAGATCCGGCTCGACCAACTGAAACTCCGATTGCCCGAACTGTTCGATTTTTCCGCGCACGGAAGTGCATCCCGTATCACATCCCCGCATCAACGACAAGCACATCTGGCATGGGAAGGATCGCTGCTCAACCCGGCATTATTACGGCAACTGCTATACGGCACACCCACCGATCGCCGAGCGGACGACACGGTAGCCCTATATGGGGATATACGCCTGCGCCGGGATTCGCTGACTGCCGGCTTAACGTGCCGCGCAAACGGAGGAGATATGCAGATCGACGGAGGATACGACCTGACGGCACAGAACTACACCGCCCAGGTGAAAGCGGCCACATTCCCGATTGCCGAATTTCTACCCGGCAACGAGTTCGGCATGCTCTCCGCCGACCTCCGGTGCAATGGAAGCCGGTTCGATCTGTATACCCCGCAAACCTCTGCGAACATCGATCTGAACGTTTCCCGATTCGATTTCCGGAATGTCCCCTACCGCATCGCCCTGCAAGGGAACTATACCCGACAACAGCTCAATGCCCGCATCGCATCGGAAATGGAAGCATTGAATTGCCGAATGGGAATCACCGCAACCATTGCAAAAGAGAGATATTCGGGACAAATCGACAGCCATATCACACACGCCGATCTCCATGCGCTCCGGCTGCTATCCGATTCTCTGACCATGTCGGGAGAAGTATCATTGAATGCGGATTTCGGAACGGATGAGATCCGTTTCCGGACAAACGACGAGATTCGCAACCTGACCGTAAATTACAACGGGACATTCCTGCAATCGAAACAAATCGCGATAAACGCAACCGGCGACCGGGACAGTACCCGGCTTTCGTACAGAGACGGCGATTTCAGCCTCCTCGTCAGGAGTGCCGACTCGCCCGATACGCTTCTGCACACCGTTCCGGCAATCACGCCCGCCATAACCGAAATGGTGGAACGCGGCAGAGCGGATGTAAAACGGCTGAACGAATTATTGCCCGATTTTTCAGGGAAAATAACCGGCAAAAAACAAAACATCGTCTATCAGTTCCTTTCAAGTCGAGGTGTAAAACTTCCCGACATCCAATGGAGCATCGGGAAAGACTCGGTATTTCACACCGATGCCCGGCTTTTGCGCATGGAAACCGGAGGTGTGATGTTCGACACGATCACGGCACAAGCCCGCATCGCCGGCGACAGGCTCTACTACGGGTTGCAAGTAGGCAACCGTCCGGGCAATCTGGATGCGTTGGCGTCGGTACGGTTCGACGGATATGTGTCGGGGAGCGATACCCGTCTGTTCTGCCGGCAACACGACGGGCAGGGGCGCGAAGGATTCCGGTTCGGCAGTCAAGTGGGGCTGAAAGATTCCACGGTCACCGTCTCCCTGTTTCCCGAACGTCCGATTATCGGATACGAAAGTTGGCAACTGAATCCCGACAACCGGGTAAGCTACCGCATCCCCACCCGCCTGTTCGAAGCCGATGTCCGTTTGGTAAACGGAGACAAGTTTCTGAAAATATCCACCGGATCGGAGACTGCCCGAGGAGAGACATTACTGCTGAACCTTTCGGGAATGGAGCTTGCCGCATGGACGGAACTATCGCCGTTCCTCCCCCCGATCAGCGGCATATTGGGCGGAAATATCCGTTTTTCTCTGGCAAACGGCTCTCCCGACCTTTCGGGCAGCCTGTCGATAGATACTCTCGCTTACAACCGGAAACGGATCGGCGACATCGCCATACGCGGCAATTACCATACCGACGAACACAGCCGGCAACACCTCAATGCCCGGTTGGCAATCGACACGGTGCCGGTCGTAACGGCAAACGGGACGATCGACTCTTTGTCTGGTTTCGACATACATACTTCGATCACCGCACTGCCCCTATCGGCAGCCAATGCGTTCATGCCCGCCCAAACAGCGACATTCTCGGGTAGGCTGAACGGGGATATATCGGTAGGCGGAACCTCTGCACAACCGTTGCTGAACGGCAATCTGCAATGGGACAACGCCTCCGCATCGGTGACAATGACCGGTACCACGATCACCCTCTCCGGCGAACCGATTCCGATAGAGAACAATACGGTGCACTTCCGCAATTTTGCCATACTCGGCGCGAACCGGAAACCGCTCTCGCTCAACGGCACGGTTACCCTCGACGATTTCGCCGATCCATATATCCGCCTCACCGCATCGGCATCCGAATTCCAGCCGATACGGGTGGAACGGAAAGCCCGGTCGGCTATATTCGGTACGGCGCTCGTCGATCTGAATGCCTCTCTCAACGGCAGGGTGAGCCTGTTGAA
Source organism: uncultured Porphyromonadaceae bacterium (assembly GCA_900538555.1). GTDB lineage: Bacteria > Bacteroidota > Bacteroidia > Bacteroidales > Barnesiellaceae > UMGS27. The sequence continues at coordinate 176,201 of UPYI01000004.1, forward strand.
AATACGAGGCAATCTGTCGCTGCTCGAAGGAACGAACGTAACTTATGTATTGCAGGATTCCCCGTTGGAAGTAAAACAACAGCCTAACAATTTAGTGACATTCGTGTCGTTCGCCGATACGACGGCTATCGACGAGAGTGAAATACTGCCTCCATCCGATTTATCGGGAATGGATATTCAGGTCGGAATAGAAATCGCCCCGTCTGTGAAAATGGGCATCAACCTGTCGAACGACGGATCGAACCGGATCGACCTGCAAGGCGGCGGAAGTCTGACCTATACGCTCAACCCGTTGGGCGACAGCCGCTTCTCGGGAAAATACACGCTTACCGGCGGATTCGTGCGGTATAATCCGCCGATTATTTCCGAAAAGTTATTCCAGATATCGTCCGGCAGTTCGGTAACATGGAACGGCAATATCGCCGACCCGATATTGGACATCACCGCCGTAGAGGAGCTACGAGCCAATGTGACGGAAAGCGACGGAACGAACCGCCCGGTGAATTTCGACCTGAGCATCATCATCCGCAACCGATTGGAAAATCTCGACATATCGTTCGACGTGACTACACACGACGACCTGACCATTCAAAACCAACTGGCTGCCCTCAGTCCGGAGCAACGTTCTTCGCAAGCCATGAACCTGTTGATATACAACACCTATACCGGTCCGGGGACTACCGCCAAAGCTTCGGTCGTAGGCAATCCGTTGAACGCTTTTATTCAGAAAGAGCTGAACCAATGGGCGCAAAACAACCTGAAAGGGATCGACCTCTCGTTCGGAATCCGTTCATACGGCGACGAGATATTCTCCCAACATACCGATTACACCTACCGGGTATCGAAAAGCTTTTACAACGACCGGATCCAGATCATCATCGGGGGAAGTTACAGCACCGGCGACAACAGCGAGGTGAATCTGAAAGAGAACCTGATTGACGACGTCACGCTGCAATACCGCCTGACCAAACGCGAAAACATGTATCTCCGTGTATTCCGCTGGTCGGGATACGAAAGCATTCTGGAAGGAGAAGTGATACAGACCGGCGTGGGATTCATGATCCGCAAGCAATTGCCCGACGGCATCGAAGAATTCAAGTTACGCAAAATGTTACGGAGGAAAGAAGAAGAGTGATGCGAAAGTTTGTCATATGGATAATCGGAGGGTGCGGAGCACTCCTGCTCGCAGGATGTTCCACCACGAAACATCTGCCCGAAGGGGAGGTGCTGTACACCGGTGTGAAAAAAATGACGATTGTCGGCGACTCGGGTGTAAAAATCGCACCGGAGGTGAAAAGCGAAATAACTTCCCTGCTGTCGGTCACTCCGAACAATTCACTGATTTCGCCCTACGTCCGCTATCCGTTCCCGCTGGGACTTTGGGTATGGAACTATATGCAACCGAAAAAAGAGAAAGGATTCAAACGTTGGCTTTACAACCGGTTGGTTTCCGAACCGGTTCTGATATCGGGCGTACAGCCCGACCTGCGCACGAAAGTTGCCGGCGATATATTGGCAAACAACGGTTATTTCCACTCTACTGCCGACTATGAACTGATTTACAGCAAACGCAATCCGCGCAAAGCCCGCATCACTTACCGGATCTCGGCTGCCGCCCCATCGCTGCTGAACACCATCGCTTACCCCAACGATGTTTCTCCGCTGACACACTTTATCGACAGCTTGTACGCCACCTCCCTGCTGCACCGGGGCAATCGCTATGCCCTGTCGCAACTATCGGCTGAACGTGAACGGATTACCGACAATCTGAGAAACAACGGATATTATTATTTCCGTCCGGAATATCTCGAATATCTCGCCGACACGACACAAACGCCCGGCTGGGTAGACCTGCGTCTGGTATTGCGGAAAGACATTCCTCAACAGGCTCTACAACCCTACCGCACCGGAAACATATCCATAACACTGAACCGGGCACAGGGAAACGGGATTCCCGATACGGTAGCCCAACCACGATATACGCTCTATCTGCACCGCCCCGTCCATATCAGACGAAGCACATTGCAACGGGCAATTGAGCTGACACCCGGCGAATGGTATTCGGTGGAGAAACAACAACAGACACAAACCAATCTCGACCGGTTAGGAATATTCCGGTCGGTATCGTTGCAGGTGACACCAGCCGACTCCCTCATCGGGCGCGACAGTCTGAACGTCGCGATAGAAGCGACTTTCGCCAAACCGATCGAACTCTATTTCGAAGCGAACGTCACCTCCAAATCGAACAGCTACATCGGTCCGGGGGTGATACTGGGTATCAACCACCGGAATATCTTCGGAGGCGGAGAGCAACTCTCGACCCGGCTCAACGGATCGTACGAATGGCAAACCGGAGGAGGCAGCCGAAAAGGGAAAGCGTCGTTGTTCAACTCTTACGAATTCGGGCTTACCATGACGCTGACAATCCCCCGGATCTTTCCCGGCTGGCTACCTCAGCGCAAGTTCACACGACGCTACGCAGCCTCGACGCAATTCGAATTGGGCGCACGCCTGCTGAACCGTCCGCACTACTTCCGTATGCTCTCGCTTCATGGCAGCTATACCTATAATTTCCAAACCTCCGCCAACAGCACGCATACGCTTGTCCCGGTAAAACTGAGCTACAACAAACTGCTCCATACCACCGAGGCATTCGACCAGACCATGCAGGAAAATCCGGCGATCGCATTGAGTTTCAACAACCAGTTCATCCCCACCTCTTCCTATATATTTACGTACGACACATCACCGAAGCAGGAACGCACCAACCGGCTGATTACCCAACTGACCGCCGTGTCGTCGGGCAATATATTGTGGGGCATCATGTCGCTGGCAGAAGAGAAAGGAGAAAAGAAAATATTCGGGACTCCTTTTTCGCAATTCGTAAAAGGCATTGCGGAATTTCGTTATTATTACCGTCCGTGGGAAAAGAACTGGATTGTAACCCGGCTGTTGGTAGGCGCAGGCTTACCCTACGAAAACTCGACGGAGATGCCCTACACCGAACAATTCTACATCGGCGGTGCAAACAGCATCCGGGCATTTACGATCCGATCGTTAGGGCCGGGCAGCTATACCCCGCCCAAAAACGATGCGAACGGGTATTTCGACCAGACCGGTACTTTTAAATTCGAGGCGAACATAGAATATCGCTTCCCGATTGTCGGCAATCTGAATGGGGCAGTGTTCGTCGATACGGGGAATATCTGGTTATTAAAAAAGGATGAGAAACGTCCCGGCGGAACATTGCAAGGCAAAACGTTCTTCCGCGATCTGGCTTTGGGCACAGGCTTCGGGCTGAGGTACGACATCAGTTTCCTCGTCTTGCGAGGCGATCTGGGCATCGGTATTCATGCCCCCTACGATACTGGAAAACACGGTTATTACAACATGAATTCGTTCTGGAAAAGTCTGGCATTCCACCTCGCGATCGGCTATCCGTTCTGACCGGAGCTTCTCGAACAACAAGCCATCCGCATCCGATGCCGCCCAGAGTGCTCCCCTATTCGACCTTCCTTACGGTAATCTACAAAGGGACAGAATCAAACAGGTGCTTCCCGATTATTCTCCTTATCAAAAGCGAAAGGCAACCCGGCTTCTCCACATTTAATTAAACAACACAGTCGATGAGCCACCATGTCCAATCCATTGCGCGGCTCGGAATTCGGGCTAAGTCGTTTGCGTCGGTACCTCCCTGCCCCTCATTCTCAACGCCTCGCTTCTTAGACATTCTAACGTACCCAAAAGGGGTTGCATCGAAATGAAATTTTCGATGCAACCCCTGTATTTTAAACTTTCGGTTTTCAATAAACAGCAAACCGAGTGCATCCTCCATTCAAGTTTTCACTTGATATCTTCTGCACTCGGCTTGTCGTTTATTTACATAATCAACGCTTCGCCTCGGCATAATCCATTCAAGTTTCACTTGATGGCTTCTGCGCTCGGCTTGCAGTTTATTTTACGTTATCGTGCTACTTATTTAGAGATAACCAAGTATTTGCTTACGCTCCAAAAAGCAACCGGATCGTTGATAACGAGAGTAATCATCTTGTCATCACCTTTTACCAATTGGTAAGAACCTGCGGGGTGGCTGGTCAGAACCTTAGCTCTCTTCGATGCGAGGGGCAGTTCTTTGAAGTTGCGGATATCCACTTTCGTGAAACCTGCTTTGTCAGCTTCGTCGCTGTTCAATACTTTACCTTTAACGAGAACTTTGTCAGCTTTCAGTTCTTTTCTCTTGGCAACCATATAGTAACCCGTGTTCAGAGCTGCATCCTGCGAGCTGAGCAAGTCGCGTTGTTCGCCGTTTTCTTTGTTCAGGTTAGCAACAGCTGCGTCCAATTCTGCAATACGAACGTCGCGTTGAGCCAAAGCTTCTTGCAAAGAAACGATCAAAGCTGTTTTTTCTTCGATTTCCTGTTGCAGACGTTCGATAGTTTTTTGCAATTCAGCAGATTTTCTGTTGCTGTTTCTCAATTGTCTTTGCAGCGTATCCAAACGTTTTTTGTTGTTTTGCAAAGTCTCATTAACGAGCGCCATGTCGTTTTTGATTTGTTCGCGGGTAGAAAGCGTAACTTCACCTTCGCCGGATTTTTGAGAAGCGAGGAAGTTTTCTGCGTTTCTGATCTGACGGAAACCGTCTTCAACGTCGTTCAGGATTTGCATAACATCGTCGAAATCGGCTTGTGCTTGCGTATTTACACGTACAAGCGAATCGTTTTGTGCTTGCAATCTTTCGATAGTTGCCTTGCTACCGCAAGAACCCATCGTCATCGCCAAGGCGATGAAAGGAATGAAATACAATTTTTTCATCTTCTTCTTGTGTTTTTTAATTATTAAATTGTTTGTAATTATTTGGGTTATTCTATTTCTTCATTCTCTTCGCGATCCCGTTTCTTATCGGCGTATTTGTCACGCTTCTTTTCTTTCGGTTTTTCGCCGGTTCCTGCTACCACGATAACAATCTCTCCTCGGGGATTGTTTTGCTCGAAATGCTCGACCAACTCTGCCAGCGTGCCTCGTACCGTCTCTTCGTGGACTTTCGAGATTTCCCGGCTCACCGAGGCATCCCGATCTGCTCCGAAATGATCCCGAAACTGTTCCAGCGTTTTAAGCAAACGGAACGGCGATTCGTAAAAGATCATGGTACGTCGTTCCGATTTCAGCTCGTCCAACCGCGAAGAACGTCCTTTTTTTTGCGGGAGAAAACCTTCGAAACAAAAAGTCTCGTTCGGCAATCCCGAAGCTACCAATGCCGGAACAAATGCCGTAGCCCCCGGCAAGCACTCGACCGTAACACCGGCTCTCCGGCATTCACGGACCAGCAAGAACCCCGGATCGGAAATTGCCGGCGTACCGGCATCCGATATCAAAGCGATCGTTTCACCGGCTTTGATCCGCTCCACAACGCCCTCCACCGTCTGGTGTTCATTGAACTTATGGTGCGACTGCATCTTGGCTTGTATATCGAAATGTTTCAGCAATATCCCGCTCGTGCGCGTATCTTCCGCCAATACGCAGTCTGCCTCGCGCAACACCCGGATAGCCCGCATCGTCATATCTTCGAGATTCCCTACCGGGGTGGGTACTACATACAATTTCGACATCTCCCTATTCCTTATTATATTATGATAAGAAATGATTCTCTACGATCGACATAAAATCTTTCACTTCCGGATTTTCACGATCCCATTTCAAATCATTGAATATATAATCTTCCGCTTCGTCGTAACTCTTCATGGCATCGAGCAATGCCAATGTTTCGTTCATCAAGACATCATTGTTCCGGAACAATTCACGACGGAAACGGAAGCGGTCGTTCAAACTGATCGCACGCCGCAACTCTTTGGCAATACGACGTTGCATCGCCTCTTCGAGCGTAATCTTCGCCGTTTCGGGCTGTGCATTTTCCGGCTCGTCGTTCTCGGGCTCAATGACAAAAGCGCACTCCGGCTCTTCTTCGCATTCTTCTTCCAAAAACGCGTCATCCGTACTTTCGCTTTCAACCGCTTCTTCGGCAAATTCTTCGGACGATGCTACGGGGACATCAACAAGCAGGTCTTTTTCCGGTTCGTCGCCCGGCTCGGAGTCCGGCTGCACCTCGTCGAAAGAAACGGAGATCTCCTCCGCAAGCACCTCCTCCGGCTGCACCGGTCCTTCATCTATCGCAACGGCTTCCGGTTCGCTTCCGGCAAACGGCTCCTCCGCTTCCGGTGCTTCGCACGCCTCATCTTCTTCGAAACGATCAGCCTCTTCATCACAAAACTCCGGGACATCGCATGCCGCCGGGGCTTGTTCACAATCATCGTCCGGTAAAACCTCCGACAACGGCTCGTCTTCGACCGCCGGATGTTCTTCCGGATCTACCGGCAACGCCGTTTCGCGGGCATTCCAAAAATCGGCGGAACGCAACGATTCGATACGCAACGAAATAGTCTTTGATTTTTCCTTCGCCAACCGATACAACACGCCGGGAACATCAGCGCCTTGGGCGTCGATAACATTCAATAACTCGTGCAATTCACGAATATCTGCAAGAATGCGGCTTATATGTGCGTCTTTCGGCATGGTCATAATTATGTTTGACACAAAAATAGTGATAAAAATGAGAATACCACAGATAAATTCATTAAAATTAATGTTTCGGCAATAAACCGAGCAATAATTCTTCGATCGCCCTGCGTATTTCGTCTCTTTTCCCGATATAATTGTTCACAATCACCACGACAGCGTACCTTTTTTCAGCAGTCGAATAATATCCGGCAAACGTCTGGACATCGCTCATGCTCCCGCTCTTCAACCTGATTTTCCCCGCCAGCCGGGTCTTTCTCAGAAAGCGGCTCACCGTTCCCTCCTCGCCTGCCAACGGAATACTCCGGATAAAAGCGTCGCCCGTTTCGGGCTGCTGCGCCGCAAAAGCAAGTATCCGGGCTAACAGCATCGCTGATATCCGGTTGTTTCGCGCCAACCCGCAACCGTCGTACATAAACAATTCGTCGGCATCCAATCCTTCCGCCCGCCAATAATCATCGACCAACGCCGCACTCCGTTTGGCTGACGCCCGACAGGTATCGGACAACGAAAGATAACGGAACAACGCCTCCGCGTATAGATTATCGCTACGGAAGTTCAGACTTCGTATCATATTAGACAGCGTATCGGACGGATAGTTTAACAACGTAACGTCCGGCAACAGAAAACTTTCCCCGGCATCGGCAAGCAAACGGGAGGTCGTATATTGCCCGCAGCCGATTCCCAGACTATCCAACTTGCCGGCGATCTCATAAACCGCCAACAATTCGGGATCGGGCATCGAACACCTCAACGGATATGCCTTCCGGTTTGCCGGTAATTCGCCGTCGAGTTCGTACCGGGGTGAATACGGAGCCGAAAAAGCCATAACGGTATTTTTCTCTCCCGCCTGAATACGATTGGAAAAAGACAATCCGGGATACACCGGTTCTATCTTATCTATCCGGGCTGGACTTCCAGGTTGATCGGTATGAACCGACAGCCGTATGCAATTGTCCTTATAATTAACCCCATAACATCCGGAGCCATAATCCCAACTCAAATCCTCCCACATCCAACAAGGCGAAACATGCCGATGGTCGAAACACGAACCGTCGGCAATAATCCGTCCTTCGATCCGCCGGATGCCGGCACGAACGATACATGCCGCCACACTATCGACAAACGCCGTCGGCGGACGGGATGAGAATTCGGATGCCAACGACGGATCGCCCGTTCCCGAAACAATCAAATCGCCATGCAGCACCCCGAGACTATCCACATTGCCATTATACCCTACACGTGTAGTCATCACATGGTCGGTTCCGAGCAGTTGAATAGCCGTAGCAGACGTAACCAACTTGATAATCGATGCCGGTATATACGCCCGATGCTCGTCATATCCGGCTATCGGTTTCATCTCGTCGATATCGAGTACGCTGATACCCACCGATGCCGTCCGTAACGAAGGCAATCCGACAAACTCTCGGATCGGATCACCCGCACCAAATGCGGCAACCGACGATAAAAAAGCAATGACACCGACAAATATTCTATTTTTCATGAAGTCCGAACATTACAATAAAAAGGAATTACGGGAATCGGCTATACCCCCGATGCCCAGCAATCCGCCCAATCATTCTTTTCTTTACAAAGATAATGCAAATCGAGTGTAAAGACATCAAACTTGTTTGAATGAATTTACCGAGATGCAGCTTATCTTCTATAAAGATAATGCAAATCGAGAGCAGATAACTCAAACTTGTTTGAAGATTTATGCCGAGATGCAGCTTATCTTCTATAAAGGCACAAAATATATTCGGAGAGACCGAAAAAACATGCACCAAGAAAATCCATTCGTTTATTTCGATAATCAAAAAGTATCTTTACCTTTGTAGAAGATAAACCGCTCCTTATAACAAACAGCAACAAACAACTGCACACCAGCAGAAAACACACAAACACACATACAATGGTCATTACCGAAAGCAACTACGAAACCAGCCGGAGAGGAAGCATCGAAGTGATTTGCGGCTCCATGTTTTCCGGCAAAACAGAAGAACTGATCCGTCGCCTGAAACGCGCAAAAATAGCACGGCAACGTGTCGAAATATTCAAACCAGCCATCGACGTACGTTATTCCGAAGAGAATATCGTATCGCACGACAGCACCTCGATACTCTCAACCCCGGTAGACGCCTCGCGCAGCATCCTGCTGATGGCTGCCGGAGTAGATGTTGTAGGCATCGACGAAGCCCAATTCTTCGATGAAGGCATCGTTGAAGTCTGTGCAGAACTGGCAAACCAAGGCACCCGTGTCATCGTCGCCGGGCTCGACATGGATTTCCGCCGTGTTCCTTTCGGACCCATGCCCGCACTCCTCGCAATTGCCGACGATGTATCGAAAGTCCATGCCATCTGTGTGAAATGCGGGCACTTAGCCAATTACTCCTATCGTTTGGTCGATAACGACAAACGGGTATTATTGGGCGAAAAGAACGAATACCAACCGCTGTGCCGCCGCTGCTATCTGCAAGAAATGGAACACAAGCACAACGAGGCATCGAAAGCCGAATAATAAGTTCAAACATTACGGGAACTCCCGCTGTTATTACCTATCAAAAAGAGAACGCCATGCCAGAACGAAAACCCTATACATTCGACCGGGTAGTACGCCTCCTCTTGGGGGTTGCCGCCATCGTAGGTGTCTATTATCTGCTCGACTTGCTGAAAGGTGCCCTGTTACCGTTTTTAGTCGCATGGCTGATCGCATACCTGCTGAACCCGTTAGTCGTCAGGAATCAGAAGTTCTTGAAAGTCAAAGGGCGGGTATTACCCATCATTCTGTCGTTCGTAGAGATCGCTATTTTCATTTCCCTATTGGTTATCTTGGTTTTACCGTCCGTAGTCAATGAAATAAAGACCATGCGCGAACTCCTCTACAACTATGTATATACCGGTGCCGGTGTCCCGTTCATGCCACAGGCAGTACACGAGTTCATCAGCAAACACGTCGATTTTACCGAGTTCGCCCGACTGCTCAGTCAGGAACAATGGAAAAGTCTGCTGGAAGGTACATTAAGCCAAGCATGGGGATTTATTTCGGGTTCGGTACAAGAAATCGTCGGGTTCATCAGTTGGTTTATCGTATTGCTCTATATCTTCTTCATCCTGCTCGATTACGACAAGATACTGACCGGATTCCAACAACTGATACCGCGACGTTACCGGCGCAGCGTCATGAAAGTAGTCGAAGATATAGAGTTCAGCATGAACCGTTACTTCCGCGGGCAAGCGCTTGTCGCCACCTGCGTAGGTATATTGTTCAGCATCGGGTTCCTCATTATCGGGCTACCGCTGGCAATCGTTCTCGGTTTGTTTATCGGACTGCTGAACATGGTGCCCTACCTGCAAGTGGTCGGATTGGCACCTACCGTCATCCTCTGCCTGGTCAGCACATCCGAAAGCGGAGACAACTTTTGGGTTCTGTTCGGGCTATGTATGGTCGTATTCGCAGTGGTACAAATCATACAGGATGCCGTACTTACACCACGCATCATGGGAAAAGTGACCGGATTGAATCCGGCAATCATTCTGCTCTCGCTGTCGATCTGGGGCACTTTGTTAGGCGTCATAGGTATGATTATCGCCCTGCCCATGACCACATTGATACTGGCTTACTATCAGAAATACATTATCGAGCGGTACGACGAGACTCAGAAAAAAGAAGCCGTTACCGACTGAAAATCAACCTGAATAACCCAATATCACACTCCAATAGGGAAAGGCACGAGTAAAAAAGCTAAAAAATATTTCCTAAAAAGTTGCAGAGCAAAAATAAAACACATATCTTTGCATCGCTTTTCTGAAAAGCAAAACAGGATGATTCGCTAGCTCAGCTGGTAGAGCACAACACTTTTAATGTTGGGGTCCTGGGTTCGAGCCCCAGGCGGATCACAGAAAAAGCAGCTATCTTTTGATAGCTGCTTTTTTCTTTTCCTACGGCTGCACTTCACACCGTCCGTAATCGGAACTGAATCCACAGGAAAAATTATCACCTCCGATTAAAACCAAAGACAACATATCGGAATAAGATAGACCATGTTTATATAAGAACAGAATGACGACGTGCATTATGTCCAATCTGCTACGTTGCTATCGAAATTCGGGTTAAGTCGTTTACGTCAGTAAACTCCTGTCATCGTCATCCTCATCGCCTTGCATCTTAGAAATTCTAACGCACCGAAAAGGGGTTGCATCAAACATTCCATTTCGATACAACCTCTTCCGTGTCCTATTAATAGCCGATGGTGAAACGTTCCCGATGATGATTCGCCTGTTCCAGTTCGTCCACCATCGCCATGGCATAATCACCCACCGAGATATGGCTCTTTCCGGTTTCATCGACAATAAGATCGTCTTTACCCAATCGGAATTTCCCGGTACGTTTCCCCGGTTCAAGCGACCCGGCAGGAGAGAAAAATACCCAGTCTATTTCTTTTTCATTACACAAGGTGTTTAAGTAGAACTCACCCAACGATTTTGCACCGCCCATAATTTCAGCCGGAATCGCCCCCGAATCCACGACCCGAATACCCGGAGCACAAAACAAAGTACCGGCACCGCCGACACACAGCAACCGTTTAACACCGGATTTTCTTACCGCCTCCAAGATAAGCGGATAGTTTTTCAATGTCTCTTCGTAGATATCGGGATTCGCCCAACCGGGATTATACGCACTGATAACCGCATCTTTTCCCTTACAAACAGCCACCAACGTATTTACATCCGACACATCCGCTTTAACAACCGACAGATTCGCATTACGAATCTTCATCTTTTCAGGATTACGGACCACAGCCGTAACACAATAACCCCGATTCAACAGTTCTTCAAGAATTGCAGTTCCGACAAAACCGCTTGCTCCAATCAATACTACATTTTTCATAATCGTAAATATTTAACAATTAACATCATCAAAAACACGGCTTATATCTTTCTACCTATAAACACAACCGGAAACCGGTCTCTAAAAAAACGAATCGCACCGGAAAGATGTTCGCCACAAAATCTATTCTTTTTATCACCCAAACATCATATATACCGGCTCCGTAGCATCAAATTCGACACTATCCGTCCCGACATAAAACAAGCGGCATAAAAAAAGGAGAAGCGCCCGACAGAGCGCTTCTCCTTTTATAATATAATTATCGGCGATACTATTTCACAACCACTTTCGCAACTGCGGCTTGATTTCCTACAACGGCTTTCACTACATACACGCCTTTTTCCATATCGAGTGCAACCGCACCTTCTACATCGGCTACTTCGAGAACCTCTTTCCCGCTTACAGCAAATACGGTCAGCTTATCCAGTTTAGAAAGAGCAACCACTTCATTTCCTGTAACAGAGAAGAGCTTCGGAGCTTTGCCATCCGATACTTTTTCTACGGCACCCTCACCATCGAGATCGATCAAGTAGCTTTCCGTAACAGCTTCTTCACCGACAGCACGCATACCGAAACCGACAATCTTACGGCCATCAGCAGAAATAACAAGCGGGCTATTGTTCATAGCATCGTACTCTTCAACGATTTTCAACCCGCTGCATTCGGACAACAATTGCAAAGATTCCGATCCGGCAGCCCAGATATAACCGACACGTCCGATCATAAAAGCGTCGGTATATCCTACCAAAGTACCGTCATCGGCAATACCTGCTGCTTCAAAACCGACATCAGGCAACGAAGCGATCTGAACTTCTTTCGTCTCTACATTATAACGGTATGCTTCTTTGAGAGAATCCCAACCTGCATCTCCTTTTGTACAAGAAATCCATTTACCGTTGGCACTAACCCCACCGGGAAGCATATCCCAAATTTCGTCTGCTTCAAGTTTTTCCCGTTCAATGAAATCTCCGACATATTCAGTTCCGTTCCAAATCCACAAAGCCGAAAGATTCTGCACTTGTGTTATATCACCCAAAATGACGTTGCCGTCGTTAGATACATACAATGCACGACCGTGATCATCCAAAAGACCGGCTAACACGTCCACTTCGGATGTCGGAATAGGAAGCATGATCAATTCACCATTTCTCCACGCACAGGGCTTATAATCCCAACCACCGACATAACCTACCAATACAGATCCGTCGGGAGTAGTTCCCCAAACACCGAAATCGTCCGGATTTTCCTGTCCCAGCATATCCCATTCGCCGTCAAGCTTTTTCACGCCGTCACCGACAACAGTACCGTCATTCATTACGGCATTTACCATAGCCGGTTCGCCGGCTTCATCCAACAGCTCGATCACTTCTCCGCTTTCCACATTCCAAAGGAATCCAGAACCGGCAATCCATTTGCCATTTTCCGACATACAGGTAGCCATATACGAACCGAAATCATCAGTTATAGTCTTCACCGATGCCGCATTCGATTTACCAAACAGCCCCAATACCAAAAGAGATAAGAATAAAATGTAATTCTTCTTCATAGTTTTTTTATTAAAAGTTAGTAATAGAAATATGCTAAGATTGTATTTTTATACAGTAAGTAAACAAAAATCGACAGTTCACTTAGCAAATATAATCATATTAAAAAGAATAGCAAACAAAATGTTATAATTTTTATAAAAAATTCGATTGCGGCAAATTTTTCAATCCATCTATGCATATCCATACAAGAAGGCCGGCTTTTATACAGCCCAGTGCCATCGTCGAATGAATTTATTAAACAAATCCGCAAAACTTCTCTAATAAACCCACGATATTTACTCTAAAAAAAGTATCTTTGCACAATTTTGATTGAGTGGAGTGGTATGAGTCTACGGTTTTTAAGTCTGGCAAGCGGCAGTAGCGGCAATTGTTATTTTCTCGGTACGGAAGAATACGGCATTCTAATCGATGCCGGAATAGCCAACCGCACGATACGCAAGGTCCTGAACGACCACGGAATACCATTCGAACAGATCATTGCAATCTGCATCACCCACGACCACGCCGACCACATCAAATCTGCCGGATTCTTAGGCGAAAAATGCGGGATCCCCATTTACACAACAGCAAAGATCAAAGAGGGAATGAACCGCAACTACTGCATGGCTGACAAGATTTACAGCGCACACCGCGAAATCATCAAAGATATCCCCTTTTCCATTCGCGATTTCAAAATCACGGCATTCGAAGTCCCTCACGACGGAAGCGACAACGTGGGCTATTTGATCGAATACAATAACATTCGGTTCGCATTCGCCACCGATTTGGGAGAAATAACCCCGACCGCCACGCACTATCTCGAACAAGCGGACTATCTGGTAATCGAATCCAACTACGACCACTCCATGTTGGTAGGAGGTTCCTACCCTTATCACTTGAAACAACGTATCCTCGCCCCCACCGGGCACATGGACAATGCCGATACCGCCAATTTCCTCGCCGCTCTGTACACCCGGGCAGGCTATTCGCCCGACAGCATCGACGAACTGAAACCTAAATACGTATTCCTATGCCACCTGAGCCGCGATAATAATCATCCGGAGCTTGCCTATAAGACCGTGGAACAACGGCTCTACGAAGAAGGAATCCGGGTTGGCAAAGACGTGCAGGTCGTCCCGCTCACGCGCAACCACCCCTCTCTATTCTATCATTTCGAATAATATATCCGGCAGACAAAAGTCCGGCAAGCCTGACGGGATTAAAAAATTTTCCGAAAAACCTTTGCAAGTTTGCCGAAAACCATTACTTTTGCACCCGTTATAAAAACGTATTGACTCCGTAGCTCAGTTGGTAGAGCAAATGACTCTTAATCATTGGGTCGAGAGTTCGAGCCTCTCCGGGGTCACAAGACAAAACATCAAAATGCAGAAAGCCTCTGAAATCCAGCCGATTTCGGAGGTTTTTTCGTTATCCCCAACCGGCGTTTCGATGCAAAATATTGATGTGACGGGCTGACCGAAAAGGGTACACTACTGACCGAGACGGGGATTGTACCCTCGCAAGGGTTCTGAACGCTATTGTTCAACGGGTTATGCTGATACCCAACCTCTCGAATCATAGTGTCGAACCATCTGTATAGAGTACATTTTTCATCGCACGGAAGGCGCGGATGCTACGCAACGGAGAGGTACCGATTATTCTGCGCATCACTATCGCAAGCCAACGTGCGGAGCTGAACATCAACCGAACCATCAACCCAGATATGTGGGTTGCGGCAAAAGGCATGTCCAGAGGCAAAAGCCGGGCTGACATCGAACTTAATCGCTACCTTGAAACTGTGCGGACAAAGCTACTCGCAATCCATACACAGATGGTTGCAGAGAGTACGCTCATCAATCCCGATACTATAAAAAAAACATTTTCTCGGTGTTGATGAACAGGCAAAATACGGATGCTCCTTGAAACTTTCCGCGAGAACAACGAGAAATACCGCAAGCAGTGTTCAAATGAATTTTCGTCTTGATGATACCAGCTTCGAAAAATCAAAAATCACCGCGACCATAGCCCATACCGGAGGCAATATAGCACAAGCCGCCAAAATAAAGAGCCCTATGGAGAAAGAGGAAAAAGTATGGACTGAAATAATGTACCACTTTTTAGGTGGTATATTACAGCGTTGGTGGTATGATTATTGCTCTTCTGTTTTATTTATACTACTTCCAAGGTGGTATATTTGCATATCGGTGGTATATTTCGTATCTTTGCGCTAAATAAGAGACATGGCACAACTCGACAAGCTTTATAGACAGTGGTTAGATCTTCAGCCTCTTTCGGCAGATGACGAAAAACGGTTGAAGCGGAAGTTTATGCTCGATTTCAATTATAACAGTAACCATATCGAGGGTAACACTCTTACTTACGGTCAGACAGAGGGACTTCTTCTTCTCGGGGAAGTAATAGGCTCTGCCAAGATGAAAGACCTTGAGGAGATGAAAGCACATAATATCTGCCTAAATATGGTCGAGCAGGAAGCTGATACAGATAAGCCCTTGACTGAAACATTTATTCGACAGGTTCATCAGGTGATGTTGCGCGAGGATTATAAGGTCTATCGCCAGCTGCCCGGTGGTGAAACCACAAGTTACACCGTTCATGCCGGACGCTACAAAACACGGCCTAATTCTGTTATTACCCCGACTGGAGAGCGGTTTGAATATGCCTCACCGGAAGAAACGCTGGCTTTAATGGCTGATTTAGTACAATGGTATAATAATGCAGTTACGGAAGGCTCCCTTACCCCTATTCAGCTTGCAGCTCTATTCCATTATCGTTATATCCGTATCCACCCGTTTGAAGATGGCAATGGTCGTATAGCACGACTGATGGTTAATTTCATCTTGCGCCGTCACAACTGGCCAATGATGGTTATCCGCAGTAAGAATAAGAAAGCATATCTCAACGCATTGGGGCTTGCCGATACCGCAGTCGGACCAATACCGGCCGATGGTGCACACGCTTCTTTGAAGTCCATAGCTCCATTCGTGGAATACATGGAATCCGCCTTGACAGCCGACATTTCGTCAATGCTTGAATTCTTGTCAGGCGACAGAGAAACGACGTGGTGGTACAAGGGCGAAATTGTCCGTTTCTCTACACCCACTCCCGCTCGTATTCTCCGCGTCCTTCAATCGGATCCTAACGCTTCACTCTCGACAATCTCAACAACTCTCGGCATAAGCCGTTCCGCTATCCAAAAACAAGTTGACAAACTCGCTGAAAAAGGCTATATCTCTCGACCCGAAGGCAAGAAACGCGGTTGGATAGTTAATGCTAAGAATACTATAGTCTAATAAAATGTGTCATAATTATGTGGTCGTAATATCCGAAACAATAATCCTAACAACTTTCATATACTCTTCAATTATTGGTAATGCTTGTCTTTTTGTAGAAATCAAAAATATAGATGGTTTTAACTTAAGATATGCTCCATAACGCTGCTTGATAACGTCCTTATAATTTAAATTTAACAAAATATTATCATCAGTTTATACATGAAATGATCGGTTTGCGTGGGCTTCAATACTCGGAGACCGCAAAAAGACAACATAAAAAGAGAATCAGGATTTCAATTTTCTCAAATCGGTAATAAAAGGCATATACCGGACAATTACCCACGTAAGCAAATAACTGGAAAGGAACGATAAAATTGCCACCGACAACGTAACGATATAAAGATTATCTGCGACAACACGTCGGGCTATCGTACCAAACACAGCAGGCATTGCCCCCGAGAAGAAATAAAACACAATTGAATTTCTGCCTATAAACTCCAAACTTTTTACCGGTCTCAGCATTTTGGAAAATGCCACCAATAAAGCCGTACCGCAAACAATCCCGACAAACCCGAGAAAATTGGAGTGCCCACCAAGCCCCAACAACTTCAAACTATGCACATCCCATGTGCTATACATCAACCATACATAAACAACGGCGATAGCCGGTAGTGCATATTTTACAACCCTATCAATGTGAGTTTCATAACGATAATAAACTCCACCAAGTGCCATAATGAACGTATAAACGAAGCCCGTACTATAATACCAAGGGAAAAAAGCGGCAGCATCGTTTGCTTCCCGGCTTGCACTCAGATACGATCCAACAGCAAACAACAAGGCTGTCGCCAAGACATAAAACCAAATAGACGATCTCTTAAACAATAATAAAAGCAACAGACACAATTGGGCTACTACTAGTGCAGACGTAAACCAATAACTGATACCGCCGAAAACATAAAAGAAATAGTCGCTTATCGCCATATCTCCTTTATGAAAAAAGACCTTAGGCAAATATATAAGTGTCGAGAAGAGTATGGTCGGAATCACCAGACGGAATAATACATTTTTTAACGCATTACCCCCCCCCAGATTTAATATTTGTTAAATCAAAAGCTAAATACTTCTTAAAAAACAAATACCCGCTTACAAAGAAAAAGGCATTAACATAAAAAGGCATCAAGGCATAGCCATAATCCGTATTCCCCAAGCCGTAATACTGTTGCGAATGCAGTAAATAAACAGAAAACATACAAATCGCTTTTACCGCATCGATCCAAAACAATTTAGTTGCAGACATCTTTTTTCTTTTTTATTCGGTTAAATACCACAGCCGGGTTATGAAACAACACCCTCAAATAAAAACGGACGAAAAAGTCATCAAGTAGAAAGTCAAACGGATTATACCGCGAGGTGTAGTATTTATTGAAAACCACGAGTTTAAAATAAACTTTCTACCCTCCTCCAAGTTTCGGCGAAAATCCATTAGAATATAGAAAAAAAAAGAAATGCGTACCAAAATTTGATACGCGTTACTTTTTCGCTTGCGGAGTAAGGGGGATTCGAACCCCCGATACGCTTTTGACGTATACACGCTTTCCAGGCGTGCCTCTTCAACCACTCGAGCATCACTCCAAAATGATTGTCTGTTTTCAAGAACGGATGCAAAGATAATATAAATCTTCGGTTTTCCCGACTATTTTGTCGATTTTACGCAAAACTTTTTTATCGACAAACGATACCATGCTATATACCAAATAGTTGCATAGCGTTATTAGTCGTACGAGCTACCACTTCGTCTGTTGTCAAATCCAAGATTGCCGCAATCCGCTTCGCTATTTCCGGCAAATACGACGGTTCGTTTCGCTTACCTCTATACGGAACCGGAGCCAGATAAGGAGCATCGGTTTCCAATAACAGACGATCGATACCGACTTCCCGCACCATATCTTCGAGACGGGCATTTTTAAACGTGACAATGCCGTTGATCCCGAAATAGAAATCGGCTATCGAACGAACTTCTCTCACCTGACCGGCAGTTCCGGTAAAACTATGAAACACGCCGCACAATGCGGCATCGGAAACCGAACGCAACACTTCCGTTATTTCGTTGAATGCTTCGCGGCAATGAATGATTACCGGCAAGCGGCGAGCCATCGCCCATCGGGTCTGAACGGCAAAAGCATCCTGCTGTTCGCGCAGATAAGTCTTGTCCCAATACAAATCGATTCCGATCTCTCCCACCGCACAATAATCCCCCTCGGATAGCAACCATTCCGTTTCGGCAAGAGCTTCGCGATATCCGGCATCGACCGATGTCGGATGCAATCCCATAGCTGCCCGACAATAATCGGGATACATCGCCATTGTCGCCAGCAAAGCCGGTACGGTGCTCAAATCCACATTCGGAAGTATCAACGACGACACACCGGCTTCTTTTGCACGACGCACCACCTCGTCCTGTTCTCCGGCAAAATCTTCTAAATAAATATGGGTATGGGTATCAATCATCGGTAGATTCGGCTTGTTTCTCATTGGAGTGATAATAGTAGATCACACCATAGCTGCGACAGGTGTCCAGCCGGACGTCGTTGGGCAAATCCCGAAAACGTTCCTCTACGATATTCCACAATTCGAGTATAAGCGCATCTATCTGTTCGCGCAAGGATGCGATCGGCGCCTGTGCCCGTTGTGTATTGAGTTTATGATATTGTTGCTCCTGATACGAATCCTTGAACACGTCGTACAACACCGATACTTTGGCTATCGACGGTGTATAGATAGGGACACCGCCTTTCGAGGTCCGCGCCCGTTCACCGTCGATCACTTTCTTTCCCCATTCCAATACGGCAGACTCGCTCGCCAGATCGGGCACCGTGTTTTCATCGGTGGCAAGGCCATACAGCGATTTATGTTCCCGCTTCACCTCTTGCCTGATCACCGCCATATTCAGCACCTGTATAAAATGCGACACGTAAAGCCGGGCATTTTTCAGATGTACCTGATGTTTCTTGTTCGCTTTCGCCTGTTCGTTGTATGTACTTTTAAACCGATCGACCGCCGTCTCGAATTTCGGCAACAGGGTCTCTATCTCATGGACCAACTTAAATGGGATCACCGGATTTTCCGAGAAAGGCATCTGGCTTTTTGAAAGAGCTTTTTTCAACGAGGATATCCGGGCTGCATCCGTATTGGGCAATCGACGATATGGCATGGTCTGTTCTCCTTATTCTATTCTCAACATTAATGATTTCGTCCCATCAACCGGGCGGATAATTCTTCCAACGGCTGGCGCAAACCGGCATCCACCGTCACTTCCGAAAGGCATTTCATCGCCTTGTCGAAATATGCCGCGATTTTTTCGGCACACAGTTCTTTGATTCCCAAACGATCGTACAATCCGGTAACCACAGCTATCTTTTCTTCGGCATCGGCATCCGGATTCCCGACCCACTGTCCCAATATCCGGGCATCATCGCCTTGCGCCAGACGCCGGGCACTGATCAGCATATATGTTTTCTTGTCGTTCAGTATATCGCCGCCGATATTCTTTCCGAATACAGCCGGATCGCCATACACATCGAGATAGTCGTCCTGCAACTGGAATGCCAGCCCGATATTTTCACCGAAACGGTACAGCCGGTCGGCATCCTCGTCGGATGCACCGCCGATTATCGCACCGATCTTCAATGCGCCGCCCAGCAACACGGAAGTTTTCAATCGGATCATTTCGATATACTCCTCCTCCGAAACATCGTTACGGGATTCAAAATCCATATCGAGCTGCTGTCCTTCACAAATTTCCAATGCGGTTTTCAGGAACAGATCTATCACCCGACCGGTGCGTACCGGAGTGGCGGAGATATAGCGGAATGCCAGAATCTGCATCGCATCGCCCGAAAGTATCGCACTGTTTTCGTTCCACACCTTATGCACAGTCGGTTTTCCCCGACGCATATCGGCTTTATCCATCACATCGTCATGGAGCAACGTAAAATTATGGAATATTTCCAACCCCAGCGCGGCATTCATTGCCGGACGATAATCGCCGCCGAACATCTCGGCAGCCATCAATGTCAATACCGGACGAATGCGTTTCCCGCCCAACGAAAGTTCGTAACGGATCGGGGCATACAAATCGTCGGGGACAGCCGGATATTGTATCTCCGACAATTCCCTGTTCAGTACGTCTATATATTTTTGCAGTGTATCCATCATTATCAATTATAAGGTTTTCAAAGTTATATCTTTTCCCACACAACAACAATCTTTTTTTCTTTTTTTTACATTACAACGATTCGTAGTGCCCTTTTTGTCCTCATCGCCTGCCCGACAAACCCGCACCCGATCCACACCGGCACCCCGTGTGGAAAAGATTTTTCAAAGAAGCGCACGTCGGGTATAATTTATTTCCACTTTTTCCGTTATTAGTATTGATCGGAACTGTCCGGCAACCGGATGTACCAACCCTCACATTTCGAAAAGAGGAAAGAACAGGAAGAAAATGAATTATAGGAATCGTATCATATCCGCATTTTTAGCAGGGAGCTTCGTTGCCTCCGGCATCACAGCCGCCGCGCAAGGAGGGTCCACCTCATACGATTTTCTGAATATTCCTACTGCCGCACACACCTACGCTTTGGGCGGCACCAACCTGACCCTTATCGAAGAAGACATCAATCAGGTAAGCCAAAACCCCGCGCTCATGGGTCCGGAAATGGACATGCAATTGGGGCTGAACTATATGCACTACATCGGGAACATCAATCTCGCCGGGGTCACATTCGGCATGGCTGCCACCGAACGTAGCGCATGGGCTGCCGGAATCCAATATTTCGGATACGGCAAAATGACCCAGACCGAAGCCGACGGAACGATTGTCGGTACATTTTCGCCGCAGGATGTCGTGTTCAACGGGTTGTATTCGCACGAGATATTCCGGAATTTCCGGGGCGGCATCAACCTCAAATTAGTCTATTCGGCATACGAAAAATATTCGGCACTGGCAATGGCTGTCGATTTGGGCGTAAATTATTACAACCCGAACAACGACCTGTCGCTGTCGCTCGTATTCAAGAATCTCGGCGGACAGTTGAAACGGTTCAACGATATTCACAATCCCCTCCCGTGGGACATACAGATCGGATATAGCCAGTCGTTGGCTTTGGCTCCGATCCGTTTTTCGGTCACAGCCCGACACTTGAACCGTTGGAGCCTGCCCTATCCGGCAAGCGACAATCAATCGGGCGGTCAGAGCGTAGTCACAAAAAACAACTTTGCCGACAACCTTTTCCGCCACCTCATTTTCGGTGTAGAATATCTGCCTACCGACTACATGTACATCGGCTTGGGTTACAACTACAAGACCCGCACCGACATGAAGACGGATGCCCGAAACATCCTGTCGGGATTCAGCATCGGTGCAGGTATCCGGGTACGGATGTTCAGCGTCGGTGTAGCCGTCGCCCAGCAACATATCAAAGGCACTACGGTAATGGTAAACCTCACGACCAACCTCTACGAATTCAAACGGTAAACTACGCCTGCCCTTCTTCCGGCACATGTAAAGCCCGAAGTGCCGGACCTCGTTCCAGAAATCACAGCTTCGGCTTCGCGTCGGAAAAACTGCAAATAAATTTGCGTTTGCGCTCGGCTTATCCGTACTTTGACTACGTCTTAGATACTTCGCCTCAGCAAACTTGCAAATAAATTTGCGTTTGCGCTCGGCTTATGCGTATCTTTGCACTATGCGCGAATATAGGAGGCGGTTCGGCATAGTTCAAATAAATTTGACTCTGCCCTCGCCTTTCACTATATTTGTAGAAGATAAGCTACGCCTTAACATAGACCAAGTAAACTTATCTCTGTTTTCGGCTTGCATTATCTTTGTAAACAAGTTGCATCCCGACATAACAGGATTGCCCGATAACCGACAAGCAGCATGAATGGTGCGATCGGTCTTATCGTTTTATAGTAAAGAATCTTTTCTAACCCGAATATGGAACATACAACACCTAAAATAGTGATTGCCATCGACGGCTTTTCCTCATGCGGGAAAAGCACCATGGCAAAAGATTTAGCCCGTAAGATCGGCTATATCTACATCGACAGCGGCGCCATGTACCGCGCTGTCACTTTATTCTGTCTGAACCGCGGGCTGATCGACGGCGACACGGTCGATACCGAAGCCTTACGTCCGCTGATGACGGAGATACATATCGAGTTCCGGCTGAATCCGGCAACCGGAAAAGCCGACACCTACCTCAACGGAGAGAACGTCGAACAGGAAATCCGCTCGATGCGTGTTTCCGACAAAGTCAGCCCGGTCAGTGCCATTCCGTTCGTACGCACCGCCTTAGTCGCCCTGCAACAGGAAATGGGCAGACAGAAAGGTATCGTCATGGACGGTCGGGACATCGGCACCACGGTATTCCCCGACGCCGAGTTGAAAATATTCGTCACCGCCTCAGCCGCAACCCGTGCGCAACGGCGTGTAGACGAATTGCGTGCCAAAGGTGTACCCGTCGATTTCGACGAAGTCGTCGCCAACATCGTAAAACGCGACCACATCGACCAGACCCGTAAGGAAAGTCCGTTGCGGAAAGCCGACGATGCGATCGAACTCGACAACTCCACCCTTACGATCGAACAGCAAAACCAATGGTTGGAAGAGCGGTTTCACGAAGTTCTCCTCCGAAAAGCATAATATCATGACACCCCGCATCGAAATCGACGAAAATTCAGGATTCTGCTTCGGCGTAGTCACCGCTATCCGCAAAGCCGAAGAGGAGCTCGACAAAAGCGGACGGCTCTACTGTCTGGGCGATATCGTACACAACAGCAACGAGGTGGAACGCCTGCAAAAGAAGGGACTGATCACAATCGACCACGACCAACTGCGGCATCTGCACAACGTAAAAGTATTGCTGCGTGCCCATGGCGAACCGCCGGTAACCTATCGGATCGCCCAAGAGAATAAAATCGAGATTATCGATGCCACCTGCCCTGTCGTATTGCAACTGCAACGAAAAATAAAACAGGCATACGACACCCGGAATCCCGACCAGACACAAATCGTGATCTACGGCAAACGCGGGCATGCCGAAGTAAACGGATTGGTGGGACAAACCGACAACCATGCCGTCGTGGTAGAAGGGTGCGACGATTTGGAAAAGGTAGATTTCGGCAAGCAGATACTGTTCTATTCGCAAACGACCAAATCGGTAGACGGATTCCGCAACATGGTCGAAAACATCCGGCAACGAAAAGGCAACGACGGGTTCGAATCGTTCGACACCATCTGCCGGCAGGTCGCCAACCGGATTCCGAACATCCGGGAATTCGCCCGGAGGCACGACCTCATCCTGTTCGTATGCGGGAAGAAAAGCTCCAACGGCAAAGTCCTCTTCGAAGAGTGCCTGCAAGTCAATCCGCATACCCGACTGGTATCGGACATTTCAGAAATCGACCCCGAATGGTTAGCCGGGAAAGAGAGTATCGGCATCTGCGGCGCCACCTCCACGCCCCGCTGGCTCATGACGGACGTGCAGGCTCATGTCAGAAGATTGCTCGGGGCAGACTAACCCCGACAACATACCGGTTTTTAACCGTCGCAACATTTCGATACAATATTTAAGTCGAAAATAGCCGAATCATTCACTATATTTCGTAACTTCGCAACGCATTATAAAAAACTATCAAACACGCTATATTATGCCGAGTATCAAATGCATAGGTATCTTAACTTCCGGAGGTGACGCTCCCGGAATGAATGCGGCGATCCGCGCCGTCACCCGTACTGCGATTTACAACAACTTAGAGGTAAAAGCGATCTACCGCGGGTACAAAGGTCTGATCACCGGCGAAATCGAAACATTCAAGACACAAAACGTCAGCAACATCATCAAGCAAGGCGGAACTATCCTGAAAACCGCCCGGTGCAAAGAATTCCAGACACCGGAAGGACGCCGCATGGCTTATGAGACATTGAAGAAAGAAAACATCGACGCGTTGGTCGTTATCGGCGGAGACGGAACGCTGACCGGTGCCCGGATTTTCGGATCGGAGTTCGACTACCCGATCGTCGGCTTGCCCGGAACAATCGACAACGACCTGTTCGGTACCGACCATACGATCGGTTACGACACCGCCCTCAATACCATCATGGATGCCGTCGATAAAATCCGCGACACCGCCACATCGCACGAACGACTTTTCTTCATCGAAGTCATGGGACGCGATGCCGGGTTCCTTGCCTTGAACGGAGCCATCGCCACCGGTTGCGAAGCGGCAATCATTCCGGAGATCTCCACCGAAGTAGACCAATTGGAAGATCTCATCAAAAACGGATTCCGTAAATCCAAGAACAGCAGCCTTGTTCTGGTAGCCGAAAGCCCCATCACCGGCGGTGCCATGCAATTGGCAGAACGCGTGAAAAACGAATATCCGCAATACGACGTACGTGTGACGATTCTGGGACACCTGCAACGCGGCGGATCGCCGACTGCCTGCGACCGGATACTCGCCAGCCGCATGGGTGCCGCCTCGATCGATGCCCTGCTCGAAGGACAACGCAACGTCATGATCGGTATCCGCAACGACCAGATCGAATACGTACCGTTCAACAAAGCGATCAAAAACGACAAACCGATCGATCGCGACCTGTTGAATACGCTGAGGATCCTCTCTATCTAAGATTCCCGCCGCCTTATAAAAATAACGGTGGTCATAATGTCCAACCTGCTGCGTTGCCATCGGAATCCGGACTAAGTCGTTTCGTCAGTAAACTCTTGTCGTTCTCATCCCCGGCACCTTGCATCTTAGACATTCTTACGCATCGAAAAGGGATTGTGTCGAAATTTCCATTTCGACACAATCCCTTTTTTCATTCTCAAAAGGCGGAATCGACCGTCCGGCACATCGAATTTTCGCGGAAACCTGTATAAATACAGGATTTTTTTCTATGTTTGTACCTTAGATAAAATTGTATCAATCGCTATGGAAAATCAAGAGAACAGACAACTTGCCGACGAGGAACTGATCCAATCGAAGTTCAGAGAACTGTTGGACGGATACCTGCAATCGAACCATCGGAAGAAGGTCGAGATCATCGAACGCGCGTTCAAATTTGCGAACGAGGCGCACCGGGGCATCCGGCGTCGCTCCGGCGAACCCTATATCTTGCATCCCATAGCCGTAGCCCGCATCGTCAGTCAGGAGATCGGATTAGGATCGACTTCGATCTGCGCCGCGCTGTTGCACGACGTAGTAGAGGACACAGAATATACTGTCGAGGACATCGAAAACCATTTCGGAAAAAAAATCGCCCTCATCGTCGATGGGCTGACCAAAATATCGGGAGGAATCTTCGGTGACAAAGCCTCCGCACAAACCGAAAATTTCCGGAAGCTGCTGCTCACCATGTCGGAAGACATCCGGGTGATCCTCATCAAAATGGCAGACCGTCTGCACAATATGCGTACCCTCGGTTCCATGCTGCCCAGTAAACAATACAAAATCGCCGGAGAAACCCTTTATATCTACGCGCCTTTGGCACACCGTTTGGGGCTGTTCGCCATCAAAACCGAACTCGAAGACCTCAGTTTCAAATATGAACATCCCGACGCCTATGCCGACATCCGGAAAAAAATCGAAGACTCCGAAGCCGAACGGCAAGCGATATTCAGCGATTTTGCCAAACCTATCCGGGAGAAACTCGACGAAATGGGGCTGAAATACAACATGCTCGCCCGCGTGAAGTCGATCTATTCGATCTGGAACAAGATGCAGACCAAACACATTCCGTTCGAAGAGGTGTACGACCTGTATGCCGTGCGTATCGTATTCGACTGTCCCGAAGGCACCAGCGAAAAAGAAGAGTGCTGGAAAATCTATTCGATCATCACCGATATATACAAGCTGCACCCCGAACGCACCCGCGACTGGGTAAGCCGCCCCAAAGCCAACGGCTACAAAGCTCTGCACCTCACGGTCATGGGTACCGACGGCAATTGGGTAGAAGTACAGATACGTAGCGAGAAGATGGACGAAATCGCCGAACGCGGATTTGCCGCCCACTGGAAATATAAGATCGGTGATTCCGAAGAAGAAACGGAACTGGACATCTGGCTCAAAACGATCAAAGACGTTCTGGAACATCCCGAACCGAATGCCATAGACTTCCTCGACACGATCAAACTGAATCTGTTCAGCACTGAAATATTCGTGTTCACCCCCAAAGGAGAACTGATCACCATGCCGAAGGACGCTACCGCCCTCGACCTCGCGTTCCAGTTACACTCCGATCTCGGCTTCCATTGCATCGCCGCCAAAGTAAACCACAAACTCGTACCGCTCAGCCAAAAACTCCAAAGCGGCGACCAGGTAGAGATCCTTACCTCACGCTCGCAAACGCCCAAAGAGGAGTGGATCGGACTGGTGACCACCGCAAAAGCCAAATCGAGACTGGCTGCCGCCTTGCGCAAAGACCGCCGGCAAATCATCAACAAGGGAGAAAAGATGTTCAACGATATGATTACAGACAATCATATCAACATATCGAACGAACTAAAAACCAAAATTTTAGGAAACTTCTGCCTGAAACAGATCGAAGACTTCTACTACAAGATCGGATCGGGCGACATACAACTCGACGAGAATATACTGAAATTCATAAAAGGGAAAGAACAGAACATCTTCCTGAAATATCTGAAACTTTCGTTCGGCAACAACAATAAAAAAAATACGGACGAGAAGACCGACAATCCCGAGCAGGCGATCGACCGGAAGAAAACCTATCTGTTGCGCAATGTCTACGGAAAGAAAAACTACAAACGGGCGACCTGCTGCAATCCGATTCCCGGCGACGACGTGCTCGGATATATCGACGACGACGAACACACGGTGATCGTGCACAAACGGGAATGCCCCGTGGCAATGAAACTGAAATCGAGTTACGGCTCGCGGCTGGTTTCCACCCAGTGGGAAGTAGGCAAAGAGTTATCGTTCCCGGCAACCATATCCATTCAAGGGATCGACCGGATGGGTATTCTGAACGAAATCACCAAGATCATCTCCAACGAACTCGCCATCAACATGCGCAGTCTGTCGATCGAAGCCAACGAAGGCGTATTCAAAGGCTCGTTCAGCATCCTCGTACAAGATGCAGCAGCAGTCACCGCATTGTGCAAGAAATTGCAAAAAATAGACGGAGTAACCAAAGCAACCCGAAAAGAATAATCCTCAAAAACATTTCGACGATTCATGAAAAAAGAAACGTTCAAAAATATTTTTTCCAGCAGACGACTGCTGCAAGCCCTGTTTTTCGTGGCGGCAGTAGCCATATTGGCATACTTCTTCCCCCGTGAAGGAAAATTCAGATACAACTTCCAAGAGGGAAAACCCTGGAAATACGGACTGCTCACGGCTCCGTTCGACTTTCCGATCTATAAAGACGACGCACAAGTAAAGCAGGAGACCGACAGCATCATGCAAAACTTCCAGCCGATCTTCAAGCAAGACAAAGAGACGGCACGGAATGCCATGAGATCGTTCGGAAAACAACTGAAATCCTATAAAGAGATGGGGATACCGACCTATCTGTACGACCAGATCATGCAGAGCGTACGGGAAACCTACAACGACGGTATCGTCGAACCTGCCATCCTCGAACAGCTCAACGCCAACCAGCGGGCAGAAATCAGATTGATCGACGGGCAAGTGACGAAAGAATATTCCACTGCACGTTTGCGCACCCCGAAGAGCGCTTACGAACACCTGCTGCAACTGTTTCCCGATGCCTACACACATCATATCCTGCAATCGAACGGGCTGAACGAATATCTGCTCGTCAATCTGCAATACGACGAGGAGACCTCCGAAAAGGTAAAAGAAGGTTTACTGCAACGCATATCGCTGTCGGACGGCGTAGTGCAAGTAGGCGAACGTATCATCGACCGGGGTGAAATCGTCACACACGACACATACCGCATCCTGAAATCGCTCGAAACCGTTTCGCTCAAAAAAACCTCTACCGACAAGCAACAGAAAGGATATTCCATTATCGGAGCCGTCCTCGTGTTCACCTGCCTGATGGCATTCTTCTATGTTTATCTGAGCCTGTTCCGTCCCCGCTATTTCAACGACCTGCGCACCCTGCTCTTCCTGATGCTGAGCATTACGGTAATGGCATGTGCCGCATTCGGTATCTCCCAAGTGCGCTTATTAGGTATTTACCTCGTGCCCTTCGCCCTGATACCGATTGTCGTCGTCACCTTCCTCGACTCACGAACAGCACTATACACCCACTTGATCACCATACTGATCTGCTCTTTCGTCGCCCCGTTCCCGCTGGAATTCCTTTTCCTGCAAACGGTTATCGGCATGGCGGCGATCGACAATCTGCGCGATCTGGTAAAACGGTCGCAACTGATGCAGTGCGCCCTGTTGGTATTCTTCGTCTACTGCGTCTCCTACCTCGGCTACACACTGCTGATAGAAGGAGATCTGAGCAAAATCAACTGGAACATGTTCCTTTACTTAGGCATCAACTGCATCTCCCTGCTGTTCGCCTACCTGCTGATATACATACTGGAAAAGCTGTTCGGCTTTATCTCCACCGTCACACTGGTCGAACTGTCGGATGTCAATACGCCCGTATTGCGCGACCTTTCCGAAGCCTGCCCCGGCACTTTCCAACACTCCCTGCAAGTGTCGAACCTCGCAGCCGCAGCCGCCAACAAAATCGGGGCACAAGCCCAGCTGGTGCGTACCGGCGCTTTGTACCACGACATCGGCAAACTGAAAAACCCGGCATTCTTCACCGAAAACCAATCGGGAGTAAACCCGCATTCGGCTCTCCGGTTCGACCAAAGCGCACAGATCATTATTTCGCACGTGAACGACGGATTGAAACTTGCCGAGAAACTACACCTGCCCCAATCGATCCGCAACTTCATAGCCATGCACCACGGACAGGGAAAAGCCAAATATTTCTACAACTCGTTCGTAAACAAATATCCCGACCTGCCGGTAGACGAAGCCCTGTTCACCTATCCCGGACCCAATCCGGACAGCAAGGAAACCGGTATCCTGATGATGGCGGATGCCGTGGAAGCCGCATCGCGCAGCCTGTCGGAATACAATGAAGAAAGCATCTCGAAATTAGTAAACAACATCATCAACGGACAAATCGCCGACGGGTTGCTGAAAGACACCCCGCTCAGCTTCAAGGATGTGGAAGATATTAAACAGACGTTTATCGAAAAGTTGAAAACGATATACCATACCCGCGTCAGCTACCCAGAGCTGAACAAGAAAGAAGCACCGGCACAACGGATTCAAAAAATATTTTTCAAATAACCCGAAAAGAAACCCTGAGAGGGTTGTGTCGAAATGGAATTTTCGATGCAACCCCTTTTCGGTGCGTTATAATATCTAAAATGCAAGGCGCAGGGGATGAGGACGACAGAAGTTTACTGGCGTAAACGATTTAGTCCGAATGCCGATGGCAACGCAGCAGATCGGATATTATGGCACATCGTCATTCAAAACGACACACCGGTATTTTAAAGCACAAAAAAGCAGCGCCGATAAAATCTCGACGCTGCTTTTTTATTTCTTTTTTCCGAAAAGAAATCCTATCCGTGACGTTCGTCGGATACAGTAAGTTTAGCGCGGCCTTTTGCGCGACGGCTTGCCAATACGCGACGACCATTAGCCGTAGCCATTCTTAAACGGAAACCGTGTTTGTTTATTCTTTTCTTGTTCGAAGGTTGAAATGTTCTTTTCATTGCCGTGTATATTTTTATCGTTATTATTCCTTTTTTCGGACTGCAAAAATAGGCACTTTTTTTTAATAAACAAACAGTTGGCAAACAAAATCAGCAAAATATTTATTCCACAAACCTTTCACACACCGTTTTTTCACCACAAAAAATAGAGCGGGACAGGGTTTATCGACAAGAAAAAGCGATTTTGTTATCGTCGAACTTCCAAACTATTACATTTTTTTATACCTTTGCCGCACGCAAGGTAACGGCACGGCTCGCCGCATCGGAATACCCTGCGCAGAGCAACCGGCATACGGCTCTTTCCCGCATTCGGGATACGGGCGATCGGACGGTATTCGATTCAGACGATATTTCGCTTTACCATGATTCCGGCTACTCGATTGAAAAAGAAAAATCATAATCAAATAATAAAGTATATATGGCAACTACTGCAGATTTTAAAAACGGAATGTGCCTCGATATCGACGGAACATACTATTTCATCGTTGAATTCCTCCATGTAAAACCCGGAAAAGGTCCGGCTTTCGTTCGTACCAAACTGAAAAACGTGGTAACCGGCCGTGTAATCGACAAAACGTGGAACTCGGGCGTAAAAGTAGAAGAAGTTCGTATCGAACGTCGCCCCTACCAATACCTGTACAAAGACGATATGGGTTACAACTTCATGCACACCGAAACTTACGAACAAGTGAGCCTGCCGGGTGAAAGCATCGAAGGTGTTCAGTTCCTGAAAGAAGGCGATATCGTCGAAGCCCAGGTACACGCCGCTTCCGAAACGATCCTGACCTGCGAAATGCCGGTAAATGTAATTCTCGAAGTTACTTATACCGAACCCGGTATCAAAGGCGATACGGCAACTAACACGCTGAAACCCGCTACCGTTGAAACGGGTGCCGAAGTACGCGTACCGTTGTTTATCGAAACCGGCGACAAAATCAAAGTCGATACCCGGAGCGGAGCCTACGTAGAACGAGTAAAATAAACTGCAAGCCGAACGCAGAAAACATCAAGTGACAACTTGAATGGATTATGCCGAGGCGTAGCGTTTATTATCCAAATAAACTGCAAGCCGAGTGCAGAAGACATCAAGCGACATCTTGAATGGATCATGCCGAGGCGTAGCGTTTATTATCCAAATAAACTGCAAGCCGAGAGCAGAAGCCGTCAAGTGACAACTTGAACGGATTATGTTGAGGCGTAGCGTTTATTATGCAAATAAACTGCAAGCCGAGAACAGAAGACATCAAGTGACATCTTGAATGGATTATGCCGAGGCGTAGCGTCGATTATTAAAATAGTCCCCTCACATTTCACAATACGAGGCGGGGTGTTGCCGAAAATCAAACCGGCAACACCCCGTTTGTTTTATCCGAACCGCTTTCTCGCCCCCTTTTTTACACGATTTTTCAATACTGAATAAATATTTTTTAAAAATAATTCCGAATATGATTAGGATTTGTTATTAATATTACTAATTTTGTATCATATTTAATCGTTTAAAAACCGAATAAAAACAAAAAGAAAACAGTTAAACACGTTTTAACGCATTCTGACGCACGAATAATGTCTGCTGCACAAATGTTGCAGAAGATGTTATTCGATATATATACGGAAACTATTCTTTATTTATTCACCCTAATAGTTCACAAACATGAGAAAAAAGAACTCTTTCGTTTCATTCTTGCTGACCGCAATCCTTTTGTTAAGCGGAACATCGGCAACATGGGCACAAGCGACATTGACCGTCGCCGACGGTACGGAGGAAAACAGTAACCTTCCGTACGACGGTTGGAATCTGGACAACAGCTCCGGACAACAACGCCAATGGTACTACCCGGCAGGCGATCTGACATTAATGAATAATGGTTTGATCTCCTCCATGTCGTTCTACGCCAAAAACGCATCGACCAAGCTGAATAACCAAAACACCAAATTCTACATCGGTACACCCGACGGCGGTGCGGCAGATATAGTAGCCAGCCGATATGTCAGCACCGATGTATTGACCGAGGTTTATTCGGGTCCCGTCCTTCTTCCGGAAGCATCGGGCGACGACATTCTGCTGACAGTCAATTTCGACACACCGTTCCTATACACGGGCGGAGACCTCGTCATTACTTTCGTTGCCACAGACAAAGGTGCTTACGAGCGAGTTTATTTCTACGGAGTAACAACCAGCGACCAGTCCGGTTTAGGAGGAACTCCCAACAATATAAACGCATTCTACTCTTTCACCCCGAAAACGACATTCAGCTATACTCCCGGCGAACTGCCTGAAAAAGGAATGGCTGCATCGAAAAGCAAAATCGAATTCCCCATGCTGAAAACCGGTGAAAGCACGACAGCAACGATGAAAGTGACCAATGTCGGCAGCGATCCGCTGACCATCACATCGGTAAATGCCGAAGCTCCGTTCTCGGTTGCATACAACGAAGGTGAAGTTGCTTCTCTCGAAAGCGCCGAACTCACATTTACATTCGCCCCGACCGAAGGCGGCTTGTTCTCACAAGAAGTAACGATCTCGACCACATCGGGCGATGCCACCGTTACCCTTTCGGGTGAAGGCTTCCAAGTTCCCGACACCTATTACATAGAAACATTCGACGGTATCTCCGAATCATCCAAACTGCCGTTGGGATGGGGAAGTATCGAAACTATGGACGACTATACCATTGTCGATAACAACGGAGACAAAGGTCTGGCATTCAACACGAGCAACCCCGTATTCGATTACGGATCGTACGAAAGCATACCTTACCTGATCGTTTCGCCGAAAGTAAGCGGACAAGTGATCGCATTCGTAAAGAACACCGTATCGAGCGGTAGTGTCAAGATCTACTATTGCGGTAAGAACGGAACGACTTTCAGTCGTGGAGCGGAAATCACACGCGCCGAATTCACACCGGCACTCAACACAACTGACTATTCGATCGTACGATTCGACGTACCGGAAGACGGACGCTATATCGGCTTCCAGCTCAGCAGAGCGGAAATCACCTACTTTGCAGCAGCCGAACGCTCTACGGTCAGAGAACTGACAATCGGTACCAGCTCGTTCAGTGAAAGCGTCGTATTCAACGCCGAAAACAAAGCGGAAGTTTCCTACAAGTTCGATTTGACCAACGCCGGAACCGTACCCGTACAAGCCGACGAATACCAACTGGTTACCAAGACTTCGAACGGCGACACGCTCGCTATCACTTCGGGTGTGGATGTTCCGGTCGGTGCAACTGTATCGGTAGAAAGAACTGCCATGTACAACCGTACGCAACCCGACAATGACAGCGAACGCTTCGGTCTGATCGTAACCGAAACCTATACGCCGAACACCAAAACCCTCGGATGGGTTACCGCTTACGGACCCGAAGGCAAACTGACGATAACTCCCGTCACCATAGACAAGCCGACCGACCTCGAAATATTCCGGGGCGAACGCAGTGCCACATACTCGTTGAGAAATAACGGTAAATCCGATCTGGTAATCAGCGCTATCCATACGCAACCCGGTGTTACCCACTCTTGGGCGGAAGAAACATTCCCTGTCACACTGGCAGTAGAAGAAACTCGTGAGCTCGTCGTGACAATCGCAACCCCCGGCAACTACTCGGGTGCAGTAGTCGAATTCGAACACAACGGTGTCGGCGTTTCGGCTATCAACATGACAGCAGCCTGTCTGCCGGAATCCATGTTCTACGAAGGATTCGAAAACGGGCTGCCGGAAAACTGGCTGACCACAGGCGACAAATGGAGTGCCTCCGATCGTTCGACATCCAGCACATACTCGCCTAAACGCACCGACCACAACTTGGTTTACATGGCACACTCGACCTCCGGAAATCCCGAGTACCTGATCACGCCGCGTCTGACGGCATCGGACAACGACTCCATCCAGTTCAGCGTATTCAAACGGGCTGCCTACTCCAAACTGTCCGTTTATTACTCGCCCGACCGCAGCAGCTGGGTTCTCGCCAAAGAGATCGACATGGATCAAGACCTCTATTCGGAAATGAGATATTCGGCACAAATACCCGCCGGTGACTGGTTCATCGGATTCTTGGGCGAATATGTCGGATTCGATGAAGTATTCGGCCTTACGGAAGCTCCGGCTCTGCCTCACGACCTGTTGCTCCAATCGTTCACCGGCAACGCACTCGGAACTGTGAACTATACATCCGATTATACGGTAGAATTGCGTAACCTGACCGGCGAAGAAGACCTCGTAACCGTGTACTTCTTCGACAACGAAGTTGAAATCGCCAGCGAAGAACGGATCATCGTACAAAACGAGACTTTCACATTCAGCTACACGCCCTACTCCGAAGGAGAACACAAACTGCAAGCCGTAGTCAAAGCAGGCGAAGATTATGAAATCCGCTCGGCTGTCATTACGGTTACCGTAGCTCCCGAACGTGCTGAAAACACCCTCGTCGTAAATGAACCCGGTGAAGACGACAGTTTGAAGTCCAATTCGCAAGTTCCTATCCGCACCAACTATTGCCACTCGGCTTCACAGTTACTCTATACGGCAGAAGACCTCGCCGGACTTAGCGCCGGAACGGAAATCACCCGTATCGGATTCTACTACGGATTCTCCGGCCTCCAACAACTCAATTACGATGTACGCGTATGGATCGGCAACTCGGAAAAGACCGAATTTACCAACGAAGACAACCGCATCTCGATCGAGGGAATGACCCAGATATTCGATGGAAGAATCACGTTGGTCATGAACGGTTCGTATGACGACGGCAACGTACTTTCGTTCGAACTGCCCGAACCGATGGTTTACGACGGAAAGAGCCTCTCGATCGTCATGTCTGCCGACAGCACCGGATACGGACAAACGATTTCGTTCATGTGCAAGAGCTCGTTCGACCCCTATAAACTGATTCAATATTCGGTAGACGGAAACGAACATACATTGGTTGCCCCCGAACGATTCGAAACCCAGAATGCAAGTACCTATCAAGGGTTGCCGACATTGCTGGTTTACACCAAGAACGAACCGGCAATCGTAACCGGTACGGTAAGAAACCGCGGCGAAGTTTTGCCTGATGCAACCTTGACATTCCAAGCCGGCAATGTGAAATACAACGGCACGACCGACACGGAAGGTGCATACCAAGTCACGATCTTCCAACCCGGCGACTACACGGTAACTATCGCAAAAGACGGTAATATGCCTTACGAAGTGACCGATCCGGTGAGCGTGGCAAAAGAAAGCTTAGTAAAAGATTTCGACGTAGAACTTGAAACCGGTATCGAAGCTGCCCGCCAAAGCGAAGTGAAAGTATATGTAGACCGCAATGCAGTCTGCCATATCGAGGCTTCCGACCGCATCGAAAATGTACGCGTAGTATCTGCCGGCGGCAAGCTCGTATCGGCTACCCGACACAACGAAAATGCTGTAAGCGTAGACATGAGTTCGGTAGCATCCGGAATCTACGTGGTATCGGTAACGACCGAAGCCGGAACCAGCGTTTACAAAGTATCGAAACGATAATCCATACCGGATTCCATAAAAAAAACGTGCCCTTTTACAGGGCACGTTTTTTTATAGATAGAAAAGCCTTATTCCACATCGGGCATCGTCTCCGCCCGGCGAAGCCGGAAAGCGACACGCGACAAAGAGTAATCCATACGAAGCACACGGGCAATCGTATGCCGATAGTTGGAAAGCAGAACGACAACCATCATGAATATGCCCGCCAAAGCCAAATATCCGAAACACTCTTTCAGGGCTACCATCAGATGCTGTACCGCATAATACCCCGAAACCCAATCGCCGGAAACCGTCTGAAAGCCGGCAATCTCGACCGGATGCGGAGTAGCCGCCACGGCTTTGTCCAGCGACCAGGCAAACATCCTCTCCACGATTGCACCGGCAGCAGACGTACCTACCCCGCAACGCACGAATCCCACAATCGTAATACTCATGAAGAAATGCGGAAACGGTATAGACCGCGACAACACATAAGTGACACCTGTCTCCATCATCACCTCGGCAGCACCGAAGGCGAACAAAGGAAGATAATACATCGGGGCTTCGGTCGATGGATCGATCAGGAAATAAAAGCCGACGATATAAAATGTCGATAACAGGAAGCAGGTAAAAAAGAAACTCTTCATACTCCACTTCAACCGGATAATAGAGAAATATGCCAGAATAGCCCCCATGATCACACCGAACAGCTCGGGATAATTGAAATTGACGATCGTGAAATAATCATACCCTCCCACGGCATTCATCAGTACCGGCTGCAACACATGTGCCGAAGATTGCAACAGCGCCATGCCGAACAGCAGGAAACAAAGATTCCAGACCATCGGATGCCGGAAGGCTTGAAGCGAAATGAAAGGTTCGGGCTTGTAATACGACTCGACAAGCGTAGCGACAAGCAATGCGAGGAATATCCATGTGGCATACCACACCGGATAGCTGTCCCACCAGTCGTAATGTTCGCCGAAGTTAAATATCCATGCCGCCACACAACACAGGGCAACCCATAGCACATGTCCGGTCCAGTCGATGCCCTTCAACGGTATGAACGGAGCCGAACGGTGGTCGGGCTTCATCATAAAATAGACTATGCCGTCGATCACCAGCATCATCCCGATCACCACCGCATACACCATGTGCCAGTCGTATTCATATGTGATATAGGCAGTCATGATGCCCGACAACTGTATCGCCCCGCACACCAGTATATAAACCACTGGAAAGAATACACCGAAATCGCGGCTCGGAGAAATATTCAACTGAATGGTGCTCATACAGGCAAACATCCCCATCATCTTGAAATATCCGGCAAACAGGCAGACAAGCCAGAACACCCACGGCACAGTGACGACCATAGCTGCCGCCGCACACAACAGAGCGCCTATGCTCGATACGAAAAACATCTGGCGGGTGTACATATAAAATTTCCAGCGGAAGAGAACCGGGAAAATCATATTCAACCCGATCAACGAACAGTAACTTGCCATAGTCACATCTTCGCCGATGTATGCCAGCTCGCCGACCATCTGGCTCAACGCCGCCAGATAGACGCCGCCGGTCAGTTGGTAAAACAAGGCAAACATAACGATCAGCCAGAACCGGAGGCGACGAGGCACCCACGGTTTATACATCAGCAGGCGTGTTTGCAAAAGCGGTTGCGGAGAATGTCCCATTACCTGATCACTTTACATTCGACATTCATACCAGCCCGTAGCCGTTGCATATCTTCACGGGGAGTCCGGTCGGAAAAACGGATCTTGACGGGGATGCGCTGCTCCACCTTGACGAAGTTACCGGTAGCATTATCTTGGGGAACAGGAGAATATTTAGCTCCGGTGGCATTGGCTATCGTCTCTATATATCCGGCAAATTGCACACCGGGCATGGCATCCACCTCGATGCGCACACTGTCGCCGACCGCCATTCTTGCCACCTGTGTTTCCTTATAGTTGGCGATCACCCACGTATTTCCGGTATCGACCACCGAAAGCAACGGCTGTCCGGGCTGTACCAACTGTCCGGGCTGGATAAAACGTTTGGAGGTGACCCCGTCGCACGGTGCCGTAATCACGGTATAGGAGAGATTCAGCCCGGCAAGTTCCACTGCCGCCTGAGCCACTTCGATCCCCGCTTCGTTCTGTCCCACACGCTGCGATTGTTGGCGAGCTACCAATCCGGTCGATTTCTTCTGCCGTGCCAGCATTTCCTGTTTTGCCTTCAATGCCAGATAATTTGTCTCCACACCATCGTATTGCTGCTGCGTGACCGCCTCCTGTTCGAGCAACGCCTTATACCGGTCGAGATCGCGCCGGGCGTTTTCGAGGAGAACATTCACTTCGGCAAGCGCGGCATCGGTTACCGTGATGTCATTCTCGGCGGTATTCTCCGCTTCTGTAGCTACGACCTTGCCTAATAAAGCATTTTGCATATCCGCACGTGCCTGAGCCAGACGAAGGCGGAAATCGGTATCCTCGATAAGGGCAAGCGTATCTCCTTTCCTCACCATTCTATAATCGTCGAAGCGAACCTCTTTGATAAACCCCTGCACACGGCTGTTGATCGGTACGATACGCTGATCGACCTGTGCGTTATCGGTAAATGTAGAAGAAGTAAATCCGATGAATTTACATGCGATCCAAGAAAATCCGAGGATAATAAGAAATATGACCCCGGCGTTTTGAAGCCGGCGGCGAGTTTTCTGTTTCATAAGTTTAAAGTTCTGCTAATGTTCCTGTTATAAAATGAAGTTGATAGTAATAGAAAAGGGTCGATATTTCGGCATTGACCAAACGCACACCGGCATCGAGCCGGGCATTGGAAGCATCGAGCATATCGGTCAGCAACGCCAGTTGCTTGTCGAAACGGTTGGAAACCACATCGTAGTTCTCATCGGCAAGCTGCACATTCTTCCGTTCGATACCGAGGCGTTCCTGCGACTGGCGATAAAGCGTATAAGCCTCGGTAATCCGACGACCAAGCTTTTGCTCCACTGCCTGACGGCGCAGAGCGTTATGCTCCATCTCCATTTTGATCTTCCGTACCGATCTGCCGGTCGTGAAAAGCGAAGAGATATTCCAACGCAGGTTCACGCCGACAAACCACGCATTGTAATTTTTATTCAAGGCAGGGACTTCGAATGTAACCGGTCCTAACAGATTGTCGGCAATCACCAGCCCGATTTTGGGGAAATATTCCGCACGGGCTATCCGGCGGCTGATCGCACTCAGATCGTATTCGGCTCCGACGCTTTTCAACTCATCGGAATGGGTGTAGGCAGATTGCAACCATGTATCGGCTCCCGAATCGGCACTGTCCGCATATTCCGAATCGACGGTTGTCCGGATCTCGGTATCCGGATCGAGTCCCAGCAGCAAAACGAGATTGTGGTTGCAGACCCGTATCGCATTCTCGATTTCAAGCCGGTCGTAATCGAGCGACGACAGTTTCAGTTCGTAACGGGTAATGTCGTTCTTCAATACCACCCCGCAGGCATGGCGCGTCCGCATCTCTTCCAGCAACTTTCGGGTAAGCTCGATGTTCTCCTCATAGACTTTCAGCAGATTCCGGTATTTCGACAGATCGAGGTAATTGCGTACCACCTCCATCCGTATCGAATTCCGGGCGGCATCCAGACCGATTCCAGCCAGTTCCTCCTGTTTGCGGGCAAGATCGACCGCCCCCGTTATCGCACCACCGGCAAACAGCGGCTGGTACAGTTCCACATTCAAGGTATTGCTGAAATGCGGCAGTTCGTCGCGACGGGCATTGCCGAAATCCCGATCGAGAATAGTTCCGTCGCCGAGATAACTCAACGACAACGATACATCGATCTGCGGCAAATGCCCCGTCCGGGCAACCTTCACCTGTTGCCCTGCCACATCGACGGCGTTACGGGCAACGACAATATCGGCATTGCGGGCATCGGCAAGGGCGAACGACTCGCCGATCGACAACTCCTTCCAGGTGGTGCTTCGCGCCATCCCCGAAACGAGTAGAGCCAGAAATGCAGTCAAATAAAACTTCTTCATTGTTTGTTTCTGATTGGTTTATGAAAAATTATAATACGCACAACGACAGCGCAGACCTTCCGGCGGAAGATCGCGCACGACAAAAGAGCACAAGCCGGTACGCTTAGTGCAATGTATTCCAGAAAATGGTGTGGAAAAGTAAATCCCGATGGCTGTATGCAGCCGACTCCTCTATTTCCAAGACAACGCCGGAGCCTGCAACGATCGTCATCTCCGACAAATTATTTACGATAGTAATCAAAGCTATAAACCGACATTCCGACAACGGCTCTTCGCCGAAGCATCGTCGATTCCGGCGACAAAGGTAAATATTTTTCGCTCAAAATTCAAAAAAAATTTCGGGAGACCTCCCGGCATCCGAAAAGAAAAAAGTGTGTCGTAATGATCGACCGGCTCATCGGCCACTCCGGCTCACCTTAAAGAAATTGGCGGTAAGACATAATGTCCAATCTGCTGCGTTACCATCGGAATTCGGGCTAAGTCGTTTACATCAGTAAATTCCTGTCATCCTCAGCGCCTTGCATGTTAGACATTCTTACAAACAGAAAGGGGGTTGAGTCGAAAACTTCATCTCGGCACAACCCCTCTTCTGAAATATCTCTTGCTCTATCGTTTGATAAATTTCTTTCCTTGCACGATATAGATGCCTGCGGGCAAAGCTGCGATACGATCGGCAGTAGCCCGTTCGGCAACAACAACACCTTGCAGATTATATACCCGCCCTTCCATGCAGTCGGCAGCTTTTAAAATATCGGAAATACCGGATTTCTCATCCACCTCGACTTTCACCCGGGTATCGGCATTCACCGTAAAACGGACTACGCCGTCGGCATCGGGAGCAAGTGCAGTCTGATCGACCGTTACCGTAAATCCGCGGTCGGCTTTTTTCGACAAAGCCACTTCCGTGCCTTGTTGCACGCTGAAACCTGCCGCCCACGCATCCACACCACGCAGTTTATCATATACTACCGCTACGGCATCCTGTGCGTCGGCAGCATCGGCAACCTCGAACGATACCTCATGCGAAACGGGAGCTCCATTGAAGAATACTTTAAGGACATCCCCGTCGGAAAGAGAGAACTGATAGTTCGGACTTTCGGGATAGATCGGGGCAAGAGAGAGCCCGTTCAAGTAGACGACAGCCGGAACCAGCCCGCCCGTAGCGACCGTGAAATTGTTATCGCCGTCGTAGAAACTAAATTCCGTATAACCGGTGCCGATATTCTCAACCGCCGTACGGTCGGAACGTTGCATTTCGAAATAATCCGCCACAACCTCGTAATTATCGACAAAGATCGCCGCGCGTTTGTTCCGGTCTATAATACCGGTACGGATCGTAATCTCCGATCCATCGCCCAGATAATCGACACGGACAGGAGGTACCCGCAAATCTTCGATCGCTTCGCCGTCGCAAACGACCGATTCGAGATAACAGCCGTCGTTGGGACGCAAATGGATCAGCGGAGTATTACGTACCAGACTTACCTCGTTTCTGCCGGGATTGAGCGAAAGCACATCGCCA
Organism: uncultured Porphyromonadaceae bacterium; assembly: GCA_900538555.1. GTDB lineage: Bacteria > Bacteroidota > Bacteroidia > Bacteroidales > Barnesiellaceae > UMGS27. Next base: position 217,318 of record UPYI01000004.1, read on the forward strand.
TTGTAAGAGTAGCCGCGATATACCGTCACATTCTCAGGAACATCGACGTCGATATAGACCTTCATCGTGGTATATTTATAAACGACGATGCGGATCGTCGTCTCTTCGACAACCGTGAAACTGCACGATCCGAAGAATGAATTCTGCACACCGTTGATCTCGAAAGCATCGCACCTCCATTCGGTCGTATTCCCGAATACCGTAACCGTCGCACCCATTCTCACCTTAAATTCGGGCGAGTTGTAGTCAAGGACATACTCTCCATCGACAGTCACGCCCGTTACAAAATATTCCGCATCGTCGCCTTCATAAACAAAATGTACGGGATATTCCTCTTCGGGATAACCGGCAGTGATTTCGATACGGTCGCCCTCTTTCACCGTAATACGATACGGTGCGCCCGAAGTCAGCAGTTCGTCGTTATGCTTCACTTCGAACAGAGGTTTCTCTCCAAGAACGGAAAGCACCAGTTCGGTTTCTATATCGGGAATAAAGGCAACTTGGTTTTCCCCGTTCGTCAGTTCCACCGTCGATTGAGTGGCAGAGCGCACCAGCTTCACTTTCGTTGCATCGTCGATCTTGACCGTACAATGTGCCGTACGCGCCTCCTCTTCACTGCAAGATTCGACATAATAGGTCTCATCCCAATCCGAATAGTAATGGATATCACAGAATTTCATCTCTACGACCCATTCGTCGAAATACGACGATCCGTCGAACGATTTCACCGATTTCAGGAAATAACCGTCACGTGCTTCGACCCGGATAGTCGAACCCGGAGATACGGTAAAGGTATTGAGTCCTTCCGAAATATCGGATTTCAACTCTTCATTTACCGAAAGGGTTACTCTTGCCGGATCATCGATCGAAATTCTGAACTCGATACCGTCCGCCGATACAACCGAAAAACATGTTGCCCATAAGGACATCAGACATAGTGTAAAAAATTTCTTCATAAAAAATCGTATTAATTAGTTTGAAGGAATAGATATATACAAATATAATGTATTTTTAAACAAAACAAACACCGTTTACCGATTATTTACTACAAATTGTCACGAAAGATAAAAAACAGGCAACATTTTTATCTTGTGTTCATTCATGCACCTTTTCTTCGCTCGGCATAGTCCGAACAAGTTCGACTCTGCTCTCGACTTATCGAAAACGTTCATATCCATGCACCTTTTCTTCGCTCGGCATAGTCCGAACAAGTTCGACTCTGCTCTCGACTTATCGAAAACGTTCATTCATGCGCCTTTTCCCGTCCCGGCACAGCTCGATCGGTCTATAAAATTTCGATATTCGTCTATTTCTGTTGCCATTACAAATTTTATGTTTTATATTTGTAGTACAGTTGATTAATTAATATTATAATAATGTAAAAGAGCATGTACATCTCTAAACAGAGGACTCGTATTTTAGGGGAATAGATAATAAACAGAGATGTAAAGAAGCCTCGACGCTGGACAGCATCGAGGCTTTATTATTTTCAGACCCGGAACAATAACGGAAAGTCTGAACAGCCGGGTAGTCACGCACTAAACTTACAAGCCGCGTCCGTGACAGTTTTTGTATTTCTTTCCGCTTCCGCAAGGACAGGGATCGTTCCGTCCGATACGCGGAGCCGCTTTGATCGGATCGGTAACACGCGGCGCACCCTGATGGGCGGCGGCAGCCTGAGCCTGTGCAGCCTGTCCGGGATATTGCTCTTTGCTCGTGCGGTATTTACTGTAATCTTCACGACGCTCGGGAGCTGCCTCGCGCACATCCTGAGGATTCTGTACATAAATCTGCCCGCGCAACAGGATCGCTATCGCCTTGCGGTTCATCTCTTCCACCATATTCTTGAAGAGGTTGAACGATTCCAGTTTATAAATCAATAACGGGTCTTTCTGCTCGTAGCTGGCATTCTGTACCGATTGCCGCAACTGGTCGAGTTCGCGCAAATGTTCTTTCCATGCCTCGTCGATAGTCATCAGCAATACCGATTTCTGGAATTGTTTTACAACCGATTGCGATTCGGAGTCGTAAGCCTCCTTAATATCGCACGGCACGCCGAATACCCGTTTGCCGTCGGTGATAGGCACACGGATCAATCCTTGCGTCAAGCCGCGTTCTTCTACGAACGGTTTGATATTGAGGTGTGCGATTTCCGCCATGCGGTCGGCCTTGCGCTTGAATGCGGCAACTACGGCATCGTACAGGGCATCGATCTTTTCCTGAGTACGCATCGAACGGAACGCCGCCTCATCGAACGGCATCTCGATAGCGAAAAGTTTGAACACTTCCAGCGAAAGGTCTTCGTAGTCGGCAGTACCGTCGAACGAATTGATCAACGATTCAGCCGTATCGTAAAACATATTCATGATGTCGATACCGATACGTTCGCCCATCAAGGCATGGTGACGTTTGGTATAGATCACATTACGTTGGGCATTCATCACATCGTCGTATTCGAGCAAACGTTTACGGATACCGAAGTTGTTCTCTTCCACCCGGCGCTGAGCGTTTTCGATCGAACGGGAAACCATATTGGCTTCGATCATCTCGTCCTCTTTCAATCCCATGCGGTCGAGCATTTTCACTACACGGTCGGTAGCAAACAGACGCATCACGGTATCCTCGAACGAAACGAAGAATACGGACGATCCCGGGTCGCCCTGACGTCCGGCACGACCACGCAACTGACGATCGACACGACGCGATTCGTGACGCTCCGTACCGATAATCGCCAGACCGCCCGCATCACGTACCGCAGGCGACAGTTTGATATCGGTACCACGACCCGCCATGTTGGTGGCAATCGTCACCGTTCCGGTCTGACCTGCCAGTGCCACGATATCCGCCTCACGCTGGTGCAGTTTGGCATTCAACACATTATGTTTGATCTTACGCAAGGTAAGCATACGGCTCAACAATTCGGAAATCTCGACCGAAGTCGTACCCACCAATACCGGCCGGCCGGCTTCGACCATCTTCACGATCTCTTCGATCACGGCATTGTATTTCGCCCGTTTGGTTTTGTACACCCGGTCGTTCATGTCGATACGGGCAATGGGCTTGTTGGTCGGAATCGTCACCACATCGAGTTTATAGATGTCCCAGAACTCGCCGGCTTCCGTTTCGGCTGTACCGGTCATACCCGACAGTTTGTGGTACATACGGAAGTAGTTCTGCAACGTGATCGTGGCAAAGGTCTGTGTAGCGGCTTCCACTTTTACCCGCTCTTTGGCTTCGATCGCCTGATGCAATCCGTCGGAATAGCGACGTCCCTCCATGATACGTCCGGTCTGCTCATCGACAATCTTCACCTTGTTGTCGATCACCACATACTGGTCGTTCAATTCAAAAAGCGTATAGGCTTTCAGCAACTGGTTCACCGTATGCACACGCTCGGCTTTCACGGCGTAGTTCTGCATCAGTTCGTCTTTCTTGATCTGTTTTTCCTCAACCGAGAGACCTTGATTTTCCAGATCGGAAAGCTGTTCGCTGATATTCGGCAATACGAAAAATTCGGGGTCGCCCGCTTTTCCGGTCATGGCATCCAGACCTTTGTCGGTCAAGTCGATACTATTGTTTTTCTCGTCGATCACGAAATAGAGGTCGTCGGTAATTTCGGGTAGACGGCGATTGTTTTCTGCGATGTAGATCGCTTCGGTTTCCAGAAGAAGCGGTTTGATACCCGGTTCACTCAGGTAACGGATCAATGCGCTGTTCTTGGGCAGACCCTTGAAGCAACGGAACAGCAATACGGCTCCGGCTTCGCGTTCTTTCTTATCCTCCGAAGCTATGAGAGCTTTCGCCTCGGCAAGCCATTTGGTCACGGCATTGCGCTGCATCTTCACCAGCTCCTCCACTTGCGGGCAGAACTGTTCGAACATCTGGTCGTCGCCCTTCGGGGTAGGACCGGATATGATCAACGGCGTACGGGCATCGTCGATCAAGACGGAGTCCACCTCATCGACAATCGCATAGTTGTGTTTGCGCTGCACCAGATCGGCAGGCGAAGCCGCCATGTTGTCGCGCAGATAGTCGAAACCGAATTCATTGTTCGTACCGAACGTAATATCGGCATTGTAAGCATTCCGACGGGCAGGAGAGTTAGGCTCGTGCTTGTCGATGCAATCGACCGACAGACCGTGGAACATATACAACGGCCCCATCCATTCCGAGTCACGCTTCGACAGGTAATCGTTCACCGTCACCACATGCACGCCGTTGCCCGGCAGCGCATTCAGGAACACCGGCAAGGTTGCCACGAGCGTTTTACCCTCACCGGTTGCCATTTCGGCAATCTTGCCTTTATGGAGTACGACACCACCGATCAACTGCACATCGTAGTGCACCATGTCCCACGTCACTTCGTTTCCGCCGGCGATCCAGTGGTTGGCGTAAATCGCCTTGTCGCCTTCAATCCGGACAAATTCGTATTTGGCTGCCAGATCCCGGTCGAAAGAGTTGGCGGTCACCTCTATTTCGGCATTGCGGCTGAAACGGGCTGCCGTCTCTTTTACGACGGCAAAAACTTCGGGCAATACCCGATCCAGTTCTTTCTCGATTTTTTCCAGAATCTCTTTTTCGATTTTGTCGATCTCTTCCCACAGCGGTTCGCGTTTGTCGTAATCAAGGGTCTCCACCTCGGCTTTCAACTCTGCGACACGCGCCCGGTCGGGGGCTACCGCATCCCGTATCTGTTGTTTCACGACATCGATACGCGAACGAAGCTCATCGTTCGAAATATTTTCGAGTTCGGGCGATATCGCCTTGATCTGCTTGATATACGGTTCTATCTCCTTTAAATCCCGTTGCGACTTGTTGCCGAACAGTTTTTTCAAAAAATCATTAAATCCCATATAGTTTATTGATTGCTGCATATCTCTTCCTTGCCGGGAACACAGCCCCAAGCAAACCGACATGCACTTTTTTTTAATTCGGTTTATTGCGATAACGACGTATCATTACATACGTCCCGTTATCCGGTAAAAATTTGTAAATGTGAAATACTCTCTTCGAATGGCATGAGATGCCGAAGAGAAAAAACAGGAAAATCAGGCATTCATCCCCGGCGAACGGATACGCAAACCGCCTGCCGATCGGGATACCGGCATGGCTGATTCTTCTCCGCTAAGGATCTCCTCTACCCAATCGGACGGAGCTATTGCCGACAACGGCGTAGGAATAGCATTACCCGCCGCATGCCCGTACAGCAATATGTCATCCTCATCGTTTGCCGCCCATTCAGCCAACAGGCTCGACAGGATTTCGTTCTTCCCGTCGCGGATCATCCGGTTGAACTGCGCCTCACCGAACAAGATACGCAGCGCACGCACATAGTCGGCAGGCAAGCGGTCGGCGGAAATTCCCGACAAGCTACCTACGGCATCGTGCAACGCCGGCGTCTGTACCGGAGCGGTAAGCAGAGCGACTAATAGGGTGGCAAATACTTTATTCATACTTTTTCTTATTTTGCAGACCGCCGCAAATACTCAACGATATTCACTGCCGAACGCAACAGCGAAACTCCGATCAACGGATAGAATGCGCCGTTCAGCGTCTGCGGAATCCACAAGGTAGACGCCAACAAAACGAATACCGCGGCAAAGTTAGCAAAATGATAATAATGTACCAGCTTTTTACACGATTTAATCCATACGAGCAAAGCTATCCAACAGAACGGATTCAACCACAAAGCCAGATAATTGACATCGGTGGCAGGATGTTCCGAAAGAAACATCAGAAAGAAAACGATGCAACCGACCGCGCCGTACAGGAAAAAGAGAGGAGTATCGAACCATCGCGATACCTTGCGGCAATATATATCGCGCAATGAAACGGCTGCCGCTACGACCAGCAACACCCACGCCCAAAACAGCGGGGTCAGGAACCACGGTGTAGGAGGATCGATCGCTTCGCCGGCAGGTTGATACAGCTCGACGGTTTCACACACCAACGGCACGGTTTCACCGGACGGACGCTCGATCCGTGCCGAAGCAAACGCCTCGCAAAGGACCATCGGCACGAACATTTGCTGCCGGTAAGTTGCCGGGGCATCCAGTTCGGCACCCAAAGCGATATCTATCCCGAACTCGAACCACGGATAGTTACCGATATAGGCATCTATCTCGGAACGGAATGTCTCGGCATGATGCGGATCGTCGTACCGCACGACACCTGCGACACTCCGCTCGATAATATTTCGCGGGCGGGTGGCACAATTGTCGAACAGAAAGTTATAACGATAAACCCGGTTCTGAGGCTGGATATTATGGATCAATGCCTTCAACAGGGCGTTCGCTTCGGGTTGGGAAAGGTTCAGCACCTGTTCTACCACCCGCGAATCGCGCTCGGCATAAGCCATATAGAAATTCATGAACTCTACCGGAGCCACGCAATAATCGGTTTCGCCTTTCGTAAAACGATAAACGAAATGGGGCGTGGAGAAATCGAACAGACCATAGTTGAAAACGACATCGAACGGTTGTTCTGCGGAAATGCGCTGCACCCGCAATCCGGTATGCCCGAACAATTCGTAAACTTCCGGACCGGGCCAGCAAGTCAGCAGGCTGATCCGTAAAGAGTCTTTGCCCTGCTGCGCCGAAGCACAGACAGCAACACAAAGAGTGCTTATAATCCAAAAGAGCCGTTTCGTTATTTTCATTCTTCCGAAGTCGATTATAGGGATTGAAGATAATACACACCACAAGCAGAGATGCCTATTCCAGTCGAATGACTTTGCCGGGATGCAGCTTATTTTAAACTTTCGGTTTTCAATAAACGCTTCGCCTCGGCATAACATTTCAAGTATTCACTTGATCGCTTCTGCTCTCGGCTTGCAGCTTATTTTAAACTTTTAGTTTTCAATAAACGCTTCACCTCGGCATAATCCATTCAAGTTTCACTTGATGGCTTCTGCTCTCGGCTTGCAGCTTATTTTACAAAGGTAACGAAAAAACTACTGTAAAACGGCACGATTCGTCGCTTTTTCAGATTCATTTTTCTTTTTCGACAAGAAAAAATTACCTTTGTAGAGGATAAGCTACGCCTCAGCATAACATAAGTAAACTCAGTTCTGCTTTCGGCTTGCATTATCTTTGTAGAAGATAAACAACGGATCGGCACAGATATTCGGACACATCCGACATACCGGTGCGCGACCGGCATAAAAACAATACGATATGTCCTTACACAAACTTCTGTTACTCGGCGCAATCTGCTGCACAACGGTTCTTTCCGCGCAGCCGCTCTCTTTGCCCACACCTCAAAAAAACGGCGGAATGCCACTGATGGAGGCTCTGTCGAAACGGCAATCGACCCGCGAGTTCGACCCGGAAAAGCAACTGTCGGAACAAACGCTCTCCGATTTGCTGTGGGCGGCTTGGGGGTACAACCGGGAAGATAAACGCACGGCTCCGTCGGCGTTGAACAAACAAGAAATATCGCTGTACGTCATTACAGAGCAAGGGGTGTACCTTTATCTCGCCGAAAGCCACCAACTGGAACCCATCACGATGGGCGACTTCCGAAAGAGCGCAGGCAAACAGCCGTTCGTAGCGACGGCTCCGCTAAACCTCGTATTCGTTGCCGATACCGACATCGCACCGGGTAACGATATGATGTTCGTCGATTGCGGATTCATCTCGCAAAATATCTATCTCTATTGTGCGTCTGCCGGTCTGGGCACAGTCGTACGCGGCTCGTTCGATGCCAAAGAATTAGTCCGCATATTGAAACTGGAACCGAATTTCCGTCCTATCCTGACGCAGACGGTAGGTTATCCGGCTCATTAACCATCTATCCCGTACACGCTTACACCGCACACGATCATGAAACGCTATTTGGCTCTGCTCCGATACCTGTTTTCAATGCACCTTACCGGATTGGCATTGCTTACACTATGCCGGATCATACTTTATCTGCAAGGCTTTTCACTGCTTGCAGACGAACCGCATTGGATACGGCATTCCATACAAGCGTTTCTACGGGGTATCTGGATGGACAACGTCATCGCCTGCTACATTCTTATCGTCCCGCTCATTGTCACCTCCGTCTGTGCGTCGGCAGGTTACTACGGGAAACGGTTATACCGGGGCATACAGGCGTTTTTCTGCTTGTTCTATACCATTGCATTCATGATCGCCTCCGGCGATATACCCTATTTCGACTATTTCTTCAAACACCTCAACGCCTCGATTTTCAATTGGGCGGAATATGCCGGCACGACACTGGGACTGATGTTCGGCGAGTTCTCCTATCTGATGGCAGTGCTGCTGTTCGTCGTCATGACCCTGCTCTATGGTATCGCAGCCAACAGCTATCTGCATACCGCCCGCCGGGTTTTCGACCGGAAGACGCCGAACCGATGGCAATCGGCAGCCGGTATAATCGGTTGTTCAGCACTGCTCATCGGCGGATGCCTGTTCGGCATCAGAGGTCGCATGGGGTATAATCCGATACGGGTGAGCGCGGCTTATTTCTGCAACAATACCTTTCTCAACCAGTTGGGCGTATCACCGGCTTTCAACCTGCTGAAAAGCGCAGAAGAGATGCAAAAGGCGGAAAACCGGGAAATACATCTGATGGACGATACCGATGCCATACGTTATGTCCGGAATGCCTTGCACCTCACCGATTCGCTACCCCATATCTCCCCGATCGCACGGACGGTAACCAATGCGCCGTGCACCGGAAAAAGAAACGTCGTATTCATTTTCATGGAATCCATGTCCGCCAATCTCATGGGACATTTCGGCGACCGGCGGCAACTCACGCCATTCCTCGATTCCATTGCGGATCATTCACTATGCTTCAACCGGTTCTTCTCATCGGGGACACACACCAACCATGCCATCCACTCCGTGCTTTATTCCTATCCGGCACTGATGAAACGGAACTCGATGAAAGGTTCGGTAATCCCGTTTTACACCGGACTGCCTACCGTGCTGCAAGACAACGGTTACCACACACTTTTCTTCATGACGCACGAATCGCAATACGACAACATGAACGGATTCCTACGCACGAACGGCTTCGACCAGATCTATGCGCAAGAGGACTACCCGCGCGAAAAACGGGTGAACAGCTTCGGGGTCTCCGACGAATACCTGTATGAATTCGCCTTGCGGAAATTGAATGAGGAAGCCGCCGGCGATTCTCCCTTCTTTGCCTCGCTGCTGAGCATAAGCAACCATCCGCCCTACATCATACCCGAAGGGTTCAAGACCCGGAACAGTGCCGACGACGAACGGATCGTCGAGTTTGCCGACCACGCGCTTCATGTATTCATGGACCAAGCGGCACAGCAACCGTGGTTCGACAACACGATATTCGTATTCTTCGGCGACCACGGACGGCGTTCGAATATCCTGCGAAGCGATATGCCACTCACATTCAACCACATTCCGTTCATGATCTACGCTCCGGGATGGATCGAGCCGCAGCAAACCGACCGGATCGGCGGACAGATAGATATCGCACCCACCCTGCTCGGATTATTAGGAATCGACTATACCGACAACGGATTGGGCATAAACCTGTTGCGCGAAGAACGGGAGTGCATCTTCTTCACTTCCGACGACGCAATCGGATGTATCGACCTCGAACATTTCTTTATCCACAAACCGGCGACCGACCAGTCGTGGCTGCTCCATGTGAACGGGTACACCGAACAAGATCCGGTCGATGCCCCCGAAAAAGAAGCCGCCCTGAGGGAATATGCGTTTTCGTTCCTGCAAGCCGCCCAATACCTGATGTCGAACAACCTGACCGGTAAATATATCGGTTACCAACCCAAATAGATATGAGTAAGAATCGTATTTACACACTCCTGCTATCTGCGGTACTGCTTACCGGGGCTTCGTGCAGACAACCCCAAACACGGGCACAAGGAGAAACCGCTCTCCCCGTAACCTACGCCGAAGGTTTCTCGCTCAGCCGTACCGACCGATACACCCGAATAGAGATACGGAATCCGTGGGATACCGCCCGCGTGTTGCATACCTATATCGCCGTGCCCAAAGATCGCCCGGTACCCGAAGATTTGCCGCAAGGCACCTTGTTGCGCACCCCTTTGGAAAATACACTTGTCTACTCGTCGATACATTGCAGCCTGCTCGAACAACTGGGTATGCTGCATCGGATCGGAGGTGTCTGCGACTTGTCGTACATCAATCTGGCGTCGATACAGTCATTACATCGGGAAGGAAAAGTGATCGACATGGGAAACTCCATGTCGCCCGACATCGAAAAAATCATCGACAACAAGCCCGAAGCCATCCTCTTGTCGCCGTTCGAAAACATGGGGTACGGACGTATCGAGAAACTGAACATACCGCTTGTCGAATGCGCCGACTATTTGGAAACCTCCCCTCTGGGACGCGCCGAATGGATGCGCGTTTTCGGAATCCTGTACGGATGCGAACAACAAGCCGATTCATTATTCCGGCAGATAGCCCGGCGATACGATTCGCTGAAAAACGAAATAGCCGCCACACAGGAAAGACCGGTCGTCATCAGCGAGACCAAACTCGGTGCAACATGGTACATGCCCGGAGGGAAAAGCTATATGGCACAATTGTTCCGGGACGCAGGAGCGGCATATCCGTGGAGCGACAACGAAGACACCGGTTCTATCCCGCTGGCATTCGAAGTCGTATTGGAAAAAGCACAGCATGCCGACTTCTGGCTAATCAAATATTTTGCCGACAGCGATAAGAACTACGCATCTCTGGCTGACGAATATGCTCCCTACCAACGTTTCGATGCGTTCAGAGACCGCCACGTCTACGGTTGCAATACCTCCCGAAAATTATACTACGAAGAGACCCCGTTCCAGCCCGACCGGCTTCTGCAAGAACTGGCATACATATTTCATCCCGAAACCGTGCGGCAGCTCTACCCCGGCTACCACCCCCGTTATTTTAATCCGTTAAGCGAATGAACAACCTACACGCCAACAACAGAGCGCCGCGGCTTATCGCCGTGTTAATCCTATCGACCGTCGGGCTGGTCTTTGCCAATTTGCTATTCGGATCGGTGCGAATACCGATAGGAGAAATTTTCAATATACTATTCGGAGGTAAACCAGCCAAAGAAAGCTGGCATTATATCGTATGGGAATCGCGAGTGCCGCAAACGGTTACCGCCCTGTTGGCAGGTGCAGCTCTGGCTGTCAGCGGACTTTTATTGCAGACCTCGTTCAATAATCCGTTGGCTGGTCCCTCTATTTTAGGCATCGACACCGGTGCCAGTTTGGGAGTAGCTTTGGTAATGCTCTGTTTCGGTGGAGTGATCGGTGCGGCAGGAGAAAACAGTTTTACCGGATTTATCGCCATCATCATCGGGGCATTTGCCGGTTCGAGCCTGATATTGGGCATACTGCTCTTCTTCTCGTCCTTAGTGAAAAGCAATCTGATGCTGCTCATTATCGGAATCATGATGGGGTATCTCACCTCCTCCGCCATTTCGTTGCTCAATTTTTTCTCCACAGCCGAGGGCATACACTCCTATACAATCTGGGGAATGGGCAATTTCGGCGGCATATCGAACAGCCAATTGCCCTACTTCGCGTCACTGCTCCTCATCGGACTGACCTTGTCGGTATTGCTTATCAAGCCGCTGAACGCACTCCTGCTGGGTAACCGGTATGCCGAGAACTTAGGCGTGAACATCCGCCGGGTGCGCAATCTGCTGCTGCTCACTACCGGACTGCTCACCGCCACCACAACGGCATTCTGCGGTCCGATCGCCTTTATCGGACTTGCCGTACCGCATATCTCCCGGTTGCTGCTGAAAAGTTCGAACCACAACACCCTGCTGCCTGTCACACTGCTCTGCGGATCGGTAACCGCCCTGCTCTGCAACCTGCTCAGCATACTGCCCGGCGAGTCGGGCATGATTCCGCTCAACGCGATCACCCCCGTACTGGGTGCGCCGGTAATTATCTATGTAATTATAAACCAACGTAAAATACAATATTTCCATTGATGAGCCGCCCCGCCTTACTCTCTGCCAGACAACTTTCGATCGGTTACCGACAAGGTTCATCGGAAAAACGTGTACACGAGAATCTGACATTCGACCTGTTCGAAGGAGAACTCACCTGCCTGCTGGGACCGAACGGTGCCGGTAAATCGACCTTGCTACGCACTTTGGCTGCCGCACAACCTGCCTTGCTCGGCTCCATACAACTACGGGGCAGAGCCATAAACAGTTATACCGAACGGGAATTATCGCGAATAGTAGGTGTAGTTCTTACCGACAAGACATTCGCAGGCGGATTATCGGTCTATGAGTTGGTTGCGCTGGGACGGCAACCTCATACCGGATTCTTCGGACGGCTATCGGCACAGGATCATAAAAAAATAGAAGAGTCGCTCGAAGCGGTCGGCATCGCACACAAAGCCCAAAACTTCACCGCAGAACTATCGGACGGAGAAAGGCAGAAAGTGATGATCGCAAAAGCATTGGCACAGGAATGTCCGCTCATACTGCTCGACGAACCGACCGCATTTCTCGACGTGGTAAGCCGGATAGAAACCATGTCGCTGTTGCACCGGCTGGCAACCGAAAAAAACATATCCATTCTGCTATCGACCCACGACATCGAACAGGCTCTCGTACTGTCCGACCGGCTCTGGCTGCTCTCCGCCACCAACGGATTGCAACAGGGTGTAACGGAAGACCTGATACTCGACAGCAGTCTCGAACGGCTGTTCGAACGCGACAGCATCCACTTCGATCCGTTGCACGGCAGTTACTACCCCGCCGTAAACCACCACCGCGAAATCCATGTGTCGGCAGCCGATGAAACGCTGTTGCACTGGACAATCAATGCCTTGAACCGGAACGGATACAACGCCCGCATCTCCACCGGCAAGGAGGAGCCGCAACAACCGCAAATCGTCGTAAAGGATGCTACGCACATCCAAATCGATACACCGACCGGCATCCTCACCCTGCATTCGTTCGCCGAACTTACCGACTATATCAGACAATCGTAAGAAAAGCAATCGGTATTCATCTCGTTTCCCTACCGGTGCAACGACTCCACAATCAGGCGTGCCGCCCGTGCAGGCGCACCCGGCTCGCCCAAACGGTCTGCCATACGCTCATAACCGGCGGCAATCCGCCGGCGGACAGCCTCATCGGTCAATATCGCGCCCAACTCCTTCCGGACGTTCTCCGGAGTGAAATAATGTACCAGCAACTCCGTAACCACCTCATCATCGGCAATCAGATTCACTAACGAAACAAAACGGACGTTCAGCCACCAATGGAACAGACCATACACGAGCTTACCGCCCGCCATATGATAGCAAACGACCTGCGGGACACGGAGCAATGCCGTTTCGAGAGTAGCCGTACCCGATGTTACCAAAGCCGCCTTGCTCTGCTGCAAGAGCCGATAGGTTTTCCCAAAGACGACCGACACCGCCTTGCCTTCGGTATATTTCTTATAAAACGACGGCTCGATACCCGGTGCCCCGGCTATCACCAACTGATATTCGGGAAAAGCGGCAGCAGCTTCGAGCATCACCCGCAGATTCCCCTCGATTTCCGCCACCCGGCTGCCTGCCAGAATAGCAATGATCGGTTTATCGGGCAAAGAACAATCGGCGATAAAATGGTCGAACGTTTCACCGGCATCGGGACGCACCGCCAGTTCATCGACCGTGGGATTACCGACGTAATCGATTTTATAATCGTGACGTTGATAAAACGGCACTTCAAACGGCAGAATCGAATACATCCGGTCTACATATTTTTTAATTCCTTTGATCCTGTACTCTTTCCAAGCCCATATCTTCGGAGAAATATAATAATGAACCGGAATCCCCAGATGCGTTTTCACAAACTTGGCGATCTTCATGTTGAAACCGGGATAATCGATCAGAATCACCACATCGGGATGCCACCCCTCTATATCTTTTTTACAGTCGCGGATATTCCGCAACACCTTATCTAAATGACAAATCACCGGAATAAAGCCCATATAAGCCGTCTCCCGATAATGTTTCACCAACGTACCGCCCTGAGCAGCCATCAGATCGCCGCCGAAATAACGGAACTCCGCTTCACTGTCCTCACGCCGCAACGCCGCCATCAGATTGGACGCGTGCAAATCGCCGGACGCCTCGCCGGCTACCAGATAATACTTCATAATAACTCCGTTTTTTACAGATGATACAAATGTAAAGAACTTATCGAAATATACAAAACCACGACAACGCGGCTTCACCACCTTTTTATCGACAGATTACTCCCGTACGCGTACAATAAATAAAGCCCCGGCACGTTTAAAGAACGTATGAAACATCTGTCTGCCATATTGCTGGGCATCTGCCTCATTTCCGGTCTGGGCATGACCGGATGTATCGAAGACGGCTTTACCACAAGCCCGTCGCACGTGCTGTCGTTCTCGACCGACACCGTCAGCTTCGATACGGTATTCACGACTATCAGCACCTCCTACCGCAGCTTCCGCATTTACAACCGGAACAAAAAATCGGTGAATATCTCCTCTATCCGGATAGCCGATGCCGAACACACAGGATTCCAGATCAACGTAGACGGCATATCCGGAGAATCGTTCTCCGATGTAGAAATACGGGGGAAAGACAGTATTTTCGTTTTCGTGAAAATGAAAGTAGACCCCACCGACCGGAACAACCCGATAGAGATCAAAGACTCCATCATTTTCGTAACGAACGGAGTCGCCCAAGATGTGAAACTACGGGCATACGGGCAAGATGTAATCATCGAACGGGGCAAGACCCTGACCGAGAGCACGACATTGCCGAACGAACGCCCCTATCTGATATACGACAGTCTGGTCGTGGCTCCGGAAGCCACACTACACCTCACTGCCGGGACTACCTTACACTTCCACGACAAAGCCGACTTGATCGTAAAAGGGAAACTGATCTGCGAAGGCGATCCCGGAAATCCGGTCGTATTACGGGGCGACCGGCTTGACCGGATGTTCGACGACCTGCCTTACGACAACCTCGGCGGACAATGGGGCGGCATACACTTCATCGAAAACAGTACCGGAAACCGATTGAGCTATACCTCGGTAAGAGGCATGTCCACCGGAATCGTACTGAACTCGGACAACAAAGACGAGCAGACTCTCGAAATCGCCAACTCCGTCGTACACAACTCATCGGGCGACCTCATCACATCGAACTTCAACAAACTATATGTCTGGAACAGCGAAATTTCCGATGCCGGATCGGCCGTAGTCCGTCTTTCGGGTGGTGAAGCCCGCTTCGTCCACTGCACCCTGACAAACTACTATTTCTACGACATCATACGCGATCCGATTCTGACTTTGCACTATGCTTTGCCGTCGGAGATAAACGACACGATCGACGCCCCCCTGTTGAAAGCAGAATTTGCCAACTGCCTGATATACGGGAAAACGTCCGACATCAACGCCGACGACCTTACCGGATCGGATGTATTCCTGCGCAACTGCCTGCTGCGTGCAGCCGGCGAGGACGACGACAATTTCATCGCCACCGTATGGGACGGCAAACCGATGTTCAAAGCCGTGGGCGAAGAACACTACTATTACAACTACGAAATCGGGTCGGAGAAATCGGATGCCATTCAAAAAGGCGATCCCCAGTATGCCGTCGCGCCGCTCGACCACGATATGTACGGAATATCGCGTACCCAGAACGAAGCCCCCGACATCGGTGCCTACCAGTATGTCGGCGATACGCCCGAAGAATAATCGTACCCACACATACGCCCGCCAAAACCGCATACGCATACAATAAAAGTGAATAAACACACTTTCACATCCACTTTATAGCGTATAAATATTGCTTTTACTATCTTTACGCTCCGAAAACGACCGATAAAAAAAGCGAAAATGCATTGGAGCAACGAATGGTTTGCCGCCGAAGCGGAGACCGAAACAGGGAAAAAGATATTGGTAAACGGACGGATGTTCACCGACAACGTCCGGGAATCGGGCGAATACCCCGTGCGCATGGAAATTCAATGGAGCTACAAAGGATCGGCAGACGGTCTGCCCACTCCGGAAGAAACAGAAGTCATCGACCGCATCATGGATATCTCGCGCTCTGCCCTCGAAAACAGCCGGACTGCCATACTCACCTCCATGCAAACCGGCTGCGGGCAAGCCCTATATACTTTCTACACACAGAATATCGACCGTTTCTCGGAGAAGATCAACGACATACTATCGAAACTGCCTCCGCTACCCATCAAAATCGGGGCGGAAAAAGATGAGAAATGGGATGCCCACACCGCTCTCGTGCAAAAGTTCGCCTTGAAATAAAGACAAAACCGGAGCAACCACAAACACCGACAAACAAAAAAAATGAACGTTTTCGATAAGCCGAGAGCAGAGACGAACGTGTTCGGGCTATGCCGAGGCGAGAAAAGGTGCATTGGGATGAACGTTTTCGATAAGCCGAGAGCAGAGACGAACGTGTTCGGGCTATGCCGAGGCAAGAAAAAGTGCATGAAAATAAACCATATACAAATGAAAAATTTTACCTGCGTACACGACTTAGGAAATCTGAACGATGCGTTGAAAGAAGCATTCGAAGTAAAGGCAGACCGGTTTGCATACCAATCCTTAGGCAAGAACAAGACCCTGATGATGATCTTCTTCAATTCCAGCCTGCGTACCCGGCTCAGCACACAAAAGGCAGCCATGAATCTGGGCATGAATGTGATCGTGCTCGACATCAACCAAGGAGCATGGAAGCTGGAAACCGAACGGGGTGTGATCATGGACGGAGACAAACCCGAGCATCTGCTCGAAGCCATTCCCGTAATGGGATGTTACTGCGACGTCATCGGAGTACGGTCGTTCGCCCGGTTCGAAAACAAAGCCGACGATTACGAAGAAAAGATACTCAACCAGTTTATCCGCTATTCCGGACGACCGGTATTCAGTATGGAAGCGGCAACCCGCCACCCGTTGCAAAGCTTTGCCGACCTCATCACCATCGAAGAATATAAAAAATGCGAACGCCCCAAAGTAGTCATGACGTGGGCACCCCATCCCAAAGCATTGCCGCAAGCCGTACCCAACTCATTCGCCGAATGGATGAATGCCACCGATTACGAATTTGTAATCACCCACCCCAAAGGTTATGAACTGGCACCCGAATTCGTAGGCAATGCCCGTGTGGAATACGATCAGAAAAAAGCATTCGAAGGCGCCGATTTCATCTATGCCAAAAACTGGTCGGCATTCGCCGATCCGCACTACGGACAAGTATTGTCTACCGATCGCGCATGGACTGTCGATTCGGAGAAAATGGCATTGACCAACCAGGCATACTTCATGCACTGCCTGCCGGTGCGGCGCAATATGATCGTCACGGACGAAGTCATCGAAAGCCCGCAATCGCTCGTCATCCCCGAGGCAGCCAACCGCGAAATTTCGGCACAAGTCGTATTGAAACGGATATTGGAAAGCCTCTAACCGAAGAATACACAACCGGCATAATTACACAAAAGACAGGGAGCCATGTGATATTCTCCCTGCCTTTTGTGCCTAAAAAATTCAACTTTTTCGATTAGCCGAGAGCAGAGCCGAACAAGGTTCGGACTATGCCGAAGCGAGAAAAGGTGCATTGTGATGAACGGTTTCGACAAGCCGAGAACAGAGGCGAGCTTGTTCGATCTATGCCGAGCGGAGAAAAGGTGCATGAAAATGAAGTTTAAAACAGGCTCCTGATGTCCAACGACAGGAATTCCTCCGCACTTATACCACCGTCACCTACAATTAAAGCCGTTTGAGGATTGAACATTTTTTTAAACATCTCCAATCCAGCCGTATTCTTCTCTGCATTGCTCTTGACTTCTATGGCGACAACAGACCCCTTTTTACGCAACACGAAATCCACCTCGTCATTACGTTCCCGCCAATAAAATATCTCAAACCGGTGCACAAACGACTGACTAATAATATATGCACCAACACCCGATTCGAAAATGTGTCCCCATGCCTTTCGATCGAGTATCGCCTGTTCGAATGTACACGGACTATATATCGTTTTCAATGCATTGTTATATACTTGAAACTTGGGGATACTCGATTTTCTACGAGCCATATCGATACTATACTTCTGCAATCCGCCTAACATACCCGATTCATTCAACAACTGAACATATCCAGCCAAAGTGGTAGTATTGCCGGCATCCTGCAATTCTCCCAACATCTTCGTCAGCGAAAGCAACTGTCCCGAATAGGCTGCCCCCAACTCAAATGTCCGACGCAACAATGCCGGCTTGCTTATAGGAATATCCATCAGAATATCCTTATTGATAGTCGCTTCCACAATTGACGACTGAATATATTGCTGATAACGTTCTTCATCACGGATAAGAGATGCCGCACCCGGATACCCCCCATAAAAGAGATATTGGTCAAGCGTAAAACCAAAACCGTCCCGCATCTCGGGAAAACTCCAATGCGACATACGTATCTCCTCAAATCGTCCGCCCAACGATTCCGAAAGCCCTTTTTCCAAAAGCACACGACTACTGCCAAGCAAAATTACTTTTATATTACGGTCATGGAAAGTGTCATCGTCCCATTCCTTTTTGACAACTTCACTCCAATTGGCGATTTTCTGTATCTCATCAATAACAAGTAATATACTATCCAGCCCCCGGCTCTCCTTTAAGCTACGCACTGCCGCCCAACAATTCGAGACCCACGCACCGTTCGTTGCAGGAACATTATCGGCAGAATAGAATTGATACTGCATATCCAAGTCCCGCAAAACCTGCTTTACAACGGTCGATTTACCCACTTGCCGAGGGCCCATAACGACTTGAATAAACTTGCGTGGCTCTTCCAACCTATTTTTAATCGTCAGATATTCAAACCTTTTATACATACTAAAACATTTTACGCAGTGCACTGCGTATATTTACGCGATACAAATATAGCAAAAGGTGAGGGCAGAATAAAATAAACTCGTTTATTTTTTGCCGAACCGCTATCATATTGGGCGCAAGCCAAATATACAAAAAAGTGAGTGCAGAGACAAATGTAAAAACAGAATTTTCACATTTAGGCTATGCCGAGCCACCCTAATATTGGGCATAAGCCCAATATAGTAAAATCTAAGAACAGAAGCATGCGGGAAACAACCTTTTTCGATAATCCGAGGGCAGAGCCGAACTTGTTCGGACTATGCCGAGTCAGAAAAAAGTACATGAATATGAAGTTTAACGAATTGATAATACCGAGCCACCTCCTATATTATTCAAATATAATAAAGAAGATAGCAAAAAATAAACGCATTTATTTTTTACCGAGCCGCTATCATTTTGGATATAAACCCAATATAACAAAACTCGCTTTAAGAAACGAACTTGCAACCGCTCGTCATCCCCGAGGCTGCCAACCGCGAAATCTCGGCACAAGTCGTATTGAAACGGATATTGAAAAGCCTGTAACCGGAGCGGAGACAACCAATGCAGAAGTCACAAAGGGCAGTTATTATCCGGAAGCCACCGATACAAGGATCAAAAGAGAAGAATCATTCACTAACATCCCAAGGGAATATATAGTTTACTCCATTTATATCGACATAGATGGTCATGGAAACCCCTTTTTTGCGTTCAATATAGATATAGCCCGTAACCGTTTTTCCGGGATGTATGGTTGTTCTCTTCAAATACCCCTCCTCTTTGGCATTACGTTCCGCCAATAACGCCTCATTGTATGCCGCAATTCTATTGCTGGCAATTATTCGGGCTTGATAGGCAGCTATACCATCATGAGTGGTTGTAGTAGAAGTCGAATGTCCATAGGATGATGAGCGGGAGGATTTGCTTGTATAAGCATATCCTTTGTTCCCAACCGCCGACGTAGCCCCGTAATTCGAGGAATGCGAACTATAAGAAGTCTTGGTAGTGGAAGTTGAATACCCGGCGTTATTTGCTGCCAGATTTTCCATAACACCGACAAGTATCTTCTCCCCCATTTGGGCATCTTGGACTTTCTTTATATACTCCTCCGCCGAATAGATTTTCAAGAAACGCTTCTCTCCCTTTTTGTTCATCAATACAGCGGAGGCTTCTTGGGGATCAAAATGTATCGGGTACATCGAATGATTCGTAATAATGATCGGAACTTGGAAATACTTTCCGTAGTCGCTGACTTTATTGTTCGTCATACCGATCTTGATTCCATTTTTATTATAATACGACCAAGTCTCCCCATCTTTGTATTCTACTGCCCTTTCATCCAATTCCGGGCTTTCATATATCGGTCGTTTATCGGACATCCTCACTTTACTGCAAAAACCGTCCTGATTCGACATGACACAATAGTCGTACAAGGGCTCTCCATACCGGTATTCCCTTTGCATACAGACATTGTCTTCCTCCGAAAATTCCGTATAAACGCCATGCAACCGGTCTTCTTTAAAATAAGCATGAAGCAGAACAAATCCATCTTCCCGATATTTGACATACTCCCCATCCCGCTTGCCGTTAATCCTATTCGCCTTTTCTGCGACCTTACCCGATGGATAGTAACTAACCCATTCCCCCGTAAAAACAGACTTCGAATCATCATATCTATCGATGGTAAGGTATTCCCCTTCCGATCGCAACTCCCCGGTAATATAGTAGTCCCTGAATCGTTTGCGGAAATAATGGTCATCAGTTACCTCCATAACCCTCATGTAGGAGGCAAAGATATTCGACTCTACCCCCTTCCACTCTTTATCATAGTACAATGTATCTATCTTCACTTGCCCGACAGTGGGAATCGCGATCAATAATCCAAATAATAAAACGATCTGTTTCCTTTTCATTTTTTGTCCTTATACCGAGCCAGCGGATATTCCTCTGTCCCTCTGAAATTACACCAAGCCATACAGCCTGTAAAAACTTTTTATCTGATTCTCTTTACGGCGAAATTTACACTTCACCCGGCTTTCTTTACAATGGGTCAGAAAGAGAACCCGAATTTGAGGTTATAGCTACGTGCCCATTTCCTTTCGCTACGAGTGGAACTATAAAAATAGGAATCGTCGTCTTCGATCGTATGCACTTGGACAAGCCCTAATTCAAACCCCGTAGTCATGCGAATACCTGCCACATTATAACTGACGCCAAATGACGGGGAGGCAAAAAAGCCCTTAATTCCCACAATGTCTTTTGAAAGATCTACATTATATCCGAGGTTGAGGGCAAAGTAAGGAGAGGTTTTCCGGTCCAAAAAATCGCTACGCAAATGCAGGAATATGGGCATATGCACTTCCAACAAAGAAGTCATCACTCCTATTCCGGCTCCAACGGCAAACTGAGGACAAGCCCGATAGCCATTGGTCATCGTAACTCCAAGTTCTCCCACCCAAGGAAGTATAGAAACTTCGAGCAACCCGAGATACCCCTTAGGTTTATTAAACTGTTTAGACGACTTATACGCAAGTTCTCCTTTTCTCCCCGCTTTTGGAATATCGAGGGCAGGATTTTCTTTTTTAGATTCTTCCCTTGTTTCCGGTTTTTGAACATTCCGGGTCACGATCTCTTCTTTTATTATTTTTTGAACATCTTTCATCCAAAAGAAGAAAACAGATCCGTCTTTCGCCCTAATTTTTATTGATTCGTTCGGAATAGTCTCAACAACCATTCCGTGCACAACCGACCCGTTTTTCAAATATACCACCTCTTCATATTCATTGGCGGAGAGGGTAAATACCGCTACAAGGATTAACAGAGAGAAGAAGAACAATTTTCTTTTCATAAAGATTATTTGTATTATTTTATACTCGGGACAAATGTAGACAACTTATGAATAGATATGCCGGTCAGGAACAAATAGTAATTTTATAAAAATAAAAATCGGAAGGAAAATACAAACAATCATCGCGGATTTTATACGTCTAAAATATGCCGCTCGATTTATTATTGTATCTTTGTCATTGTACTTACGGGTACGACAATTTAAAACCCTGCCTCATGAAACAATATTTAGATCTGCTCCGCCACGTATTAGACAACGGAATTTCCAAAAGCGACCGCACCGGGACCGGAACGACCAGCATTTTCGGTTATCAGATGCGATTCAATCTGGAAGACGGATTCCCATTGCTGACCACCAAGAAACTGCACTTGAAGTCGATTATCCACGAACTTCTATGGTTTCTGAACGGCGACACCAATGTGAAGTATCTGCAAGACAACGGTGTGAGAATCTGGAACGAATGGGCTGACGAAAACGGTGATCTGGGACATATCTACGGATACCAATGGCGGTCGTGGCCCGATTACAACGGCGGTCATATCGACCAGATAAAAGAGGCTGTGGAAACAATCAAACACAATCCCGACTCGCGCCGAATCATTGTCAGCGCATGGAATGTCGCCGACCTGCCGTCCATGCACCTGCCTCCCTGTCACGCCTTCTTCCAATTCTATGTGGCGGACGGCAGATTGAGTCTGCAACTGTATCAACGAAGTGCCGATATATTCCTCGGCGTACCGTTCAACATCGCTTCATACGCCTTGTTGTTGCAAATGATGGCGCAGGTCACGGGGCTGAAAGCGGGAGATTTTGTCCATACGCTGGGCGACGCCCATATCTACAACAACCACATGGAACAAGTGAAACTGCAATTGTCGCGCGAACCGAGGGCTTTACCCCAAATGGAGATCAACCGACAAATCGACAGCATCTTCGACTTCCATTACGACGATTTCAAACTTACCGGTTACGACCCGCATCCGCACATACCGGGGGTAGTTGCCGTATAAAAAACAAAACGCCATGCCTCTATTGTCGCTTATCGCCGCCGTTGCGGGAAACAATGCCATCGGGAAACAGCAGGACCTGCTTTGCCATTTACCGAACGACCTGAAACATTTTAAAGCCGTGACGCAAGGGCACACCGTCATCATGGGACGACGTACATTCCTCTCCCTGCCCAAAGGGGCTTTGCCCAACCGGGTAAACATCGTATTGTCGGGCGGCGACACGGTTTTCCCCGGCACGACACTCTGTCACTCGATACCCGAGGCTATGGCATTATGTTCCGGACAAGACGAAGTATTCATTATCGGAGGCGGCACACTCTACGCGCAGGCTATGGATCTCGCCGACCGGCTGTACATCACGCATATCCATCACGACTTTCCCGATGCGGATACTTTCTTCCCGGCAATCGACCCGGAACAATGGGTGGTTATCGAAAGCGTCGATATGCCTATCGACGAGAAACATCCGTATCCCTATTCGTTTGTCACTTACCGGCGCAAATAACTCAACTCCGGCATCCAATCGCCTTCCGGCGAAAAACGCAATACGATTGCCGGATCGGTTATTTCCAACTCATACCCCCAGTCGCGGACCTCTACCCACACGAATCCCGCGCCGGAGTAGTGTGTCGCCACATAGGTCAGTATCCCGGAAGGCAGAACTGAATAAAGTACTTCGTCCGATAAAGCGCCTTGATGGGCTTCCATCTTCTGCCATTCTCCGGAACGATAGAAGCGTATCTCAACCATATTTTCCAACAAAACAATGTAACGGGGTTCTCCGTCCACCTCTTCGGAATGCACAATCCGCTCGTCGGGATAATAAAGCGACAGAAAAGCCCGCGAACTTTCGGGCAACGCCCCCGAAGATATTTTTTCACTCTTACAGGAAAAGAGCAACAACAGGCACAAACATCCCACATACACGCCGTAACCGATACGCAACCGATCTTTTATCATAATACTATACCCATTTATATCCACCGGCTGAATGCCGGTGCTAATTTTCAAATAACAATCTACACGATTTCCTTGTTCAGATCCCGGCAACACAAACTCCTTGCAATAAAACTGCAATCACTTTGCAATATTTTTAACATAAAAGCGTCCAAAACGACAACAAACAACCTTGTATTTATAAATAAAGTTAAACCCAAACCATTTTTTATATCATTACTATTGCATATATAAAAAAATGCGTATCTTTGCAATGTGTTTTTCATGGTATTAGAATTAAGGTTAACGAAGATTGGTTGTCGAGAGGACAATCAATCTTTTTTCTTTTAGCCCCCTATCATCTGTCCAAAACCCTATTGCTTTCGTTCATATTTATGCACCTTTTCTCCGCTCGGCATAGATCGAACAAGTTCGGCCCTGCTCTCGGCTTGTCGAAAACGTTTAATTTTTTTCTTTATAAAATTACTATTCGCAAACATTGTGTTCAAGTATTCCAAATAATATTTATCTTTACGCCAAATAGAATACAAAATAAGTCTTATGGAAAAGAAAATGCTTCTCTCCGCCCTATTCATCCTCATGGCGGTATTTTCACTCTCTGCAAAAGATTTCGAAGAAGTGGTATATCTGAAAAACGGATCGATCGTACGCGGACAAATCATCGAAACCATCCCGAACGAATCATTAAAAATAGAAACGCAAGACGGGAACGTATTCTTTTTCAGAATGGAAGAAGTACTGAAAATGACGAAAGAGGAACCGTTCAAACGAAAAGACCACAAGAAATTCAACAAGCCCAAAGGATATTTCGGATTACTCGAAGGCTCAATCCCCTGCCTGATCGGCGAGATCGGGGCTACGGTCGTCAATGGTTACCGGGTATGTCCGCAGTTCGCTGTCGGAGGCGGTATCGGCTTTTTATTTTTCGGCAATTTAAATATCCCTCTATTTCTGCATCTACGCAGTGATTTCCTGAACCGACGGGTCAGTCCCTACTTCGCACTCAACCTCGGATACAACCTAAGCCTTTTCCAAAGCGATACATTCATCAAATACAACGGGTTCTTTGCCGCTCCGTCATTAGGTGTCAGCTATAATGTAGGACAATACCGCATGACTACCGGACTTGAATTCAGTGCCAACCAAGCATGGGAAAGCGACTACTACGACGAATTCGGATATTCCCAAAGCCGTATTTGGTTAGGAGCATTAAATATCAAAGTCGGATTCTCATTCTAACCATAATCCGATAGAAATACAAAACCGGGATCTGCCGGTCCGAAAAACAGACGTTCCGGTTTACAACAAAAAAAACGGTAACACTTTGCAGTGCTACCGTTTTTTCTATCTCTAACGAAAATTATTCTTCGTTCAAAGTAACGCGTTTGCAAGCAATAGCTTTCAGTTCTTTGTTGCTGGACGAAAGATATTGAGCGATCGTTTGTTTTGCATCTTTCACGAATGCTTGTTCCATCAAGCAGACTTCTTGATAGAATTTGTTCAGACGACCTTGTGCGATCTTATCGAGCATCTCTTCTTTCTTGCCTTCCTGACGAGCTTTTTCTTTCGCGATTTCAAGTTCTTTCGATACGACATCAGCCGGAACTTCTTCACGGCAAACAGCGATCGGGCTCATTGCAGCAGCTTGCATAGCTACATCGTGAGCTACTTGATAATCGGTATCAGCCAAGTTGAAACCTACAACCGTAGCCAATTTGTTTCCCGGGTGGATATAGGCAGTCGTGTACGGAGCGCTGATAGCTTCGTAATATCCCAATTCCATTTTTTCACCGGTTTTACCGATTTCGTCTACGATCAAGTTAGCCACTTTCGAACCGTTTACGGTCAATTCTTTTACAGCTTCGATGTCTGCGGCTTTCGCAGCAATTGCAGCATCCAGAATAGCTTTTGTCAAAGCAACGAACGATTCGTTTTTAGCAACGAAGTCTGTTTCGCATTTCAAAGCCACGATAGCGGCGAAGTCGCCGTTAGCAGCAGCCAATACGCAACCTTCCGAAGCCTCGCGGTCTTCACGTTTAGCGGCAACAGCCTGACCTTTTTTACGAATAATCTCTTTTGCTGCTTCAATGTCGCCGTTAGCCTCATTCAAAGCATTTTTACAGTCCATCATACCAGCGCCCGTCAATTTGCGGAGTTTGCTGATTTCTGCCATTGTAACTGCCATATTATTATCTCCTTTTATTATTTTAATGGGTTAAGGAATGAAACGAACAAAGAGCGAGGTCTGATGGCCCCACTCTTTATCCCGTTTATCATTTGATTATTCTTCTTCTTTCGGCAAGAATTTTTCAGCTACATTAGCATTCATAGCTTCCGAATCTTCCGATTTTTTGCGGGAAACGCGAGCCTTTCTCTCTTTTTTGGGAGCAGCCTCTTCGCCTTCTGCGGCAGCAACGTCCACTTTTTCAGCTTTACGTTCTTCCAAACCTTCTGCCATAGCACCGCATACGGCATCCAAAATTACTTCGATCGATTTAGAAGCATCGTCGTTAGCAGGGATAACGAAATCGACGTTCGTCGGATCGGAATTCGTATCGACCATTGCGAATACGGGGATACCCAAACGGTTAGCCTCGCG
Source organism: uncultured Porphyromonadaceae bacterium (assembly GCA_900538555.1). Lineage (GTDB taxonomy): Bacteria > Bacteroidota > Bacteroidia > Bacteroidales > Barnesiellaceae > UMGS27. The sequence continues at coordinate 243,647 of UPYI01000004.1, forward strand.
TACTGCGATATGTTCTTTCAATACATCTACTACAAACAATGCAGACGGCAGACGGTTCAAATCGGCGATGCTACCCAATGTTTTTTCGAGTTTAGCACGCTGACGGGTAATCTGCAATTTTTCACGTTTAGAGAGATTGTCGAACGTACCGTCGTTGATCATTTTGTCGATGTTCGTCATCTTCTTCACAGCCTTGCGGATAGTGGGGAAGTTGGTGAGCATACCACCGGGCCAACGTTCGATAACGTAAGGCATATTCAGAGCAGAAGCCTTATCGGCAACCACTTGCTTAGCTTGTTTTTTTGTAGCGACGAAAAGCACTTTTTTGCCGGCTTTTGCGATTGATTTCAATGCAGCAGCAGCTTCGTCTATTTTAGCAACTGTTTTATATAAGTCAATGATATGAATACCATTGCGCTCCATGAAGATGTAAGGAGCCATTGCCGGATTCCATTTTCTTTTCAAGTGTCCGAAATGTACACCGGCTTCCAATAACTGGTCGAAATTTGTAATAGCCATTTTTCTTTTTATTATTTGTTTACATTCTACTTACTCAACCGCAGAGTAGTTCCGCACTAAGCAGCCGTCTCTGCGATTTGGATACTAAACCGAATAGGCTTGGGAACATTAACGTTTGCTGAACTGGAATCTCTTACGAGCTTTGGGACGTCCCGGTTTCTTACGTTCAACAACACGCGGGTCGCGGGTCATGAAACCTTCGGCTTTCAATACCGGTTTGTCTTCCGGATTGATTTTTACCAAGGCACGAGCGATTGCCAAACGCAATGCTTCTGCCTGTCCTTTATAACCGCCACCGTTAAGATTTACTTTAATATCGTATTTTTCAGCGACGCCCAATTTTTCGAGCGGTTGCTTAACAATGAATCGCAAGATAGAAGAAGGGAAGTAAACGGACAAATCACGTTTGTTTACAGTGATAACTCCCGTACCTTCGTTTACGAATACGCGTGCTACTGCGGCTTTACGTCTGCCTAATGCATTAACTACTTCCATATTTCTTATTTAAGAGTGTTAATATCTATTGTTTTGGGTTGTTGTGCAGCATGAGGATGTTCAGCACCTGCATATACATGCAAGTTTCTCAACATTTGAGCGCCCAATTTATTTTTGGGGAGCATACCTTTTACTACACGGGCGAACAATTTGTCTTCGCCTTTTTTCATCAAATCGGCGGGAGAGAATTCTCTTTGTCCACCGGGATAGCCCGTAAAGTTCAGATATACGCGATCATCCCATTTTTTACCCGTTAATTTCACTTTGTCGGCATTGATAATAATCACATTATCACCGCAGTCTACGTGGGGTGTGAAGTTAGGTTTGTATTTGCCGCGCAACAGTTTGGCAACCTTTGCACACAAACGACCCAGCACTTGATCGGTTGCATCTACTACAACCCATTCTTTCGTTACAGTTGCTTTGTTTGCAGAAATGGTCTTATAACTTAAAGTATCCACTGCTTAAAATTTTAATTGTTAATTACTTAAATGCTTTTAGACACACACAACTTCGGACACAGAAGTCGTGTCTGCCCTATAAATTTTCTCTAATTTGGTAATAATCGGCTTGCAAAGGTACTGTTTTTATCTGAAATACAAAACCTTTCATCATTATTTTTTCTTTTTCTCAAAGAAAGTCTTCCAGCAATTCTGTGCCCGGCTTTCGGGCATGGGCTCCAAACAGTCGGGTGACACGGACAACAGGATGCACCGTACGGAATGGGGTCCGGGGTGTCTACGGTGGAGTTTTCGCACGAAGGAAAACACGTGCGGTGTAGCTGTGGATCGGTGCTTTGGGAGGCTGCCCGTTTGCGGGTCGGGTTGCACCGTAGTGTATGGTGTTTTTCTTCCCAATAGTATATCCCTTCTTTTCCATAGAGTTTTTCTCGGCTCTACTTACATACATTCCGAAGAAGAAAGCAAGAACGAATAATGTGTAGCAGGTGGAGTTCCTTTCGGAAAGAATATGACCGTGAATTCATGGAGGGTGTTGCGGGACTGTATCGGGATCGTGCGGTGTGGTTTTTTCCTGTCCCGGAGATTCCGGAGGGAAAGGCATGATTACGAATCCGTGGCTGTGATTTTTCCGGTGGGGAAGAATCACAACAAATCCGCAACCGGTGTTTTCTTCTGAGCTTCATTCTTTGAGGGGTTGCCGACAAATGTTTTTTCTTGTTCCGGTTCGCTAATTTTTATGGTTATTCCCCACGTTTTTTCTTCTGAACCGTTTTCTCCGGAAAAGAAAGAGAGTAGAGAGTGGATAAGTCCGTGTCTGGGCTGGTGTTTTTCCCGGAGGGTGGCAGAGGTATGGAGATACGAAGGTACGGAGGTTGAAAATAGAGGTATCTGGTTTGAAGATGGAGGGTAGAGATGGAATGCTGGTGGTGTGTGGATCTACGGTTCTACGAAAGTATGGGGATAAAAAAAGCGGAGGGCTCTTGCGAGTTCCTCCGCTTCTCTTTATGTGG